>CAZXPW010000037.1:0-41169 GCA_964643355.1 uncultured Pirellulales bacterium
GCACGCTCTCCTGGACCGGACCGACCGCAAAGACCGCCTCATTCAACGCCGACCATTGACCGGCCGTGAAGGTTCGGGCCTTGACAAGCGCGCTGCGCGTTAAGGGGATCGGCCCCGAATACAAAAGGGCGCTGGGATGCTGGCTACCGCCGAGCTTGCGGGGATCCGCGCCATCGGTCGTATAGAGAACCGGAGCGGAAGCCGGATTGGTATCCAGAACCTGACCGACCAGAATGGGCTGAACGATAAAGTCGGAACTGCCGAGACTATAGTTGATCCCGTGAATCGCCAAGATATTGGTTCCGACAACCAGTTTGTTGATGTGCGTGGAAATGTTAAACTCTTCAAAGGTTGCCCCGGCCTCATGGTTACCAGCGCTGGCCGAGGGCGGCGTAACAGCCGTGATATTGCTGGTGCGATACACCTCTGCGCCGTTCAGATACGCGATGAAGCCGTCGTCATATCGCATTCGAAGCAGCAGTTTTTCAAAGACCTGGGAGCCGTCGTAGTTAAACTCGATCCGGCAATAGGCCGATGTGGAACTGGCCATCTGGGTATTCACATCCGTACCGATCCAGTCCTGGTAACCGCTGCTCCGCTCATAACCAACCCCGGTGGTCGTGCTGCCGTCCGTCCAGGTTGTATCCGGGATAAAGGTTCTCCCCGTCCAGGAAAGGCCCAGCGAATCGTTCTGAGGGATATGAACCCGGACGGGCACACGCTCTGGAACCACCGTCACATCGGTGTACACCGCCGCATCCGGAACCGTCATCGTCAGGACCGCATCGCCGGGCGCGTGGCCGCCATGCTGGAGGACTCCGTTAATCCGAAATTGCGGCGCCGAGACCTGAGGATACAATTGAGCGGCCTTCAACTGAGCCAAAACAATGGCGGGTCGCTGCGGCATATACGTGTTCAGGATGTAGTCTCGCGATGATAACCAGTTGGCCTGCGTATAGGGCGTACCGGATGCCTGATCTCCCCATCGCGCCGATTCGGCGATAATCGCCAGTTCGACTTCATCAGCCAGTTCTTTATAGCGAGCCCAGGACGGATCGGAAGTGGCCGGACCGTTATTGAACAAGTGCCGGTGGACATGATCGGCAAAGAGCATCCGGAATTCGGCGTTTTGCCGCAGGGCCTGGAAGGGTTCCTGGACGGCTTCGGAACGACCGATGACATTGGCATTGAGATCGGACCAGATGATGATGGCGCCTTCCATATCCCAGTTGAAGAACTTGAATCCCGTGGCATTCGGAGGCCGCCGGCAGGCGACATACCAGTTTCGTCCGCCCCAATCTCCGGTTCCTCCCCAGATGTTGGAGAACAAGTAGTCGATATAGTTATCGACATCCAACAGATTGTCATACGCGGGATTCTTCGTTCCATCCGGATTGTTCCCCTGGATTTTCTCATAGGCGTTGATCGACCCCATACCGGAACGAATCTGGCTCAACATCGAATTCCAAGTGGTTGGAGTACTTTCTCCCACAGGTTCGCCGGCGTTGATCGCATCCCATTCGGTCTTGTCTCCGCCATAATAAGTGGCCGCAAAGGACATCTCCGGTCGCTCGACCGAGTTGTACAAGCCCCAGTACAAGCCGTTGATATAAAGGTGCACGAACCGGCCGTGTGCGGCACGCTGACCCAGGGCCAACTGCGTTCGACGCTGATATTCATCGATGATATACTGGGTATTGGCGCCTCCCCAGTTGTTCCAGCCGTCGTTGGCCCCGGCCCGAAGAATCAGCGTGTCAAAACGAGTGGTTGCATCCTCGGCATCGAAGAAGGGAAACTCCAGCTTGGGGGCTCCGTATTCGCGTTTGAACAAAAGACGAAAGGACTTCTTCCGTGTCAGGTCCATTCGGCGAAAGGCCCCGCCGTAGGCGCGCAATCCGGCATTGACCTGAAAACCCGTCGTATTGTCGGGATTGATCCACTCAATCGAGGCGGGGCGTTCCCAGGCCTTTCCTTCCAAGGTTGAGTTTTCATAGATACCGGTGGATCCGAAAAGATTATTCAAGTCGGTGACGATGGAGAGGGTCGGAAGCGATAGCAGAGAATCTTTCATCAAGGCGCTGTATCGTGAATCGTTCACAACGCGCTGATCCATGGCATAATCCGCGGTTGTACTGCCCCATGCGGCCGGAAACCCAGTCGGATTGGCGGGCTGACGAATGACCTGATCCAGGAAGATATAGGTCTGCGTGTCCACATTGGTGGACAGCCAACCGGGGATAAACGCCATCGCTCGAAGACAAGTCGTGCCGGCGATCGGAATCGGGCCGGTATAGAGCAACCCGGAGGTCTCCGTGGGAGTGCTGCCATCCAGCGTATAATGGATCACGGCGTCAGGCGTATCGGTTTTGATTTCGACATTGAAGGGAGCATTATAAAAGCCCCGATTGACGCTGAATTTCGTGTCGCGGACGATATCCAAGGCCCCGGATCCGTTCAATTTTCCCGGAGTGGCCGGCTTGAAGTACTGTCGAGCGCCGACGCTCACAGCCGCGGTCAATTCCGGCTCAAGCCAAAAGTTCTCATCGGAGACGCTGTTGTTGAGGCCCTGGATTGTCAGAACATTTGTCCCGGAAGTCAGCCGATTGAGAAAATCGGAGAGATCGATGGTTTCGACCCCTTCCGCGGATTCATTCGGGCGGTCGCTGTCAGCGTGAGAATTCCACTGGGGCTGGCCGGTGAAATTGCGTCTCGCCACTTCTACGCCATTCAGATACGCCACAAATCCATCCTCATATTTCATGCGAAGCGACAGAACATCGTAGGTTCCGATCTCATCGGCGGGAAGTTCGAATGTCAATCGAACCCACAATGAGGGATTGATGTTCAGCATTTCGTTCCGGATATCGGAAGTGATGGGGCCGGCGGGATATCCCAAGAATTCAACCTCGCCGATTTGCATCGCCACCGCGGCCGGCGCATTTCGAATCGCGGGGAATAACAACTGATAATGTTCATAGACCTTGTCGTTTGAAAAAGTGATCGGAGTGGCGTTTTTCGTGTAGCGCGGCCATGCGGTGGCCTGGCTAAAATCAACAATATTTCCCGTGGCTATCAGCGTATAAGGTCCGTCGATACTCGTATTTGAACCGTAGAGAGCAAACGCCGTCGGATCCCGGTCCACCGCGTCATTGGCCGTGGTGAAGGTTAGCCCCGTGACAATCGTCGGACCCATCGAGGGAGTCACCTGAAAGCCCGCTCCTCCCGCAGGATCGCCGGGGTCGAAGTCGCCCTTGAAATGCAAATATTTTGTGCCAATGTTATTGTCTATTGCCAGAGGCGGCGCTTCGTTGGAGGGCCAGTCCCCGTCGTTGGGAACTCCCCGGATGGGATCGCCGGGAATCGTGACATCCGCCACTTCGGGGGTCGCATGAAGGAACCCCAGTCCCGTCTTGGCGGTCTTCCAGTTCCGGTCGTCGAAGGTTGCCTGTGTCCATTGTGCTTGGGTGTCCAAGGCGTCCGGAACATGATATCGCGCCGTGTCTCCCGGGGCGATGAGGTTTCGGGAGAATTGACCGATACCGTAGGAAATATCTTGTACCTGCGGCGGGTAATCGTATTCCGAAATCACGGTTTTGCCGTCTTTTCCGACGATCGCCAGGTAACCCCCTTCGGCCTTCAGGTCATAGCTGGCATGAAGTTCGCTTCCGGAGAGATTCTTGCCCGACAGAAAGACAATTAGAAAATCTCTCGGCCCGATCCGTACGCCCTCGGGGATTTTCCATTTTTCCAGGTCGCCTTTATCGTTGGTCAGATACCGGCCACCGACCTCGGCTGCCTGATTGCTCGGATTGAAAATCTCTATCCAGTCGGACGAATCGCCGTCCTGATCGAGCAGTTCGCCCGGGCCCAGCGGAACGGAGCTTCCGTTGCTGGCCATGAACTCGCTGATCAACAGCGTCCCTTTTTCGCTGTGCCAGTTCTCGGACAGAATGGAAAAGTCGGTTACATTCACGCCGTCGGTTCCATCCAGATCGGCGAGGCAACCCGGCACAAGACAATCTTCATCCAGCCATTGATCCGCAAACATCGTGAAATCACGGATGTCAACTCTTCGGTCTCCATTTAAATCCCCGATGGAATAGTTTCCGGCCATCGCGGTCAAGTTGAACGAAAGTAGCAAAAGAAGACACACTGTCGTCGTAAGGATGGGTCGGATAGGGACTGACTGCTGGATTGTTTCCCGAATCGAAACCTCTGAATAGAATGACTTGATCACGCCTCTTCTCCGTCAGTTCATGAATCGGTAGTTCCCATGAGAAACCAATAACGCCTGGACAACGACACCCCTCAATTCATTCCATAACTGTCGATCTGGATTGAATTTCCGACATGTTGTATTGTACGGATTTGAGGTTCTCGCGTCAAGATGTCTCCTTGCCGTTTCCGTCTGACATTCCGGGTTCAATGGTCTTGTCAAAGGACAAAACCTGCGTTTTCAATATGAATAATACGGGTTTTCCGGGTCAGCGTTGGGTTTCACAATATATTCCGGGAATTTTGCGCATGGGAACAACTTGACCTTCCTGAGGGTTCATCCGATCCGCAAAGGTGATAAAATATACGAAAAAGTGTTTTTTTTCTTGCATTGTCCCCTGAGAAAATGGTACCAAGTATAGCAGTGAAAGAGGGTGTTTTGTCTCGACGGGCACAATCAGAATTTTCCGATGCAACGGAACCACCATAACCCTTTCACAGGTACGACTTGAATGATGATCAGGATTCAGAACCAGCCAGAACCGACGATACCGTCAAAGCAAGTACCGTTGCCCCCCCGATTTTGGACGGTTTTCGCCGACCGATTGATGCACCATCGGTGTATCGGGGGGATTGTTTTGGAGGATAAACTCGTCGTGAGTTTATAGATTTTCCGGAGCGTTTTAACGAAGTCCAAATGTATCGAGATTGTGAGGGAAGTTATGAAAAACGCGTATTTTTGGTTGTTGGGTTTGATCCTGATGGTTCCCGTTTCAGCGACGGCCGGTCTGCGGGGGTTGTGGGAATTTGATGACCCCAATAATCTTCAATCGACCCTTGCCGGAGGGCCTCCGCTGACGCTCAATAGCGGAGGCGTTCACGGTGAGGTTGCCGGATACGATGCGACGGACAACGCCATCAAGATCG
Organism: uncultured Pirellulales bacterium; assembly: GCA_964643355.1. GTDB lineage: Bacteria > Planctomycetota > Phycisphaerae > Sedimentisphaerales > Anaerohalosphaeraceae > FEN-1350. The sequence goes on from CAZXPW010000037.1 coordinate 5,143, forward strand.
GCGTTGGCAGTTACTATATCTGCGAACACGGAATCGCTCCCAACGGCGGAGGCAATTATGTCAACGAGTTCGCCTTGCTCTTCGACTTCAAATATCCCTTGCCGAGCTCCGGTCGATGGATGTGTTTCTATCAGACCAATCCGAATAACGGCAACGATGGCGATTGTTTTGTTCGAAATTCCGATCGGGCGCTGGGCGTGGCCGCAACCGGTTATACCGCCCGAACCACCAAGGCGGACACTTGGTATCGTATGGTCGTCTCGGTTGACAACGGCAGTTTTTATCGCATTTATGTGGATGGAGAACTCTGGCTTCAGGGGACGGTACAAGCGGTGGATGGCCGTTTTTCTCTGGATCCCAAATTACTGCTCTTTGCCGATGAAGACGGCGAGGATGCCGAAATGCATGTTTCGACCGTCGCGATTTGGGATAAACCGCTTTCGGAATATGAAGTGTTAGGGTTGGGCAAGGTAGGAGACCCCATCGGGAACACGATGGGTGCGACGGATACCAGCGAATTGTCCGTCTTTGAAAAAAATCCTGCGGCACAAACTTTCCAGGTTCATCTCGCCGGCACACATGTCCCCGCGGCCAATGTTTCGGTCAAAGTCGATCTGAATACCATCCTCGGCCACGCAGAGGATCTTCGTCTGCTTGCTCCGGGACAGGTGGAACCTGCCCAGCCGGGCCAGCCGATCACCTTGACTTTTACGCCCGCAAACTGGCAGATTCCCCAGTCGGTGGGTGTCATTGCGGTTAACGATACCGAGCGAGAAGGAAAAGAAACCGCGGGCATTCGTTTCCTGGTTACCAGCGCCGACAGCCAATTTGACCAGGGCTTGATTCCCGGCTTGAAAGTCGTCATTTTTGATGATGAAAGCGCCGATATGGCGATTACCCCCGACAAGGTAACCGTCATCGAAGGCGGGCCGGCGGTCCAATATTCTGTCGTTCTGACCGGGACTCCAACCTCCTCCGTGACCGTGACGATCACCGAACCGGCCGATCCCAATCGCGTGGTGATCAATCCGCAGCAATTGACCTTTACCCCCGCCAATGCGGGGATTCCCCAATTCATTTCGGTTACGGCAATCGATGATCAGGTGCTCCGTGGAACAACATATTCCACCGATTTGGAACATAAAGTAACTTCCGCCGACGGCAATTTTTCCATTCTGCCGATTACCACGATCCAGGTGATTATCCAGGACAATGAATGCGGCGCCTGGGGATTTATGACGGCTGACTTGAATCGCGACTGTAAAGTGGATCTCAACGATTTTGCTATTCTGGCTGGCAATTGGATGCAATGCACGCAACCGTTTGTCCCCGGTTGTATCGTTGCTCCAGGCAATTAACCGACAAGAACCTTATAAGGATGGGTCCGGACAGCGATCTCCCTCCTTCCGGACTCATCCATATTGTGGTCACCAGATAACGGGGGCAAAACCGGTTGCGGGTACCGATCGGTCGGCGCCGATTGGAAGAAGAGTTTGTATGTCCAGAATACAATTTCGAGGATCAAGTGAGACGAGCGGGTATTCCCATTTTGTTGTGTTTGACTCTTTCGATCGCATCTCCATGCCAGGCGGCCGACACCAATTCCGGGCTGGTCGGCCTTTGGCGATTTGACGATCCTTCCAATTTGACGAAGGCCGAAGTGGGTCAACCCCTGATTCTGGTGGGTAACCACTTGCCGATACAAGGACTTGATGAGCAGGATTTGGCCGTGCGGATCGGGGTCGGTAGTCATTATCGATGTTCCCACGGCATCGCCCCCAATGGAGGCGGACAGTTTGTCAACCAGTGGTCATTGGTGATCGATTTCCGATATCCCCAAAGTAGCGCGGGGAAATGGATGTGTTTTTTCCAGACCAACCCGACCAATAACAACGATGGCGACTGTTTTATCCGGTCCGGAAGCGGTTCGCTTGGGGTCTCCGCAACGGGATATTCGGCCCTTGCGACAGTACCCGAGACCTGGTACCGCATGATCGTGTCGGTCCAAAACGGCCAGTTCTACCGGATCTATATCAATGGAGATCGATGGTTGGAGGGGACCGTTCAACCTCTGGATGGTCGTTTTGCCCTCGAATCCCAACTGCTTCTGTTTGCCGATGAGGACGGAGAAGACAATCCCCTTGATATCTCATTTGCGGCTCTCTACAATCGTCCCTTAACCGCCGAAGACGCAGCGGCCCTCAAAGGTCCCGGAGGAGCCGGCGTGACGCCGGGGGATGCCGTTCTGCTTACGAACCCGTATCTGCAGAATGTCCAGCCGGACGGAATCACGATTATGTGGGAAATGTCCGCGGAAACGAGCTGTCAACTCGAATATGGTCCGGATACCCATTATGGCGCCTTGGCCGATATTGTGGCTTGCGATTCCGGCGCTTCCACGGTGATCTACAAATCCAGTATAATCGGCCTGCAGCCCGACTCTGTCTATGCTTATCGCATCCTGTGGGATGGAAAACAACCATCCGTTGGAACATTCAAAACGGCTCCATTGCGACACAGGACTTTTTCATTCGGTGTCTGGGGCGACAGTCAGGGAACCAATTTGGGTTTGTTTCCGACGGATCCCTTCGAACCAACCAAGGCCATGATGGCCCATATGGCTGCGCAGGTTGATTTGGCCGTGACGGTTGGAGATCTGGCGGAGGATGGATCTTTGTACGGCGATACCCGGGCCTATTATCTAGATCGCGTGGCCAAGTATCTGGGTCAGACCGTTCCCTGGTTTGTCGCCTGGGGCAATCACGATCAGGGATCCGCCGCTATCCTCCGCAAGTTTAACGATTTGCCCAGTCAACAGCGAGGCGGGAACTTCCATGCCGGTTTCGGAAGCTATTCGTTTGAATACGCCGGTTGTCATTTTCTGTGTATCGACGACGCCGATCGTTTTGACATGGTCTGGGTTGAGTCCGATCTGCGTCGGGCCTGGGCCGGAGGCGCTCGTTTTATTTTTGTCTTTGTTCATCGTCCTCCCTTTTGCGAGCGATGGATCGACGGCGACGCTTTCTACCGCGCCAATCTGGTCCCTCTCATGGAAAAATACGGAGTCGACGCCTGCTTTAGCGGCCATACGCACGCCTACGAAAGAGGATTCCTCAACGGCGTGTACTATTGCGTGACCGGGGGAGGCAGTTGGCTGGATATCCCCGAACCGCTGGTGTACGACTGGCCCCATATGACCGTCGGCGGTTTTCAGAATGAACCTCCCGGTACCAACGGGGGCCTGGTGAACGAATATGTCCGAGTCCGCATAGATGAGTTCGGATTTACGGCCACGATGGTCGCATTCCATCCCGATGGTTCCATCCTGTCCGAGGCAAGCGATTCGTTCGGAAAGTCCGATCCGCTTTCGGATATCAATCGGGATGGCCGCGTCGATCTTAACGACCTGAGCGTCTTGTCCAGCAGTTGGATGCTGGATTAAATCAAGAGGGGACGGAGCGGTTTTCCGTCCCCCCGTATGGTTTGATGGTTCGGGTTGATTGACGCGCCGACGGTTCCGGAGAGGAAAAGTCGGGTGTGCCAATGCAATTCCTGTCTGACGGATCAGCTTCGACGCCGTATCGCCCTGATCAGGGAAGCGCCGGCCAGGATTAGCAATCCCGTCGCCGGTTCCGGAATCACGCCATCGGCATCCGGCCCGCCGAACGCGGCCATTTCGTCGCTATTCAAAGCCCGATCCGTGAAGTAGAAGCTGTTGATGAATCCGGCGTTGGTTTCGTCGTCTTCGTCCGCCAGAAGAAGAGTCGCCTGGCCATCGGCATACAAAGCCCATCGACCTCCAACACCCGACGAAAGTATTTGACTCCCGACCAGAACGCCATTGATGTACTTGGACATCGTTGAGGTCACCAGGTCAACCGAAACGCCAATTCGATTCCATTCGTTTGGATTGATGATTCCCGTGTAATCCCCGCTGATACCGATCCCCATGTTCTGTCGGACGAAGAAATCTCCATCATTGCCATTCGACGGGTTGGTATTGAACAAAGACGAGTACGACGAGCTGAAGGACGGGATCAACAGATCCCAGATCATGGTGTACTGGTTGATATCGGAACCGCCGCCATTGGGTCCGCAACCGGGAAACAGCTCAAGCCCCTGATCGGGAGCAAACGCCGCAAACGACATCACCGTCGCGTCGCCGCCGGCAAGGGCGGGAATGCCAAAACTACTGGCTGTTCCGAAACTGACCGCCGCCGAAGTTGCGGCGCCATTGAAATATCCCAGTGTTCCGGGACCAACGCTGGCGCTCAGGTCTCCGTTAAAATCAAACTGCACCTCCGTTGCACATGTAACCGCACAGACCGCTACCCCAATCATACACACATATCCTACGCTTTTCATAACCACCTCCGTCATAGAATCTCATGTTCTCGCACCGACGCCGGCGCGTCTATTGATTGATCCTCAGCGAATCCTTTCGGTCTTGCGCGATATCCGTTCGAAAATCATCCCTGTGCCACTGTGCAACGGCTCGGAAATGGTAAATGAGAAATTCCCTCTTCCGCATTTATCATCACCTTCCACACGAATTTCTGAATATAATCCTATGAGAATGCCCCGGCCTTGTCAATCCGTTTGCAAAAAAAATTCCTTCGCAAATCACCGATTTCAAGCGAGTCTTTCCGATTTGTAACTCATGCAAGCATAAAGGGATACAAAAAGTTAAACATGAGTTTGATGTCCCCGTCGAGAACAGACTTCCGATCCGGAAACGATTTGGCCAAGAACGAAAACAGCGAGAGTTCCCCAAACCCTTCCCGGATTCTTTCCCTTGTCAGGCGCAGTAGGTCATGGGATAATTGTCGACGAGCTCGGACGAAGATTCGATGGAATATTTGAGGTGACTATGACCCTACGGTTCAAACGATTCCGCTTGTTTGCACACGCGTGCATGCTTGCTTGCCTGGCCCAATCGGCTGTTTTCTCGGAGACATCCTCCGCCGGAGGGCTTGTTGTGGTTGTGCCGGAGAAATTATACCCTACGCTGTCGGATTATCTCCTGCACAAGACCCAACAGCTTCCCGTGCAGACCGCGATTCTCGAAACAATCCTGCGGGATCATCCGGGAGGGGATGATCCCGAACGGCTGAAACGATTCTTGTTTGACCTTTGGAAACAGGGCCGAGTCCGGTATGTCTTGCTGGTGGGCGATGCCGATGTCATGCCGGTTCGGTACATGGTCCTGGACCGGATCACTCCGCCGGCCTTCGACTATGCCTTCTATCCCAGCGACCTGTATTATGCCGATCTGGCCAAGAAAGATGAATCGTTTGAGGATTGGAATGCGCGGAAAGATTCCTTTCATGCCGCCTATTACGGCGAAGTGCACGGGGAGAAGAACAAAGAAGATCCGATCAATTTCGACGAGATCGACTACCTTCCGGAAATCGCGGTTGGCCGCTGGCCGGTCAGTACTCCGGAGGAAGTCAAGACCGTAGCGGACAAGACGATTCGGTATGAAGCCGGGCTTTTGGCCGGGAAGAAAGAGGGTTCAAAACGCATTGCCTTGCTCAGTGTGGCCGGATGGGTGGATAGTCGAGGGACGCTGGATCGTGCGATCACGACCCTGTCGTCGGATTGGACCGTGGAAAAACGATATTTCAGCGATGAACGCCGCAAGTCCGACACGCCACCGCCAACCGCAGAGGAAGTCATTTCCCTGATGAACAAGGGCCTGGGCGTGATCTGTCATGCCGGCCATGGAGAAAACCTTCTCTGGGACAAATCGTTTGCGTTGAAAGACCTCGAAGCCGTCCACAATGCCGATTTCCTGCCGATTCTTTTTTCGGCTGGTTGCCACACGGGCCGATTTGCCACTTTGCCTCCGTATGAACCATATGTCGATGTTCACGGCGTTGAGCACAAGGGCAGCGATCATGGACAGGTCTTCCAGGAACCGCCGCCCCCGCCGGCGCCATATCAGAGGGATCAGTACAATCCTCGGGGACTGGGTGAAGGATTGCTTCGCAATGGCCCGACCGGGGCCGTGGCCTACATCGGGTGCAATACGGGCAGTCAGCCATGCGCCTTGACTTTGCTGGAGGGCTTTGTCGCGGGTTTACAACGGCAACGCCTTGGAGACTGCTGGAATTATGCCATTGCACATTATTATTCCAAGGAACGACTGGCGAGTCTGAAACCCACGCCCGACTGGTATCCGCCGAGCGTTTTCTTTCAAGGCATGAAATTCATGCTCTTCGGCGACCCGTCTTTGCTTTTGCCGGTGTCCGAAAACAAGTAACGGTTTCACAAAGGTACGCATTGTAACTGCCGGCGTCTGATATCCTGAATCCGGAAAACGGATTCTGTGCAAGGTCCGGTCGTTGAAGCAGGACCCTCTGCAAAACCAGATCGTTATGGTTTGAGAAGACCCAGGGGAGGCGTCGTCTCGCCGCCGGTTCCCAGGAGCTTGAATTGTTTGGCGGGTTTGCCGGATTCGATCAGTTCCTCGGCCAGGCGCTCGATCATCATGCCGCGCTTTTTCAGTTCGTAGAAGCCGTGCCACCAGGCGTAATCGGGGGCCATCATCGCCGCGCCGAAGCGGGCGCGTCGGCCTTCGTGGTGCCAGAACTCGTACATCTCGATTTCGATCTCCTCGTCGAAGGGCTGGTCCTTGCTGAGAAGCTTCTTTTCGTAGAGGGAATCGACGAGGGTCTTGATCGGTTTGTAATAGACATCGTTGTAGTTGGCGACGGCCTTGTCGAGGTGATCGAAGTGACCTTTGGTCCAGGCGGCGGAGTGGCAGGCCAGACAGACCTTTTCCATCTTGGCCCGTTCGGCCTTGGGATCGGTCTTGGCGGGGAAGGCCGCGAATTCGGCCGGACGAACGGTCAGCGGGGCCTGCGTCTCCCAGGCCAGCCGTTCGGTGACATCGTGGGTACCGGGGACATCGCGGACGGCCGACATGTGGCAGACCGAGCAACTTGGGGCACGATAATCGACGCCGGCGGTCCACATGCCGGGGGCGCTGTTCCACTTCCAGGAATCGCCCTCGGCGTGGTAGATCGCGCCGTGTTTGGATTCCTCGTAGATCTCGATCTGCGGGTGGTCGGGGCCGAGATGGCACTGGCCGCAGGCCTCGGGTTTGCGGGACTCGGCGATGGAGAATTTGTGCCGCGTGTGGCAGCTCGAACAGCTTCCGAGACTGCCGTCGGGGTTCTGGCGGCCGACGCCGACATTGGGCCAGGTGTCCGGATCGAAGACGCCGCTGTTGATCTTGACGGTCGAGCCGTGGCAGTGGTAGCAGCCGGTAACGCGCTCGACGGCATTGTTGGCGCCTTTGTTCATCCACAAATCAATCTTCCACATGATCGCCAGCGTGTTGGCGTGCTTGCTCCTGGCGTACTCGGCGGCCTCGGCCGGATGGCAGCGTGAGCAGTCGCGCGGCGAGACGATCGTGCTGACGGCGGTCTTGTCGTACTGGAAATGCGACTGGCTGACATCGGCGTCGGCCGGGCCGGCGTTGTGGCAATCGAAGCAGGTGATGCTCGCGTGGGCGTGGCGGCTGTCGGACCAATCGGCGACGATGCCGGGGCTGTCCTTGGCGTGGCAGTCGATGCATTCCCGGGCGTCGTCGCTGAGATTGCGGTCAATCCGGTATTCCTTGAGGACCATGGCCGGGGCTTTGGACTCTGTTGCATTCTGGGCATAGCCGATAGCGGCCAGAGTTACGATTGCCATTATTCCGACGACCAGAATTATATTCTTCTCTTTCATACAAACCTCCACTCGATCCAAATCGAAAATCGGAAATCGAAATTATCTCCCTATCTCAGAATCAACAGGAAACAAGACGCTATTCCTTATATGTCCGGCGTCTTCGTGGCACTTGACGCAGCGGAATTCCTCGACCTGCGGCTGGGCGATCGACGAGCGATGGGACTGAAGCGCAGCCGAACGGGCCCGGGCCAGCAGGTTGTCATGGCAGTGCAGACAGGTCTTGTTGTCCATGGCGGCCAGGACCCGCTTTCGCATCACTTCGCGGTCGTATTCGGGGCCGAACTTGTGCATATACAGGTCCTTGGCCCCGGCGTAGCCCTTGGCGACGGTGTGGCGGATGAACTGCTCGCGCGGCGGGAGGTGGCAGTCGATACAGTCGGTGCGGTTGCCGCTGGGGTTGTGGCCGTGGCGGGAGATTTCCCAGGACTGGTAGGAGACATTCATTTCGTGGCAGGCGCCGCCACAGTATTCGCTCCGCGAGACCGGCTCCATCGCATAACCGATGCCCAGATAGGCCGCAAGGCAAGCGGCGATCCCCGCCGCGAACGACACTCCGTGCCGCCGAAACAGGCGCCATCCGAGCTTCCATGCTGATCCGATCCATCGCATCATGGCCGAGAGTATAACGACAAAATGATTTTTCGCAACCCCCTACCGCCGGACGGTGAAGGGATAATCGAAATCCTTTTCGCCGCGATCTTTCTTCTTTCCCCCATCGTCTTTGCCATCCTCCCCAATCGAGTAGATCGTGTAACCCTTCTCCAGCCGCTTATATCGAAGGGGTTTTCCATCAAAGGGATCGATCGGCACTTTCTCCATGTACTTGGGAACCAAGTCTTCGAGTCGATCCGGGATTTTGCCGGTATCCAGTCGATATTGTTCTATCGCTATCGCGACTTGGGTAGCACCCATTTCTGCCTGGAAGCGTAAATTTCTCTCGACAGAGTCTATCAAGGAAGAAACATACATGTTTGAAAAATCATGAAGCAAGGATTGGCCGGTTTTGGTTTTCAAACTCCGGATATACTGAAATCGAGCATAAGAGCTTGATCCACAGATTGAAACCATTTCATCCAATCGATCCATGCATTCCATAATATTGGATCTTATCACAGACGACAATTTCCAGATCGGCGATTTGAATTGAGGAGGAATGCCGTACTGCAATATCAATGACGGATTATTCAAGTGGTGTAATAGATAAGGTAACTCGTTACGATACGCGGCCTCAAGGTTGGGAGACAATAAACCCGATCGGAAAGAACCGCTCAACTTCATCAGAAATTCCTTATTAAGATCGGTACGATTCAAGGATATTTGCACAAGAAGGATATTCTCCCTGCATACCGAATAATAGGTACTATAATCGACCAAAAAAGGGTATTGACTCAAAGCCGATGCTAAACCGTTTTGTTCGCGCATCGCTTTCAGGATTCCGGCCTTGTTCTCCACTTCGATCTGATAAAGACCGGAAAGAAACAAAAGTCTACGGCATTTGGATGTTTCTTTGAGGTACGGAAGGAGTGGGGGAATTGTTGAATAATTCACAGGAAAACGGCAGTCTTTCACAATAGATGCCTTAGCGAGCAAGGTAATTGTTTGTTGATTGTTGTTCAGAAACCGATCAATAGCCGTAGTTATTTCTTTGGATAATGGCTCCCATGGTTCCCGTAACATGACTGGATTCATCGGCGATAACATAATATCGTCTTGTTCCGACAACTCCTGATAAGCGCCGAAAGCCTGTTGATAGAGGTCGGCGGCGTTGGGGGTACCTTCGGGCAGGCGGCGTTTTTGTTCGATCTCTTCAAAGGTGATCGGGAAGCCCTTGGCGTGAAGCTCTTCGATCTTGCGCTGGAGGCGGCGCTGGCCGTTGAGCCACAGCATGGCGACGATCGCCGCGGCGAACACGACGACGCCGGCCGCGATCCACCAGCCGCGATGAGACCTTTTCGGCTTTTTCGGTTCCTCAGAGTCCATGTTCCCTCCCAAGTCTATTCTCGATATACTGTAACAACAACCATCGTCCAATCCGCAGCGCCACTGCATAATAGACGATCCATTCCGGATGTCAAGAAGCCATTTTATGCCAGGTAGGGGTTGTCTTCGGCCTCGGCGCCGATGGTGGTGGCCGGCCCATGGCCGTTATAGACGATCGTTTCGGGCGGCAGGGTCAACAGCTTGGCGCGGATACTGTTGATCAGTTGGCCGTAATCGCCGCCGGGGAAATCCGTGCGGCCGATGGAGCCGGCAAAGAGGGCGTCGCCGACGAAGACGGTTTTTTCTTCCGGGCAATGCAGACAGATGCCGCCAGGGGTATGGCCGGGGGTATGCAGGACGCGCAGCGGAACGCCAGCGGCCTCGACGAGGTCGCCTTCTTCGAGGATCCGCTCGGCCGCGGCCGTCTCGAAGGGCTGGCCCAGCATCAGCGACAGGTTGGCCTCCGAGTCGCCGAGCATGTTCGCGTCGGCGCGGTGGATCGCCACGGGGATGCCGGGGTACTGGCGGCGGAGGACCTCGACGCCGGCGATGTGGTCGATATGGCCGTGAGTCAAGATAATCCGTTCGGGTCGAAGGTTTCGCCGCTGAAGAAACCGTACCAAGACCTCGGCTCCCAGGCCGGGATCGAGGATCGCGCAGTCGGTTTGCTCGGCCGTCTTCCGCATGCAGTAACAGTTGGTGCCGAAATCCCCCAGCGACAGACAATCTACCTGCATTTGTATCTCCATAATCTCCGACAATAACCCCCGGCATGAGAGCCGGGGACTTCCATTTTTGGCGGGAACGACCCGTTTAACCCGTGATCAATTCGAGCTGGTCGCGGGCGGCGAGCATCTGTTCGGCGTCGTAATCGACGATCTGCCGCAGAAGGCCCAACGGCACTCGGACCATTCCGAGGTTGAGCACTTTTTCCTCGACGGTAGCGGCGATGGCGCGGGCGGTGTGCATGTCCAAGCCGCGCTGGGTCACGAGTTCATCGACGATGATCGCCTTGTTCCAGGGCTGACGGTCGTCGCCGCGGTCGCCATCGGCATCGATGATCTCAACACGACGACGACGGATCGCGCGGTTCATGCGGCAGGCGTTAAGGGCTGCGGCGGCGTTTCCGTAGCCGGTGGCCGAAAGGACGGCCTGGACCATCAGGTGGATCTCATCGCTGGCGACATACTGCTGCGATTGCTTGTGATAGAGGTGAAAGGTAATCGCCTCGGCGAACTGCTCGGCGGCGAACACATTGGGCTGATCAATCAGCCCCAGGGCGTTGTTGAAGGTTCCGATGACCTTCGTGTGCAGATATTCTTCGACCGTTCCATCGGTCTTGATGACCTTCAAGGGCATCCGGCAATCCTCCCGACTACCGTTTGGGGTCGATCAGTCGATCGACCAGTCGTTTACGCATCTGGATACTTGAACTTCCGTTCGGACCTCGGCAAAGGCCTGGGCTTGCTGGGCCGCATTTTCCGAAGGCCTTGGCGGCATCCACCAGGCCGTAACAAAATGCGAACTCTGCGACAGGAACACTTCGTCGGGCATCAGCTCTTCGCTGATCGCGTCTTCCGGCAGCGAATCGGTCGGCATCATGGCATTCGCCTCCCCGCGATTGGAATCCAACCGCGAATCTATTCTCAGCGGCGTCGCTCATTCCGGAAACAACTCCGGCTGATCCGTCAGATCCGGTTCGCGAATGGCCTGGCTAACCTCTTCGATCAATTCGCCGGCATCGGTGAACTCCCGATAAACGCTCGCGAAACGGATATACGCCACTTTATCCACCGCTCGCAAATGCTTCATCACCCGCTCGCCGATAAACTGCGAAGTTACTTCCTTGTCCGAACAGCGATACACATCCTCTTCGATCCGGTCGGCGATTTCCTGAATCTGATCCGCCGAAACGGGTCGCTTGTAACAGGCCTTTTGCAGGCCGATAACCACTTTTTCCCGATCATAGGGAATGCGAGAGCCGTCTTTCTTGATCACGCTGAGCTTGAAGCTCTCGCCGACTTTTTCATAGGTGGTAAATCGGCGTTTACAGGACAGACATTCACGACGCCGTCGAATAATTCTACCGGCGTCGCTGGATCGCGAATCGATGACCTTGTCCGAGTCTTCTTTGCAAAAAGGGCAACGCACCGATACCACCCGTATTATTCTCTTGTTTGACGCCTATTTCGCCCAACATCTTTGAATCAAACCCATCCTACCCCCTATATCTCGTGTGTCAATGGAATTTGAAAAATTTTTTATGCCCGATAAAAAATCTCATCCGATGCTGATTTATGCGGCTACATCCTATACAATACGCCGTCTGAGTGAAGGGAGGTCGAACTTTTTAAGGAAAAAACTATGGCTTTAATTCCATGCAAGGAATGCGGAAAGGAGATTTCGCGCCAAGCTGTGATGTGCCCCCACTGTGGAACCTCGCGGAAAGGATTTCCGTACGGCCGCGAATTTCGTTCGAAGGCCACTCTTTTCGGATTGCCGCTGGTCCACATTGTGTACGGGCCGAATGTGGATCCGACCACCGGCAGGATCCGCGTGGCAAAAGGGATTGTCGCGATCGGCGGGATTTCAGTGGGGGCGGTCTCAATAGGGGGACTATCGATCGGATTGTTCAGCTTTGGAGGTCTGAGTCTCGGGGACATCGCGCTGGGTGGCTTGGCGATCGGCCTTGGAGCGGCGATCGGGGGCTTGGCGATCGGCACCATTGCGATCGGCGGGTGCGCGATCGGCTGGACGGCGCTGGGAGGCGCGGCCTTCGGCGCCCATGCCTTCAATGGGGCCAATGCCCAGGAATGGCCGCAGTGGATACGGACGCTGATGCGGTAAGGAAAATGTATGAGAATCGATCCTGATGCTGTCGGAATTGGTCTTGCTGCCCTGTTGCCGGTCTCGGTCTTGTGTTACCTGATCCGGAAACGATTCTTCCGGATATTCGCCATCGTCCTGTTGGGTTTAACCGTGCTGGAGATGGCCTTTCCGATCCTGCCTGACTGGACCGTCGAGATTCGCTGGTCCCTCCATTGGCCGAGCACGCTGATCCTCGGAGGCGATGAAATTCTCGAGCGACATGGCGTATGGATCAGTACGATCGGATACATAGCCGATCTGATTCTGTGGTCGGTCGTCGGGGCGATCCCCCTGTCGATGGGATTGTATTCGCACAAGGGACAGCACAACGATCGGATCCTGACGGAGAGCAACACCGAACTTTCACCCTCAAGAGGAAGAGCAATGAAAAAATCCAAAAGCTATATCGTAATTCGCCGGCATCCATACGAAGAACCCTATCTGATTCACCTGGAATGGCTTGTATCCAATGGACTGTTCAGCGGGTCGCTTTACCTCTTTTGCAATGTCGAGGACATCCGCAAGATCGGGGAGGCCTTGACCCGATTTCCACGCAGGCCCGGGGACGAGTATATTTATGGGTATGGCTCGGAAGAATCCAAAAGCAATTGCTACTTTGCGTTACGGGCCTACACGACGGATAAATGTGGGCATTGTGCCCTTCAGTTGATCCTCGATAATTATCTGGATGAGCCCCAGGATGGTAAATGCCAGTTCTCCATCCGCGCCGATACGGGATCGATTCAGGGCCTGGGGAAAATGCTTGTGCGGTTCGCCGATCTGCAGCATCTTCAACTGGAATGGACCCCGCTATCCGGAAGTCTGCATGAAACGCACAAGCCCTTCGATAACGACGAATGAAATTCACCGTGTTCCCGTGTCGTAATAGCATGGCAATTTGAGCGGGGAACAGGTATAATGTCCACAGATGGTCAATCACGGGGATAATCCCTGGGAATTTCTCGAAAGGAAGTTTGTGGCGTTACCGGTGGTAGTGATTGTGGGTCGGCCGAATGTGGGCAAGAGCAGCTTGTTTAACGCGCTGGCGGGCCAGCGGATCAGCATCGTGGATCCGACGGCCGGGGTCACGCGCGACCGCGTCACGACCGTGATCGAGCGCGAGGGCAAGTTCTTCGAGCTGGTGGATACCGGCGGCTACGGCATCGTCGATAGCGACAAGCTCACCGACGACATCGAGCGGCAGATCCAGGTGGCGATTGCGTCGGCCGAGCTGGTTCTGTTCGTCGTCGATATCAAGGAGGGCGTCACGCCGCTGGATCAGGCGATGGCGCGGCTCCTGCGGAAACAGAATCTGGAGGTGATGCTGGTGGCCAACAAGGCCGACACAGCAAAGATTTTCGCGCAGGCCGGGGAGTTTTCGCGGCTGGGGTTTGGGGAGGCCTTCTGCGTGTCGGCGGCCAACAATGCCAACCAGAACCTGCTGGTCGAGCGGATCTTCGAGCGGCTCGGCGCCAAGGCGGCCGAGCAGGGGCCCGTCGAGGCCGAGATCCGCATCGCCGTGGTGGGCAAGCGCAACGCCGGCAAAAGCTCGCTGGTCAACGCGCTGGTCGGCGAGAACCGCGTGATCGTCAGCGCCGTGCCCGGCACGACCCGCGACGCGATCGATGTGCCGTTCGAGTACAACGGCAAGCGCTATGTGCTGATCGACACGGCGGGCCTTCGCAAAAAGAGCAAGTTGGCCGACAGCATCGAGTTTTACAGCATGATCCGTACGATCGAGGGCCTGAAGCGCGCGGATGTCGTGCTGTTTCTGATCGACGCGTCGCTGGAACTGTCGCAGGTGGACAAAAAGCTGGCCGAGACGATCGTCGAAGAGCACAAGGCCTGCGTGATCGTCGTCAACAAGTGGGACCTGGTCGGCGATCGGGCCGTCGGCGAGACCTATCGCGAGTACATCGACAAGATGTTGCCGAACCTGCGCTTTGCGCCGATTACCTGTACGACCGCCACCACCGGCGAGAATGTCCAGACCACGCTGAACCTGGCGGCCGACCTCTATGAGATGTCCTCGCGCGAAATCGGCACGGGCGTGCTCAACAAGACCTTCGAAAAGATCGCCGAACGGCCGGGCGGCACGGGCGGCCACGCGGGAGCCAAGATCCTGTACGCCACGCAGGTGGCCGTGCGGCCGATCAGCTTTCTGCTGTTCGTCAACAAGCCCGAACTCTTCGACGACGGCTACCAGCGGTACCTGACCCACCAACTGCGGGAACAACTGGGACTGGAGGAAGTCCCCATCCGCCTGATGTTCCGACGACGGGAATAAAGTTGTTTGTTCTCGATTCCGGCCGGATGAAAGATCAGGATCGTTTGTTTTCAGGTCGATCCAGAAACGACGCGAAGCGACTGTTACGAATCCGATCCCGCGTATATTGTTGCCGCTGCTCGAACGACATTCCGCGCGTTTGGTTATAGATGCGTTCCTGAATTTTACGCTTCATGCGGATGCAATCGAATGTCTTGGTTTTCGTATTCATTGTTTTCTCCCGAAATCCGAACGATTTCCATCGGAGTCAGAATCGATAATAACCATATCCACAAGCCATATTCACACCGTTAAAGGCCCGTTCCCGGTGCGGGTTCACTAAATGTTTGAAATTCCATGAGACCACCACAACGGCACGGACATCTGGATCATGTTCGCTGCAAAACGCCGGAGAGGGTCGGCCGATAGTCGATATTTTCGAGAAAGTAAATAGAGTCAGAACAAAGCCGTTTTTGATTTAATGAGGGTGTATTCTTTTCATGTATTTTTAGCCTAACTACCCCAGATGATATTGGAGCATTATAGACCTCAAACAAAGATGACGGTAATCGTTGGTATGTTTGGATGAAAAGGTTTGTCCTATCGTACCACGCACGAAGCTCATATGTCCGTATTTTCTTAACAGACTCAGGCGTTACACGGCCCATTTTGGGAGCCAATAATGCTAAGAATACTATGAATAATACTACGCCCAATATCATGGTGTATCTAGATGGTAATTTCATAAACTACCTCTGATTATATACTCTACATCAATAGCCAAATATACTTTTTATCGGGTGTTTGATAATGGAAGAGGTTAGAGATCTGAATAAGTTCGACTCAGGCGTTGCCGAGGCGGTCGTTTTCTCGTTCGTAGATCTCGACGATGTCCTTGAGGCGATGGAGGGTGTTGCGGCCTTCGGCGCTGGTCTCCAGGCCGAGAAACTCCACGCCGAGCGTCAGCAGGCCGGTATCGACGGCTTCGGTCAGGTGGATGATCTGGGCCTCGACCAGGAGCGGCTGCTGGTAATACATCGGCGTAAACTGCATCCCGACGACCTGGCGAATGCGGAAGTTGGATTTTTGGCGCAAATCAACGGTGATCTGCGCGCCGCCGGCCGACAGGTCGATCAGTTTTCCCTGCCAGTAGCTGTCGATGGGGACCTCGCGGGTATCGTCGGTATAGCCGCGATGCCAAAACAGAACCTTGACGACGATATTCTTCGGCACCGGCACACGCGAATAAGCCCGTCGCTGCATCTGTTCGACCTTATCCGGAAAATCAAGGATCGCGATCCGGCCCCCGGAGGTCTCAAAACCCACCACCTCCGTTTCGAACAGATATTTGTAATAGTCCAATTGAAAAGTAAGACCGACCGGCTGATTGACCTGGAGAGGCATGGGGCGATCGGATTTGTCGCTGATGGGCTTAATATGGATCACATCGGCCGAGACCGAAACAAACTGGACGGGGGACTTGAACCAGCGGCCGCCGGACAAAAAAGTGATGTCCCCGTTTCCGTTGGATTCGAGGATCTGAAGCAGAACCCGCCGGGACTCTTCCTGGGTCAGGATCCGCGGTTCACTCTTTGCCGATGGCGGCTGCGATTGGACCTTTATCATCGTCCATCATTCCTTGGCCATAGTCAATTTGTCGAATGATTATACCGCATTGTTCATCGTCAGAACAGGGAGAATTCTTAAGAAGCGTCCATAAAAGAGGGTGTTTCCAGATCCGGCCGGGCGGGCCGTCCGATAATGCTCGGACACGGGTTTGTGAGATGAGTTGAGCTTCACAATCCCGGTTATCAGCCCGAAATTTCGGATTTCAGTCTCACCGCGGTTGGATTGGACGAAACCAATAGGATTGTCGCAGGAAACGGATAGACGCCAAGAGCTTGAAGATGTTCATGGGAACAACCTTGCATGATCGGAAATGGCCGCGTAAGATGAAGGGATGAAAATGATCATCGGTAAAATTCGGGACTCGTCGGACAAATTGTTTTTATTGGGATTGTTTGCGGCGGGTCTGGCGATCGCCCAGTATCTGGTTGTGGTCCGGAGTCGGATTGAACTATCCCCACCCCTGGCACTGCCGGAAGAGGGGTTGTCGATCCGGCTTCCAGTCGGTGCGGGTTGGCAGTCGCAGCCAAAATGGTTGTATAACCAACGAGAAGAGAGATCGATTATTCGGGCAAAGTTTGTCGTTCCAAACCATCAGGCCGATTTGTTTTGCAGTATCGGGCCTTACTCAAAAGAGGATGGAACGATCCAGGAACGATTGACCCGACAGGCCGCCTTTCACAAAGCCCAGATTGTGCAGGTCGGCGAACGGAAACTGCGGAACATCCAGATGAACTGGGTTCTGGCGGTTCGAGACCAGAGCCCGTTTGGGATGTTTTATGGGGTGGGAATGGTCGGCGACGATCGCGCAATCGAACTGGAAGTGATCAGCCCAACCGACGCGGATCTGGCCCGGCGGATTTTTATGACGGTGGCCGACGGTTTACGATACAAACCCAAACCCGCACCGCCGGATATCAAGAATGTGGCGAAGGGGTTGGATAATTCCTCGGACGCCGGCGGCCTTTTCCTGTCGGCCGAAATACGCGATTAACGAAAGGGAATTCGAATGGGTGGTCAGTACGATTGTATCATCGTGGGCGCAGGACCCGCGGGTCTGGGGGCGGGTCTTTATGCGGCCCGCGATCGGTTTTCGACGCTTCTGCTGGAAAAGTTCTTTCCCGGAGGGCAGATCAACACCACCGACCGGATTGAAAATTACCCGGGGTATGCCAGTATCGGCGGGCCGGACCTGATCGAAAAGATGATCGCGCAAGTGACTTCGTTCGGCGGTGAACTCAAGACCGGAAACGAAGTGATCTCGCTGAAGCGACTGGCGGATGGCCGCGTGGAAGTGACCACTGACGGCGATAGTTTCACGGCGCGGGCGGTGATTCTTTCACCGGGCAGTTCGTATCGGCATCTGAATGTGCCGGGGGAGGACGAGTTTCGACTGGCCGGAGCGGGCGTCAGTTACTGCGGGACCTGCGATGCGCCGTTCTTTAAGGGCAAGAAGGTCGTCGCGGTCGGCGGCGGCAATACGGCCGTGGAGGATACGCTGCATCTGGCCAAGTTCGCCGCAGAGGTCATCATGGTGCATCGGCGGCAGGAATTTCGCGCCACCAAAGTGTTGGTCGAGGAACTGATGGCCAAGGTCAATCAGCCGGGTTCCAATCTTAAACTCAAGCTCGACAGCACGATCTCTTCGATCGAGGGGACCGGAAAGGTGCAACGCGCCATTGTGTCGAATGTCAAGACCGGCCAGAAGGAACCGATCGACTGCGACGGGGTTTTCATCTTCGTTGGGATGGTCCCGAACACCGGATTTCTCAAGGGGTTCGTGGACCTCTCCGATCAGGGCTTCATTCGCTGCGATGGGATGTATCTGCGGACGGGGGTACCGGGGGTTTTCGCGGCCGGCGATTGCCGCGTCGGGGCTGCGATGCAACTGGTCACGGCCGTCGCCGACGGCGTTAATGCCGTCATGTGGATGAAACAATACTTCCGCGATCCGACCTGGTGGACGACGATCCCAGCGGGAGAATTACGGCTGAATGGCAAATAGAATGGATCGATCATGACATTGGCAGACATACGCAATATGGTATTGGGCAATCGGCAAACAATTCGGAATTTCGGTGTTCGAGAAATCGGATTCTTTGGGTCCTTTGTTCGCGGCGAACAACGAGAGGACTCCGACTTGGACCTTCTGGTCATCTTCGAGGAAGGCCAACTGTCTTTCCGGCATTACATGGACTTGTGTTTCTACCTGGAAGATCTGCTGGGTCGTAAAGTGGATGTCCTGACGCCCGAACAAATCAGTCCACATATCATGCCGTACATACAGAAGGAGGTGCAGTATGAAAGACTTTAAGCCATTTCTGCGCCACATTCTGGAGGAGATTGAATATCTGTTAAGCCGGACGGGGCATTTGAGTTTTTCCGAATTTGCCCAAGATGATACATTAAAACGAGCATTTGTCCGAAGTCTTGAAGTGATCGGGGAGGCCGTCAAGAACCTCCCCGATACAATTAAATCTCAGTATCCTGAAATTCCCTGGAGGCAACTCTCCGGAATGCGGGACAAACTGATTCATTTTTATTTTGGGGTGAATTATCAACTGGTTTGGGAAGCGATTTGGGGAGAATTGCCGGGATTGAGGAACAAGATTCAACAAATTCTTGAGGCGAACAATCAGTAAGGGCAGCTTTATGCAGAACCGCAGATTGGGAAACAGCGATCTGGAGCTGACGGTGATCGGGCTGGGGACCTGGGCGATCGGCGGATCGTGGGAATATGGATGGGGTCCGCAGGACGACGCCGACTCGATCGCGACGATCCGGGCGGCGCTGGAGCAGGGGATCAACTGGATCGACACAGCCCCGGCTTATGGCTGCGGGCATTCGGAAGAGGTTATCGGCCAGGCGCTGAAGGACCTGCCGCGAAAGCCGATCCTAGCGACCAAGTGCGGCCTGGCGTGGGACACCCAGCGGCGAAAAGTCAATTGCCTGGATCGAAAGGCCATTCTGGCCGAATGTGACGCCAGCTTGAAGCGGCTCGGCGTGGAGGTGATCGACCTGTATCAACTGCACTGGCCGGTGCCGGATAATCAGCTCGAAGAGGCCTGGGAGGCGATGACCACGGTTCACAAGCAAGGCAAGGTTCGATACCTCGGCGCGTCGAATTTCTCCGTTAGCCAGCTCGATCGTGTCGCCAAAATTCATCCTCCCGTGTCGATGCAGCCGCCGTACAGCATGTTGCAGCGCGGGGCCGAAGAGGAATTGTTCGATTATTGCTCGCGGCACGGGATGGGGATCGTGGCCTATAGCCCCATGCAGAAGGGGCTGCTAACGGGCAAGTACAATCCGAAGACCGTCGCCCAGATGGCGCCGGACGATCATCGCCATCGCGATCCGAATTTTCACGGGGCGCGGTTGGCGGCCAACCTGCGGCTGATCGAGCGGCTACGGCCGATCGCCGAACGCAACGGCCGATCACTCTCGCATCTGGCGATCGCCTGGGTCCTGCGTCGGCCGGAAGTGACCGCGGCGATTGTGGGGGCGCGAAAACCCTCGCAGATCAACGAGACCGTCGGCGCCGGCGACTGGTCGCTGAAGGCCGAGGAAGTCGTGCAGATCGAACAATTTCTCGCGGAATGCAAATAAAAACTTCCTGACACCTTTTTCTCTGGATATTTATGGCAGACAATACCATCTATACAAGCCCGTTGGTGGAGCGGAATGCGTCGAAAGAGATGGCGGAGCTCTTTGGCCCGGCGCGGAAGTTCGGGACCTGGCGGCGGATCTGGCTGGAGCTGGCCCGGGCGGAAAAGAAGCTGGGTCTGGACATCAAACAGACGCAGATCGACCAGATGGCCCAACACCTCGACGACATCGACTACGACAAGGCCCGAAAATACGAATCGAAGTTCCGCCACGATGTCATGGCCCATGTCTATACCTTCGGCGACGCGGCGCCCAAGGCGGCGCCGATCATTCACCTGGGCGCGACCAGTTGCGACATCGGCGACAACGCCGACCTGATCCTGATGCGGGACGGCCTGCGGATCGTCGCGGGCAAACTCGCCTGCCTGATCGACCGACTGGGCAAGTTCGCCAAACGCTATCGGGCTCTGCCCACGCTGGGATTTACGCACTACCAGCCGGCGCAGTTGACCACCGTCGGCAAGCGCGCAACGCTGTGGTGTTACGACTTTGTACAGGACCTGGCCGAGATCGAGCGGCGGATCGAAACCCTTCCAATGCGCGGCATCCAGGGCACGACCGGCACGCAGGCGTCGTTCCTGGCCTTGTTCAACGGCAACGAGAAAAAGGTTCGCAAGCTCAATGAATTGGTAACCCGGGCCTTTGGTTTTGCCGAAAGTTGTGCCGTGACCGGCCAGACCTATCCGCGCAAGATCGACACGATGATCGTTCAGTCGCTGGCTTTGGTCGGCCAGTCGGCCCACAAGATGTGCACAGATATTCGCCTCCTGGCCAACCTCAAAGAGATGGAAGAGCCCTTCGAGAAATCGCAGATCGGCTCTTCGGCGATGGCCTACAAGCGCAACCCCATGCGCTGCGAACGGGCTTGCTCGCTGTCGCGGCTGGTGATGACCCTTGCCGCAAGTCCCACGATGACGGCCTCGGTCCAGTGGCTCGAGCGGACGCTGGACGACTCGGCCAATCGCCGCGTGGTGATCCCGGAGGCGTTTCTGGCGACCGACGGTATCCTCGAGATTCTGATCAACATCGCCGAGGGTCTGGTGGTCTATCCGCACACGATCGCCGCGCACATCGCCGCCGAGTTGCCGTTTATGGCCTCGGAGAATATCCTCATGGCCGGCGTGCAGGCCGGCGGCAATCGCCAGGATTTGCACGAACGAATCCGCGTCCACTCGCAGGCCGCCGCCGAACAGGTTAAACGCTTCGGCAAACCCAACGACCTGATCGCGCGGCTTAAGGCCGACCCGGCCTTCGCCAAGGTCAACTTGGCCCGCGTCCTGAACGCCAAACAATACATCGGCCGTTCCGATCGGCAAGTCGATGAGTTCATCGCTGAGAGGGTTGCGCCGATTCGTCGCAAATACCGCAAACAACTGAATCAAAAAGTGCAATTGAAAGTATAAGCCCCATCGTTCATTCAATCGGAGTACCGATCGTGACCAAAACAGAACTGGCCCGGCGGGTCAAGGAAACGGCGTATCTGGAAGGCGACTTCGTCCTTCGCAGCGGCAAGCGCAGCAAGTATTATCTCGACAAGTACCTGTTCGAGACGCATCCGGACATCCTGCGGGCGCTGGGGCAGGAGTTCGCCAAGCGGCTGACGCCCGATGTGACGCTGATCGCGGGCGCTGAGCTGGGCGGTGTGGCGCTGGCGGCAGCGACGGCGATGGAGAGTGGCAAGCCGTGGATCATCGTCCGCAACAGCAAAAAGGACTACGGCACCGGCAAGCTGATCGAAGGCACGATCCGAAAGGGCGATGTCGTGCTGCTGGTGGAGGATATCGCCACCACCGGCGGCCAGGTCCTCGAAGCGGCCAAGGTCATCGTCGAGGCCGGGGCGACCGTCAAGAAGATCGTCGCGACCATCGACCGTAAGCAGGGAGCCCGCGAAAACATCGAAAAGGCCGGCCATGTCTTCGAGAGCTTGTTGACCAAAGAAGACCTCGGCATCAAAGACTAACACTATGAGCATCTTCGAGATCGTCATGCTGGTCTGCTTCGGCGCGGCCTGGCCCTTTAGCATCTACAAATCGTGGACTTCCCGCTCCTGCGCCGGTAAAAGCGTGATCTTCCTGTACATCGTAGTCGTCGGGTATCTGTCCGGCATCATCCACAAGGTGCTCTATAGCTACGACGGCGTGGTCTTCCTGTATGGATTGAATCTGCTGATGGTCCTGACCGACATCGGCCTGTTTTATCGCAATCGCTCGTTGATGCGCATCGCCGCGGGGGCCTGACATGGAAGGATTCCAGCTCCTCTGCGATATCAGCGAGCTCAACCACCTGTTTCGCGACAGCGTCAGCGTCGAGGGCTTTCTGCAGAAGACCGTCGAGATGGTCACGCACCGGCTCAAGACGGATGTCTGCTCGATCTATCTCTACGATGAGGAAGAAGACCTGCTGGTCATGCGCGCCACGCAGGGTCTGCATCCGGATTCGGTAGGCCAGGTACGGATGAAGCCCAGCGAAGGCCTGACCGGAAAGGCCCTGCGGGAATTGCGCCCCATCTATGAAACCCGCGCCACGCGGCACCCGGAGTTTAAGCCCTTCATCGGAACCAACGAGGAGCAGTTCGAAAATTTCCTGGCCGTGCCCATCACGCGGGGCCTCAATCGCATCGGCGTACTGGTCCTGCAGCGGGGCAAGCGCCGCAAGTTCAGCGACGAAGACATCATGGCCTGCAAGGCCGTCGCCTCGCAACTGGCCAACATCATCGAGAACGCCCGTTTCCTGATGACCTTGCACGCGCCGCATGAAGAAAAACCCAAACCCGACCCCATAACGGCCGAGTTGGGGATGATTCGCGGCAAGACCGCCTGTGCCGGATTCGGCATGGGGCCTTGCCGAATCCTCAACCGCGAACACACGCTGGCGACCCTGAACCGCCGAGAATATCCGGAAACATATTCGATTGCCGACTTCGACCGCGCGGTCCGCACGACGGCCCAGCAACTGGAAGACCTGCAAAACCGGGTCGAGGAAAAACTCAGCGACGCCGCCTCGCTGATCTTCGCCTCGCACCTGCTGATCCTCAAAGACCACGCCTTCGTCGGCGAGATGCGAAAACGGATCGAGAAAGGAATCAATCCGCCGCTGGCGATTCTGGAAATCACCCGGCAGTATCTGGACATCTTCGACCGCAGCGAGAGTTCCTATATTCGCGAAAAAGTCCAGGATGTCGAGGACTTGATCGTGCGTCTGATCGACAATCTGTTGCGGAAGGAAAGCCCCACCGAAGGATTTGCCCGTCAGATCGTCATCGCCCGCGAACTGTTCCCGTCGGACCTGCTGCGGATGTCATCAGAGCAAGTCGCCGGTGCAGTCCTGGTGGCCGGCGGCGTGACCAGCCATTTGTCGATCCTGGCCCGGTCGCTGCAGATTCCCATGGTGATCGCCCAGTCACCGGACCTGCTCAAACTCGCCGACGGCACGCCGGTGCTGCTGGACGCCGATACAGGGAATGTCTATATCCGCCCCAACGAAACCGTTGTCCGCTCTTTCCGAAACCGGATTGAAGCCAAAACCTCGCTTAAGGACCTCAAAGCCCAAGTCAAGCCAGAGACGACCACCCGCGACGGGATACGAATCCGGTTGATGGCCAACATCAATCTGCTCAGCGATGTGTCACTGGCACAAGACCTCTACTGTGACGGCGTCGGGCTGTATCGTACGGAATTCCCGTTCATTGTCCGAAGCGATTTCCCCAGCGAGGAGGAACAATACTGGGCGTATCGCCGTCTTGTCGAGGCGATGGCCGGAAAGCCCGCGACTTTCCGCACGCTGGATATCGGCGGCGACAAGGTCCTGTCGTATTACCCGTTTCCGCAGGAACAGAACCCCAGCATGGGCATGCGGAGCATCCGTTTTTCGCTGGACAATCGCCCGATCTTCCTGCAGCAGCTTCGCGCGATCCTGCGGGCGGGAACCGGGGCCGACCTGCGCGTGATGTTCCCGATGATCGCGTCACTGGACGATTTTTTACAGGCGCGACAACTGCTCCGACAGGCGGCCGATCAACTCAAAACTGAACAGATCCCTCACCACGATTCCCCCAAAGTCGGGATGATGGTGGAGTTGCCGGCCGTGATCCCGATGATCGAATCCCTGGCGGCGGAAGCCGACTTTTTTTCGATCGGGACCAACGACCTGATCCAGTTTATGCTCGGCGTGGATCGGACCAACGAGAAAGTCGAATCCTATTATATTCCACACCATCCGGCCCTGTTCCGGTCGATTCGCGATGTTGTCGCCGCCGCCGAACGGCACCAACGCGAGGTCTCGATCTGCGGCGATATGGCCCACGAGACGGCGTATCTGACGGTATTGGTGGGCATGGGTGTGCGGACCCTCAGCGTCGAGCCGGTCTATATCCCGCAGATTCAACAGATCCTTTCGACGATCGATACGGCCCGAGCCGGGATCCTCTCGGAAAAAGTCCTGTCGGCCGGCAGCGTTAGCGAGATCGAGAGGTTGCTGGGAATCGAACGCAAGGCGTGATTGACGATTGAATAGTGACTATTGGCTATTGGGGTAAATTCATTTTCAGCGATAGCCACCTTTTCCAGCCGTGGGAACCAAAAAACGACGGAGATACCCAATCCCGCCTGCGGATGAATAGTCAATAGACAATTTTCAATTTGGCGTCGTCACCGAGCGACGGTGTGGCCCCAGCAGGCGGCCTGAACCTTGGCAAAATCTGAATTGTTGACCGCAGTACCAACCGGATCGGGATTGATCCCTTTGGCGAAGTCAATCGTTCGCTGATCGTACCATTTCCAGTATTCGCTGCTGCCGTCGGCCATCGCAACGGTGGTCCCCAGAGCATGTCGAAGGGGCATTCCATCCCACCAGGAAACTCGATCCGGATAGATCGTCCAACTCTCGGTGGTACGCAACCCTTCATCGATAAACACAAGGCGAGTCCCCGGGGAACGAAGTTCGGACATTTTGCGGACGACCACGCCGGGTGGGTTATACCCGGCCGCAACCGTAAATCCGTCATGCCCGTTCATGGCATCGACGATGGAGAAACTTCGCCATTCGTCCGGACCCCCAACGGGGCAACGATAAACCTTGATCGTTTCGACGATGGAATACAGCGTACCCAGTGTCAGACAGGCCTGCTGAGCTTCGGCGTCCTTCCTCTTGACATCATCGCTGCCCCACCAACCGACCCAGGTCGGCTCAAAAAAATACGAGTAGTTCTTGGACCAATCCATTCGAAACTGGCGCCTGGTTCCAGCCGGAGGCGTTTCCACGATTGGGGCTGTTTTGGCGGACGCGAGTCGGCCATCATTCTGCTCACTATACACCACCCAGGCCTGGCCAAGGGCGTGAAGATTGTATAGACAGATGGCACGCTTGGCCGCATCTTTGATCTTGTTGAGCGCTGGAATCAAGACAGACAGAAGGATGGCGATAATAGCAATGACCACTAAAAGCTCGATCAGCGTGAAAGCCCGATTCTTTTTCATATTATGCCCTCCGACAAAGGACACGCTCGGCTTCAGTCTTCACGGAACACCCCGAAAACCCTTTGCCCGATCTATTGACGGAACCATTTTACCGCGTTTATGAACTTGGAGTCAAGAGGAAAACGACTTGGTCCATTGAATAATCTTGGTTAAAATGAATCCGATTAATAGGATAACAAGCGTACCGATGACCGGGATCAGAAACGGATGCCACTGGTATTGCATGGGTTGCGGTATCCAATCCAGTTTCGACGACAATGACATCCAAAGGATGACGATCACGCCGACGATCACCGCGACCATCGCTCCGGCGTTGCTGGGCCGCTTGAGCATCCGACCCAGCAGAAACAGCCCCAGCATCCCCCCGCTAAAGATCCCCGATAGCAGCCACCAGCTATCCAACGCATTGTGAATCGCACGGCTGATGGGAATCAGCGCCAGCCCCGCGATGGTTCCCAGCCCGCCCCAGACGAAGCTGGTGCCGTACAATACCAGCATCGACTGTCGCGGCGTCGCCGCCGGCCGAAGGTACCGCCGATAGACCTCCGTCAACAGCAGCGTCGCCGAGGAATTCAGCGAAGTCGAGATCGTGCTCATCGCCGCCGCAAAAATCCCGGCAATGATCAGGCCCGTCAGGCCCTGCGGAAGCCGCGCTCCGATGAAATGCGGCATCGCCTTGTCGCCGATCTGCGCGATCGTCAGCGACTCGGCCGAAGGTCCCTCGGGATTTTGCGCCGCGACGGCCCGCCGCAACTCGGACAGGTCGTCGGGGTGGGTCTGGTAGAACGCAAACAGGCCCGTCCCGATCAGAAAAAACACCGCCGAGACCGGCAGATAGAGCAGGCCGCCAAGCCAGACGCTTTGTCTCGCCTGTTGATCCGATTTCGAGGCGATATACCGTTGAATATAATTCTGATCGATTCCAAAGTTCTGCAGGTTGAGGACCACCCCATAGACCAGCATCACCCAGAAAGTCTGTTCCGCCAGCGAACCGCCAAAGGAACCAAGACTGAATTTATTGTGTTCGGCCGCGATTGCCAGGACCTGTCCGGGACCTTCCGGCATGTTGAAGAAGATAAAGGCCACACAGGCCAGCGCGCCAAGGATAAGCACCACCGACTGCAACGCATCCGCCCAGATCACCGCGACCAGCCCCCCCAGCAGCGAATACAGCGTGACCGAAACGCCCGTTACAAGGATGATGGTCTTGAGATCCCAGCCCATCAGCACGCTCATCGGCAGGGCCATCAGATACATCACGATCCCCATTCGAGCCAGTTGCGTCAGCAGGTAGAAAAAACCCGCGTAGATCCGTGCCCACGGCCCGAACCGGCGCTCCAGATGCGCATAAGCGGAAATATCGCCGCCCCTGCGGTACCACGGCAGAAAATACCGCACCGCGATCCAGGTCGTCAGCGGCAGGGATAAACTGAATACGAACGGATTCCAGTTGGACGCGAAGGATTTGCCCGGCAGGGCCAGAAAACTGATGCTGCTGACATAGGTGGCGAAGATCGACAACCCGCACGCCCAGCCCGGCAGCGAGCGTTTCGCGGCGGTAAAGGCCTCCGGATTGCGGGTCCGGCGATAGACGACAAGGCCAATGGCCAAACTCGCGGAAAAATATACGGCGATCACCAGCCAGTCAACGATCGTAAAATGGCTCTCCATTCAGCTCATCCACCAGCGACCGGCAACGATTTTCATAATAGTCAATAGACAATATTCAATTCTTTCATGCCCTCATTGCACCACGATAACAGAATGGATGTCCAGTTTCTCCAGCGCCATCCGCGCCGTGCCCTCGCTGTACTCAAACGGCAGCGGCTGACTTCCCGGCTCGACGGTGATGGCGGCGGGCTTGCTCGTCGCGCGGATCGTGATCTCCAGCGGCCCGACGACCGGTATCGTATCGTGAATCGGCTTGTTCGTATCCGCGTGAGGCCCGGCCGTGTTGACCAGATTAATCGCCAGCTTTCCGCGAACGCGATTGACCGAGACATCCACATCTTGCGAGCCCTTGACCTCGACCAGCGGATTTGGAAACAGCCGATGGACCAGATCGTTGAGGAACGCCCGTGAAACCGGCGAATGATTGCTCAGATACCCGCGGCTGAACGAAAACCAGGTGGCCGCGATCTTGCCCTTGCCCAGATGCATGATCGTCGCCGCCGGCTGCGATGAAGATGTCGAGTCGTTTTTCTCACGGATCGCGCCGACGATCTGCACGCGGGCGTCGAGGTATCCGGCCTGCCAGACATCCTGCGTGGCGACCAGTGCCCCGCCGTGTTCCAGAAACCGCGGCTGGGACTGCGGCGCATCTTTGGGTTTAACGCCCAGTTCATCCGCAAACATCGACGCCGCCTGCGGCCCGACGATCAGCAGATTCCCGCCGTTTTGCACATACTCAATCAACTCCTTTTTGAACGCCGGTTCCAGATAATCACATTCGGCCACGACGATCAGCGGCCAATCCTTCATCCGCCCCGCCAGGTGATGTTCGCTGACGACATCCACCGACTGCTGACCTTCCAGCAGCGCCTGCAGCGTGCCGTTGATCCGCGACAGATCGCGGGCGAACAGTCCGTTCATCTCCCGATAATGCGACGCCGTCGAATACAGCAGCGCAACCTGCGGCACCGGCTCGGCCCGATGGCAGATCGCTTGCCGCGCCCGGCAGAACTTCGCCACCTCGGCCATGATCGGCATGAACTCCTCGCGGATCGAGCCGTCGCGCCGTTGCGTGAAGTACGCCTGGAATCCGCCGCCCAGCGCCAGCACCACCGCCGCCTCGCGCTGCAACTGCACGGCCGTCTTCTGATTGGAGCCGTTAACCGTTTCGCCGTGGATCGTAAAGCTCCAGGCCATCAGGTCCCAGGGCTTGCCCTGCCACGCCAGATACCGGGCCGACAGCCGCGCGGAGTTGACGCTGTCCTCCGGCGAGTAATCGCCCGACAGCCAATCGACCGGCGCACAGACCGCTTCCGGCATGTGATCGGTGAAGGCCCAGTTGCTGCATATCTGCATTTGTGGATGGGTTTTTTTGACTTCCGCAATATAATGTCGCAGATGATTGCGAAACGCCTCGCGGTTGAACTGAAGGAACTCGAACCACTTCGGATCGCCGGGCTTGCGGGGAATGTCCTGAATGCCGGTCGCCGCGCGAAAGGCCTGGATCGCCCTGTCGCCGTAATCCGGCACGGACGCCCAGCACTCGCCATCGACCCACGCGCCGTCCACGCCGTAATCGCCGGCCAGCTCGCGAAGCTGCGGGATGAGCAGTTGGTCGTCGTAGGCGCCGAAGAATGAGGTCGCGTTGCCGTTGACCTTGCCGTCGGCGTTGACCGCGCCCCAGTCCGGATGCAGGCGGATCGCCTCGGAATCCCACACGCCGGAATAATGCATATACAGCCCCACGCCGCGCTCGGCCGTCACCTGCCGAAACAATCGCAGTGGATCGCCGACGAAACCCGGCGCCGGATTGCCGACCTTGGTCGGATAACTGGAAAGGCCCGGATGACCCTTGCAGTCGATCTGGATGTAATCGGGCTTGACGAGGTTGAGTACATTCTCGATCATCGCCCGCGTGGTGTTCTTGCCGATCTCTGTGCAGTCCGTGCCGGCGTGAAAATCGAAATGGATACCGAGAAAACTCTCCGCCCGCGTCAATCGTTTGGGCGCCGGTTTCTCGGCCGGACTCAGCGCCGCGCGGATCGCCGTCACTTGCGCTACTTGCGCCTCGGCCAGCGACCCGACGGGTCCGGCCTGCGGATCCCAGTTGGGACCCATGTCCAGAGTGACCACGCCTTCGTGGGCCGTCACCTGCGCGACCCACTGGGCCCATTTCTCCGCGGGAAATCGCGTTTCACGGCCCGACCACTGGGAACCCAGAAAGGTCAGCGCGTGCCACTGCGAGCCATTGACCCATCGCGAGGTCGGAATCTGTGTGAACGGCTCGTTCAGCTCGCCGGCCGTGTAATCCTCGGCTTTGGTATGACGAACCAGCGACACGCCGGGGTTGAAGGTCGCGATCGCCTTGGGGTTTCCGTGCTTGACCGCCGCGGCATAGATCTGCGCGATGTCTTCGTTAAATTGAATCCACGCATAGCCCCCGTCGAACCACCATCCGGACACCTTGTCGCCGTAACGATCGGACCACTCCTGAATCACCTGCGCCCATTTTTTCGCAAACTCCACATCGATCGGCTGGTCCTTGCGCCCCTGCGCCAAGCCGAAGGCCTTCTGTGCGCGGTCGTCTCCGTTGGGAACCTGGCAGGGCAGATAGAGCATCAGGCGAATGCCTTTGGGCTTCAGCGCCTCATAGAGAGCCAGCGGCAGATCGCGCCGGGAACATCGTTCGCCGGCGGCATAGCCGGTGATCTTGTCATAAGTGGCGTTTGGAGAGTTGAAATAGCCGGAATTTTGTCCCAGCGTAATCACGAAGTACCTGGCCCCCATCGCCTCCAGTTGCCCGGCCAGGGCGTTGACATCAAACGCATCGACCATCGCCAGTTGCTTGTCGTTGCCCGGCAGAAAATGCATGAACACGCCATATCGGGCGTCTTTAAACCAGTCGGTATTGGGGTTGTCGGCATTGACGGCCTGGCCGAGCAGGGAACCAATAATACCAAACAGCGGTAGGATCGAAACCATCGCGATTCGCGGAAACATCGTTGCCCTTTCCGATTGAAGTTGATCGGACCCATACAAGATTCGGAACGATACTCGGAAGTATTGTACGGCCCCCGCGGTCGGGATCAAGACATTCCCCCAAATGAAAAAAGGCGATCCGAAGATCGCCCCTGTGTCTCTATCCGGCCATTTCTATGCCCAAGACACCGAATCTTCAGGATTTTACAACATATCTCGTCAATCTTCGGCGATTTTTTGAAAACCGGCTTATGGATCAAATTTCTTGAAATCTACCCTTGACAGAAATTCAAAATCCCGATACAATGTGTTTTCCAGATGGAGATTCCTCTATACTCAACAAGGATGAGGTTTTCCAAATCGATCGGTAAATGAACCGCCTGCGTTGGGCGGAGGGTGCATATTGGGAAGGGAGATCGAGATGAAAAGAGTGATTGTATTGGGGGTATGTCTATTGTCGACCATCACCTTGGCCGACTACCATGTCAAATTCGATTTCGACACCGCTTGGTCCGGCGACTACGCCCCCGGGTGGGAAAATTCCGAGTATCGTCACGGCGAAGCCCCCGTCGGAAAGATGATGGAGCAAATCCCGGGCGGATATGAAGGTGGCGGTGGATTAAAACTGGTCGCCGAGAGCACGCCTCAGGCCTGGATGTGGTGGGCCGCCGTCAGTCCGATCAATGTCAATGCGACGGCCATGCAAAAGCAATACGACCCGTGGGTCAGCGTGATGTATTATGATCCGATCGAAACGGGTGTCGGCGGTCAATTGTATGCGGTTCCCTCCTGGGTCAATCCCTATATTCCCCCGGGAGAGGACTGGACGGATATTCAATTCGGCGCGCGTTTCAACACATCTGATGATTTCTACTATGTCGCTGTCGGCGAAAACCATCCTGGTTGGCAGAATACAGGTTGTATGCGTTTCCCCGATTTCTGGCATGAATTTAAGATGCAATTGTCCAGCGCGGACGGGAAGGTCTATTTTTACATCGACGGAAATCTGGTCGGGTCTTCCTATCGTAACGACTATGTAGATCTCGGCAGTGAGATCGGGCTTTATACGATGTTCCAGGCGCCGTTGTCTTCGTGGGGAGACGACAAGCCCTATACTCTTTGGGACAATTTCGAATTCGGGTCCAGTTATGTCCCCGCTCCGGGTGCAATCCTGCTGGGTTCTCTTGGCTTGGGTCTGGTCGGCTGGTTACGACGGAAGGATTCGTTGTAAGCAGGATTCAACCTTTGCATTTCGTTCACATCCGGCCGAGCAGATTACTTGCTCGGCCGGTGTTTTTTTCGTTGGACTTGGATCTGTCTTCAAGCTACTTTCCTGAAGCACAAACACGCCGATAGCCATACAAAAATTGTTCACATGCATACAATAATTGACCACCAACTCATTCGTCGTCTCATTGATTGGTTTCGTAACTCTCTTTTTTATAATGATTTATAAGTTCGCGGAGCTGGCACAAACTTTGTAGTATTACAGAATCAATGGGAATCGGAAATATGGCGTTTGGGAAAGGGCGGAACAATGGTAAACAAACTTCCGGGCGCGTGGTTTCGACGAAAGCTCAAGGACCAACTCGGGATTCTCGAATCCGAAGGAATTCTCTCGCCGCCGCAGGTTCAGCAGATCATCGACCGGTATCGGTTGGGCAATCTGGCGGTCGAAACGATGCAGTCGTTGCTTACGACGATCTACATCATCGGCTCGGTTCTGATCGGAATCGGCGTGATCAGCTTCGTCGCGGCACATTGGGACGACCTGGGCCGGGGCGTCAAGCTTGCTCTGATTTTTTCCGCAATGGTGGTGGCACATGCGGGGGGGTTCTATTTATGGAAGATCCACGGGCAGTTTCCCAAACTCGGTCATACGCTGGTTCTGCTGGCCACCTTGATCTTCGGGGCCAATATCGGACTGATCGCCCAGATTTTCCATGTGATGGACAACCCGTACAACGGTTTTCTCGCCTGGTGCATCGGCGCGGTAGGGATGGCGTACGCTGTCGAAAGTTTGCCGCATGGTATCCTGGCCTTGATCGTAGCGTTCATTTATGCGTTCGGCGAATGCGGGCCCAATCGCGATATTGTCTTCTGGTGGCCGTTTTTCATTTTAGCGGCGTTTATTCCGATGGTGTATTTCCTTCGCTCCAAAACCATTGCCTGGTTGACAGCGGTTGTGTTTGTCGTTTCGATCGTGGTGCGAATGGCACAACGGTCGCAGATGTGGAACGAAGGTTTCGGAATCATCGTCGGGCTGGCGATCTCCGGCTTGGGGGTATTGGCCTGGGGACTCATTCGGAACTCGACCGGCGTTGGTCCTCTTGTGACCGAGGCGGGGTGTGTCGTGGGCGTATTCGCCGTCTCGTTGGCGGCCTTCTTGTGTTCATTCAACGAAATTTGCCAAGAGATCGTTTCCGTCAACATATGGAAATCAACGGGGTGGTCGATCAACACCCTGACGGGAGCAAGCGTGTTGACGCTCTCCATAGTTGCGGCGGCGATCGCGCTGGTGCGCGGCTTGAACCGGACCCAGTTCCTCTTGCTTGCCACGGCGCTACTGATCGCCACGATGACACTGATCCGTCCCCCGGGAATGACCTATTTCGAGATGACGATCGCGGGCAACGGATTGTTCCTGCTGATGGTTTGTATTTTA
Source organism: uncultured Pirellulales bacterium (assembly GCA_964643355.1). Taxonomy (GTDB): domain Bacteria; phylum Planctomycetota; class Phycisphaerae; order Sedimentisphaerales; family Anaerohalosphaeraceae; genus FEN-1350. The sequence goes on from CAZXPW010000037.1 coordinate 38,081, forward strand.
TTTTATGCCAGCTTTGCGTATGAAGATCGTCGGATCTTTTGGGTGTCGGTGTTGATGGCCGTAGTGCTGGTAGTTGCGCGCACTCTGGAATATGAGACCGGGTTGCTGATCAAAGCGGCCGTATTCACCGGCTGCGGGATCGGGCTGATCGCCGCAGGCGTTCTCTTCGAACGATATCTCAGGGACAGGAGACAGGCCCATGTCTAAGCGCATCCTCCTTTTTATTATGGCGGTGGTTGTTCAAACGGCGATCCTTGCGACGATCCCGGCCCGACAGATTCACGCCCGCATGACGGGCAAGCTGATCATCATCAAGACCGCGCCGGTCGATCCGTATAGTTTCCTCAGCGGCTATCATGTGATCCTCGGATATGAGATTTCAACGCCGAATCCAAACCAGATGCAGATCCAAAATTCATGGGACACTCCGGTGTTCGTTGTGCTCCGGGAGCGGCCCGACAAGGTTTGGGAGATCGATTCGGTTCACAAGGAGCGGCCCATGAATGTTCCTCAGGACAAGGTCGTCATTCGCGGCAGGACCGAATACAACCGCATCCGATACGGGATCGAACATTACTTCATCCCCGAAACCAACCGCAGTCAGATCGAACGAGAATTTCGCGATAACCGGACCGAGTCCTATGCCCAGGTCAAGGTCGATCGTTTCGGCAACGCCGCGTTGGTGGGCCTGAAGATCCGAGATACATTGTACGAGTACTGAGACGCGTACCCCGATGGGAATGAGTTCTATTGAAGGGCCTCAATATCGGCCAGGTCTTTGGCTCGGCCGAGGGCGCGTTTGTTCCGGATCAGCTCCGCTTTTCCAAGGTATTGCACCGATTCGGTTCCCAACAGGCCGGCGACCTTGCCCGCGGCGATCTGCTCCCAGGTCAATCCCGTCAGGGAAGTCATCAGGTCAATCCGGATCGGCGGAAAACCAAGCTGAATGACCTGATGGGGATCGGAAAAATCCTTCTCTCCCAGATTCTGCGAACCGAAACCGAAAGCTCGAAGGGCGTCGAGGATTTTGCGTGCATTCTCCGGATCCGGGCGGACCAGAATATCCAGATCGCCGGTGAACCTCGGAGCGCCGTGAAACGCCAAGGCAAACGCCCCCACGACGACATAATCAACTTTTCGGGCGTTGAATAATGCGAGCAACTCGCTGAAGTCGGGGGAGATTTCCATAGATCATCCTCATGTAGCCAAACACCGCCTCAATCCGTTCCTCGGGCGGCCGCGACATCCAGTATTCCCGGTTCTGCCGGATCTCATCGTGTTCGGATAGATTCGCTTTGTGCACGACCTTTTCGATCATCTCCTTATTTTACCCCCTTTCGGATCGAGATGCAACGAAAACGAAACGGGGCACACGATCAGTCGTGCGCCCCGTCGGATTTGAAACCTCCACAATGGATTACTTGGTCGCGGCTGTCTGCGCCGGCGTACCGATGACCGAGGTTGCCGACTTGATCACGCCCGCGATATCGGCCAGATCGGCCGGAATGATCATGCTGTTGTTGGCCTTGGCCAGCTTGCCGAACTCGCCGAGGTACTGTTCGGCCACCCGCAGGTTGACGGCGTTGATGCCGCCCGGCTCGTTGATCGCCTTGGCGATCGCGCGAATGCCCTCGGAAGTCGCTTCGGCGACCTTGCGGATTTCGGCGGCGCGACCTTCGGCCTCGTTGATCCGCTTCATCTTTTCGCCTTCCGAATAGGCGATCACTTCCTGCTTCTGACCTTCGGCGCGGTTGATCTTGGCCTGCTTGTCGCCTTCGGACTCGGCGATCAAGGCCCGCTTTTCGCGCTCGGCCCGCATCTGCTTTTCCATTGCGTCGCGGATACTCTGCGGCGGCTGGATATTCTTGACCTCGTAGCGCGTGACCTTCACGCCCCAGGGGTCGGAGGCCTTATCGACGGCCGCGACGATCGAGCTGTTGATGATCTCGCGTTCCTCGAAGGTCTTGTCCAGATCCAGCTTGCCCATCACGCTACGCATGGTCGTCTGGGCCAGTTGCGTGGCGGCAAAGAGGTAGTTATTGATGCCGTACGATGCCTTCTGCGGATCGACCACCTGCATGTAGAGGATGCCATCAACCTCGACGGCGATGTTGTCCTTGGTGATGCACTGCTGCGGCGGCACATCGACGGCCGTCTCCTTGAGCGAGTGGCGATAGGCCACCCGGTCGATGAACGGGATCAGCACATGAAATCCCGCCTCGAGCGTTCGGTCATATTTTCCCAGCCGTTCGACGATGAACGCATACCGCTGCGGCACAATAAGCATGTATTTGAAGAATGCGATCACAACGGCTACAATGATCAGGGCGATGATGATCGTCCAGGGATTGATGTTACCGGCTGCCAATACCATGGGTTTTGCTCCTTTCTTTTACTTGGAACCGAGGGGACGAACTTTCAATACCAGGTTATCCTGCCCGATGATTTCGACGACGGTGCCGGGGTCGATAACCTCTTCCGCCTGGGCCTGCCAATCGGACCCGTGAAACTCCACCTTGCCGCGAAGGCCGGCCGGAATCCGCTCTCTGACGACCGCCTGCTCGCCGAGATATTCACAGCGACTGATCCCCATTTCTCGCGAGGTCGGCGCCAGGCCGGTAAAGACCTTCTTGAGCCACCATCGCAGGCAGACCAGAAACACCATCGACGAGGCCAGAAATACCAGAAGCTGAGCGTTGAGACCCAGGTCATTCCGGAGGCAGACCACGGCCGTAAAACACGCCCCCAGCCCAAAGAACAGCAGGATCAATCCCGGCGCAAGCAATTCCAGCAAAAACAACAAGACGCCGATCAGAAACCAAATAAAGTCGGCCCGAAAATATTGTTTCAAGAAGTCCATGGGTTTTCCTTTCCCTCAAACCGTGGGGTTCCCTTTTGCTTCGCCTGTTGTCCAGCCGCGTAATACGCCGATCTATTGGTACGACGCGACGCGGCGGCATTTGTGACAAACTCCGCCTTTTCAAAGAGTCCCGAACCGATTCGGTCCGGATGCCGAGGAATCTTGCTTGAACTCCTTAGCCCGGATATTTCACAAAATCTGAATATTTTCGATGAACAAAATGTCCTAA
>CAZXPW010000038.1:0-39831 GCA_964643355.1 uncultured Pirellulales bacterium
AAGTTTTATCGGACAAACCGCCCATCGTTAATCAGGTTTTGTTAGAGATCCTTAGGAATTCGCGTTGGTCTTGAATCAGGGATTGTGGTTCATTTACTCGCCAATCCTCCTGCCCCGGCATCGTCAACGCATGGACGACACAATGGGGGACAAGATCCGCCTGATCATAATGGAGCACGCTGACTTTCATATATCCCGGAAGAAAATATCGAAACGCTTGATCGCTCAGCAGGAAGATATCATCCATATGGGCATAGCAAAGAAGATCAACATCGAGATCCTGCCACCGCTTCCATCGAAAAGCTTCGGCAAGCTCAATACTCTCGCCATCGTTGCCATCGACCAGCCCCCTGGCCGGATACGGTACCTCCGCAAACGCCGCCTCGATCCGCGCCGCCAGTTCCGCCGCCTTCTCCGGTGTCTTTCCTGTTTGATCCCCGTTCATCAATGCCTTTTCATTCTTGGATGACTCTTGCCCGATTTATAATCTCGGAATGGGGGGAAAGTCTATTATTTCCCGCATAATCGAATCCACTTATACTCTCTCCCTGCCCAGACCCAAATTTCTTTCCCGATTTCGCCACCCTCCATTATCGAAATCCCGTCCGTATGGCTCAGCGGGATCGCTTGGTCCTGCGTTTCCCCTTTTTGGGTTTACCAGCCGTGATCTTCTTTGCCTCTCGTTCGAAATCGCTTTCAAACAGGCGGTCCTGATCCACGCGGAACTTTTCGTATTCCTCCTCGGCCAGCCGCCGGGCTACCTCATGCGAGACCTTGCCTGCATGGGTCAGCAGGTCGTATTCGTTGAACTGCAAAAAGGCGTCCAGCTTGGCGATCCAATCCGCCATCCGCATCGGAATATGACGGGAGGCCTGATTCTCCGCATAATCCAGATACATTGTGACGATCCGCTCCAGATCCCGGATCTCCTTTTCCCCAAGGTAATTCTTGGCAATCGAGATATCCGATTTCAGGATTTTCCCGTGAGGGGCGTTCTTCCAGGTGGTCAGTCCCATATGCGGACGGTCGGCCCGGGCACGATCGGCCACGATTTCCGCAGCCGTCTGCCCCGTCACCGCCCAATGCAGTTTGTTCTGCACGGTCTTGAAAAACGACTGCGTGATCTCGGAGTCCCGGTTGTAGTCGATGCTGCACTGCTCGTAGATATCGGTGATCTTCAGGTAAAACCGCCTCTCGCTGGCACGGATTTCCCGGATGCGCTCCAACAACTCGTCAAAATAATCCTTCCCGAATCGCGAGCCCTGCTTGAGTCGCTCGTCATCCAGAACGAATCCCTTAACGATGAATTCTCGCAGCGTTTGTGTCGCCCAGATTCGAAACTGCGTCGCCTGTCGGCTGTTGACCCGATACCCCACCGCGATAATTGCGTCGAGATGATAGAAATCCACCTCGCGACTGACCGATCGTCCACCTTCCGGCTGAACCATTCGAAATTTTCGAATAGTTGCTCCCTCCTTCAATTCACCGCTTTTGAAAACCTCCTTGAGGTGATAATTAATGGTGGGAACCTCCACCCCGAACAATTCGGCCATTCGGCGTTGGCTAAGCCAAAAGGTCTCGTCCTGAAAAAACACCTCCACCTTCGCCGATCCCTGCGGCGTCGTATAGATCAGAATTTGCCCCTCGCCCGGCCGTTTCATTTTATCCATTGTTACCTTCCTGCCCAGACCCAAATATCATTCCCGATTTCGCCACCCTCCATTATCGAAATCCCGTCCCTCCCCGTCAATCTATTTTAGATGGTGCACAACCGTCCTCGCTTGTGAATAAATTCCTTCCCCCGCACGCGGGGATCCCGTCTTTCTTATATCATTGATTGTTGATATTCCCATCGCCTATGTCCTGTACCTGTGTTCCAGAAGCCCTCGATAGCCGAACCAAAATAATTTTCGAATTCCATTGATAGTCGTCAACGAATATGGTATAATGTTACCAAAATTTTGGAATTATTAGACATTTGCATTAGAAATTCCTGCCAAAAAAGGAGGACACATGAAGACAACCCGGGATGACAATAAGATAGTCCAAAATCGCTTTCCTACTGAATACTCGGTGTTTTCTAAATATTTATACAGTAAGGATTTACGATTGATCTTTTCCCCAAACAGGCCCGCAGCACATTGGAAAACGCCCATAACTCCTTGTCTTTTCATAACTTACAACTTCCAAAACCCCGAGATTCGGCCCAGTTACCCCTCCACTTTATCACCTGGTATTCCGGTAGGAATATCCGACATCCAACCAGGCGGCCGGACACATTTCCACCCCCAATTTTCGTTAGAATATCTGTCCCGATAGACACTATACTAAGAAGGGATTTTGTTCCCCAAAATATTCAATAGTCAATAGTAAATATCCAATTTAGAGAGGGGCCGGTTATGGAAAACAAACCAAACTTTAAGGGATGGATCTGGACTTCACTAATCTCGATTATCGTCATATCAGCGGTCGTATCCGCCGCCGTCGGCGCAGGTCCCGGCCCGGCCGGATATCCCGAACCCTATCGCCTCGTCGAAGGCAGCTCCTTCGACGATTGCGTCCCATGCCTGCGTCCGCTGGTTCTGCGGCCGCTCGACGGCGGCTTCCAACTCGTTGAAACCGAGCGCGAAATGTGGTATCAGGTATTCGAAGTCCGCGACTTTCACTTCGTCACCGCCGACGGCGACTACGCCGGCCGACTCCACGGCACCTACAAGATCGGCGGCGATTTCGTCCACGATCACCACATGACCCTCGAAGGCCAAATCAACGGCAAAAAAATCGCGTTCAAGGGCCAGGGATTTCCGAAAAATGAGATCGACTGGATCGACATTAAGCTCGACCAGGTCGTCCCCGACGGCGAAATGGGCATGTACGCGCTGTATGTCGTCGCGACCCGCTGGCCGGGCGTTTTGCAGTTCAGCACGGAAGTCAATTTCACCAGCGGCAACAAACTCATCGGCAAAGTCAGCGACGGCGACCTGTTGAACACGGCCGGCCGCGTCGTCCGCCGCAACCAGGACCTGACGCGGCGGCTGGGCATCATGCCGATGGTGCCGGATTTGGGCCTGGATGCCGTGATGCAGGCCGCGGCCAACGCCGTCGTCGACCCGGCGGGCGACGGGTCGAATGTGGAGATTGTCCCCTGCGAAAAGTGGTTTTCCCTCGAGGAAGATGTCTTCAGCGAAACGCTTGGCAAGCTCCACGAAGGCGATCTGCTCGGCGAGCGCGGTCGGATCATCCGTCGCTACACCGACCTGATCGGGCCGTTCGGCCCGATGCCGCCGACGCCCGACGCGGGCCTGGACGCCGTGTGCGTCAACGCCGCCGGCGTGATCCTGTTTTCGACGGAGCAGAGCTTTTTCTCCGAAATACTCGGAAAAACGATTCAACATAGCGATTTACTCAGCGAGAAAGGCGAAGTGTATCGAACCATCGGCGAGTTGATGGAAAACTTTTCGCCGGTCGATCCGATCCCGTTGGAATTCGGCCTGGACGCCGTGATTGTCCGGCCGACAACCAATCGGGCCATGAACCCGGAAATCTGGTTTTCGACCGAAGAGGGGTTCACCGACAAAAATCTCGGCGCCGTCAGCGACGGCGATCTGCTCAGCACGACCGGTCGGATCGTGATGAAGAATCTGCACCTGTTGCGTCAATTCAAGCCGCTGGAAAAACTCGGCAATTTCGGCCTGGACGCGGCCGAGTTCGTCGCGCCGCGACCGCTTGGCGACCTTGACGACGATTGCGATGTTCAGCTCGACGACTTCGCCGAGTTCGCAAAAGACTGGGACCGCAAAGATTGCGGCGAATGCGGCGGCGCGGACTTTGCGCCCAATGGAATCGTGGACCTCAAAGATCTGCTGATCTTCGCCGAACACTGGCTGATGGGCGTCAATCGTCCGGATCTGGTCTATAAGGTCGGCGAATGCGGCGGCGGCCCGATCCATCCCTCCGACAAATTTTCCGTCAAGGTCGTCGGCCGTTATGCGTATTTCGACGATGTATTCGTCGCCAACTGCTGCGCCAAAGATATTCAACTGGAGATGGCCGCTTCGGGCAATGACATTACGCTCACGGAGATCGAAATCCCCGGCGCGCCGTGCGATTGCATCTGCGGCTATCCGATCCACGCGATCCTCGGGCCATTCGAACCGGGCGTGTACAAATTGAATCTGGTTCGCCGGTACGAATACGGCTCGGAGTTCGTCGGCTCGGTCACCTTTGTCATCGGCCCGGTGATTCAGTATTCGGTCGGGCCATGCGGCGGGCCAAGCTCGCAGCCGCCCGCCGATCCGCGATTTTCCGTTTCGGTTCAGGGCCGATATATCCATTTCAAGGACGACATCTGGGCCAATTGCTGCGACGACAAGATCGAACTTTCGATGGCGGTCTCCGGTAACCAGATCACGATCACGGAAACCGAATTTGTCACCGCGCCCTGTTTTTGTATGTGCGTTTATCCGACCACGGCCCGATTGGGGCCGTTTGAGCCGGGGGTCTATTCCTTGTCCGTCTATCAGGCCGATCCCGGCGGCAAACGGCTGATCGGCACCGTAACCGTCGCTATCGGCCCGGACATTCAATACGCTGTGGGCTCCTGCGATAAGGGATCCAGTTCGCAGCCGCCGACCGATCCGCGATTTTCCGTTTCGGTTCAGGGGCGCTTCATTCACCTCAAAGACGACCTCTGGGGCAATTGCTGCGACGACAAGATCGAGCTTTCGATGGAGGTCGCCAACGGCGAGATCACGATCATCGAGACCGAAACCGCCGAACACCCGTGCCGGTGCATGTGCGTGTGGCCGACGACGGCGCGACTGGGGCCGTTCGAGCCGGGAACCTATATCTTGGCCGTCATGCAGGTAGATTACACCGGCCAGAAAGAATTGATCGGAACCGTCAAAGTCTCGATCGAGTAGTCGCGGATTCCTTGTCGCGGGCAAGATGTTCGGCCGTCGGGGCGGACGGCGTCCGCCCAAATTGAAATGGGGCACACGCCGTGTGCTACGGGCCGTGAGCGCGTTGAGGGGGCGATCGGAGATCCGGAAACGGAAGAGGTTTTCACGGGGAAAAAAGGACGGATTGTTCTTGACATTTCCGGGGTTTGTGGTAAAATATTATCCGCGTTTGGGTCAGGGAGAGTTTCGGAAAAGGAAGGAGCGGTACAATGAGATCATTTCTGAAAAGCGGTTTTCATCCGGCCGGAATCATTCTGTGCGAACTGTTTGTATTCTCATCGCTTACTTTCGCAGGCACCTATTCCGGCGGGTCAGGAACTTTTACGAATCCCTTCATGATCAGAACGGTGGCTGACTGGCAGGAACTGATCGCCACCTCGGCCGACTGGGATAAGTGCTTTGTATTGATGAACGACATCGACTTCGGCGGGATGAATCTGACTCCGGTGGCGCCGGATCCGATTCCGGACGGTCTGGGAAATCTACTTTGGGGTCTTTTTTCCGGCGAATTGGATGGTAATGGCCATACCCTCCGAAACGCCATCATTGACCTTCCTAATAAGGATTATGTCGGCCTGTTCGGGGCGGTTTCGGGATGGATTCACCTGTTAACCCTGACTGATATTTCCGTCAATGGCTCCCAATATGTGGGAGGACTTTGCGGATACAACTTCATGGGTGGCATCGAGTATTGCTCCATGACGGGGACACTATCGGGAAAAAGTTTTGTCGGGGGAATATGCGGATATAACAAAGGGGGATTTCTTCGTTCCTGCTCGGCCTCCATTCACATTTCCGGCGGGGATTCCGCTCACAATCTCGGAGGGATTTGCGGGGTAAGTGAGGTATCCATTGTTGACGGGTATAAAATGGATGCCGCCCTTCAATCCTGTTTTACATCGGGTACGATCTCAGGAAGGGGTGTCCTCGGTGGCTTGTGTGGAGATAACTGGGGAGGAATCCTTCGCGGTTGTTCCTCCTCTGTTACGATCACTGGCGGGGATAGCGCTTACTATCTTGGGGGGCTTTGCGGGTCCAATCGCAGTTGGACATCGTATCCCTATGCAGGATATCCAGATTGCATGATCGATGCGATCATCGAATATTGCTTTGCCTCGGGATCGGTAACGGGGGGCTCTCAGTCGGCCAATGTAGGAGGGCTGTGCGGGGAAAATGTGTGGGGTTGTACCGCGTGCGGGCAGGCCGTGATTCGTGACTCGTATGCCACCGGTTCGGTTAAAGGATCGGCACTTGTCGGGGGTTTATGCGGGAGCAATCAGGTTGGGACGATCCAACGGTGTTTTTCCACCGGGAGAACCCAGGGCGAAAGGCATTTTGGGGGACTGGTTGGATTCCACGCCAATTTCGCCTGTTACTGGACTGAAGGGGAGGTGGGTTGCGAAGATACCTCCGATATCAAGTCATCATTTTGGGATATGGAAACTTCCGAAATGACGACCAGTCGCGGCGGAATAGGCAAGACGACGGCGGAGATGAAGACGAAGGCGACTTTTGCGGAGGCGGGGTGGGATTTTGCGTATTCCGACGGCAATCCGCCGGTGTGGAAGATGGGGCCGGACGGGTATCCGGAGTTGTTTTGGGAGTATCGGTATTCGGGCGGGTTGGGGACGGGGGAAGATCCCTACAAGATCGGCACAGCGGCCGATTGGCAGGAGTTGATCTCCACTTCTGCCGACTGGGACAAGCATTTTATTCTGATAAATGATATCGACTTTGGGGGAATGAATCTGACGCCTGTGGCGCCGGACGCTGACGCCAATATGGACGGATTTCAAGGGATCACATTTACGGGCAGTTTCGACGGGAATAATCATATTCTTCGAAATATTACCTATGATTTACCGGATACCGATTTTGTCGGGCTGTTCGGGTTATGCGGCCAGGGGAGCCGAATTTTCGATTTGCGTGCCGAAGCAATCACTCTATCAGGACGGAGATTCTCCGGAGGGATTTGCGGTAGCAATGCCGGGACTCTGGACCGATGCTTTACCACGATCCTCTTAACGGGGGGGATCGGTTCTTCAGAATTGGGAGGGATCTGCGGCAGGAATTATGAGCATGGGATTCTCCGCGATTGCCATGCCGCGGTGACCATTGCCGTCGGGATTTCCGGCGGAATGCTCGGAGGCATCTGTGGATTGAATTTCAGTACGGTTGACCGTTGTTCCGCAACCGGAGAGATTTTTGGCGGCAGCGGGCTCGGCGGTCTGTGCGGATTCAATATTGAAGGTACGATCAGCGACAGTTTTGCCGAGGTGAATATCACGGCCGGGAATGATTCCGAGTTTCTTGGCGGTTTGTGCGGGTTCCAATTTCCCGGTGTCATCCGGGGTTGTTTCGCTTCCGGGCAAGTAACGGCAGGAGACAATTCAGGTTATATCGGCGGCTTATGCGGAGATAGTGTCGCGCTGGGCGGCATCATGGCGTGTTTCGCAACCGGGGCGGTTACCGCCGGAAAGAATTCTTCTTGCCTGGGAGGTTTGTGCGGGGTTCTGGGCGATGGATTTCACGGACCCAGCGATATTTCCGATTCGTATGCGACGGGAACCGTAACCGTCGGGGACGGTTCCAAGATGATCGGCGGGTTATGCGGGATCCTGGCAAACGGGACTATCATCAATTGTATGGCCACAGGGGCCGTCATCGGGGGGAACCAAGCGGGGGGTCTGTGTGGGGAAAATGGCGGCACCATCCGGAATTGTTATTCCACCGGTCCGGTCAGCGGCGGCGACGATATCGGCGGCCTGGTCGGATTGAACCAGGAGACGGAAACGATTTGTGAGCCTCAACTTGAATTGCGGTGTGAGCCACGGTTTGAGTGGATTTGTGACGAGTGGGGCAACTGCTGGAACCAATATGTAGGGGATGAGTGTTGGGAAGAGTGGCGGATCGAGTGTCAGGAAGAACCGGGCGGAATCGTAGAAAGTTCTTTCTGGGATACCGAAACCAGCGGGCAAACGAGCAGCGCCGGGGGCGTGGGCCTGACAACCTACTTTATGACGCAACGAACGGCCTTTCTCTCGGCCGGTTGGGATTTTGTTGGGGAGGCATTGAATGGGGAGGAGGACCTTTGGCGGATGTGTGGCGATGGCGTCGATTACCCGCGATTGGCGTGGGAGTTCGCACGGCGGGGGGACTTCGTTTGCCCGAACGGTGTGGCCATGGAAGACCTGGCGATGGTCGCACTTGACTGGACGGCAAAGGATATCGAGCCATATTCCAATGGCGAGGCGACGGGCGACGGACGGATCGATCTGGCGGACCTGGCGGTCGTGTCGGCCAACTGGCTTCGTTAAGGACGGCAGTATCTTGTGGAATCCGAGGTGAAAGCGTGTCAGCACAACCTGATCCCGCCGCCGGGAGAGCTTCGATTTTCCGTGACGGTGGAGGGTCGGTATCTCCGACTTTCGGATCCGATCGTGGCCAACTGCTGCGTCGATCGGATCGATCTGACGACCGAAGTTTCCGGCACGACTATTCTGTTTCACGAATGGGAGAGAATCGAAAATTATTGTCTGTGTATCTGTACCTTCCCCACGACGGCCGTATTGGGGCCATTCGAGCCGGGAACCTACACCTTCACCGTCCTGCAATCGGAGAATTATTTCGATTACGAGCCGTATGTTGTGGGAACGGTTTCGGTGACGATCGAGTAATACGGTTGGTTTTACGGTGGTTTTAAGGGAGCAGAAATGCCCAAAACCACCGTTATTTTGCTTGCAATCCGGGGGGCGATTGGATATACTGGATGGAGATAATCGGAGCGAGGTTTTCCACATCCATGTCCATCAACGGCTCCCAAAATGTATTGCGCACAAGTATGTATTTGAAACGGAAAGGCAGGGGACAATGATGAAGTCGGCATTTCTTACGATAGCGGGGATCTTCTGTGCACTTGGGGCGGGATCTTCGACGGTTTGGGCGATGGGAACAGCGTTCAGTTATCAGGGCCGGCTGCATGTCAGCGGCGATCCGGCGGAGGGGTACTACGATTTTTCTTTCCGGATCTATGATTCCGCGACCGAAGGCGAAATGGTCGGTTCCCCGCTGGGCCTCAGCCATGTCGAGGTGACGCGGGGGTATTTTACCGTTTCGCTGGACTTCGGGGCGGCGGCGTTTGACGGCGGTCCGCGATGGCTGGAGATCTGGGTGGCGCCGTATAATCCCTTTTTGCCGCTGAGGCAAACCCGGTTGTCGCCGCGTCAGCCGGTGGCGCCGGTGCCGTACGCTTTGTGCGCGCGATCGCTGAGCGGGACGATCGACGTGTCGCAGATCACGGGGCTGCTGGGGCAGGGTTATTCGATCTTGTTCCCGGATGTTCTGTACAATCAGGTCACTCTGTGGGTTCATAGTTCCCAGGTCAATTTGTCGTGGTTTGGTATGAGCGTTGTGTTGACGGGGCCTGGGGTGGATATCGATCGGATCAGGGGATTCGACAGTCAGGGCCGCCCGGCGGACAACCCGGGTTTTGCCCTGGAACATCCGTTTATTTTTGAAGCGGCCGAACCCCAGGCCGGTACGCTGAGGACCTATCTTGACGCCAATCCGAATTTGAGTACGGTGCTGTGCGCGTTTAATGTGCCGCTACTTTCGGGACAGGATTATCTACACTTGGCCACCTATGACCTCACCGCACAGGGATATTCAGCAAGCACGGATGGACGGACGCGGTTTCGATTTGCGATGACCAAGGCGCCGGACCGGCTATTGTCTATTGCGATGCTGGATCCGAGCACTTATTTATCGTCCAAAGATTTCGGCAACACGGGGGCGTACAATCCGGCCACGGATCGGAAGGTGGAGATCCAGGGGATGACGGGGTTATTTTTTCCCGAGGTGGCGCTGGACGAGGCCGAGCGAACGCTGACGATGACGTATAGCGTGGAAGAAGGGGCGGGGATTTTCGGATGGGTCAAGGCGGTGGTGGAGGGGACAAACGACCAGCGTTCTCTGAGCGTCGCCAAGCTCGACGGGGGCGGCAATGTGATCGAGCAATACAACTACGAGGGATGTTTTCCGCTGCGATACGAGATTATCCGGGGGTTCGGGCTTTATACGGCCCTGCAGGCGCGGGTGACGCTGAGTTATAACATTCGAATTCCCGCTATCATCAACTGAAACGATCGTGTCGGGAGAGGGTCCTGGAAAACGATTATGGAAAGGAACGACGGATGAAACCTATATTCTCTTTCTGTGTTGTCGTGTTCATGATCGGCGCGGCGACGGCGGCGGCGATGGGAACGGCGTTTACCTATCAGGGGCGGCTGCATGTGGGGGGCGATCCGGCGGAGGGGGCGTACGATGTTCAGTTTCAGCTCTTCGATGATGCCGCAGCAGGCAGCCCGGTCGGGGCAACCCTGGAAGCCGACGACCTGGATGTCGTCGGAGGTTACTTTACCGTCTCGCTGGACTTCGGTTCCGATGTCTTCGACGGAAACAGCCGCTGGCTCCAGATTAGCGTGCGGCCGGCGACGAGCACCGATCCGGCCGACTATGTGGCGCTTATCCCGCGTCAGGCCATCACGCCGGCGCCGTATGCACTCTTTGCCAAGAGCGGCACGCCCGGGCCGCAGGGGCCCCAGGGCAATCCGGGTCCTGTCGGGCCGATGGGGCCGCAGGGGCCGATGGGACCCAAAGGGGAAAAAGGCGACACGGGGGCAACCGGTCCGCAAGGCATCCAGGGGCTCAAGGGCGACAAAGGGGACATCGGGCCTCAGGGACCGCAGGGGATCCAAGGACCGGTTGGTCCTCAAGGTCCGGCCGGGCCGACGCTGGGGATCTACGATTCCCTGGGCTTGTCCAGCTCCGGCGGCCGGGCTCCGGGAGATGCCGGCGGACGAAACCTCAACAACCTGGGGAATGTTGGGATCGGAATTTCAACGCCCACGGAGAAACTGGATGTTGGTACAGGAAATATCCGCATTCGGGGGATCGACAGCTTCGACTCTCCGGGCGAATCGGCGTATCTGTTCCTGGGAGATGTCAATCACTACATCAAATCGACTTTCGGGGTCGGCTTGAATTTGGGGACCTGGAATGTTCCCGATGTGGTGACCATTCGCGAAGGGACGGGAAGAGTGGGCATCGGGACGACCGACCCGCAGGCGGCCCTCCATGTGAAGAACTCTCAGTCCGCTTACGGCATGGTACGACTGCAGAATTCCAACGCCGGTTCCAATGAGGCGTCGATCGCGTTCATCGATGGCGGAAATACTCCCCCGGAGGAGTATTGGCTGGAGGGAGTTGGGGGTTGGGGACTGGCGGATCATTTTGTCATCGGCCGAAATGACCCCAAGGTCGTGATCACTCCCGGAGGCCGAGTGGGGATTGGGACAGCCGATCCGCGGCATACCGTGACGATCAACGATAATGTGGCTGATGTATTGCCTACCGTGCCCGGCATCACGATTGGTAACAGAGGCAGTGCAAGTATAAATATCGGGAATGATAACACCAAGCATGGTGAGATTGCCTGGTTAGATCCGGACTATCTCCGCATCCTATCAACCAAGTCGATCTACTTTGAGACAGGTTTTTACTCGCCCTACACTGATCCAGATATGACGTTGGACGCTCGCGGTTATGTCGGCATCAAAACCGATTCACCTTCATACCCACTGGATGTTGCCGGTCCGGCGAATCTGAACAAAGGCAAGACGGGCGTGGCCCTGCGCGTCAATGGAAGCGAGGCCCTGTGGTTCGACGGGACCTACTTTAGTTGGGGCTACGGTGGGCAGAGAAACTACTTTGCTCGGCCTGTCGGCATCGGGACGGCGAATCCGCAGGGGATGCTGGATGTCAACGGGTCGATTTACCAGCGAGGCGGTCTGTTGCATGCCGATTATGTTTTTGAACCGGGATACAATCTTGAAAGTATCGAAGATCACGCCAAAACCATGTGGGCAAAGAAACATTTGCCCGCGATTCCGGCGGCTCAGCGCGACGAGAACGGCCGGGAGATCGTCGAAGTCGGAGCTCATCAACGAGGGATCGTCGAGGAACTGGAGAAGGCGCATATCTATATCGAGAAACTCAACCAACAGAACAAAGCGCTTGCCCAACAGAATCGCGATCTGGCGGAAAGATTGGCTCGTCTTGAAGGCCTTGTCGAGCGTCTTGCCGCAGGACGGGAGGTGACACAATGAAAACGATCAGTGTCGGAATCGGCATGGTGATGGTTCTTGCCGCAGCGGGTTTTGCGGCTGACTATTCGATCGACTGGTACACCATAGACGGCGGCGGAGGAACGAGCATGGGCGGGCCGTACTCGTTGACGGGAACGATCGGGCAAGCGGATACCGGCGTCAGCAGCGGCGGAGCGTATGTCAACAGCGCGGGATTCTGGCCGGGAAATTTCGGATGCGTGGTGAACCTGACGGATCTTCGGCTGCTGGCCGAGGCATGGATGGAGGCAGGGACCGATCCGGCCGACCTGGACGCCAGCGGCAAGGTCGATCTGTCCGACTTTGCCGTGTTGTCGGCCTGGTGGATGAATCACTGTCCCGCCGACTGGCCGCTGAAATAGGAACGGTCCCGGGAAAACGATTGAATTGGACGACTCCAGAAATTTGGATGAGAATAAAATCGGAAGGGAGAATGAGTATGAAGAGGGAAATGGCATTTGTGGCATTGGTGGGAATGGTGTTTTCGGCCGGGGCGTTTGCCGGCGTGTATTCCGGCGGGGACGGGTCGGCGGCAAATCCCTATCAGATCAAGACGGCGGCCGACTGGGTGCGGTGCTACGATCCGCAGCGGGCCGGATGCGAGAATCCGTTCAAGTGGGAATAAACAAGAAATAAAAGATCAAAAAGAAAATATAAAAAATATCGAGGCCGGAATTACTCCGGCAGTCAAGTATGGGCGGATGTCATCGAAATAACGGGGCATCCGCCCTTTGTTTGGACGGTTCCAGGAGTATAGTCCGGCTATCCGAATGGGTCGGATAAAATTGAACAATAGGGTGGAATTGTCCATGGCGGGTTTGGTACAATGTTGTCGTCGATGATCGCATCGTTGCGGAGGAAGATTCGGACGGAGAGACAGGGTATGAAACACGGAGAGGGATCCTTTCGCACTTCGTATCCGGCTGTCATGGCCGGGGGAGGGGATTGTGTTTTCAATTTTTCTCACGCAAAAGAGAAGAAGATTATCGAATACGGTGATCCGGAGATCGATTCAACATTCGTGGTCGTATATGTGATGGACGCCGGGACTTTCCCCGATGCGGAAATTCCGGAATGACAAACCAATCTGATGAACAGGGAGAAAACGATGAAGACGAGAATGATGGTATGGATGGGGGTTGTGGTATTGGCGACGATGGGTTCGGCGGCGCTGGCGTGGAGTTACAATCCGGAGCCGTTCACGATCGCGGAAAAGGGCGGGGGGAGCATGTTCACGCAGACGGCGGGAAATTTTGTCGTCTGGCAAGACTCGATGGACATGGCGTGGCGAGGGTATGATCTGGCGGCGAGGCAGTCCTTTCTGATCACGACCAGCGGGGCCATGACGATGTTGTCCAATGAATCCTATGCGGTCTGGTCGGGGGTCACGATGACCAGTTGGAGCGGCCTGGAGCTGGCGACGAAACGGAGATTTTCGCTGACGATTTCGGATGTCGATTCCATGAGCGCGCGGTTGACGGGGAAATATCTGGTCTATCGGAACATGATGGACATGAAGCTGTACGGAGTCGATCTGGCAACGGGGGCGGTTTTCGAAATTTGTAGCGAGGATATCGACAGCATGAGCATTCGGGCGGCGGGGGATTATGTGGTCTGGCGGACGATGGCGATGCCGGGGGGAACGCTGGCGGGGTACCGGCTTTCCGTACGGGAGGGATTTACGATCAGCGACGCCGAGATGATCGACACGATGGGTCTGACGATGAACGATCGATTTGTCGCCTGGGCGCAGGCGCCGGCGGACCCGATGGAGGCCGGGCTGCGTGGTTTTGATCTGGCCAATCGGGAGAAGTTCGTGATATCCAGCGAGATGATGGGGGCCGCGACGCTGAAGGTCGGGGGGGATTATGTCGTCTGGCAGGACGGGATGAGTCAGGGATTGCTCGGTTTTGACTGCGTTTCGCGGGAACGGTTTGAGATTGTCCCGGGCAATGTGAACGGCATGAGTATCACCGTTAACGACAAGTACGCCGTCTGGAGCGATATGATGAATATGCGCCTGTACGGATTCGATTTTGCGGAACAGCGGCTGATAGAGACGGGCGCGGAGAACATCTATACGCCGGCCTTGTCGGGCGGCTTTTTGTTCTGGTACTATACCGATATGAACACGATGGCCAGCGAGGTTCGGGGGTTCGATCTTGCGACGGGAATTTTGTTCACGGCGGCACCCCTCTGTCAGGCGGGGATGATTGCTCCCTGGGCCGCGGGGGACTATGTGGTTTGGACGGATATGGACGCGGAATTGATGAACACCAAGCTTCTTGGCGCGCGGATCTGGAAGATCGGCAACGATCGATGCGAAGACGCGATCGCGATGGCGGCCGGAGAAACTTACGCGGGGGATTCCTCGGGGGCGACGGGGACGGATCTGACGGATTGCGGATTCGACGATTGGCGGGATATCTGGCACGAATTCCGGCCGGCGGTGGGAGGCGAATACACCATTAATGCGCACAGCGACGCGTTCGACACGACGCTGGCGGCGTTTGCGGCCTGCGGCGGAGCCCAGACGGCGTGCAACGACGACGCGGACCTGCAGACGACCGATTCGCGGCTGGTGATGACGCTGACCAAAGGCAAGCGGTATCTGTTTCGGGTGGCGGGATTGGACGGCAGCGGCGGGCCGTACGAGCTGACGGTGTGGGGGGGAAGCTGCAAGACGCCGCTGAAGGCGGATTTGACGGGCGATTGCATGGTGAACCTTGCGGATTTTGCGGCGTTTGCGGGGCAATGGCTGGCCTGCGGGTTGGAGCCGGCGGAGTTGTGCAAGCCCTAACGGAACGGATATGGGATATAGGGGATAGGATTTGGAATAAAGGGCACATGCCATGTGCCCCTATTGGTTCCGACTGATTTTCAGGCGAAAAAAGTCGGAAATCGGCGGTATTTTGCTCGAAATTCACGGCCGAATATGGTATACTACCGTATTGATTCGGCAAAGGTCGTGCCGGCCAAGACAACCGAGATTCTGACAATACAATCAACAGCTTGAGAGGAGACGATGATGAAAAGCGGCGGTCGAGCGCAATTCCCGGCAAGAAAGCGGTACGATTTTGTTTTCCTTTTATTGGCACTGCAGGCGTCGGCGCTGGCGTATTCTCCGGAGGATTTTGTCGGCGACTGGAGAAATCTGGACACGGCTACCCCGGGCATTACGCGGGTGGAGATCGGGATTTTCAAAACCAGTTTCACGGTTCATACCTGGGCGGCGTGTTCGCCGAAGGATTGCGACTGGGGGACGGTAACGGTTCCGATTCCGATCAAGCTGGTCGATTCATTCGGCGCATCGTACACGGAAAGTTTCGGCACGCGGGTTTTGACGATCCGGCTGCTGAGCGAGGAGTTATTGAAGGTTCATCTGTTGACGGATTTCACACCGGAGGATGGGCGGACGGACACGGAGGCGGATTATTATTTTTCCCGCACGGGCAGCGAGGTTCCGCTGCCGGATCTGACGATCACGGCGATTTCGGTGGATAAGCCGGTGATTGTCTATCAGGCCAGCCCGACGAGTTTTGTTCGGTTTACGGTGAAGAACCTTGGGCCGGGGATGGTATATGCCCAGCCGTTTGCGGTCAAGGTCGTCAACGCCACGCGGAGCGGCAAGCCGTTCGTCTGGACGGGATTCGTGCAGATCACGGACCTGCCGCTGTTGCCGGGGCAGAGCACGCAGGCGATGATGGCGGTCGGGCACAGTGCGGCCTGGTCGGTGGGGAGTTATACGCTGCAGCTCAAGGTCAATCCGGACGGGCTGATCGACGAGGCCAACACGCGGAACAATGTGTCGTCTAAGATTTCGTTCGATGTGGCAATGGAGCGGTTTTTGGCCGGGACGATCCGGTTTAACGACAAGCCATTGCCAGACTATACAACCCTGACGCCAAGCGAAACTTATGTGATGGACCTGGGGCCTGATGACGATCCGACGGATTACAATTTTTATTACAATCCTCAGACGGGACATTATCTGTTTTCGGGTTTGCCGAATTCCAAACTGAGGTTATTCGTCCGGTTCAGGGACAATCATCCCTCGGGGTATTTGCCGGGGGATTACTGGTGCAGGACATGGACGGATCTGTACATGCCGACCCTGACGGAGGAAGAGGCCGGTTCGTACGATCTCCATTCCGTTACGACAACACATTTGTTGATGCCGTGGGACAACAGTCAGTTGCACGAACCGGGGTATCCCGTGCATTGTTCGACGACGGAATTTGCCTGGGAACCGGTGGATGGCGCGGTGGAGTATCTTGTGTCCGTGTACTCCTGGCGGGACCAAGAGCATCCGGATGGACCAGGGTTGGTGGATCAGGTAGTTTTCACCCATGTTCCGGTAACTTCCTATGTATTGCCGAAGCTGCCGGCGTTGCCGGAATTGATGCATTATGAAGTGTTGATCGGGGCCTTTTCGGCCACAAAAAACCTAAGTTATTACTGGCAGGTGTATCAGGACGGCTCTGACAGCAGCGCCTATTTGTTCAAGGTATGCCCTTCGTGCGTGCGAGCGGATATCAACCGGGACTGCATCGTGGATTTGGCAGATCTGATGATCGTGGCGCAGGACTGGCTGGCGGACACACGGTAATCATTTTCAATTTTCGATTTTCAATTTGAAACAATAGACACCAATAAAACCGGTGGAAAGGGAACACGGTATGAAGGCAACTATGATGATGGTCACGGCGATGGTCACGGCGCTGAGCGTCGGGACAACTTTGGCCGTGGAGGCGGAGGCGTTCGTCGGGAACTGGGTCAATATCGATACGCGGACGGAGGGATTGACGCGAGTGGACATCGCCGTGTTCAAGAGCAATTTTTCGGTTCACGCCTGGCGGGCGTGTTCGCCGTCGCCCTGCGACCTGGGGACGACCACGACGCCGATCCCGCCGCTGCCGGGCGACACCTTTACGGCGGTGTATGAGCTGCCGAAGGCGACCACCACGCTGGGAATCACGCTGATCAGCGCCAACTCACTGTATGTACATACGCGGATCGACTCACTGGGCGGCCGGCAGGACTTTGACGACTATTTCTGTCGCGAGGGCAGCGGCAAGCCGTTGCCGGACCTGGTGGTCAGTTCGTTGACCATCCCGGCGCCTGTGGTCGTCTCCGGGCCCGGTTCGGACGCCGTGGTGACGATGACAATTCGGAATCTGGGGCCGGGGATTGTTCCGGTCGGGACGACCCGGGCGGAGTTCCGGGGCTGCACGCGAAACGGAGAGCCGTTTGACAAAGACGGCTTTTTCCCGATCGCATCGACCCAGCCGCTGTATCCGGGCCAGACCCAGACCTATCAATTTTCGGTGGGCAACCAACTGCTGTGGCCGGTGGGCGTGTATTCGATCCGGATCAAGGCCGATTCGCAAGAGGCGGTCGAGGAAGCCGACGAGCGGAACAACCTTTCGGCGAAGCTGGCGTTTGACATTGCCGAGGAGCGATTCCTGGCCGGGACGATCCGCCACAATGGTAATCCGCTGACGAATTACACCGATCTGGCACCGTTGCCGCTGACGGTTTATGATTACGATATTGAGGATTTCATCGACAGGGTCTTTTTTTGGTACGATCCGCAGACGAGCCATTATCTTATCTCGGGCCTCCCCAATACGCGCGTGGGACTGTCGATTCGGTTTTGGCAGTCGGGGGATGTTCACAAGCCGATGCCGAATGATTACTGGGCCAATCCGAAACCGGACCTGACGGAGATCACAGATGAACAGGCCCGTAATTATGATCTGAACGCCCCAAAGCTGATGCACCTGTTGGAGCCGTGGGATAATACGGAGGTACTGACGAGCTTCAACTATTTACCTCTTTGTCAGGGAACAGAATTTTCCTGGGAACCCGTGGATGGTACAGACCATTACCATGTGCTCATCAAGATCGACGGATCGGATGGAACCAGCGTAGTGAATGTCAACATGACGGAGACTTCTCTGCGGCCGGATCTGGAGCCGTTGGCCGCGGGAGAACACTATTGGTTCATGATTTATACCTATAACGCTTCCGACGAGTTGCTGGGTTACACGATGCATGCGGTCAAGAATACTTATGGATGGGGGTTCAATTTCCAAGTGTGCCCGTCGTGCGTGCGGGGGGATATCAACCGGGACTGCCGGGTGAACCTGCTGGACCTGACGGAGCTGGCGGAGTCCTGGTTGATGGATACGCGGTAATCATTTTCGATTTTCGATTTTCAATGTGAAACAATCGATTCCACTATAACCGGTGGAAAGGGTGGTGACATGAAATCAACGATATGCGCAGCCGCGGTGTGCGTGTTGGCGACGATGGGATGGGCGGGCTGTCCGTCGGCGGATTTGACCGGCGATTGCACGGTCGATCTGGCGGACCTGGAGATATTCGGTCCAGCCTGGCTGAGCGGTTGCGGCAATCCGGACTGGTGCCAGTCGCGGGATTTTGACCGGAACGGCCGCGTGGAGCTGTGGGATCTGTCGATTCTGGCGGGGCAATGGATGTTCGGCGGGTATTCGCTGCCGGCCAACATGATTCCCATCCCCGGCGGGTCTTTCCAAGTGGGAAACCCATTTGAGGAGGAATTTCCTGAATTTGGACCCCACCCGGTGACGGTCGATTCGTTTGCGATCGGACGATATGAGATCACCAACGGGCAGTTTTGTGCATTTCTGAACTCCGCCTATCCATCCATGGTCGGTATGGAGGGCGGGTACATCATCAGCACGAACACGACCAGTGAGCGCTACTACTATTTGCCTCTTCGATCGTTCAGTCGATTCAGCCAGATCGACTATGTGGACGGAAAATTCGTCGTTATGACCAAGAACGGGCGGGACATGTCCAACGATCCGATGATGATGGTGAGTTGGTACGGGGCTGTTGTGTATTGCAACTGGCGCAGCGGTCAGGCGGGCCGGGAGCCGTGTTATGACCTGACGACCTGGGCCTGCGATTTTTCCAGGAACGGTTTCCGGCTGCCCACGGAGGCCGAGTGGGAATATGCCGCACGGGGCGGGGTCTCGGGGCGGCGGTTCGGCTGGGGAGACACGATCACCCACAGCCAGGCCAATTATAACAGCCATCCATACTATGTATTCGACATCAGCCCGACGCGCGGGGACCATCCGATATGGAATGATGGGATCTTTCCGTTCACCAGTCCGGTCGGGACTTTTTTGCCGAACGGATTCGGGTTGTACGACATGGCGGGGAATGTGACCGAGTGGTGCAATGACTGGCACCGAAGGGACTATTACCTTTTCAGCCCGATAGTGAATCCAACGGGACCGGCAACCGGAGATGATGGTCATCGCGTCATCCGCGGCGGGTCCTGGGGATATCAAGCCCATCTTTGCCAAGCGGGGGCTCGGTATAAATCCCATCCATCGGTCTTGGATTATACGGTCGGGTTTCGGATCGTCGTTCGGCTGGAGTGAGGAATCGGGACTGCCGGGTGAACATGGTTGATCTGGCGGAGTTGGCGGAAGATTGGCTGATGGACACGCGATGAATTGTATATTGGAAAATGGATATTTGAAACTGATTCGTCGAGATGAGGGTTTTCCACATATTGATAGATTGTCCGGATCGCAGGATTAAATTCGGGAAATTTCGGCGGGGGGTTGTGCCGATAAAGCGAGGGTGTGCATGCAGGATTTCATCGAGAAAGGAATGAATATGCGGACGAGTCGAACGAATGGTTTGCTATTGGCGATCGTGGCGGCGGGGATATTGTCGGCGGCGTATGTGGCCGGCGTGATGGGCGGGGATCTGAACCCGACGGCGCCGCCGGCGGGGACGATGAAATCGCTGGACGAGATCTATCAGGCGGTGTCGGGGCAGGTTGTCGATCCGAGCATCTCGCAGTTGACGGGGGCGGGGATGATCCATATCGCCGTGACGGGGCAAACGCAGGGCGCGATCGCGGGCAGTTGCACCGCCAAGGGCCGGCTCGGGACCAGTGTGGTGGTGGGGCTGAGCCACGAGGTGATCAGCCCGCGCGACCCGGCGTCGGGACTGCCCACGGGCAAGCGGCAGCACAAGCCGCTGACGATCACCAAGTACATCGACAAGGCGACGCCGCTGTTGTACAACGCGCTGGTCAACAATGAAAACCTGACGCGGGTATTGCTGACCTATTACCGGCCGGATCGGGACGGGGTACCGCAGGTGTATTACACCGTCGAACTGCGGAACGCGAATGTCGTGACGATTAACGAACGACTTCTGAACACCGAGATGATCAGTTTTACCTACCAGAGGATCATCTGGACCTGGACCGACGGCGGGATCACGGCCGAGGACGACTGGGAAGCGCCGGAGGCGTAAGAAGATTGTATATTGGATATTTGATATTGAATATTGGTTTGTCGTGCGGTTTTCCGACCGAGAGTGAATTTTGAAGCGGTCAGGTACCAAACCAAAACGGGAACCGCGGGTTTACTATATCCTCACGCAAAGGCGCCAAGACGCTAAGAAGTGACTATTGACGATTGAATATTGACTATTGATTCGCTGAGGGCAAGGGGGTATTGTATCGGCCGAGTGGATTTGGAGTGGCCCAAATCCGCGCGAAGATAGTACGAGATGAAACGGGAAAAAGGTGGGAGACGACATGTTTTTTCCTGGAATCAAACTATAAGGCTTGATTTCGTAGTTCACCTTGATTATTGTTATCTTCGTTCGTCGGAGAAATAATAACGATGGCGCTTACATTACTACCCAAAACAATCCGTGATTTGTATGAAGTACACCAATGGCGGCACGCGTGCGCAATCTTGAAACAGGATTTCCCGGGTGAATTCGATGATGTAATTGAAGTATTAACTCGTTTCCGCTTGCATAAAAGTGCCCTTGTTAAGGGTGGCGGTAATAAGAATCCAGCCACGAGTGGATGGATCGATACAGAATTCTATAAAAAGGGGTGGTCTGAAAAGAAATTTGATGTCAAGATTAAGGTTGATCAAGACGAGAAGGAATCCCCGACACACGCGATTGATTGTTTTAAAAATCAAGTGGGCTTGGAAATTGAATGGAATAATAAAGATCCTTTTTTTGATCGCGATTTGAATAATTTTCGGCTGCTCCATTCTATTGGCGTCCTTTCGGTGGGTATCATTGTTACTCGATGTGATGAACTCCAGGAAATCGTGAATGAACTTGGGCGGGGATCATCATTCGGTCAAGCAACAACTCATATGAAGAAACTCTTACCGAAAATTGAAGGCGGTGGTGCTGGTGGGTGTCCCGTTCTTGTTTTCGGAATATCTAGGAGACTATATGTTGAAGACGATTAGAATTCCAAAACCTTCTCCGGCAGATGATTTATTGTCGAAAGTTCATGGACGATACTCGACAATCTTAGCCGATCCACCATGGCAATTTCAGAATCGGACAGGAAAGATGGCTCCTGAGCATAAGCGGTTACTTCGATACCCCACGATGGATGTCCAGGAAATCATGCAGCTTCCTGTTGGGAATCTGGCAGCCGCTCAATGCCATTTGTATCTATGGATACCCAACGCGCTACTTAGAGAAGGTTTGGAGGTAATGAAGGCATGGGGTTTTACCTACAAGACTAATCTTGTTTGGTACAAAGTTCGCAAGGACGGGGGGCCTGACGGTCGAGGAGTTGGGTTCTATTTCCGGAATGTCACGGAATTAATATTGTTCGGCGTCAGAGGTAGTATGCGTACTCTGAAACCCGGACGGACCCAGGTAAATCTTTTTAATACCAGAAAGCGGGAGCACTCCCGTAAACCGGATGAATTGTATGATATTATTGAATCCTGTTCTCCGGGACCCTACTTAGAATTATTCGCTCGTTTTGCAAGAAAAGACTGGGGTCAGTGGGGAAATGAGGATGTTGAAACCAATAGTTTGTATGGTGTTGCTCAAAGAAACGGTCATGAGGACAAACAGTTGCGGCTTTTTGAAGCACCCCGTGGGTATACAGGATAATCTGGTTTGACGCAGTTCTGTTTTATATAGGATTGGGATAAGAGCGATGGGGGTATTGCCGGGAGCGAGGAAGAAAAAGTAATTTTCAATTTTCGGTTTTCGGCCCCTCGACGATGCTCGGGACAAGCTTTCAATTTGGAATAAAGAGGATTCCGGCGTGGGCCGGGAGTAAAGAGGGGAGACATCCACCTCGGTCCGATCCTTCGGATTCGGATCTCGGTGGCTGCCACCCATTGCGGGAATGACAAGGAGAAGGGGAAAAGGAGGAGAGTATGGCTACGAAGAATGGGGGCAAGGGGAAGGTGTGCGCCAAGGGAGTTGGGTCGAGGGGGAATTTCATTCGTCGCGTCGGGCGGCAGCGGCCGGGGACACGGGAGCAACTGGGCGCGTGGGTCCGCGATCAACTGGGGGTGATCGTGCCGGATGCGGCCGTGTGCGCCGGGCACAACAGTCCGATGGATTACCTGTGGCATGCGTTCGGCGGGGATTTTGCGCTCGAAGGTCGCCGCGGCGGCGACTGCGTGGTCTGGGCCAATCGCGGCGGAGGCAAAACGCGGCTGGCGGCGATTGCGACGCTGCTGGACTGCTGGTTTAAGCCGGATTGCCAGGTGCGGATTCTCGGCGGGTCGCTGGAGCAGTCGTCGCGCGTGTATGCCGAGTTCGCCGAATTTGTGCGAAACGGTTTCGAAAAGGGGCTGGCCGGACGGCTCAACAAGGGCGGCTGCCGGTTCGTCAACGGCAGCGTGGTGCGGATTTTGCCGCAGTCGGATCGGGGCGTGCGCGGCGTGCATGTGCACAAGATGCGATGCGACGAGGTGGAGCTGTTTGATCCGGGGGTGTGGGCGGCGGCGCAGTTCTGCACGCACAGCAAAGGCGGGATCGCGGCGGCGGTCGAGGCGGCCAGCACGCTGCACGAGCCGTTCGGCCTGATGCAGCAGGTGATCGATCGGGCGCGGGCCGCGAGTACGCCGGTGTTTCGCTGGTGTCTGTGGGAGACCATCGAGCCGTGCGTCGATCGGTCGTGCGACCGATGTCCGCTGGACGCGTATTGTCAGGGAAAGGCGAGACAATCGCGCGGGTATATCCGGATCGACGACGCGATCGCGCAGATGCGGCGGAGCAGTCGGGCGGATTTCGAGAGCGAGATGTTGTGCCTGCGGCCGTCGCGGCGAAGCGCGGTGTTCGAGGAGTTCGACCCCCAGTTGCATGTCGGGCCGACGGCGTACGATCCGAACCTGCCGATGTATCGGGCGATCGACTTTGGGTTCGTCAATCCGTTTGTTTGCCTGTGGATTCAGGTGGATCGCGCGGGCGTGGTACGGGTGATCGACGAGTATGTGCGGCGAAAGGCCACGGTCGCGGTGCACGCCGAGGAGATTCGGCGGCGAACGCCCGGCGGGGCGCAGGTGGCGGGGACTTTTTGCGATCCGGCGGGGGCGGGGCGAAACGACATTACGGGGACAAGCCCGGTGCAGGAGTTGGCAGCGATGGGGATCCCGACGCGGCACCGGGCCAGCGGGATCCTCGACGGGATCGCGCGGATCCGAGCGTTCGTGCGCAGCGGCGACGGGCGGGTGCGGTTACGAATCGATCCGCGGTGCGAACGGCTGATTGCGGCGATGCAGTGTTATCATTTTCCGGAGGCGGGAAAAGGCGGGGCGTCGGAGACGCCGGCCAAGGACGGCGTGCATGATCACCCGATCGACGCGCTACGGTATTTTTTCGTGAATTGGGGGAGGGAGGGGAAAGAGAAGGCAAGAAGCTATTGATTTCCATAATATTCCAGAAAATTGGAAAAATTGTTAAACATTTTGACGATTATAGTGTATAATTTCCAGAGATATGGAAGGGAAAGGTTATGGGACTACAAATCGCGGAAAGATTAAAAAAAGCCAGAGAGGCAGTCGGTCTGTCGCTGGAGAAGGCCAGCGAACTCAGCGGGATCAGTAAATCATCGATCGGAAATTATGAGAACGGCCAGAGTGAGCCGAAATTTTCTCAACTGGCTCGATTGGCAAGCGTCTATCGCCGATCGGTCGAGTTCTTTTTATCCGAGGCGCATGTTTCCGACGGGATCATGTTGTGGAGGGATACGCCGGAAGAGATATCCACCGCGCGAGAAGTCGAGTCGGAATTCCGACAATTGTGCGAGCAATACCACCGTCTCGAACAGTTACAGGAGGAAGTGCTGGATCCCTCGTTACCCGCATGCGCTCGTACAACGATGAAGTATCGCGATGCAGAAGCGCTTGCGGATGATACGCAACGGATGCTGGGACTGGGGGCAATTCCGGCCAATTCGTTGTTACCAATTCTGGAAAAGAAAGGAATCAAAATTTTTCACCTTTCGTTTTCGGGCAGCGCGATTTCCACGCGCTCCGACCTGTGGGGTTGCGGAATTCTCTTGAACCAGACAAGTTCCCAGTGGAGAAGGAATTTTGATTTGGCCCACGAGTTGTTTCATTTGATTACCTGGGGGCTTTTCCGACAAGCGGATGATTCCGGCAAGCCAACTGAGCAAGAGGAACGATTGGCGAATGCTTTTGCCAGCCGTCTTCTTTTGCCTACAGATTCGGTCAAAGAAGCCATCGATCGGCGGAGAAAATCCGGTCAAAAAATTGGATTGAGCGACTTGTATAACATCGCCGAATCATTCGATGTTTCTATGGAGGCCTTGTTGTGGCGGTTGAAGTATCTCTATGACATCCCCGGAGAAAAGATTCAACGATATATTGACGAAGCCAAATCATCGCCCCGTTTACGGTCTCAAGGGGATGGGGAGAAGATTGAACAACTGCCGAAGCGCTATCGACAACTGGCGATTCAGGCATTACGGACAGGACGGTTGTCTCTGGCACAATTTGCCAAATACATGAGGATCAGTTACCGGAAGGCACAGGAGTATCTCAACGAGGACGAGGGCTTCACGGATGAAGAAATTTCGCTGTCTGTTGCTTGACGCCGGGCCGATCATCGAATTGCACCGATTGAACATCTGGGAACGATTCCTTGAACATTGCGATGTGTCGGTAGCCCAAATCATAATCGATGAGGAGGCACAATTTGCCGGAGAGGGATTGGATAAGGAGTATTTCGATCTGACGGATGACATTACACAAGGTCGGATTCAGGTTATCGATCAGGATTTGTCGATCGTCGCCGAGTTTCAAAAGACCATTCCCATTACACTGGCTCAAATTGATCCAGGGGAATTGGAAACTCTGGCCTTTTTGGTTAATCAAGATCGATCGTGGAAGGTCTGTTCCGGGGACAATGCCATGTATCGTGTGTTAGGATATTTGGGGAGAGGCGAACAGGGGATTTCGCTGGAAGAGATCCTTCAGAATATCGGATTGGGACATAATCTAACGAAGGAATATACAAAAACATTTCGGATCAATTGCACAAACGCGGGTAAAGCAGAAGGGATTCAGCGCGGCAGAATTCTTTGACGCATTATTGTCGGCGCAAAGGGAAACCCCCGGGGGGTGCCGGGGGTTTTTTGTGCATCCATTCACGGGTATGGAGCGGAGTTTCGTGTTTTCGATTTTCTCTTTCCGGTATTGCCGGATATGGCGCCATGGCGGGATGACAGGCGGTTCCGGCAAAGCGGGGTCCTCGACTGTTCTTCGTCAGTTCGCCATCCAGTTTTCGGAGAGCAGGAGCAGGTCGATCAGATCGACGACATGGTCGCCGTTGATGTCGGCGTTGTCGCAGAAGCCGCAATTCTCGCGCATCCAGTTATGAGAGAAGATGGCCAGGTCGCGGAGGTCCACCGATCCGCTGAAGTCGAGATCGCCGTATCGGTTGCCGGTGGTCTGAAGGGCGACGAGGGCGTCGCCGGTCACGGCGTTTTCCTCGCCGGAGGCGAAGAAGGCGTTGTTTTCCCAGCCGCCGGTATCGAGCTGGCGGTCGGCGATATAGGCGTCGGCATTGTGAACGGCCGTCCAGAAGCGGTCTCGATCGACAGCGAAGAGGGCCCGCGCGGCGTACACGGTTTCCTGGATGAATTCGTTGCCCATGTTTTCCTCCCTGGCAGCGGAGTTGAAGGTGAATCCGCCGGTGGAAAGCTGCCAGGAAGCGAGGATGTCGCCGAGGTCTCGGAGATTGTCGGCGGCGGTGAAAGGTCCGGTCTGGGGATCGAATTCGGCGCCGGCGGAAGCCAGGCCGAAGAGGGCGCCGGCCAGGCCGAGGACATCGTAGTCGTTTTCGTATCCGAAGTCGGTAATCTCGCCGAGCATGATTTGTTCGATGGCGGTTTTGACGGCGTCGATCCAGAGGGTGGTATCGGCGCCGATCACGGCGGCGTCATAGAGGGACAGGCCAAGATCCCAGGCGGCGCCGTTGGGCTGGCTGATATACAGGTCCCATTTGGACTGGATATACATGGCGGTGGTCATATTGGCCGTATCCGTCCTGGCATCGTAGTAGGTTCCGGCGGCCAGTTTGTCGTAAAAGGCGGTCCGGACATGCGTCGTGTATTGGGTTGTATCGAAGATGGAGTCCAGCGCGACGGCAAAGGCGCCTTCGTTGGCGTAGAAGTCGCTGGTCTTCTGGAGCAGGAACTGGCCGGCCTTCTGGAGGGCGGCGCGAAGAGCGGGGTCGCCGGTCCGGCAATAGGCGCCGGCCAGGCCCAGTCCGATGGACGCAAGGGAGGAACTGTCGGACCCGACAAGGGGATTGCCGTCGTTGAGGGGCCAGTCCCAGCCACCGTCGTCGTTCTGGACTTCGGCGAGTCGTTTGCCGCCGAGGGCAAAAGGCGACATGCTGGTAAAGAGAAAGACATTGCCACTGAAATCGCCAACAAGCATATCCAGTCGGCCATCGCGATTGTAGTCGCACACAAAAGGTCGAGTGCGGGCGCCGAGAACGACAACTTGATCGTTGACCTCAATAAAAATTCCAGCGGAGAAGGCGGGGGCAGAATCGGTCCCGACATTTCGATAGTAGGACAGCTTCCCGTTGCCATCCCCGACGAGGAGGTCCTTGCGGCCGTCGCCGTCAAGATCGGCGAAGTCGGGGCTGGAGCGGGTGCCGACATCGAGAGTGGCGCCGGCGGCCTGGACGCGTTGGCCGGCAAGAAAAACGGGGGCTGAGTTGGTCCCGTTGTTGATGAAGATATTCACATAGCCATCGCCATCACCGACCAGGAGGTCGCGTTTGCCGTCGTTGTTCCAGTCCACAAGAGAAGGCGTGGCTCGGATGCCGACGGAGAGCGTAGCAGAAGCGGCGGTCAGAAGCGTTCCGGCGTCAAACACAGGGTTTATGACGGAGCCGACATTCAGAAAGATCTTGACGGTACCGTCGCCGATTCCGGCCAGGAGGTCCAAGTCGCCATCAAGGTCCCAGTCCACCATACGGGGGAAGATGCCCAGGCAGCTATAGCGCGTCACGGAGAGGTCGCCGGAGCCGTTTCGGGCATAGACAAAGCCGTTGAACACGGGGACATCGTTGGTCCCGATATTGCGGTAGAAACGGACCTTGCCGAGGTTGGTTGAGGTAGCTTCGCCGACGACCAGATCGACCAGGCCGTCGCCGTCGAAGTCGGCCAGAGAGGGCACCGAATAGTATTCGACATCGATATCCGCGACGGGCGAGCCGGCTTTGAGCAGGACATAATTGTTGAGCTCGTACATCTTTTCGGCGCCGGCCGACAGAGTCAAGGCGGCAACCAGAACCCATGAAAACAAGGCGACACGGTTGTACTTGAATCGTTTCATAACACCCCCGAAAAAGTGGTTAACAAACCCTTCTCCATCACAATTGATTCTTCCCTTTCTTCAAACTCCATTGTTCGGATTATACCAAAAGTCGCGGGGAAATGCAAGAGTCGAAATATCGTGTATTCCTGTTGGATTATGGGACATTCGGACAGGATTCAGGATATAGGCGTTAGGATATAGTGGAAGTCGCTGGTCGCTGGTATCTTGGGGCCGGGAAAACAAGCGGGAGAAAAGGGATTGGCTCCGAAGGTACGGATTTTAATCCTCGCGATGTTTGCCGCCGTGAGATCCCTGGAATCGGCCCCTACTGATTTCATCGATCCGGAGTCGAGGGACGCTCCGAGTCCCCCGGAAGATCATCATATTTGGGATGTGCCCGATCCGTATCCGCTGACGGCCGTTGTCTGTGCGCAAAACGATTTCGGTTGCGAGCACGCCGATCCGAATCTGCACACGGAGGTCGAACTTCCATCCCGCGTACGAGACGCGCTCTATCAAGTTCAGTCTATCGAGGGATCCGGCGGCCCTCGGCCAACGGATCCTGGGTTTTAAGACCCACGCCATCGACTTCTCCGGCCGATATTCGAAAACCGAATACCAGATCGTGGATGAGATATACGGACACCTGTTTATTCCCAGAGAATGAACCTGTTCGGTAAGGCGGAAAATTCGGCGCCCGTCGACTTGGGGATTTGAGGTTGGGGATTGACTTCGGCGGCGGGATATGGGATACTGAAGGGTTCGAAAACAATGAAACAATCCAGAAATGCGCGAAAGGGCAAGCGAGCCGTATGAAGGCATCGGAAATGAAGAAGGGTCAGACGATCAAGGTCGACGAGGTTCTGTACACGATCGTGGATTTTCAGCACGTCAAGCTCGGTAAGGGCGGAGCGGTATATCAGACCAAGCTCAAGAGTTTGGCGGACGGATCGATCCGGGATATCCGCATCCGGTCGGAAGAGGTGCTCGACGAGGCGTTTCTGGAAAAACGGGAGTATGAATATTTGTATTCGTCGCCGAACGAGCATGTCCTGATGGACTTGGAGAGTTACGACCAGATCACGCTGGACGACGACGCATTCGGGGAGGGGACCAAGTATCTCAAGCCCAACACCAAGCTGTTGGTGAGCATGTACCAGGAAAAGCCGGTGATCATCACGCTGCCGACGACGGTGGATCTGGTGGTCAAGGACACGGCGCCGGAGATTCGGGGGGCGACGGCGACCAATCAGTATAAGCCGGCGACGCTGGAGACGGGGCTGATCGTGTCGGTGCCGCCGTTTGTCAAGGTCGGCGAGAAGATTCGCGTGGACACGCGGACGGGCGAGTATGTGACGCGGGTGAAGGACTAACCGCGGCGACACACAACGGGGAACGGATTGATGGGACAATCGACTCTGGGCCGGTGGCTGGTTCGCATTTTCGGGTCGCGGAACGAACGGCTGGTGAAAAATTATCTGCGGGTGGCGCAGGCGGCCAAGCCGTATGAATCGGCGATGCAGAGGTTGTCCGACGAGCAGCTCAGGGCCAAGACGGCCGAGTTCAAGGCGGCGCTGGCGGCGGGCAAGCGACCGGAGGAGATTTTGACGGAGGTGTTTGCGACGGTACGGGAGGCGGCACGACGGACGATCGGGCTGCGGCATTTTGACGTGCAGCTTGTCGGAGGCAATGTCCTGTACGACGGCAAGATCGCCGAGATGGCCACGGGCGAAGGCAAGACGCTGGTGGCGACGCTGGCGGCGTATCTGGTACATCTGACGGGGCGACATGTCCATATCGTAACGGTCAACGACTATCTGGCCAAGCGCGACGCGGACTGGATGGGGCCGGTGTACCGCGCGCTGGGGCTTTCGGTCGGAGCGATCCAGGCGGATATGGACACCTTCGGGGAGGTCCGCAAGAGCCAATACGACTGCGACATCACTTACGGAACCAACAACGAATTCGGTTTCGACTATCTGCGGGACAATATGAAGCTGTCTTTGGAGCAGATGGTGCAGGGCCCGCTGGATTATGCGATCATCGACGAGGTGGATTCGATTCTGATCGACGAGGCGCGGACGCCGCTGATTATTTCGGGTCCGGCGCACGACGACACGACGCGATACAAGAAGGCCGACGCGGTGTGCCGGGAGTTGATCCGCAAGCAAAGCGGACGGATGGCGGTTCAGCGGCGGATCGACGAGGCCGAGAAGACGGCGGCCAACGCCGAGGGCGAGCTGGCCGAGGCCAAAAAGGCCAAAGACAACGAACGGATGCAGGCGGCGCAACTGGTGATCGAGCGGTCGGAGCGGGAACTGGACGAGCTCAAGTCGCAGATCGCGGGGATGACGGAATACTTTGAGGTCGAGTACGATCGCAAGTCGGTGCACCTGACGCACGAGGGGATCGGGGCGGCGCAGGAGGCGGCCGGGGTGGGATCGTTTTTCACCGGCTCGAACATGGACTGGCCGCATCTGCTGGAGCAGGCATTGCGGGCGCATGTGGTGTTCGAGAGGGAAAAAGACTATGTGGTGATGGACGGCAAGGTGATCATCGTCGATGAGTTCACCGGCCGACTGATGCACGGGCGGCAATGGTCGGACGGGCTGCACCAGGCGGTGGAGGCCAAAGAGGGGGTGCAGATCAAGGAAGAGACACAAACGCTGGCGACGATCACGCTGCAAAATTTCTTCAAGCTGTACGGGGCGCTGGGGGGGATGACGGGCACGGCGGCGACCGAGGCCGAAGAGTTTATGAAGATCTACAATCTCGATGTGGTCGTAATCCCAACGAACCGTCCCTGTATCCGGAACGATCAGGACGATCTGGTGTTTCGGACCCTGCGGGAAAAATTCAACGCGATCGTCGAGGAAATCAACGAGGTCAGCGGCAAGGGGCGACCGGTGCTGGTGGGGACGGCGAGCATTGAAAAGAGCGAGGCGATCTCGAAGGTGCTCACGCAGAAATACGGGATCGACCACGAGGTGCTCAACGCCAAGCAGCACGCTCGCGAGGCGTTGATCGTGGAGAAGGCCGGCCAGCAGCACACGGACCGGCTGGGGCGAACGCGCGGCAATGTGACGATCGCGACGAACATGGCGGGGCGCGGTACGGACATCAAGCTGGGGCCGGGCGTGGCCCAGATCGGCGGGCTGCATGTGCTGGGGACCGAGCGGCATGAGGCGCGGCGGATCGACAACCAGCTTCGCGGCCGGTGCGGTCGGCAGGGCGACGCGGGATCGAGTATTTTTCTGGTCAGTTTTGACGACGATCTGCTGAAGATGTTCGCGCCGGAGTGGGTGATCAAGGCGATGAAGCTGATCGGGTGGGAAGAGGGTCAGCCGATCCAGCATCCGAAGATCAGCAAGGGGATCGAACGGGCGCAGAAGAAAGTCGAGGAGCGGAATTTTGACGCCCGCAAGAGCTTGCTGGATTATGACGAGGTGATGGATTACCAGCGGAAGATTTTCTATTCGCGGCGGCGCAAGGTGATCAGCGGGCGGGGGATCAAGCCGCTGATCGAGGATATGATCGATTCGATGATCGAGGGGAGCTGCACGAATTTTCTCGACGAGCAGTACCCGTACAAGTGCATCGCCGAGTGGGCCAAGACGACATTCGGCGTCGATATCGACCGGCGGAAGATCGAGGGGATGGAGCTGTCGGACATGGAGTGGACGATCCGCGAGCAGGCCCGCAAGGAAGTGTCCAGCGAGATTCCGGTGACGATGGGGGAATATCTGGAGGACCTCGACGATCCGAAGACCTGGGATCTGGAAGGTCTGGCCAAATGGGCGATGAGTTCGTTTCAGGCGGGACTTTCCACCAGCAAGCTTCGGGGGCTGACGGCGGAAGAGCTGGAAAAGGCCGTGATCGAAGCGGCCTGTGCCCAGATCGACAAGAAGGATTGTTCGCCGCTGCGGACCTTTGTCCAGGAGGGATTCGGGCTTCGAACGCTGGTGCAGTGGGCCAACAACAAGTTCGATCTTCGGCTGGAAGTCGAACCGCTGAAGGATCTTCGGGCCGAGGAGATTCAGGCACGGCTGCGAACGGCCGTGGACGAGAAATACAACCAGCGGGAGATCGAGTACCCGGTGGAGTTCGCAATGAGTATGGCCTATGGGCCGCAGGGGGTGTGCATCTACGGATTCCAGGGGCTGGCCAACTGGGCAAACAAGCGGTTCCGCACGAACTGGACGGCCGAACAGATCCAAGAGCGGACTCCCCAGTCGGTGTACAAGGATCTTTTGGAGCTGAGCCGGAAGTATCACCAGGGGTATCTGGAAGAGGAAGTCGCCGAGAAGGTCAAGTCCGCCGGCTCGATGCAGGAGATCGCCGAGTGGTCGAATCAAAGTTTTGGGAGTTCGTTTACGGGCGAATCCTTCGGGGACAAAGAGCAGGCCGAGGCGATGACGCTGGAGGCCGCCCGCGAATTTTTCCGCAAGGAGCTCAGCACTCTGGAACGATATGTCCTGCTGCAGATCTTCGACAGCACCTGGAAGGATCACCTGTACGCGATGGACCACCTCAAAGACAGCATCTTTTTGCGGTCGTTCGCAGAGAAGGACCCCAAGATCGAGTACAAGCAGGAGGGGTACCGGATGTTCCAGGAGATGCTGACGACGATGGAGGATCGGGTGACCAACATCATCTTTCGCGTGCGGCTGGAGGCGGGGGCACAGGCGCGGAGCGTGTGGAACATCGGCCGGACGCAGAAAGACGAGGTGGGGCAATTTGCGCAGGCCGAACGGCAGCGAGCCGCTGCGACGGCGCCGCAGGGCGAACAGAAGGTCAAGACGATTCGATCCGAGGAACCCAAGGTCGGGCGTAACGATCCGTGCCCATGCGGCAGCGGAAAAAAATACAAGAAGTGTCATGGGGCGGATAAATAGTTGCCGGTCTCTGGTTGCCTGTCGCTGGTAAAGGATATAGAGCATCAAAGACGAGAAAAGCCGATATGTTGTTGTATTAAAAATTCCCCCTATTGATTCACCTATATCTGCGATGCATGCTGCGATTGTTGCAGATTCAAGAAAATAAAATTTACGCACAAACACAAGGGGAATTGGGGACAAATCGTACTTCTACTTTTTGATTAAGAGAGGCAGCTATGCGTTGCAGCGTAGCAAGAGTTTGCCCGTTATAATCACCATCTTCTAATCGACTTATTCCAGATTGAGTAGTTCCTATTAACTTGGCAAGCTGAGCTTGTGTCAAACCAGCTTGTATTCGAAGATTATAAATCTGTTCTGCGATATTGGATATTTCCCGTTCGGCTTGTAAAAGTTCCTCTTTTCGCTTGTCGCCGTTCACATATCGCTTATGCAAGATTTGAAGAGCATCGCTTGTCATTCTTTTCTTTGCCATAGACCACCTTCACCTATATATGTATGCGCCTTGGGGTTGTTTTTGTAATTTGCGAAGTTATTTAATGCTCTTGTTATTTCAATTCTTGGGATTTCATTTTCTTTCATGCAACCATGTGACAGTAAAACTACATTTTGTCCCACAAAACCATATAATATCCGATAATTCACATTTTGCCGCCTGGCCCTTAATTCATAAATCCCCGATTCTAATATATCGCAATGCGGCCTTCTCAGATCGAATCCGAATTTAGCCAATAATTCGATTTTGCAAATACACTTCATTCGTACTTCTTCGTGGAGATCATCCATCCATTCCAATAAAGGAACATGTCCACTTTTGTCTTGATAGATTCTTATATTCGTTTCAGGCATCCATCTACCACCTTATAAATTATCGCAAAAATGTGATATTTGTTCAAGCAAAATACCATAAATTTATTAGCAATTTTCTTGTATTTTGCTATACCCACATTCAATGATACAAATAATGTCCTATATTATCAATGGATTTTCAAATTAGGGCGTTACCGAAATTTTGCTATTCAATTTTTGCACAACAACCGCGTAATTTTTGTAAGTTCTTGATTGGGAAAGAGTTAGAGGAAATGGTTTTTCGAAGGTTCCAACGGGGGTGGGAAAATGGAGGGAATTTCTGTTACGAAACGGGGTTTTGGGGTGTCTCTATCATGTCCTAACTATTGATTGGCCCTTGATTTAGGATAGGAAATCGGGTAGAATACAGAAGGTATCCATCGGAGATGGAAACGGGGATAGACGGATCGAGAGGGTTATGTGGGGGTCGTATGTTCCGTAGGGAGGGCGTCAACGCAGTACGCTTGGATCCGACAATGGCATCCGAAAGGACAAAGAAGATGAGAGTTGGATTTGTTGCCGTCATGGCGGGTATGTGTATTTTCTGCGGGATCGGATGGGCGGGGTATTGTCCGCCGGGAGATATGAACGGCGACTGCAAGGCGGACATCACCGACCTGATGGTGTTGGCGGATCAGTGGATGGACGGGGCGGGGTGTTCGATCGGGTTGGGCGACTGCGCGGATGTCGTGGGAAGCGACGGGGTGAATCTGCAGGACTTTGAGGCGCTGGCGAGCAGTTGGGGGAAGTCGAAGAAACCGGTGGTGATCAACGAGATTCATTATGATCCAGATGTAAAAACGGATCTTTGCGAATTTGTGGAGCTGCACAATCCGACCCCGCGGGAAGTGGACTTATCGGGGTGGTATTTTTCGTCGGGGATCGACTATACTTTTCCGGCGGGGTCCAAAATCGGCGCCGGGGGCTATCTGGTCGTCGCCCAGAACGCGGCCAAGTTTCAGACGAAATTCGGGCAGGCGCCGTTCGGGCAGTTCGCGGGAAAACTGAGCAATGACCGGGAGTTGATCCGTCTCCGGGATGCGGGGGGACGGACGATCGACGAAGTCGAATATCAATTGGGGTTCCCATGGCCGACGGTGGGGGATCCGATCTCCGTTTCACAACCCGGCACGGGGTATTCGATCCAGTTGATTCACCCGACGGCGGACAACGATCTGGGGGGCAACTGGCGCGGCGCGACGCCGACCCCTCGCGCGCAAAACGCCCTCTTTCTGACTTCGGCGCCGCCGGTGCCGCGGCAGGTGAATCATTCCCCCAAAGCTCCCAAGAGCGGCGAGCCGGTGACGATCACGATCAAGGTGACGGACTCAGACGGGATCCAGAGCGTGGTGTTGAAATATCAGGTGGTCGAGCCCGGCCAGTACATCAACCGGACCGACGCGGCCTATTCGACGAACTGGACGACGGTGGAGATGTACGACAACGGAGCCAACGGCGACGCTCTGGCGGGAGACGATGTTTATACGGTTGTTCTTCCGGGGTCGTTGCAGGTTCACCGGAGACTGATTCGGTACAAATTCACGATGTATGATACGCTGGGGTTTGTTCGGAACGCGCCCTATCTGGTTGATGATCCGTGTCCGAACTTCGCGTATTTTGTCTATGACGGGGTTCCGCCGTGGACGGGGGCGATCCGGCCGGGCGTGGACACGCCGGTGACCTACGGGATCGATGTCATGCGGTCGCTGCCGGTATATCACCTGATCAGCAAGAAATCCGACACGGAAGGATCGACCTGGTATCAGCAGTACGACTGGACGGACGATTCTCACTTCTGGTACGGGACGCTGGTCTATGACGGCGAGGTTTATGACCACATTACCTATCGGCCGCGGGGGGGGTGCTGGCGGTACGCGATGGGCAAGAACATGTGGAAGTTTGATTTTCTGCGGGGGCACTATTTCCAGGCGCGGGACGATTACGGAAACAAATACGACGAGAAGTGGAACAAGCTGAATTTCTCGGCTTGTATCCAACAAGGCGACTACCAGCATCGCGGCGAGCAGGGGATGTTCGAGGCGGTCGGCTTTCGGCTATTCAATCTGGCGGGGATCGAGGCCAGCAAGACCAACTGGGTTCAGTTCCGGATCATTGACGAGGCGTCGGAATTCGGGGCCACGCAGTACCAGGGGGATTTCTGGGGGCTGTATATGGCGATCGAGAATGTGGACGGGCACTTCCTCGACGAGCATGGGCTGCCGGACGGGAATCTGTTCAAGATCGACGGGTATTTACCGGAAGCTCCGCCGAACAATCAGGGTGCGACCTGCGTGAGCGATTTTTCGGATGTGTACGGATTTCTTAGTTCCGTCCGCGGCAGCCCGGACCCGACGGAGGCGTGGTGGCGGGCGAATGTGGATGTCAATCGATATTACGCCTACCGCTGCGTAGTGGAAGGCATTCATCACGGGGATATCGCCTACGGCAAAAATTATTTCCTATATATGAATCCCCTGACCAGCAAGTGGACTCAGTATATCTGGGATCTGGACCTGACCTGGGCCAACAATATGTTCGGCAACGGAGAAGATCTGTTCCGGGCCGACGGGGCGATCATGAACAATGCGGGGCTACGGTTGGAATTTGAGAACAAATACCGCGAGTTCATGGACCTGCTCTACAACGCGGAGCAGATGAATCAACTGATCGACGAATATGCGGCGATCATCGACACGCCCAAGGACGGGCCGACGATCGTGGACGCCGACCGGGCGATGTGGGATTACAATCCAATCATGGTCTCCAGTTATGTCAACAGCAGCAAAGCCGGTCAGGGGCGGTTTTATCAGCAGGCCTCGACGAAGGACTTCCGCGGGATGACGCAGATCATGAAGGATTATGTGACGGGGTATCGGGCGTTCAATACCTACTGGGAAGATCCGGCGGTTCCGGCCAGGCCGACGGTGACTTATGCGGGCACGGCCAACTATGCGGTGAACAATCTGATCTTTCAGACGGCGGCGTTTTCGGATCCGCAGGGGGCGGGGACCTTCGCGGCGATGAAGTGGCGGATCGCCGAGGTCGAGCCGGACAGCACGGTGCCCGATCCGGATCCGGTGACGGATACGATTCTGATTCAGCCACAATCGTCGTGGCGGTATTTCAAGGGAACCCAAGAGCCGTCTTCGACTTATGAGCAATGGCGGCAATCGGATTTCAATGACGATCCCGCGACAACGGCGTGGGGAGAGGGCCCCGGCCCCGTGGGGTATGATCCAAGCGTGGCAATGGGGACGCGATTGAGCGACATGCGGTACAATTACACGACGATTTATCTGCGCAAGGAGTTCATGGTTGACGATCCTTCCAAGATCGACAAGCTGATCCTCGAGGCGCTGTATGACGACGGATTTAACGCGTGGATCAACGGGACCCGCGTGGCCAACGATTATGTCAAGGGGGAAAATGTTCCCTATTACGATACGGCCAGCGGAACCCGCGAGGACAACAGTTTCGCTTCGTTCACGATCTCCAATCCGTCCAGTTGTCTTCGTGCCGGCCGGAATGTCCTGGCGGTCCAAGTCGTCAACATCTATCTGAACGAAAGCAGCGACGCGTTTTTTGACTGCAAGCTGACGGCCAAGCCGGTCTCGGGCGGAACCACCCCGACGCAGCCGCAGAATTATAATCGCAAGCCGCGCAAATACGAGATCGAACCCGTGTGGGAATCGCCGGAGATGACGACCTTCGCCTCGACGATCCAGATCCCGGCGTCGGCGGTGAAGGTCAATCGCGTATATCGCGTGCGCTGCCGGATGAAGGATACCAGCGGGCGGTGGGGTCACTGGTCGGCGCCGGCGCAGTTCACCACCCTGCCGCCGATGGGGGCGGGGATCGTGGAGAATCTGCGGATCACGGAGTTGATGTATCATCCGGCCGGGCCGGCGACGGGGAATTACACGGCGGACGATTTTGAGTATATCGAGATGAAAAATATCGGGGATGAGCCGCTGGATCTGTCGGGCGTTTCGTTCACGGCGGGGATCACTTATTCGTTCGCCCAGGCGGCGGTCAAAACGCTGGGTCCGGGCGAATTTGTTTTGGTGGTTCGCAATGAAAACGCCTTCAAGAGCCGCTACGGAACGGAGTTGTCTTCGCGGATCGCCGGCGCATTTTCCGGGGGGTTGAAGAACGATGGGGAGACGATCCGGCTGGAAGATTTCTGGAACGGGGTGATCGCGGACTTTGAGTATTCCGACGGGCGGTTGTGGCCGACGGCGGCCGACGGCGCGGGTCATTCGCTGGTTCCGCTGGCGGAGGCGATTCCGGGTCAGGCGAGCGGATCGTACAACTATCCGGCCTTCTGGCGGGCCAGCGCCTTTTGCAACGGTTCGCCGGGCGCCGACGATCCGGAGCCGACGACGACGCTTCTGATCAACGAAGTCATGGCGCATACCGACTACATCGATCCGGACAACCCGCTGATCGACTCCAACGACTGGATCGAGCTGATCAATGGTTCAGACGGGCCGATCCAACTGCAGGATTATTATCTCAGCGACGATCCGGATGATCTAAAGAAATGGCGGCTGCCAGAGCAGACACTGGAGGCGGGACAGCGCGTGGTGTTTGACGAAGTGACGGGATTCCACAGCCCGTTCCCGTCGGGATTCGGACTCAACAAGACCAAAGAACAGGTTTTGTTGTCCTATCTTCCGGGGACAGCCGAAGATCGAGTAGCCGATGCGGTGAAGTTCGCCGGGCAGGAAAACGATATTTCACTGAGTCGATATCCGGACGGCGGCCAATGCTGGCTGGCGACGCCGATGACTCGCGGTCAACCCAATGCGGCTCCGACGGCACATGTGGTCATCAGCGAGATTCAGTATCATCCGGCCGATGGCGGCGAAGAATTCGTTGAGTTGTACAATCCGACGGGGCAGGCGGTCCCGCTCTTTACGGAGCAAGGGCCATGGCGGATCAAGGGCGGGGTTGATTTTGATTTTCCGGCCGGCAAGTCGATTCCGGCCGGCGGGCGGATCGTGATCGTGGACTTTGATCCGCTGGTCGAGACGGTCCGGTTCAATGCCTTCAAGGCGGCGTTTCCGAGTACCAGCTTTATTGCGGGCGTCAACCTGTTTGGATCCTGGTCGGGCGATCTGTCGAATGTGGCTGAAAAGATCACGCTGGAAAAGCCGATCCCGGCCGACCTGCCGGACGATCCGTCGATTCCGTGGGTCGTCGTCGATGAGGTCAGCTACTACGACGACGCCCCCTGGCCGGTCGGGGCCGACGGCACGGGCAAGAGCATCCAGCGAATCAGCGCGGCGGCGACGATCAGCGGATGTGATCCGACGAACTGGCAAATGGCGAATCCAAATCCACTTCAATAAAATGGAAAATAGTGGTTGTCGGAATTTATATGATATATCAACAAATGTATAAATATGTTATATATACAATATATTAACACATTCTAATTTAGCTCTGAAATCATCGCACAGGCTATACTTAAATGCTTGACTTTTTCTAAACTTTTTACCGATAATAAGCATATTCTTCATAGTACCTTGGGTTAACATGGAGGAGTGCATGTATAAAATTGTAGGAAATCACGAAATGTGATTTCTTAATGTTAATTTGGTTGGATGGGAAGAGACGATGGAAAAGCGAATTCAAGAACAACCAGTTGAATTATTCAAGAAGTTGGGAATCCCATCTTCTGTATGGCCCCATTATGAGAATCAAGAACAATTTGCTTGGCAGATCAAAAAATGTTCGTTATTGGAGCCCTGTGAAATCAGTTTTTCTGATACGACCGCCCTGTCACAAAAGGATGCCCAATAACCATGCCAAGTTGGAGCCAAGTCCTCAAGGAAATTGAAGATTATCAAGGTCAAGCTCGTTCGTGTCTGGACAATATCCGCCGAAAATATCTTCGAAAACTATATAACCACACCGGACGAAATATTATCGCATACTATTCCGGATGGCTTCAGAAGGGTCCCAAGCAAGGTTGTTCTATTGACGAGGTTGATAAGAATGCCTTTATGACGACGATCCATTCTTTGGATCGATCTAAAGGGCTTGATCTGTTATTGCATACACCAGGCGGAAGCGTAGGAGCCACTGAATCCATCGTTGATTATCTACACCGCATGTTCAAAGACGATATACGAGTCGTTGTTCCCCAACTCGCAATGTCTGCCGGAACAATGATCGCCTGTGCCTCCAAAGAAATCATCATGGGAAAACAATCTAACTTAGGATCTCTAACAAAACCTGATTAACGATGGGCGGTTTGTCCGATAAAACT
>CAZXPW010000039.1:0-38171 GCA_964643355.1 uncultured Pirellulales bacterium
GTTGGTGAGGTAACGGCCCACCAAGGCGATGACGGGTAGCGGGACTGAGAGGTTGACCCGCCACATCGGGACTGAGACACTGCCCGGACCTCCACGGAGGGCTGCAGTAACGAATATTGGGCAATGGGCGAAAGCCTGACCCAGCGACGCCGCGTGTAGGATGAAGTCCTTCGGGATGTAAACTACTGTCAGGGACTAGAAAGTTTCGATTGATCGGTCCCAGAGGAAGTCACGGCTAACTTCGTGCCAGCAGCCGCGGTAATACGAAGGTGGCTAGCGTTGTTCGGTGTCACTGGGCTTAAAGCGCTTGTAGGCGGAGTCGTAAGTGTCTTGTGAAATCCCCCGGCTCAACCGGGGAATGGCTGGGCATACTGCGATTCTTGAGGCAAGTAGGGGTGCATGGAACTCTTGGTGGAGCGGTGGAATGCGTAGATATCAAGAGGAACGCCGATGGTGAAGACAGTGCACTGGGCTTGTCCTGACGCTGAGGAGCGAAAGCGTGGGGAGCAAACAGGATTAGATACCCTGGTAGTCCACGCCCTAAACGATGTTTACTAGGTTGTAGAGGATCTGACGCCTTTACAGTCGG
Organism: uncultured Pirellulales bacterium; assembly: GCA_964643355.1. Lineage (GTDB taxonomy): Bacteria > Planctomycetota > Phycisphaerae > Sedimentisphaerales > Anaerohalosphaeraceae > FEN-1350. The sequence continues at coordinate 590 of CAZXPW010000039.1, forward strand.
AGCAAAAGTGTTAAGTAAACCGCCTGGGGAGTACGGTCGCAAGGCTAAAACTCAAAGGAATTGACGGGGGCTCACACAAGCGGTGGAGCATGTGGATTAATTCGAAGCAACGCGCAGAACCTTACCTGGGTTTGACATGCTTGGATGCCCGCCTGGAAACAGGTTGGGCTGCCTTCGGGTGAAACTTGCACAGGTGCTGCATGGCTGTCGTCAGCTCGTGTCGTGAGATGTCGGGTTAAGTCCTTTAACGAGCGAAACCCCTACCGTTAGTTGCCATCGGGTCATGCCGGGGACTCTAGCGGGACTGCCGGTGTTAAGCCGGAGGAAGGTGGGGATGACGTCAAGTCCTCATGGCCTTTATGCCCAGGGCCTCACACGTGCTACAATGGCGACTACAGAGCGATGCGATACCGCGAGGTGGAGCAAATCGCAAAAAAGCCGCCCCAGTTCAGATTGTAGGCTGACAACTCGCCTACATGAAGTCGGAATCGCTAGTAATCGCGTATCAGCCACGACGCGGTGAATGTGTTCCTGAGCCTTGTACACACCGCCCGTCAAGTGATGGGAGTCGGAAGTACCCGAAGTTGGGTTGCTAACCCGCAAGGGAGGCGCCTGCCTACGGTAAGTTCGATGACTGGCACTAAGTCGTAACAAGGTAGCCGTAGGGGAACCTGCGGCTGGATCACCTCCTTTCTAAAGGATTTCCGGGGACGCGACCCCGTGTCGCACAAAATCCCCGCAAATCGTCAGACGCTCTCGTCTGCTGAACGGTACCAACTGTCTTGTAAAGCCCTGCGGATGTTCCGCAGGGCTTTTTTATTGCGCGAAGGATCATCATTCGGAAATCCGGGTGGATGAAATTGGGGGAATCCCGATACTGACCCTCGAAGCCAGATGCGAGCAATCAGCAAGAGCCCCCGGATGGATTCCGGGGGCTCTTTTATCAGCACATTGGGTTCGACAACTTCGGATTATGCAGATCCCTAACAGGATTGCTTATAGACATGACAGTAACGGCTTGCTCATTGTTTATCGGCAGCGGAGGATTGCGACATTGCCGCCCTGTACGCGGGTGCCTTCCGTGTCAGGTATCGCAATATCGTTACTGCCGGCCTGGTTGTCATACACAATCTCGCCGGTATCCTGTTTCCAGATTTTGATGCGGAAACGATCCGGCTGACCACAGCCCACAAATGCCCCGTCAATCGCCGTTACCATGAAGCCATAACCCGGCGCTCCATTCAGCATACCTACGCCTTTGTACTGAGCGCGCGAACCGGCCACCACGAGCCACTGACAGGCCGTACTCCTGAAACACAGGTTCCCGGCTGCAAAATGAAACAGCGTATCTCCCATCGGAACGGATGCGCTCTTATAGTACTTGGTAACAAAACCGAAGATAACCTGACCGACCACTCCGGCATACTCGGGCTTTGCCGGATACAGGGCCCCCGCCGGCGAATTAATCCATCCTACTCCGACCACATAACCGGCGGATCGATCATACACAGCCAACAGCCAAGGTTCGGAATACCCGATATTCCCGGCATAATCTACGGCCTTGAGCTGAACCAGATACACCCCGACCGGAAGACCGCCGGGCAAAAATGCCTCGATTGTTTCGGTCTCGGAATCAAACGCTGAATCCACGGCGGTCATCGGTACCCATGTTGTTCCGCTGTCGATACTGTACCAGGCGCCGGTAATTATCGATTCACCCGTTCCCGAATCATCCGCCAGCCCCTGCAGACTAAAGGACATGCCGGCCGGAATCGACGCGGGGATTGTCGCCGTTACGATCGGGGCCAGGGTATCGCCGCGCTCCCATATCAGGCGCGGATAGTTCCCCTCCGGCATCCACCAATCGGCAGGATCACCATCGACATCCGTTTCATCGAAATCCCAGCCTGCTAGGGTATAGGTCGTCAGCGTTTTCATCGCGATGGTGGTTTTGCCCGTACCGCCAGCGCTGTCGCCTTGACCAGAGGTTTCCATATCCCAGAAGCCATCGACAAAGCCCAGATCGTTAACTCCCACGAAACCCCCGATGGTCAGGTCTGTTCCGGTAACCATCCCCGCGGAGTAACATGTGCTGATTGAACCCATCCAGTTCCATCCGCACAGACCACCTGCATTACTGGATCCCGCCACGATGCCCGTGGCGTAACAACCACTGATGATGCCCGGTCCAAATAACATGAATTCATTGTATCCGCACAGGCCGCCGACATTAGCATTTCCCGTGACCGACCCGGTTGAGAAACTTGAGGTAATCGTGCCGTAATTCGTTCCGCACAAACCACCGACAGTGTCAAATCCCGTTACCGATCCGGTGGCGTAACTGGTACTGATTGTGCTTTCATTCACTCCGCACAAGCCGCCCACATAAAAATTCCCCGTCACCGTACCGGTGACATAGCAAGCGATGATTGTTCCCGCATTCCATCCGCACAAGCCGCCGACATTAATATCTCCTGTAACGGTGGGATTCGATAAACCAAGTTCGGTGATTTGAGCACCGGCTCCGAGAAAACCGAATAACCCGACATTGTTGACGAGTTGGTTGATAACCGCGTTGCTAATGACATGGTTATCGCCATCGAAAGTGCCGGTAAAGGGCTCCAAGTCATTTCCCACGCGCGTAAGATTCGTAATCCCGGCCAGATCCAGATCGTTCATGAGGATGAAACACATGTTCCAGTCGTCCGGAGTACCCGTTAATTCCTGCCAGTCGGCAACGGAGGAGATTTGATACGGGTCCGCTTCTGTGCCGGAGCCGCCCCCATAGGTTCCCGCCAATGCTCCACCTGCTGTAAAACATATCCAACCACTTATTACAACGATCGCCTTGAGGACGGTGAGGAGGGCCGGGCCTCCACTGGATTGAAGACAGAACTTTTTCATACGCATTTCCCTTCCTTTGAACGGTGGAAAATTTGAACTCGCCCAACGATTGGACGAATAGATCGAGGGAATAACCGCCGAAAGCGGGTGGAAGGAATCCTCATTGCTACCCCAGAAGATGGGGAGGTAATTCTTGGATTCCCGTTGCCGCGAGAATGACAGATCCATAATGAGCGCACAAAAAGCGTAAGCACTGATCGAAAACGAACGAATTGGACCCTCTCCCAAACCATCACGACTCCTTCAAAGAAAGCAAAATGTACCCCTTTCCTCCCGGAATGTCAATGGCTGAAATCGTGGAATTTCCGGAATTTTTACATTCTGAGGAGTGTATCCGGAAAAATACTGATTTCGGATGCGGAAGAGCTCAATAGATTTTGCTGTAAATTCGGGATTCGAAAGGAATTTCCGCAAATTGGAAATCCCGGAACGGCAAAGGGAAGCCATGGTACATCCGACTTCCGACCTGTGCCGGATTGACGAAATTCGAACCTCCACCTCGTCCTGTAAATAATCGGAATGTAGCTGGCATGTTCCACGAATCCTTTTAGGAAAAGGAATGACCTATTCAACTGGAATCGGACAAGCCGTTCGGAAAGATATAAAGTGCAAAGAACAATGCTAAACCAAGGCCAATGTTCAGGGCCATGAGATCGAGATCAACGATGTACTGCCGCAGACTTCGAATCAGGGTACGGATTCCCCACAAGAAACCGAAAACAAGGCCAGCAACAACCAGCGAAGCCAGAATCCAGTACATCAGATTCGGCGGATGAATATTCCAGTGTCGAAAAAGCATAAACGGCGGTAAAACGAAAAATAAAGAGGCAAAGATTTCACCCAGATAGGCCAGCCATGCAAGAAAAATCCCGATCCAACGAACGATCCAGTAAATAAACAACCACTGCTCAAAGCGTCGGCTGAGTTTGGCAAAACCATCATGAAAAGGTGAATGGATAATGTATGGCATTGATATCACTCCATTCTCAGATCCTTTTCGTTGAAAGAATCCTACAATTTGAATTTTTTGTATTTTCCGCGACGATGGGCGAGCCGTTCGGGGTTTTCGGCCTGGACCTTTTCCTCGTAGGCCGCAAAGTTGCCCTGGAACCACTGGGTCTTGCCGTTGCCCTCGAAGACCAGCAGGTGCGTACAGATGCGGTCGAGAAAAAAACGGTCGTGGCTGATGACCATCGCGCAGCCCTGGAAGTCGATGATGGCCTGCTCCAGGACCCGCATGGTATCGACATCGAGGTCGTTGGTCGGCTCGTCCAGCAACAACAGGTTGCCGCCGCGGCGGAGCATGCAGGCCAGATGGAGGCGGTTGCGCTCGCCGCCGGAACAGTCGGCGACCTTTTTTTGCTGCTGGGTGCCGCGGAAGTTGAACTTGGCAATGTAGGAACGCGAGGGGACCGTGATCCCGCCGACATCCAGCGAATCCTTGCCGCCGGCGATCTCCTCGAAGATGGTCTTGTTGGGGTCGAGGGCATCGCGGTGCTGATCGACATAGCCGATCGAAACCGATTCGCCCATGTCGATGACACCGGAGTCGGGCTTTTCCTGGCCGGTGATCAGGCGGAACAGCGTGGTCTTGCCGATGCCGTTGGGGCCGATGACGCCGACGACGGCGTTCCGCGGCAGGTCGAACGAGCATCGGTCGATGAGGGGGTCGGGGCCGTAGGACTTGGAGACATCCTTGAAGATCAGGACTTTGTCGCCGAGGCGCTGGCCGGTGGGGATTTGGATGGTCATGTCGCTGCGGCGCTCCTCCTCGGATGCGGCGGTCCACTGCTTGGAAGCGGTGATGCGGGCCTGGGCGGCCTGGTTGCGGGCGCCGGTGGAGGATTCGATCCACTGCAATTCGCGAGCGAAGGTCTTTTGCCGGTGCGAGGGATTCTTTTCGGTGCTGCGGAGGTACTGGAGCTTTTGCCGCAGCCAGGAGGAATAGTTGCCCTCGAAGGGCAGGCCGCGGGCTTTGTCCAGTTCGAGGATCCACTTTGTGATGTTGTCGAGGAAGTAGCGGTCGTGGGTGACGATGATGACCGTGCCGGGGTAATCGCGGAGGGCCGCTTCGAGCCACTGGACGGTCTCGGCGTCGAGGTGGTTGGTCGGCTCGTCGAGAAGCAGCAGGTCTGGCTTTTCCAGCAGGGCCATGCACAGGGCGACGCGCTTTCGCTCCCCGCCGGAGAGCCGCTTGACGGGGGCGTCGTCGGGCGGCAGGACCAGCGCGTCGGAGACGATGTCGATGAGGCGGTCGGTCTCCCAGCCGTTGGCCGCGTCGATCTGATCCTGCAGGGCGCTGAGCTGGTCCATGAGCTTAGTCATCTGCTCGTCGGACTGCGGCTCGCCCAGCTGCTCGGAGATCTTGTTGTAGCGATCGACCATGTCCAGCAGCGGCTTGATCGCGGTCAGGAGGTTTTCGCGGACGGTCTTGTCCAGGTCAAGCTGCGGCTCCTGGGCAACCAGACGCACCCGCATCTTCGGGGCCAGACGCGTCTGGCCCTGATAATCCTTGTCGATGCCGGCCATGATCTTCAGCAGCGTGCTCTTGCCGGAGCCGTTTTCGCCGACCACGCCGATCTTGGCCCCGTAGTAGAACGACAGCGAGATGTCGCGGAGGACGACCTTGTCGCCGTAACTCTTGCAGACCTGACTCATTTCATAAACGAATTGTGGAGGCACAAGCGGCTCCCTTCTTAGGTCTTTCTCGGAAAGACGGAAAAAATTCTAAGCACAAAATTCAAAATTCTCAGTAAATTCGATCTGGCGTGATGGTACCCAAAAACCGGAAACATGCAACCCAAAATCAGATATTGCAATCGGGTAAATAACCTGAGAATTAGGCTCTATTAATCTGCTGAGTTTTTTGCTTTTTCAATATACTCATCGATGTTCGCACAATATTCAGGCTGAATTCCAGTCAGTATGTTTATCACCTCTGCCGGTTGGGGTTGAAGATCGATGTCGAAAATAACCGGCTTGGATTCTCGTTCGCCAATCGCCTTCCGTACAAGCCATCGCAAATAGTAATCTGAAGGGGCAAATGATACCCCAAAAAATACGATCTTGTCGGCTTGCTTCAGTTCCTTGAAGGCAAGACCCCAAATCAATCCAAGTTTTGGATACTTTTCAAAGGTCTTGAATAATGTCGGAGGCACAATAACCATACACAATGGTAGACCGCAAAGACAACAAATATCGCCCGGCTTATCATGGACTTCTGGAGACCCTATCCAATTGGGATAAAATAATTCATGATGCCCACAATTCGGATTTGCACAATACAACCAATCAACAGAGCCATGCAGTTTTAAATAGTAACCATATTGCTTATGACGATGATAAAGCGAAGCACGCTCTCCATGCCAAAGTTCGGTTCTACCCAACAAACCATACATTCGATCAAGAAGACAATCATGAGTCATTTGGGTTGGAATACCCTTGTCTTTCGGCGATTGTTGATATAGCGTAAAATCAACTGACAGGTCATAGTTCAGGGTAATTATGGAATCGGTCGAATCATTTCCCACAATATCTTTCCCAAATAGGCAAGATAAAATTCTGCAGGATACATCTTGTTCGACATGCAGCCGCATAGCAAGATAGGAATCCAGTTCCCGTTTTGCATCGATGATCCAAGTCCGAGGGAATTTTCCAAAATTTCCAAACGGGTCACTTGCCAGTTCTAAAGAGGTGACAATATCCTCAAGATTCAGTTGATCGATTGATTCTTGGTTGTGGTATTGTTGGATGAATTTGGATAATTGCGGATGTTTTCCTTCAGAGAAATCTTCTGCCCGGAAAACTTGTTTCATAACTGGAAGATGGTAATCCGAAGCTGCGGAAGCCCCCGCCCCCAGAAAGTACACAGTTTTGTTTTTCGCTTGTGTCACTGTATTTCCTCGCAATGAAAAAATGCCCTCACCATAACCGAATCTATTTTACCAGATTCGGGATATCACTCAAGAATCAATAGTCTCGACAAAGTGATTAACATTGATCCACGAAGACCCCGCAGGGGTCGAATCCGAATAGCCGCGGGCGAAAGCCCGCGGGAAATAAGATCGGTCGCTTTTCCATTTTTTTCCGCGACACCGAAGGGGTTGAACAAAGTTTCCTGAATTCCGATTGTGGTGATTTGTTCGACCCCTGCGGGGTCGGGAAGAGAAAATAATATAAAGGGGTTTGGGGATTCAATACCCGGATTTCATCCGGGGCTATTCGGATTGGACTCCTGCGGAGTCCAAAGAATGGATTCTCGACCGAGGATGTCAAAACGGGGGTTGGGGAATGTTTAGATATCATCTATGTCGGTGCTTTCAATGGGTCTATCACACCGAAATAGGGTAATTGTTAAGGTCAGGATTCCCGCTTTTGCGGGAATGACAAACGGCCGCAACAGAGTGCGGCCCTCCACAATTTACACAAGCGAGGACGCTTGTGCTACATCTGGATTCCTGCCTGCGCCGGAATGACAACGGACCCGACGGAGCGGGTCCCTCCACTTAACTGATGATGCCTTTCATGTATTCGCGGGTCATTTGCTGGCGGGGGTCGTCGAACATCTGTTGGGCGGGGCCGTGCTCGATGAGTCGGCCGCAATAGAAGAAGACGACATAGTCGGCCAGTCGTTTGGCCTGGCGGAGGATGTGGGTGACGATGATGGTCGTGTATGCTTTTTTGAGTTCGTTGAAGCTTTCCTCGATGCGGCGGCTGGACATGGGGTCCAGCGCCGAGGTCGGTTCATCGGCCAGGATGATGTCCGGCTCGACGGCCAGACCCCGGGCCAGGCACAGCCGCTGCTGCTGGCCGATGGAGATCTTCGAGGCGGGGCTGCGGAGGCGGTCTTTGACTTCGTCCCACAGGGAGGCCTGGCGGAGGCGGTACTCGACGATCTCGTCGAGTTTGCGGCGGTCCTTGAGGCCGTGGACGCGCGGGCCGTAGGCGACATTGTCGTAGATCGACATCGGCAGCGGGCGCGGGGTCTGCGAGAGCAGGCCCATTTTTTTGCGGAGGTGGGTGACCTCGACTTTGGGGTCGAGGATGTTTTCGCCGTTGACCAGGACCTTGCCGGTGACGCGGACACCCTCGATGAGGTCGATCATGCGGTTGAGGCACTTGAGGAAGGTGGTCTTGCCGCAGCCGGAGGGGCCGATGACGGCGATGATCTGGCGGTCGGGCAGTTCGATGCTGACATCCTGGAGGGAATGCTCGCGGCCGTAATGGACATTGAGGTCTTCGACGCGGATATGGGTGGTGGGCTTCATGGGGTCCTCACTGGATCGTATGGCGGGTAAAGGTCCGGCTCAGCAGTCGCGACAGCACGCTGGTAACGAGGATGATCGCCGTCAGGATCAGGGCCGCGGCATACGCCCGCTGTTGGACCTGCGGTAAGGGCGTGCCGAGCTGAAAGAAGATGGCCAGCGGGAGCGTAGCGGCGGGTTGGTTTAGCGCGGTGGGAATGTGATCGCTGAAGCCGGCGGTAAACAGGACCGAGGCGGCGTCGCCGATCCCGCGGCCGAACGCGATCAGCACGGCGGTGAGGATGCCCGGCAGCGCCTGGCGGACGACGACCTTGAAGGCCGTCTGCAGCCGAGTGGCACCCACGGCGTAGGAGGCCTCAAGCAAGTCGGATGGAACCATGCGGATGACCTCGTCCATCGCACGGCACATAATCGGAAGGATCAACAGAGCCACGGTGATGATCCCGCCGAGCAGCGAGGCCCGCATACCGACCGAGAGCATGAGCATAAAGCCGAACGCGCCAAAGACGATCGACGGCACACCCCAGAGGACATCCAGCGAAAAACGCGTGAAGGCGGCGATTCGGGAATCCTTGCGGGCAAAAACATTGAGGTAAAGTACGACCGGCAGGCCGATGAAGAGGGCCAGGATCGTTGCTCCGCCGGCCAGAGAGAGCGAGCCGAGGATGGCGTTGAGGATACCGCCTTCTTTACCGAGGTAGAACCCCCCTTTCGGGATCTGGGAGATCATCGCCCAATCCAGGGCGGGCAGGCCTTTGACGACGACAGTCGCTAAAATCCATACCAATGTGCCGAAAATCAACAGAGTGGACAGGACCATCAGGCCTTTAACGCATTGTTCTTCGAGCTTTCGTCGGTTCATCGGAACCTCATTGGACCTGCTTTTCGGCCTGGATGAGGACCAGACGCGCGAGGATGTTGAACAGCAGAACAATCACCATCAGAATCAGGCACGACAGGAGCATGGCCGAATCATAGAGCGGGATCGACATCATCTCGCCGTAGTTGTTGGCCATTAGCGCCGGCAACGGATAGGCGGGATCGAAAACCGAGCCGGGGGTTTTGGGGACATTGCCGGCGACCATCAGGACGGCCATAGTCTCGCCGAAGGCCCGTGACAGGCCGAGCACGATCGCCGCAATGACGCCGGGCAGGGCCTTACGGAGGATGACATGCTTGATCGTCTGCCAGTGAGTTGCCCCCAGCGACAAGGATGCCTCGCGGAATTCACGCGGGACCGAGCGGAGAATCTCGACGGTGACATGGAGGATCACCGGGGCGACCATGACGGCCAGGACAATCCCGGCCGAGAGCACGCAATAGCCGGAGGTGGTCATCCGCAACCCCGATGCGATATGGACAACCAGCGGGACAATGACCAGCACGCCCCAGACGCCATAGACCACCGAGGGGATACCGGCCAGCAGGTCGATGAGGGGCTTGGAGCCGTTGCGGACCCAGCGGGGGGCGTACTCGGCCAGATAGACGGCCGTCAACAAACACAACGGCACGGCGATTGCGATTGCCACTCCGGTCACGCAGATTGAGCCGAGAATGAAGGGCTTAAAGCCGAACTGGCCGCGAAGGGGATACCAGGCCTCGGAGAAAAGCAGTTCGCCGAGCGATTTTGATTCCAGTATCGGGCGGGATTTCCAGTATAGACCGACGGCCATCAGGACCACGATCAGGCCTGAAAAAACCGTCAGGACAGCCATCGAACGGTCGGCCATTCGATCCAGCCAGAGGCGGATTGTGGGCTTGGCTTTGACCATTATCCATCCACCAGCCAAACCATTTTCGGTTTTTGGCTTCCGATTTTCAAATGAATGCCTTGCCTTTACTCGGTGATTTTTTTCAGTTCGGTTTGGATCGTCTCCGACGAAAGGTTCACATATCCGGCTTCGGAGACAAAGGCCTGTCCGTCGGTCAGGATCCACTTGAGAAATTCGACCAGAACCCTATTTTGCGGTTTGCCCTTGGAAACCAGATAGAGAATTCGCGCAGGCGGTGACGGATACCGGCCATCCGCGATGGCTTTGGTCAGAGTATCGCGGTCGTCGTAAAAGAATTCATCGGGATCGACTTTGCCGTTGCCGTTGATATCCAGCGGCAAGATCGCGATCGAAGCGATCGGTTTTTTGGTCTCGGCCTCGTACGCAAAATTCACATTGTTAAATCCGATGCCCAAAGGATCTTTTCTCACGGCCTCGACCACACCGGGGTCGCCGAAAACGCCGAATCCCGTAAGATCTTCCTGCTTTCTACCCATGTACTGGGCCCAGGTCTCGGCCGCTCCGCAGGCATCGGAGCGATTGAAGACATGGATCGGCTCGGAACATTTGCCGCCGGAAAGGGCTGCCCATGTGGTGATCTTTTGTGTAATCCAAATCTCTTCGGCTTGTTGTTTGGTGATCCCGTGTTCCAACAATTCAGAAAGTGCGGGATTGTTGCGGTTGATCGTCGGGACAACGGCATCTTTGGTTACAGCCAGCGGGAACGCACCCCTCTGGAGTTCTGCGGGATTGATTGTTCGGGAGACCATCCCCAGATCCACCACACCGGAAAGACAATCGGTCATGCCTTTGCCGGCGCCTCCGGCGGCGATTTCGATACGGACATTCGGGTGCAATTTGCGGAATTCTTCCGCCCACTTGCCAGCCATCGGGTACAGGGCAAACGCCCCGGACAACGAAATCGTTCCCTGCAGGCCGTCTCCGGCGGGTACCGGGGCCGTTTTCCTGCCACAACCGCCGAAGATCATTGCCAGCATCATCGCCGTTACAACCCATCTCTTCATGTTTGTTCCTTTCGAAATCGCAGATCTTATACCAGGTCCGCCAGCGTTAGTTTTTCCAATCGCTCTGCGATGTAGTCTCGGATTTCCCGAAAAACTTGCAACATGCGCGGCTCGCGGCTCAACGGAGTATCGGCGAAAAAATAGGTACTGACCGATTCAGTCGGCGCCAGGGCCCCGTCCATCAGGCGGATGATCTCGGCGATAGTGATCCGGTCAGCCGGACGGGCGAGCTTGTAACCGCCCTGGGTTCCCCGGCGGGTCTGGATGTACCGGTTTTGCCGTAGCGACGAAAACAGAAGTTCCAGGTATTTTTTCGGGATATCGCAGGTCTTACAGATCTCCTCGATCTTCGTATAGCCCCCCTGCCTCTCGCGAGCCATGTGCAACAGGGCCAGGATCGTGTATTCGCTTTTGGTCGTCAGCTTCACGGAAAAGGATCCTTATCTATCTTGTCTATGTACATTATAGACAAGATAGTCAAAATTCTCAAGACCCAATTTTTCAAAATTGATAATTAATTTTTCTTCCGCCCTGCCGGCCAAGTACGCTACTTCCTGCGAACGGGACAATACTCGAAGCAGCGGGCACAGGCCAGACACGCGGCGCGATGGGCATGATATTCGTCATGTCGCCAGCGGACACTGAGCATGATGAGCTTGAGACCAATGACTAAGCCAAGAAAACCCCCGAGGATGCCCCCACCGATACGGAACTGACGGCGGATGGCATTGGCCTGGTCATACAGAACTTCGATCCTCTGGCCGGACTTCTTGAAAGCTAAAATTTCGTTTGGGACGATTCCTGACGTAATGCCGGATTGTTCCAAGGCAACCTGTTCGGCAAGACGAACCGTGTCGTGGCAGCGAGACAATGCCCCATCAATACGAGTCCCGGCAAAGGCCAGGACTGCGACGAGGATCGGCAGCAGAATAATCAACAAAACCAGCCAGCGTTTGTCGGAAACGATCTGATTCTGCGGCCAAGGAGCAGTGGGCTTGTCGATGGCGTTGAAGGGACAGACCTCCTCGCAGAGGCGGCAATTGACGCACTCGGTTGGAGTGATGCTTACAAATCGCCGAGACAGACGGCCAAGCTGGCGGAGAATCAGGCCATAGGGACAGACAAAACGGCAATAGGGACGGGCGATGAACAGGCCGAGGATCAGAAAACTGGCGCCGAGGATCAGGTTGGAGAAGTGATCGCCGAGACGAAAAAAACCGATGAAGGGATCGTAGCGGCAGATCAAAAGACCCGTACCGGTGGCAGCGAAGAGAACGGCCAGCCCCAGATACAACCAGGCGAACAACCGCAAGAGATTTTCAACAGGGCGGGAGATTTCCAAGGGACGATAGATAACCAAATCCTGAATGGCACCGAGAGGGCAAACGGCCGCGCAGAAAACACGGCCGAAAAGTAAGGTAGCCATGAGGGGTAAAGCGAAAAAGAAAACGACGACAATCGGGACGGTATAGGCCGGATCGAAGACGGACATTACGATATTGCCGATCGAGCCAATAGGACAAATACAACCCTTCCGCCAAAATCCGAAATAAGCCAGCGAAAAGAGCATCAATAAAAAAACGCCTTTCCTGCAGCGTTTGTGATAGACCAGATACGCCGCCAGGACCAGCGCCAGAAACAGCACGCCGGCATCGATGTATTCGTATAGGTCGGCCCTGGGCGGCGGAACCGTAGTCGAGGGAAATGAGTAATCGGACTCAAAATCCGGCGGGGGAAACCTTTCGACAGACAATCCCGACGAGGATACCAGGAACGAAAGGACAAACGCAAAGAAATAGAACCGAAGCGTCATGTCGTTCCTTTCGATGAATCGGCGGATTGGGTCGGTTTTGAGTCCTTGAGCAGATAGGGATCATCCGCCGGCACACGGACAAAGGCCTGTGCAGGGCAGGCGGCGGCAATCGAACATTCGTTGCAGTTGAGGCAGCGATCATGGCGAACCTGAAGGTATAGCGAACCATTGCCGAAGGCCTCACAGCCCTTAACGCACTTGCCGCAAGCAATACAGAGTTCTTCTTTGATATTGTATTCAAAGTAAGGATCTTCGACAAAGACGCGTTCGATGGCGCCGGTTGGACACAGTTCGTTTTCGGCGCCGGTGTCGAGTTTCTTTGGGTCCGGATCGAGAAAGCCGGTGCACAGATCGCAGTAACCGCACATGGCATACGATTGAACACATTTAACGGCCGATAATTCGAGTACGCAGTAGGTGGCACAATTCCCGCAGGCAATGCATTTACCGGGATCGATCTGCCAGACGGTCTTGGTTTGTCTGGTTTTGCCAAGAAGGTACCCAGTCAGACCGGTGATCCCCGCCAGGACGGCGGCCCAGAGGCCCTCCCCAAACAGGCCGCGACGCGTCAGGTTGGATTGTGGCTGGGTCATGGTCAGGCCTCCGTCGCTTTGCGATAGGAACGGGCGCGGGGCAGGCCGCAGTCGGATTGCCAGACACAATCTTTGCAGACGCTGCGGTTGACACAGCGGCCATCCTTGAGAAGCCGCCGGCGTTTGACGGCCAGACCAGCCGAGCCGGCGACGATGGTACCGGCGGCAAGGAACCGTAAGGAGTTTCCAAGAATAGAACGGCGATTGGGTTTCGGTTTTGAAATCATAGAGTTTTGCCCTTGGCACGAAAGATGCGGATTTGATTTTTGAGGGTATCCAGGATAAAGATTCGTCCGGCCGCATCGACGGCGACATCGAACGCAGCCGAGAGAGTTTTGGCGTCACGGGATGAACCAAGCTGCTCAGGTCCCGCGACAACGCCGACAAACTGGCCTTGCGGGTCATAGACCTTAACGCGGAGCAATCCCTTTTCGACGGTTACGATGCTCCCATCCGACAAAATCGCAAAAGCGACCGGGTTGCAGCAGCCGCAAAAACCTTCGACACGGATCGTTCCGGAACCGAATTCGAATTCGCGGTCGCCACGGGGGGTGTAGGCCTCGATGGTGTGTCGGCCGGGATTGACCACACGGAGAAGACCGTCGGGGGCCATGGCCAGATCGAAATGCGGGCTGGGGATGACAAAACCGGGGATTTCGCGGTCGTCGTCGCGGCGGCCGATTTCGTTTTTCAATTTTCCCGAGCGGTCATAACGAAGGACGATCCGGTTACCCGCGTCGGCCAGATACACATCGTCTTTGGCGACTGCGATGGAGGTCAGGTTGGCCTTGGCGTCCAGCGGCGGCCAGGCGGCGATGCGTTTGCCGTCTCGACCGTATTGCTCGACATGGCTGACAAAGGCGATCCACAAAGAACCGGATTCATCCACGGTTACGGCCTGCGGGGGCAGTTCGAGCGGGATTTCCTGTTTTTGTGCGCCGGATAAGTCGAAGATTCGGATTTGCATTTCTCCTGCGACGAAGAGTTCGTCTCCGCGAATAACGACTGCGACCGCCGGATCCAGGCCGGTATCGAAAGCGGCGGTCTGTTCGTAGAGGATCAGGGCCGGATCGATCTTTTCGTATTTGGAAAGATCGTACTCGAAGGATTCGGACAGACCGCTGCCGGAGCGGCCGGAGAAATCGCGAAGGATGATGCTAAGGATTGCAGCAGCAAGGCACAAGGCCACAAGAATCGCGACAATCCAAGACGATGACCGACCTTGAATTTTCGATTTTCGATTTTCGATTTCCAATTTGAACATTCGATTCCAACGGGATAAGGGTCAGTCTTTTGCGGCGACATCGAGACAGATCATGCGGGTTTCGTCGCGGACGATCAATCGGCCGGAAGCGAAGGCCATGGGTCCCCAGGCGTCACGGCCGGTCAGGACCTGCGCCTCGGCGAGCGGCTTGTAACCTTCGGTCGTGGCCTCGGCCAGACGAAGCAGGCCGTGATCTTCGAGGGCGAAGATCAGGCCGTCGGCGATGGCGAAGGGGCCCAAACCGAACTTGACGGACGAACCGCTGGCCCAGACGATCTTGCCCTGCGGATTCATGCAGACCAATTGCTCGTCAACCGCGCGGATGGCGAAGAGGTGATCCCTGTACCAAATCGGCGTCTGTTGTTCGGCGCCGAATTCCTCGGCCGGCAATTCGTAGAGTTTTTGGACGGAGAAACCGTCGCCTTCTTTCTGGACAAAGATCATGCGGCAGCCGCGGTTGTAACCGGCGGTCAGGAAGATGCGGCCGTCACCCAGCGGTACCGGCGAGGGGACATTCGTGCGGACAGTCCATTCGGGATCTTCCCACAACAGTTTGCCATCCTCCGCCGAGATGCCGACAGCGCCGCCGCCGGAACAATAGACATACTGTCGGATGCCGCCGATGACGGCGGGCATGATCGACGAGTGGGTCATCTCCCATTTATTGGGGTTGGGCGTCTGCCAGACAATTTTTCCGGATTCGCAATCGACGGCCATGAGCAGCGCCGTGCCGCCGGGGGCCAGAATCGCTCGGTTGTTGTCGATCAACGGGCACTGGCCGGCGTACCAAAGCGGCACCTTGGTCCCGTGGTCTTTGGCCAGGTCGAGGAACCACTTGAGCCGCCCGGAAGACGAGTCCAGACAGGTAACATGACACATCGGACCCATTGTAACGACATATCGGTCATTGACGGCCGGGACCGTGCGGCTCATACCGTGGTTGCGTTTAACCTTGACGGGGTAACTGAAACGCCATGCCTCGGCGCCGTTATCCAGGGAAAAGCAGCGGATCGCGTCGGCCTGTGCGGCGCGGTCGTAGTCGATCAGATAGACCCACCCGCGATGAATCGCGGGCGAGGCGTAGCCCTCGCCGACCTCCAGGGACCAGAGGATTTTCGGGCCTTCGGCCGGCCAGGTCCGGGCGAGTTTGACGGGGTCTTTGGAGATCGCATCGAAATCGGCGCCGCGAAAGCAAGGCCAGGAACCCGGCAACGAGGAGGGTTTGACGGGTTCGGGGTGGGGGATGATTTCCAGCTTGCCGGACAGGGCGGGGGATTGGGCTTGCGGCGTCAGATTTTTCGGGCGGCCGTCATGGCCGGGAAGGCGCGGCGTCACATGCCAGCCTCTGTCGCAGCCGATCCACAGGTACAGAAACGCCGAGCCGGCTACGATCAACAGGCCGGGTATCATTCTGGCCAGCCATAATCCCTTCATTGTCCGCGATTTTTCCAGCGATTCATGGATAGAGTATCCCTCTTACCCGAACGGGCTATGAATACTACAGGATATTGTACCAGAGGTTCGGGGAATTTCTATGGACTCTTAAGACGCGATTTACAGGATTCACAGGATTTTCAGGAGGGGCAGGGTTTGGATCGGGCCACAGAGAAGCTCAGAGGGACACAGAGGATATTCTGAATACAAGATCGGGCGGAGGAAAATTCCCCCGCCCGATTGAATCATGAACAACCGTCGAACAAATGAAAACCGAGACTGTCATTTCCCACGGTTGATGACGCGGATTTTGTCAGTTCCACTGAATTTCATTCCGGAAGTCAAATTGCCTTCGATTGTGATTGCCACATCATCAACGCACAGGACATTGACCAGCGTTTGCCGATCGAATTTGACGGTCAAGTCAGGGATACCATCTTCATCACGGTCGCCAATCTGAGGAGGAAAGGTCAAATCCGCTGGCTGACCGTATTCTGAAGGACAACTCTCGCCCTCAATCTTCACGATGTTGATACTGGCCGGAACAATGTCGGCCACATTGTAGCCGTCCGGCAGAGTAATGTAGGCTGTGATCCAGCGGCCGTTACTCTTAAGATTCAGAGTGTCCGGATCTATGTCGACTAATGCTGTTTGAGGTATCGGACACTGAAGAGCGATACTGAATCGATCACCCGCGGCCATAGCAAAGAATCTTGAATTTGGTGTGGGCACAACAAGTTGATCCATCGACCCCCAAGTAATGATTGACCCGTCAGTCTTTAGGGCTAATCCATGTCGTGCACCAGCCGCAATAGCCACAAAAATCCCACTGGGAGCTTCCGTAAGTTGTCCAGCGTCATCGCTCCCAAATACGACCAGCTCTCCATTGGTTCTCAAGCCAATGCTGAACTCATACCCAGCGGCAATGGCCACAAAATCGTTTCCTGCCGGAGGAGTCATCTGACCACAGTAATTGGCACCCCAACCCACAATCGAGCCGTCCATCTTTAAGCCAAGACTGTGCCTTCCGCCGGCAGCGATGGCTTTGAAGTCACTGTTGTCAGGTGGAAGATTGCACTGACCATAATTACTAATTTTACCTCCCCAAGCAACAACGGAGTGGTCAGCCCTAAGACCTAAAGCATGAGTCTCGCCGGCAGATATTGCGATGATGTCTCCAGAAGTGGGAACCTCGTTTTGGCCAGATTCCGATCTACCCCAGTGGACAACCGAGTGATCGGACTTCAGGCCTAAGCTGAAATCGGTGCCGGCAGAGATAGCCACAAAATCAGCATTTGGTAATGGTACGACACATTGGTTTACCAGGTTACCATATGCGTCGTGGTTTCGTTCCCAAGCCACTATGGATCCGTCCTTCTTAAGGGCCAAGTTATGATACCATCCAGCTGCAACTTTAACAAAATCTTCATTTGGAGGCGGAACATTCCATTCGCCATTTTCGTTTGTACCCCAGACAATGACTAATCCCGTTGTTGTGGCTAAGACATCCATATTTGCACAGAATATTGACAATAATATCCACAACAATACACAAAAATATGATTTCTTTTGCATGGTCGAATCTCCTACAAAAAACTGGTGTCGAATCGCCCAACGGTTGGGCAAAAGCATTTTCGATTTTCAATACGGATCTCATGCAAAGGGACCGCATGGGTTCGGGGAAATCCGACCCCATCTTACGGCTGGGCGGACGCCATCCTCCCCTACCGGCGATCTATCGATGTCAAAGAGCGCGGAGAGGGTCGGGGTTACGGGGGAGCATGATCGAGTTGTTTCCTCTTCCGATACAAAAGCGATTCCTTCAAAGCGGATAAAGTGTACCCCCCCCTCCTGAATGTCAATTTGGGAAATTGGAGGATTTTGAAAAATTTTGCTATAATAGGGACATCCGGAAAAATACCGATATTTATGGATTCCCGCCTGCGCGAGAATGACAAACGGCCGCGATGGAACGCGGGCCTCCATTCACGACCGAAGACGGTTGTACTACGGATTGGATTTTGGGGATTCGGTGAGGTGTTTGACGGGCTTGTTGGCTTTGGGCAGCAGGAGCGACTGGTTCCAGTTGGCCTGACCGGCTTCGAGGGAACGGGCAAACCCATACTCCCGGTCTCCATAGAACTTCAGGACAGGTTGGTTTTTCTCGGCCGGGTTGTGTTCGTAGCGGCCGGCGATGGTTGCATAATACCACTGCCAGGGGAATTCGTGATCCTTGAACCAGGGATCGGCGGAGGTAATATCCACATTGTGCGCGTTCTTCAGGTCGGCCTGGGTCACTTCAAAGGTCAGGTCGCGTGTGTAGTAATGATCGTTCCACGAGGGGCCGGAGAGTTTGCCGAGTTGGTCTTCGTCCCAGAAGGCCGGGACAAAGGCGTCGAGAAATGTCAGGTGGATCTCGGCGGCGATTCTGTCGGAGAGGATCTGAGCGGCGGAGTTGACGACCCAGGAGCCGGCCGAATGGCCGACGAGGTGGATGTGCTCAAGGCGGCCGGCAACGGAAAGAATCGCTTTGGCCAGCCGCGGGCCGGCAATATCGCGGGCGTATTTGGCCGCGTCTTCGGGATTAATGACTTTAGAACCATCCTCCCAGTCAAAGAATGCGCAGATCCATTCGTTGGGATCCGTCCGGCGGGCGATCTGGCGGGCGGTATCTTCGGACCAGTCGCGACGGCCTTTGTCGATCCAGCCGTGCGTGATTATCACCAGCCGATCGCAGGACAACGGAAACTCGATGGGACCGGTGCGAATGATTTTGGCGTCTGCGGCAAGTTTGGGGTTGAGGACAAGATAGTGATAGAAGTAGGAACCTGTATCACGAATGAACAGAAGATTGTCGGCGGTTTTCGAGACAAGGACGGTACATTCCAATTCTTTTCCCTTGCCAACGGTACGGACAAAATCAGCAAAAGAATGACTGGATTCGGAAGCATCCGCCGACAGCGAACAGGAGGAAACCGCGACCGCCAACAAACCTATCCACAGGATAGAAAAATGGGCGTTCATACCGTCGATGAAGCTTGGCGAGCCAGTTCCTGCTTGAGCAGGGCCGGCAGAGATTCGACGCGGTCCAGTGTCGGGTTGCTCATCAGGCAAATCTGCATCCAGTTTCGGCTGACGAGATATTCGCTCTTGTAGCTGAGCAAAAACCCGCGAATCTTGAGGGCGTCGCAGAGCGGGACGGTCTTGTACCGCCGGTCCAGGCAGATGGTGATGACATGCGGCGAAGCATCAGCGTCGTCGATCAGCAGGTCCAGACCCATCGCCCGAAACTCGCGGCGGAGCCATCCGGTGACCTTCTGCGTCTGGGCCAGTCGCTGGGGCTGGTCGGTCTCTTCGAGGGAGGCGTGGAGGGCATAGACCAGATTGGAGCAAAGCGTATAGGGTACACCCTCATTGGAGGCGTAGGCGTACAGATCGAGATAGGCCGGCAGGCAATCATCGCCGGGCTGCAGGTCGTGATCGTAGAAGACCATCGACACCCCGGCATACGAACGAAGGCACTTTCCGCTGACGGCCGAGGCCAGATACACCCCGTCCAGATCGACCGGTACGGTACCAATGCTGCTAATGCAGTCCAAGCACAGCTTAAGGTTCCGCGATTGGGCGATGGACTTGAGCATGGCCAGATCATTGAGCATACCGGTAGAGGTCTCACAGTGGACCGTCCAGATCCAGGTGATATCGGGATTGGCGAGCTTTGTTTCGATTTGTTCCCGCTGGAAGGGTTTTCCCCATTCAAGGGACAATGTCTCGTATTTTGCCCCGGCGCGACGGGCCTGGCGGATTAATCGCTCGCCGAACTCGCCGTTGCTGAGGATCAGACCCATTCCCGGTTCTCGCCGGAGTTGGCCGGCGATGACATCGTTGGCCAATGTCCCCGAGCCCATAAAAAACTCGCAATGCTTGGCGTTGGCCAGATGGCACAGCCGTTTGCGGGTCTGACGATGAACGCGAAGAAAGTCGTCCGATCGATGGGAAATCGTGCACTCCGCCAGCGCCTTTTTGACGCGAGGCGTCACCTCGACGGGACCGGGAAGAAGATTGACGATATTGGCCAGGACCGACGGGATCTGCTCTTCGGAATCGTAACCGGAGATGGAGGTCTCGGCGTGGGCCTGGGTGGTCAGATACATTGGCTGGAACTTGGCGCCGTCGGCGCCGACCACCGGACCAAACGGAACAAACCCCATATGCTCGTAGAGTTTCTGTTGCTGCAAGATACCAGAAATAACGGCCAAATCGAAACCGTGCTCGATACAATACCGCGCGGTCGATTCCAGCAAGCCGTGGACAACCCGGCTGCGGCGGCAATCTTTGCGGACCGACAAAAGCCGAATCTCGCAGAGGCCTTTGTGCGGGGGCAGGTATCGATCGAGGTCCGGCAATTTGCTATCCAGGGAAAACGGCCGGTTTCCCCGGACGGCGAGCATGGCGATGACCTGAACACCATTGCGGCAGATGATATAGGTGTTTTCCTTGTGGAACTTGTCGATCAGAATTCGCTGGGGGTTTCGCTGGTGCTGGGGGATCTCCTCGGCAAAAGTTTCGTAGTTGAGACGATGAATCTGCTCGATTTCCCATGGCTCATTGGCGACCTTGAATGCGTACTCAGCCATTCCCAAAACCTCCCTGCGAGTCCGGCCGGACCGGGTCGGTCCGCTCCGGATCAGCGTTTTTCTGCGCAATCAAAGATGCAATATTCTCCCGGTGACTGATCAAAATCACCAGACTCAGTATGACCATCCCGATACTTTCCCATCCCGGCCGTCTCATCAGGAACGACAACAACGGCAAAACGACTATCGCCATCATTCCGCTGGCCATATACTTCCTGGTCCCGCAATACAACAATAACGCAATACCAAATAACACCAAAAGCACGGCAATGTCAAGCGCCATCAAGCAGCCAATCATGACCGAAATCCCCTTGCCTCCGCGAAATCCAATCTGGGCCGGCCAAATATGCCCGGCCAAAACAGCCAGCATGCAAACGGCCAGCCAACCGTCCTGAACGCCCATCCATTTGGCCAAAAGAATAGCCGAGGCCCCTTTGGCCACATCGCCCAGCAAGGTTGCGTAAAACCCCGTTTTCCCGAGAATCCGGCCGACATTTCGGGCTCCGACATTGCCGCTGCCGATGCTGCGGATATCCTGTCTGTACAGAAGCCATGTCAGGTAGTACCCCACACAGATACAACCCAGGCCGTAACTGATAAAAATCGCAAGGATCTCTTTGATTGTTTGTTTCCTTGTCGGATGTCCTATGTCTGAACGGCCGAGCTGCTCTTCTCCATCGCCGTCAAAGCCAATTGTTTGAGTTTCATTACATCCAATTTTCCGGATCCGAGCGTCGGGATCGCGTCAACGGGCAAAAATCGGTCCCGCCTGGGCTTGCAGAGGTTGGGCAAGTTGCTTTCACTGAGTTTTCGGTGCAACTTGTCGCCATCCACCCTGCCGGCCACATACAGAACGACGAGTTCTTCGCCCTTCTTTGGATCGGGCACACTGGTAACTGCCACAATCTGATCACTGGTACCCAAATCCCTCATACAGATCTCTTCCACTGCCAGATGGGGGACCATTTCGCCGCCGATCTTGCTGAACCGAGAGAGCCGATCGGTTATGGTAATAAATCCGTCTTCATCGATAGACGCAATATCGCCGGTATTATACCAACCATTTTGCAAAACCTGAGAGGTTTTTTCGGGCTGGGCGAGATACCCCTTCATGACATTCGGTCCTTTGATAAACAGCAGCCCCCTTTGATCAAGGTCGAGGTTCTTTCCGGTTTCGAGATCGACGATTTTGGCGGCGATACCGGGGGCGGGATGACCGATAGTTCCAAGTTTGCCGGCCACCTGAGTCACCCCCCCACAGGTAACATCCGGAAGATTAAAGGAGACGATCGGCGACAGTTCGGTCGTTCCATACCCTTCCAGCGGACGGATTCCGAATTTTTGTTCGAAGTCATCGGCGATGGATTTCCGGAGCTTTTCGGCGCCGGTAATGATGAACCGCAGCGTCCGAAGTTCATCGGGTTGGGCTCGGCGGATATAATGCGTCAGGAAAGTTCCCGTGGCAAATAACAGCGTACACCGATTCGCCTTGATGGTTTCGGCAACCAGACGAGCATCGAGCGGATTGGGAACAAAAACCACACCGGCGCCCCCAAGCATCGGCAGCCACATGGTGGCGGTATAACCAAAGGAGTGAAACAACGGCAGGATTCCGCACAGGATGTCGCCCGGTTCGATCCGAAAGATCGAAAGCATCGACTGGATGTTGGACAGGATATTGAAGTGGCTGAGCATAACGCCCTTGGGAATGCCCGAACTGCCGGAGGAAAAAACGATGGTTGCCAGGTCATCCGGGTGGATGGTTCGTCCGGCCAGACGGCGGCACTGGAAAGCCGCCGGGACCAGGAGCGTTGTCAGCATGGCTCGGACTTTTTCGAATTTGCCAATGTTCGTGGACAAGTCTTCGAGATAAACAAAATCCGGCCGGGTTGGAATGGAGGCCTTGTGAATGAATTGTTTGGATGTCAGGATGACCGAAAGGCCGGCCTGTTCAATCGAGGCATTGCGGACCTGGTCGCTGGTAACATAGCTGAGGTTGACGCTGATTTTTCCCAGCATCGCCACGGCGATATTCAACAGCGCCGTCGGACAGGAAGGCGGCAACAAAATCCCGACATTCTCCCGACTGCCGACGAGACGACGGATGCGCCCCGCCAGGATGCGGGCCCCGGTCATTGCCTGAATATAATTGAGCCGTCGCCCCGCCGTATCGCTCATGCAGTGAGTAAACGGCTTACGACGGGCAATCCGCAGGACTTCTTCGGGTAACGAACGGCTGCGTTCTTTTAGCTGCTGGTGATATTCGCAACCCAGTTCGACAACTGCCTGGTAAACCTCTTGAGGTTTGCTGGTCGGGAGCATTGGCTGGCCAAAGATCACCTCGATGGGCACGCGGCAGCGGCGGGGAAATCGGCTGAATAATCGGCCGTGGTAATAGCTCCAAATGCTTCCCCAGATACCTCCAATGTAGATCGGTATAATTGGATATTCGGAGTGCCGCACAATCCGCTCAAAACCGGCCTTGAAACGGCGAACAAAACCCGTGCGGGTCATGGCCCCTTCGGCAAAGATGCAGACCAGGTAACCGTCATCCAGGGCTTTTCTCGCGGCCTGCAGAGAAGCGATGAGTTTTTTCGGCGAATCGGTTGCATCGATGGGGATCGCGCCCATCAGTCGGCAAAACCACCCGATCCCGGGGCGGTTAAAATACCCTCGCTCCATGACAAAACGGATCCGGCGCTGCTGAGTCGAACCCAGGATCAGGGCATCGACCAGCGAAACATGATTGGCGATCAGCAGCGCCCCGCCGGAGATCGGGATATTTTCAGGATGATTGGCCCGAATTCGATATCCGAACCGAAGAGGAATCAGAACCAGAAACCGAACAAAGAAATCCTGGAGTTTGATCACACTTAGAACCGACACAACCAGAGTCATCAAGCCCAGAAGGCCAAACATTTGTCGTGCGCTGAGGTCCAGCGGACCGGCGAGAAAATAACACAGCAGCGAAGCCAGGAAAGCCCCAAACCACCCCAGGAAATTCGAGGCGGCAATCACCTTGCCCCGTCGATCCGGCGGACTGGCCATTTGAATGTGCGTCTGGATGGGGACAATGTACATCCCCGCCGCAATCCCGGTGGCGACAATTGTCGGATAGACAAGCCAGCGGATCGGAGGAATCACCGCCAAGATTGTGATGGTTATTCCCAGTCCCAGCGCACCGCAGGGCACGATGCCGAACTCCACATTACGCCCGCTCATGCTTCCGGCGAAAAAGGACCCGATCCCGATTCCCACCGCCGCCAGGAGAAACAGATATCCGCTGGTAATACGGTCAAACCCCAGTCGTTCCATTCCATAGGGGATCAGATTGATCTGAAGGTAAGCCCCTAACGCCAGAAAGATCGCGGCTGCAAATACCGCCCAGATCAATCCCCGGTCCTGGCGAACGGAATGCAGGGTCCGATACACATCGCGGAAAAACAGCAGAGAAGCCCTCTCCTCGGATCGAATCGGCTCGGTCCTGTGAATCCGCAGCGAGGTCCACAATCCCCCAAAGGCGATGATCACACAACCCAGACATGCTAAACCAAATCGTTCTTTGGCGATTTGTGACAGCCCCGGACCCAAAGCCGTCCCGACAACGATCGCTCCGTAAGTTAGCGCTTCCAATGAGGCATTGGCACGACAAAGGTCCTCCTGGGGCACCAGTTCCGGGACAATTCCGTATTTGCTGGGCCCGAAAAACGAGCTCTGGGTCGCCATGAAAAACAAACACGCATAAATCGCCCACGACCAGTTGAAGGCCAGAGACAGAGCCGCCGCAATCATGATTGCCGCTTCAGCGGCCTTGGAAACAACCAGAATATCTCGTTTGCTGAATTGGTCGGCCAATTTTCCGGCATACGCCGTGAAGAGCAGAAACGGCAGGATAAACACCGCCGCGGTAAGGGAAGTAATCCGGCCGGCGGAATCCGCGGATTGAGAGCCGATCAGAGCAAAAATTACCAGCGCACGGAACACATTGTCGTTCATCGCTCCGAGGAACTGGGTAGCGTTGAAGAACGCAAAAGATCGGTCTTTGTGTGGATCCACCATCCGCATCTCTGTTTTCCCATACTCCATTCCGGCCGTTCCTCATCCAGAACCGAAGTCTATAAAAAGTCGAAGGGAATTATATCGCAGGACTCCGGTCTGGCAATCACCCTCTTGCGAGGGTCTCTGCGGAAGCAACCGTCAAATCCCGAATCTGTTTTCGCTGGCGAAGCTGTTCGGCGAAGGCCTCCAGGCGAGTCGTCAGGGTCGGATCTTCCTGGCCGTCGAAGGACAGGTTCAGGATCGGCATTCCGCCGCAGTCGCGGCTGATTCGCGTCGTTATGGATGCGACGATCGTCGAAGGCATGCAACCAAAGGGCATAACATTCACCACGCCGTCGAAACCCTTGTGATAGGCCTCGACTGTTTTACCGATGCTGAGGATCGCTTCACCCTCAAAACAGGGATCCATATAAGGCCGGGCCAGTTCCAAAACATGCTCGGTCGGTTCTTCGGCCACCGGACCGAATCGTCGCTCTAACGGCTTGGCAAGAGATTGTTCGATCCATCGCATAACCACATCCTGAAGCCGGTTATGAATCCATCGCCGGAATTGAAAACGACGAATGGATAAATGCGATCGCATCATATTGGTATAATAAATCCACTCCGAAACCGGTGACAAAGCGCATTGCAGGCCGAGCGATTCGAGCCGTCGGATGATGTGATTGTTGGCGAACGGATGGTTTCGGACATAGATCTCGCCAACAACGGCGACGCGAGGCAGGGCATCCTGATCGTTGAGCGGAATGGCAGACAGCGTTTGAGCGGCATCTTGCAGATAGCGGATCAACTCGCTCCGTTTTCCGTGATTCTGGATCTGACGAACCCAACCGTCCAGGATGGTCTGATAGACCGAATCGACATTCGATGATTCGATGGCTCGGGGCCGCAGTTGCAACAGCACCTTATGCAACAAATCGGCGCCAACCGAAGCCATCCATAAATAACTGATAAACTTCATGCCCCCCTTTCCGGTTGCCTGTTGCGTAAACTCCTGGTAGAAACGGCTTTCCTGGTTGGGCGAAAGAATTGTTGCGTCCGTCAGGCCGGCCTGTTCGAGGGCCAGCCGTTGGAGGCAATGGTACATTCCAAAACGACAAGGACCCGAGGCGCCGGGCATGAAGAACGCGCTGGCGGACGGATCAAATCGCGGCCGCTTGGCGACGGCGATCATGTCGCCGATGGTGATCGCGCACGGCAGGCACTCTTTTCCGTTGGTGAGCTGACGGCCGCAGGACAAGGTTAACTCATCACCGACAGGCATCACCTCAGAAGCCAGACCAAAAGCGCGAAATCCCGCCGACAGACCGTGCGCGCAATCGCCCATATAGGGAACATAGATCGTCCGACCTTTGAGCGGCTTGTCATGAATGGCCGGCCGGATTGCGGGAGGTTGGGTCTCGGACGCCTGATAATGCCGAAGACTGTCCAAGAAAGCCTCCAAACGAGTAATCAACCCGGCGTCCGCGGAGTGTTCGTCCAGTTCCAGCAGAAGCGAGGGTTTTCCCTGCAGGCAATTCTTGTAGAAGGACTGCATGAAAGAATCCGGCCCGCAACTGAAGTTCGACAGGTAGATCCCAAACAAACGCGGATCCTTCTTCAAGATTTCCGCAGCACGCAGGATTTTTTGTCCAGAAGCCCAATACACCTCCTGATGCAAGGAGGGATTGGTCAGCTTGGCGGAACGAAGATCGAGAAATTCCATCGGTATCAATGTTTCTCCCAGATCGGCAAGCTTTCGCGGAAGGCGCAGATTCATGCCGGGGTCGCATCCGTTGTACGGGCGGCTGACCAGGACAAATAATTTTTGGTCGGATCGGAGAGATGCCAACATTTCCCGACCCTTGTCGCGCAGCTCCTCCTCGAAACTTCCCTGTACCGCCAAGGCCTTGACCATGGCCTTATGAGCCGAACGAGAAGGCCGATTTAATTCGGCAGCCAGTCGCGCAAAACTTTGTTTCATCCGTCGGGGACCTTCGCCCAGGTACATCGGCGTGGTTAGTAATTTGGTTCGGCCAAGACGCCCGCTCATCGCCGATTGGATCTGGAAACCAAACGACTGAACAAAGGGACACAATTGAGTGAACTCATTTTCCTCAAACGACCGACTCATCGAAGCAATGGAGGGCAACAGGAGATAATCGACTTGCTGTTCCAACAATTCGGAACAATGCCCGTAGGCCACCTTGACAGGATAACACGGCTGTGCCGGGACTTCTTCAATCCCACGCTGAATCGTCGTCTTGGAGGTCGGCTCTGAAAGAACCACTTCAAATCCCAATTCCCGGAAAAAGGTCGCAAACATCGGCAGCAGTTGCCAGGTCATTAGCGCCCGTGGAATGCCAACGGTCGGTTTGTTTCCACGGGGGTTCGATTCCCCAAGCCCGGCGTGGAATAACATCCGCTGATTCCTCCAGGCAAAAGCGTCGAAGACACCGGCCGTTTGTTTCCGTTTGGCCAAATTGTAACGGTCGCATCGGCTGCCGTAATGGAGCGGGTCGGAGCCGGGTAACCGGACTCGTTTGATCTCGCATTCGTTACTGCATTCGCGACAGGTGAAAGAATCCACTTCGTACCGGATCTCGGCCAGATTCGCAAAGCCCCGGAATCGGCACGCAAAATCATGCCCCTCGGCAAGTTGCCGGTGGCGGTGTTCCATTGCGATGGCCGCCGCACCCAGAGCGCCGGTGACTTCGTGATGATCGGGAACCCGAATGGTCTTGCCGGTCACCTGTTCGAATGCGGACCAAACGGCATGATTGTACGCCGTGCCCCCCTGAAAACATATGGTCTTGCCAATTCGACGACGACCGACGACACGATTGAGATAATTGTGTACGATTGAATAGCTCAACCCGGCGACCAGATCCTCTTTTCGAGCCCCCTGTTGCTGCCAGGCCAGCAGATCCGACTCGATGAAAACCGTACAACGGTCGCCCAGCTTGAGGGGATTGGCGCTGGCGAAGGCCAATTGCGAGAATTCATTCTGGATCGAGATCCCCAGCCGCTGGGCTTGTTCTTCGAGAAACGACCCGGTCCCGGCGGCGCAGGCATGATTCATCTCGAAATCGACAACCACGCCGTTTTCCAGGGCGATATACTTACTGTCCTGTCCGCCGATTTCGAAGATGGTATCGACCTGCGGACAGACGATGCGGGAACCCTGGGCCTGAGCGGTGATCTCGTTGATGACGATATCGGCGCCGATGAAATCGCCGGTAAGATATCGGCCGGATCCGGTCGTTGCGGAAGCCAGAATCCGGACCTTGTCGCCGACCTTGCGATACGCGTCGGCCAGACCCTGACGGACCGCTCCGAGGGGATTGCCGGCAGTCATCAGATATTCCTTGGCCAATACCCGCCGATGGACATCCATGACTACGACATTGGTGCTGATCGAGCCGACATCCACACCCAGATAGGCATCGATCGGTTCGGAAACATTCCGCAGAAGATCGTCATAGACGCGGCTGTCCGGAGGCGGCAAAGTGGGCTTTGCCAACTTCGGCCGACGGGGTGCCGTTTCAAGAAAATTGCCAGCCCCCGCCAAATGGGAACCAAGACGATCCATACGCAACAGCGACGGCGAAAGAACGCCCTTTTTGCGAATCGTCCAGACGGCCCCCATGGCCCCGGTAAACAGATGGTGTGGGGGAACGATCAGCTTTCCCTCATCCAGATCAAAAACTTTCTCAAAGGCACGAACAACACCGGCGTTGGAAGCGACACCACCAGTAAACAAAATCGGCCGAAGAAAGGCCCGACCACAACCGAGATTGCTTTTGAGTCCGCGGGCCAGGGCCATACAAAGACCCGCCAGGATATCGGGAATCGGGGTGGCTTGCTGCTGCAAATGGATCATGTCGCTTTTGGCAAAAACCGAACAGCGTCCGGCAATTCGTGGTACGGTTTTGCTTTGCAGGGCGATGGATCCGAATTGCTCGATTTCGACGCCGAGCCGCTGTGCTTGCTGATCGAGAAACGCTCCCGTCCCCGCGGCGCAAGCCGAGTTCAGGGCAAAATCCCTCATCCCCAGGCATCCGAAAGAACGGTCCAGAAAAATCAATTTGCTGTCCTGACCGCCCATGTCGATAAGGGTCGCCTCCGTCAGATCGGGATACAATTCGGCAACGGCGGCGGCCTGGGCCATCACCTCGTTGACATAGGCAACACCAAGAATTTCGGCAGCCATCCGCCCGGCAGATCCGGTCACGGCCGTTACGAAAGTTCGATCGGGAAAGGATTGGGCAAGGATCTCCAACTGTCCCCGAAGGGTATCCAAGGAACGGCCGCATGTCCGGCTGTAATCGCTGAAGAGGATTTCGCCCGTTGAATCCAAAACCACAAGATCGCTGCTGACCGAACCGATATCGATCCCCAGAAATCGGCGATCCGATCCTCCGGCCGACGCGGAAACAACCGGTCCTTGTTGTTGTATCGAGGATTCTTCCATATCCCATGTTTTCGTTATCAGCATCTCCTGTACGGGTTTATTCATGATCATATCTTTTTTTCCCCGACTGGCAAGTCGATTCTTCCGGCAGAAACACGGCACAACCTCCCTCATGCACAAGTTGACGACAGACTCACGCTGGAGGAAAGAACCGATTGTTCGGCGGGATCATGGCCTCGAAGTCCAAATCGCCAATTTCTTCCATAGAAGGCCAGATTCAGAATCAACGGATAGATCAAGTAAGATAATCCCCGGGGGGTTACCAACCATCGAAGTAACCGCCGCAGGATGGCCCGCGGCCGGTAATACTGATAGGCCACCCAGTCAGCCCCCGCCTGAAGCTGATCGGCCGTCATCCGCTTGGGCGCAAAGACGACGTGACTGTAATCGTAATGGCTTAGATCCGTATCACGGATTCGGTCCCGCATTTGGTCATGCAGAAGCGTTCCCGGCAATGGCGTAACGATCGAGACCAGGATCGTGTCGATTCCGATCCGGTCGAGCAGGGTCAGCGTACGGGCAAAGACCTCGGCATCATCGTCATCGAACCCAAACATCAATCCCGCTTCGACGAAGATCCCGTGAGCATGAAACCGCCTGACCGCATCTCGATACCGCCCAGGAACATTAAACGACTTACTCTGCGTATCAAGGGCCTTGTCGTTGAAACTTTCCAGCCCCACGAAAACGCCCACGCAACCGGCCCTGGCCATAGCGGCCAACAACTCGTCATCCCAGGCGACTTCGATCGACAGTTGCGTCAACCAGTGTTTCCGCAGGCCCGCCAGCCCCCGAAAGAGGGCAATCGCATAATCGCGATCCTGTGTGAGGTTGTCATCGACGAAGATGAAGAACTTCTCGTCGAAGGTCTTGACCTCGCCGATGACATCTTCGACAGGCCGACAATAATGATGCGCGTCGTAAAACCGACTGACGGAACAGAATCGGCAACGGTTTCGGCAGCCCATCGTCGCATAGGTCGCGCTGGTCGTGGCGTATTTGTGGCGCGAAAGCAAATGCCGCGGCAAATCGCGCGGGATTTGACCGGCCGGGTTTCCGTAATAAATCGACTGCATTCTCCCGGCCTTCAGATCTTCCAGCAGTCGCGGCCATGCGTCCATTGCCGGCCCTACCACGACGGCATCGCAATGTTCCAGCGCCTGCTGAGGATTCAGCGAGGGATAGAAACCGCCCATAACGACGGCAATCCCGCGATTGCGGAATCGTGACGCAATCTCAAAGGCCCGCGGGGCTGTGGCCGTCATTACCGTCAAACCCACGACATCATAATCGCCGTCGAAGTCGATCGTATCGACCTGTTCATCCACCAGGGTGATCTGTGAATCCGCCGGGCTGAGCCGCGCAACGGTCAGCAATGACAACATTGAAAATCGAAACGATCGCCCGTTAAACAGCTTCTTCTTGCCGATTCCATTCCACAATCCGGACGATGGACACATCAATGCGATCTTCATGGGGTCTTTCCTTCAAACCGTTTTGGTGAAGACAATTGATCACATTTCATCCTGATGCTGTTCGATGAATTCCAGATCCAGCGGAGGATTCTTTTTCAACTCCTCGGGATTGGTCCAGCGCAGAACTTTCTCCGAGGGATTAAAGAGCGTAACCAGATCCTGTGTGATATCGACGAGTTCGACATCCTCCCCGGCATAATCGCTCTGCCAGACAATCGCAACAACGCCCGTTTTTTTGGCAACTTCCGGAAACCGATCTTTAACCGGCACCAGCAGGTCGTCCACCGGTACCCTGCCAAAACCCTGGCGGTGAAGTTTTCGTTGAAGGTTCTTTCCCCATTCTCTGAGCTCTCCCGCCTTTTCGGTATCTCCGTCGGCCTCGGCCTTTTTCATTTCCCCTATCTTCTGCCCGACGAGGTTGTATTTTGACGACGCCCATGCAATTGCGATCGCCCGATTGTCATAAACGCCGAGGCGGATCTTTTTGATCTGGGAATCGCCCGCCGATGCGAGTTGATTTTGTTCCATCACGGCCATCCCGGTCACGATCGCCGCGCATACCATCAGAACTTTTGCGATCCATTTCATGTTGTTTCCTTTTGGCTATTTGTTAGTATAGTTGTACCGTCCATTGGTACAAATCCGGCTGTTGGATGATCCAGTGAAAAAAACAATACAATTCAGCAGCGATCGCTATGAGCATTGCTCCGATGCCGCTTAGCGACACGATTCGTTCAAAAGTTCTCATTGGAACTCTCCGCCAAGATTCCGTTTTTCAAACCAGCTCATATTTCTCAGAACAAATATTGTGCCAATAATCCTGCCTGCTTTAACTCCTTTAAATACAAAGGGTTGCAAACCAATAAAATCATCAGGCCGGATTATATTTGACAAATTTTGATGTGGATATATACAATTATTGTATGGAAAGAACAAATTTATCCAAAGAAGATCGGATATTTTTTGAGTTGGTATCCGATGCGGCCTTTGCCAATCCGTTCAGCCAGAAAAGAGCGGAGATCGATCAGCGGATCGTTGGAGGCCGAAAGGGATCCTGGAAAGAACTCCTGCCCGAAACAATTGCTCAGGTCGAACGACGGATCGCGCGGCTGGACGGAGACCAACCCGTCCGATTGGATGATTTTGAACCGCCCGATCGGGAACGAATGCAATATGTTTTTCTGTTCAGCATTTATCATCATTACTCCAAAGCGTTTGATGAACACATCCAGATGCAGCTTCAGGCCGGATCCCAGCCGTTGCAGTTGGAATTCGCGAGTGCAATAATTGAGGATTTTCTCCGACGAGGTTTTAACCGCAAGGATACTCTCCGATGCATAGCCCTGTTCTTCCAGATCCGTCGGGCCTTTCATTTTATCGATTTGGGCTTAACCGGGAAAAGCCCCTGTATGCAGCGGTTGCGGATGGACCTGTGGAACAATATCTTCACCCATGACATCCGCACCTACGAAGCCCGCCTCTGGGACCGGATGGAGGATTTTTCGACGCTGTTGCTGGGACCCACCGGTTCGGGCAAGGGGACCGCCGCCGCCGCGATCGGACAAAGCGGCTACATCCCCTTCGATGATAAGACCAAGCGATTTGCCACCAGCTTTACCGACACCTTTGTCGCCGTGAATCTGACTCAGTTCGCCGAGACTCTATTGGAATCGGAATTGTTCGGTCACGCCCGTGGGGCATTTACCGGAGCCGTGTCTCCGCATGACGGATTATTCACCCTGTGCGGAAAACACGGATCGATTTTCCTGGACGAGATCGGCGATATCAGCCCCCAGGTCCAGATCAAACTGCTCAAGGTCCTCGAAGAGCGAACTTTCAGCCCAGTCGGAAGCCATCAGGTCCTTCGTTTCCAGGGCCGAATCATCGCCGCGACCAACCAAAGTATCGACCGGCTTCGGCTTCTGGGCCGATTCCGCGACGATTTTTACTATCGTCTCTGTAGCGACACGATCGCGGTTCCGTCGCTGCGACAGAGAATCGAAGAAAATCCCGAAGAGCTCAAGGATCTAATTGATCACACGGTACGATGGATCGTCGGAACCGACTCGTCGGAACTATCGGAAATGGTAGATCGAGTTATCCAGGAACGACTGGGACCTGACTACCCCTGGCCGGGAAATGTCCGTGAACTGGCGCAATGCGTGCGAAGCGTAATCGTCAAACGGAACTACCAGCCCCCGGTACTGACGCCTCT
The DNA here is from genome assembly GCA_964643355.1 of uncultured Pirellulales bacterium. Lineage (GTDB taxonomy): Bacteria > Planctomycetota > Phycisphaerae > Sedimentisphaerales > Anaerohalosphaeraceae > FEN-1350. The sequence goes on from CAZXPW010000039.1 coordinate 33,498, forward strand.
GGACCTTTCCGAACGACTGGCGGCCGATTTATTCGACGGCAACCTTTCGGCCGATGTACTCATGAGTCGGTATTGCGGCCTTCTCTATGAACGATTCGGCAACTACGAAGAAGTTGCCAGGCGAACGGCCCTGGATCGAAGAACCGCCAAAAAATATATTCATCTGTCCGGCATGTCCGGAGATTGAGTCATCCCTTCATTTGGGCGAGCAACTCCGACAGTCGGGTCAGTTCGATCCGGACCGGAATGTCGAGGTCTTGCCGGCGAAACCCCTCGATAAAATCGGCGTTGATCCGACTCAACCGCTCGTTCAGTTCGACCAGATCCAGCGAATTACCCGGCCCGAATGGGAAAGTCTCCGGATCGATTTGCGTGAAGTTCAACGGGCAAAATGAAACCTCTCTTTCTGCCGATCCATCTTCCTTCGAGATCGCCACCGGCAGTCCGTGCGTCCGACAAATGATCGGTCGCACCGGATAAATCCGACACATTCCATTCTCCAACCATCCGCACACCGCTGACGGATTGAAATCGATTTTTCCGACTCCGGATTCGGCCAATTGGCCGGCGATCGAGTACAGCTCCACCGCAAACACCGTCAGGTTCACGCAGCAACCACAACAACCCACACGACACATCAGATGCCCGCGATGAACCGCTTCCAGATTGGCGATCTCGCAATCAACTTGTCGGCGTAAATACCGATAGTCCTCAATCGACTTTCGCAGCAAATTCGGATTTCCGGGAACCATGTCTCGATTATAACGGGTTCCCGGCCGTTTGAAAATACTTGCGGATCTCAAGGACTATTTGCATAATGGAACCCGTCGCTGGGACGCTGTTCACTGTGCGAAAGGATCGAAAACATGAAGATGATTCAGATCACGCCGGGATCCGGAGGAACCTTCTACTGCGAGAATTGCCTCCGCGATGGGGCCCTGGTCAGAGCGATGCGCCTGGCGGGTCATGAAGTCATCCTGGTCCCGATGTATCTGCCGCCGGAATTGGCCGGCCCGGAATTATCCACCGACACGCCGATTTTTTTCGGCGGGCTCAATGTCTATCTGCAGCAGACCAGCGCCGTATTTCGACATAGCCCGCGTTGGTTTGACCGATTGCTTGACTCGCGCGGCCTGCTTGTCCGGCTGGGAAAATTGGCCGGAATGACCAAGCCCAGTATGCTGGCGGAATTGACCTTATCGATGCTCCGAGGTTCTGAAGGCCATCAGGTCAAAGAACTGGACCGACTTCTCGAATGGCTGGTTCCCATGGCCGAGCAAATGGATGTCGTCTGTCTGTCCAACGCCCTGCTGGCCGGACTGGCCGGTCCTATTCGTTCAAGATTGCATCGACCGGTCCTTTGTTTCCTTCAGGACGAAGACGGTTTCCTCGACGGTCTCGGGGAACCCTATAGCCAACAGGCGTGGGACCTTTTGAAGCAAAAGGTCAAGGAAATTGATGGTTTTCTGACCGTCAGTAACTTTTACGCCGATCTTATGCGGCAGCGACTGGATCTGCCCGAGTCGAAAGTGAAAACCGTTTACATGGGCCTCGACACGATCGGCTATGAACCCGCTCCCCAAGCCCCGGATCGGCCTACCATCGGATTTCTGTCGCGCTTGTGCGAGGGCAAAGGACTGGGTATCCTCTTGGACGCCTTTGCGATTCTTCGCAAGGAACCGCAGTTGTCCGACCTTCGGTTGCGGCTGGCCGGGGGAAAGACCCGGGAAGATGAACCGTTTCTCGATGCACAAATGGCAAAACTTTCGGCCGCGGGACTTGATTCGGCCGTGGAGTTTCTGCCCGTCTTCGACCGTTCCGCCCGGATTGCATTCCTGCGAGAACTGTCCGTACTTACGGTCCCCGAAATCCGTCCGGCCTCCTACGGCCTGTATCTACTCGAGGCCCTGGCCTGCGGGGTACCCGTCGTGCAACCGTGGGAAGGGGTATTTGGAGAACTGCTGGATTTCACCGGTGGCGGCGTTCTCTATCAACCCAATCGTCCCGAACAACTTGCTGAAGCGCTTAAACCGCTGTTGTTGGATCCGGCCAAAGCCCGCGAACTGGGCGGCTGGGGTCGGGAAACGGTTCTGAATCGATTCAACCTCGAACAAACCGCCGCCGAACTGGGAAAAGCCGCCGCCGAACTCCTTCAGACTCGAATCGAATGAACCCGGGATTATACCGGTTCGCTTACCTCCGGTTCTTCAGGTAATGGTTCGCCATCCTCCGCTTGCAATGACTGCACCAATTCATGCCCCATCAGTAACGACTCGAGAATTTTGGAGTCCTTGGGGATATGAACCGTCACATATTCGGCCTTCTCGATGGCCGTATAGGAATGATCCAGAATACCGTCAAAGAAAATCGTCTCATCCTCTCCCAGCCGATACACGCGATCGGCGACCCGTAACTCCACTTTGCCGCTGAGGATATAACAGAATTCATTGCATTCCTCGTGCAGATCCATCACATAAACCTTTTCGCCCTTCTCGGATCTGACGCGGATCATCTTGGCCTTATCGTACACCGCCACCATGCAGGTTTCCAAGCCCTCCATCGGATTTCGGAGAGTCATCGAATTGCCCAGTTGCGCTCGCCGTCGTTGAACCAATCGTCGTTCCGCCAGCCCCACCAGACTGCTGGTGGACATCTGTAAAGCCCCGGCGATGGCGTCCAGCGTCTTTAAGCTGGGCATGGTCTTGTTGGTCTCGACGGTTTCCACCGTCGGATAGGTCAGTCCCGACAGTTGCGCCAGTTTATTGAGTGTCATGCTTCGCTTGCGACGAAGAACCCGAATGACAGTAAAATCATACTTACTATTCATTGTATCGTTTCCTTTCAACGATCATCCGCCATCGCCATCCCCGGACAATCCGAACGCACTTATCGGACCCAAAGAAATCAAAATTCGACTTATCTCTATGGCGACAATTCAAGATTAAGCACATCGTTTTATATGGATACATGAATTATACGGCTTTCCGAGCCCGATTCAACGATAGCTTTAAGATTTTCTTTATCAGAAAGTTTTTTACGAAAAAACAAATTATGTCATAAGCGAAACCTTCCGACATTCCGCTCGGTAGTTTGTCTCGAGTGGCGGATTTTCAAATCCAGAAGGGAACAGGCAATAATATACAGTCAGGAGATGCCCATGTCACAAACAGTATTAGAGAATGCAGGAACCGCTGCTCAGAGCAAGGCCGGCAAGTACCTGACCTTCGCCCTGAGTAATGAGGAGTATGGCCTGGAGATCCTCAAAGTCCGCGAGATCATCGGCTACATGCAGATCACCGCGGTACCTCAGACCCCGCCCCATGTCAAGGGTGTCATTAATCTCCGCGGTCAGGTGATCCCCGTCATCGATCTGCGAATGAAGTTCGGAATGAACGAAGCCGAGGTCACCGAGGAAACCTGTATCATCGTCGTCGAGATCACCCAGGGAGACCGACGGTTCCAGACCGGTATCGTCGTCGATCGCGTCAAGGAAGTGCTCGATATCGCCGGGGAAAACATCGAAGACGCCCCGCAGTTCGGCTCCAATGTCGATACCAACTTCATTCTCGGTATGGGCAAGATCAACGGCTCGGTCAAAATTCTGCTCGATATCGACAAAGTTCTCGGAAATGAACAATTTGCCTCACTTGGCAGTTAATCGGTCGTGAAGACTTTACCGGAAACTTCAACTACGCACAGGAGAATACAAATGTTTAAGAATCTGAAACTGTCGGCAAAAATGGCTTTGGGATTCGGCGTGCTGGTGTTGATTTCAGCCGCGCTGGGATTTGCGGGTTGGTATGGACTCAGCAGTGTCCAGAAAATCGTCACCATAAACGAGGATGGAAACAATGTTCTCAATGCGCTGAACAACTGCGCCACCCTGCGCCGGGACTTTGCAATCAACGGCTTCGAGGTCGCCAAGGGCGAAACCAAAAACGCCGCGGACAAGTGGCTGGATTCCTATACGGAAATGTCCGGCTATGTTCGGGATCTTCAGGGAACATCCGGACTGGGTAGTTCCGAGAAGGATCTGGTCTCCAAGATCGCTCAGGATTGTGATCCGTATAAAAAGTCATTTGACGCCGGTGCCGCTGCCCAGAAATCCAAGGATGATGCATTCGCCAGTTGGGCAAAGGTCGGCTGGGCCATTACCGAAAGTATCACGACCGCCTCGGAAAAGACCCTCAAGCCCGCCATCGATAAGGCCCAAAAGGATGGCAATGCCGCGGATCTGACCAAATGGACCAATCTTCAGAACGACCTGAACGAAAAAGTCGTTCAGAATTTCCTGTTGCAGCGCGTCCTGGCGGTGTATCTGCGAGCCACGGATTCCGATGTACAATGGGAAGCGTATCAAAAGCAACTGGCCAAGACCAAAGAGGGAATTGCCTCTTGGACCGAAGCTGTCAAGGGCAATACCGAGCTGGAAAGAGCCGCCCAGGCAATCGCTCAGTCTATCACCCAGTACGAGCAGGCGGGTCAACAATATTATTCCGGTCTGACCTCGCAGCGCACCGCCAATGCGGAGATGGGTCGGGTGGCCTCGCAGATCGTCAGCAACACCAAGCAATTGAATAAGCAATTGGGCGAGAATCTGAACTCGATGGCCAACAAAACCGTACCACTTTAGCCGGATGAAGCTGTCAACTCCGCCAGCGACGGTAACTTTCC
>CAZXPW010000040.1:0-37704 GCA_964643355.1 uncultured Pirellulales bacterium
GGACATTTTGTTCATCGAAAATATTCAGATTTTGTGAAATATCCGGGCTAAAAACTCGACGATCTCTTTCTGCATGACATCCAGATCGTTTTCCGTCTGGAAAATTTTTCCGATTCGATTCCGGTCGATCGAGGAATTTTCCAGGGCGTGACGCAAATCATCCATGGCTGTCCGGCACATTCCGCCCATCCGAACGAGTTCTTTTGCGGATTGTTCCAGGGCGATTCCCGGCGTGTCGAACATCCGGATATCCAAATAGGTCAGCTTGGGGGTTTCGGGAACGGTTTTTTCCGGAACCAGCCAGGTCAGAAACCGGGAAAACGGACCCAGCCACGGTAGAAAGACCAACATATTCAGGATATTGAAGCCGCTGTGCGTGGCGGCGATGGCCTTTTCCACATACGGGCAAGTCGCCGCGGTATTCGTATAGACCGCTACATCCGGCATTTGACAACTCAGGAAAGAGGTAACAAACCAGACGACGCCTTTGGTATAGAAGAAAAACAGCGGTATGATCCACATCACGCCGAGAGTGTTGAAGATCATGTGGGCATAGGCCGCCCGCTTGGCGTTTCGAGTGGTTCCCAGAGACGCCAGAAAAGCGGTGATCGTCGTGCCGATATTCTCGCCGAGCACCAGTCCCGCGGCCGTCGAATAATTAATCATCCCCGTCGAGGCCAGGGCCATCGTAATGCCCACCGTGGCGGAAGACGACTGAATGGTTGCCGTCAGGATCGCCCCAACTAGAATGCATTTGACCACACCCCAATAACTGTCGGCCTGAAAGCGGCTGAACCAGGCAACAAAATCCGGCATGTTACGGATGGGGCTTAATCCTTGTTTCATCAAGTCCAGTCCGAAAAAGACCATCCCGAGACCCAGAACAAACATCGAGAAGAATCGAATCCGGTCGGACTTGGCAAACAAGTAGCACAAGCCCGCAAGTCCGAGGATGGGAAGGCCGTAGTGTTCCAGACTGTACGCCATGATCCAGGCCGTGATGGTGGTGCCGATGTTGGTTCCGAAGATCACACCAATGGCCTGTTTGAGAGTCATCAGGCCGGCGTTGACCATCCCCACGACCATCACCGTCGTAACCGAACTGGATTGAATAATGCCGGTCACCGTCATGCCCGCTCCCACCCCGAGAATGCGATTGTTGGTCGCCAGGCCAATGAGCTTTCGCATTCGTTCCCCGGCCACGGCCTGCATCCCGTCGGACATGTTCTTCATGCCCAACAGAAAAATCCCCAGGCCACCGATTACGGTGAAGATAATCTCCATACTTTGAGACATAGCATCCTACTGATACATTTTTTTCAGGCGGTGTCCATTCTTCAGACATTGCCAAAGACTCGTTACGATCTTCTCTGCGGCCTATTTGGCCGGAAGCGATCAGCTTCTTTCGCCCGTAATGGCTTTAAACTCCCCGCTAAGGGAATTGCCCTTCACGCCGGACCACTGAATCCCTCCAATGATGGACTCGGCGACATTGGTCAGGTGATCGCCGATTTTTTCGACATTGTCCACAATGTCGATGAAGATCACCCCCGTCTCGGCCGTACAGAGATGGTCCGTCATCCGACGAACATGATTGCGGCGCAGCTTAACCTGCATTTTGTTGAGCTGACCTTCGTTGATCAACGCATGGTGAGCCGCCTGAATATTGTTGCCTTCCAGGGCGTTGATAATCTGATCGAACATCGAAAAGGCCTGGGTAAACAGATCCCGGGCCTCGGCGGCGGCGTCGTCGGAGAAAACGACCCGGTGATCCATCTTGCGTTCGGCAATCTCCACCAGGTTCACCGCATGATCTCCGACTCGCTCCAGATCGTTGACCATGTGCAGCAGAACCGGCAATTCCCGGGAGACATCGTCGTTGAGCTCCCGCTGCGACAAGGCCACCAGATAAGAGGTAATCTGGAGCTGATAATCGTCCACCAAGTCTTCCAGTTTTCGGGTGAGCTCGATTTTTTTGCGATCGTTGTTCATCAGAGCGTCCACGGCGCAAACCAGCGATTCCCGGGCCTCTCGGGTCATGTGAACAATCTCCCGGCGGGCCTGTTCCAGCGCCAGTACGGGGGTGTTGAGCAAGTGGACTTCCAACACAACGGAACGATCCGCCAGCTCTCCCGATCGAGGACGGACCATCTTGGTGACAATCTTTTCCAGAACGCGATAGAACGGCAGACACGCAATGGAGTTGATTACATTGAACATCGTATGTCCGATCGCGATGATGGCGGCGATGTGTTCCTGGTTTAGTTCCCAATCGGAGACCCAGACGACGAATTTCGAATACATTCCATTGTACACAAACGGCATGAAATAGATTGTACCGATGACATTGAACAGGGTATGAGCCCAGGCCGTACGACGAGAAGAAACATTGGTCCGAAGGGCCGCAAGTTGCGCGGTTATGGTGGTGCCGATATTGGCACCGAGAATAAAAGGAATCGTCGCGTTCAGAACATTCATCCAATCGGTCCCGAATACCCCGCTGTACGCAAGGATTTGAATAATCGCAATCGCAGCGGAACTGCTTTGAATGACAAAAGTGATTGCCACCCCGGCCAGCAAGGCCATAATCGGACGCGTTCCGAATCCGGCCAGCCAGTTTTGAACCGCCTGATTTTGCTCCAGGCCGGCGAAGGCCTCCTTCATATAATCGATACCGAGAAACAGCAATCCGAATCCGAGTAGAATCTGTCCGGTACTTTTCACCGGTCGTCTTTTGCTGATAATCTCCATCAGAAATCCCAGGGCGATCATGGGAAGAGCGAACGCATTGATTTCAAGGTTCAGCCCCGTCAGCGATACGATCCAGGCGGTTATCGTGGTCCCGATGTTGGATCCAAAAAGGACCGGAATAACCTGCCGGAGGGTCATCAGGCCGGCATTGACCAGTCCGATGAGCATGACGGTGGTGGCCGAACTGCTTTGGATGATCGCCGTGACGACAACCCCCATGGTCAGCCCCATCACGGGATTGCTCGTCATCGATTCCAACAGTCCTCGCAGTTTCTGGCCGGCGGCTTTTTTCAAACCGTCGGACATCAACCCCATCCCATAGAGAAACAACCCCAATCCACCCGCTGAGTAAAAGATCATGTGCGTAAGGACCATCGTTTCCCTTTCCTATCGACTCGACTATTGAGAATCAGAATCCTGGAAGATTCGTTCCCAGAAACCATTCAAATTTGACCTCGGAGGGTTTGCCAAGAAACCAAACCTTCCGAAGAGGCGTCACTCCTGCGGCAACTCCGAAGAGAATACCGGCTCATAGCGATGTCAACCAGAAAAAAATCCTGGCCGTTTCAAGGAATCTGTGTCATTGGGAAGGAAGGAGTCCTCCATCATGTATGAAGCCAATTTTCTTTTGTTTGTTGAAGGTTCGAATTATCCCTGTGTGAAACTTATAACTTCTTTTATCGTAAATACTTATATATTTTTCTGTTCCCTGTCCTCTGCCTCATTTTCTCGTGAAATTTCCAGAGCGTACCTTCAGGGAAAATACCGCCTGAGTCGATGAATATTTGATTCGCCCCCCTCTTCTTCATTCCAAATCGTTCAGGATAACCGTTCCGGAGGATCCGACGATTGAAATTGATGATTTTATCCTTAGACGGCTATTCTGGTCGTGAATAGGAACAACCCGTGCGCTGCCGAAGGATCGCAAGCAGAAACGAATTACGGATAGATTTCTGCAAAAGAGCGGAAAAATACTTGATTTTCACAGGGACCAACACTATAGTTCACGCGTCAAGGCGGCATTTGTGAGCCGTTTTTGATAAAAGACAGACAGGATCTTTTAACCCATTTAAGGAGTTGTAGCCATGGCAAAGAGTGCCAAACCCGCAACCAAAAGTGAAATTCTGGTGGCTATCGCCAAGGAAACCGGACTGAGCCGCAAGCAGGTGGCGTCGGTGTTCGACGCCCTGTCCAAGCAGGTCAAGGGCGCCGTCGGCAAAAAGGGACCCGGCGTGTTCGCCGTCCCCGGTCTGATGAAGATTATGGTCATCGTCAAGCCCGCCACCCCGGCTCGCAAGGGTATCAATCCCTTTACGAAACAGGAGCAGATGTTCAAGGCCAAGCCCGCTCGTAGAGTCATCAAGATTCGGGCGCTGAAGGCCCTCAAGGATATGGCTAAGTAAATCACTGCGCTTCCCGTTTCAAAGTTTCATAGAAAACATTCAAGATCACAGGGTCCGTACATTTCGCAAGGTGCGACGAATTGAATTTATCGCCCTTGTGGAATGGCTGACCTTGTGATCTTGTTATTTTGCCCCCCTGCCGTTTGGAGTTTTCTTTTCCCATACGATCGACGAAACGGCGAACCAATACGATATCATAATAACATATCTACTATGTATGGATATGACCTTGAAAGTCTTTCTTATTCGAGAGCGATATTCCAAAGACAGGAATAATTTCCCCCGGCTATATTATGCTATAGTGTATCTACATATACTATATATGTTTCTTGTGACAAAGACTGGCACCTTGCTACTGCATAACATATTGGTTCTCCATAGAAGATTGTATTCTTGTTCTCGTTGACTCCTGCTCACTTATGTTATATTCCAACATGTATTCGTGATATTTCGGAGAGGTAAATCCTGCTCAATGGATCGTAGGCAACCGAATTATCCGAGTATCATTGTTCGATGCATCTTATTCTTGGGTTCTGATAATACATTGACTCGGCCTCCTGAAAATGTTTCACATGAAACAAACGAGAGGAAGCAACTAAATGTTTCCCGTGAAACAATTTTCTTGACCCCCCTTCCGTTATGTGTATATATTCTGAACAATCATTCCATCTTTCTTCGTGTGAATCATGGATGATGAATGAAGACCCCTTTCTGAAGGAGACTTTGGATGAAGGAAAAACGACCTCACCTTGGTCGGGGACTTGAGGCACTGCTCGGCCCAGTGGTTACGGAATCACAAACTGAACTGCCCCCCCCTACCAGCGTAGCAAAGACAATATTTCCTCCGGATATGGGAGTCAAAGAGGCATCATTCTCAATTCCTATCAATACAATTCAACCGAACCCCTATCAACCCCGAACCTCTTGGAACGAAGAAGATCTCAAATCCTTGTCTGATTCAATCAAGGTAAACGGTTTACTTCAACCGATTCTGGTTCGGAAAATTGGTGACGGATATCAGATCATTGCCGGTGAGCGCCGATATCGTGCTGCTAAACTCGCTGGTTTAGAGACAATTCCGGTCCTTGCTCGTTCTGCCACGGATCAGCAGATGCTTGAACTTGCACTTGTTGAAAACATTCATCGATCGGATTTGAACCCAATTGAGCGAGCTACTGCTTATCATAATTTCATTTCCAGTTTCTCTTTGACCCATGCAGAAGCTGCTGAGCGATTAGGTCAGGAACGATCTGTAGTAACAAATTATCTTCGACTTTTAGATCTTCCACAAGAGATCAAACAGATGCTTATTGAAAATCAGCTCTCAATGGGGCATGCCCGTGCCATTCTGGCGTTGCCGAATGATGATCTCCGTCGAAAGATTGCCAATCGGGTTCTGGCAGGGCGGTTAAGTGTTAGAGAAGTTGAGCGGCTTGTTAGGAGTTGTGTAGATGTAGACTCAAAAAAGAATGATGTTGTAAATACAACAAAATCTGCACATATTACAGATCTTGAAAAACGGCTTCAAGAGGTTCTTGGAACAAAAGTTCAAATACGATCAAATGAGAGATCCCATCGTGGCAGGATCATCATCGACTTTTATTCAATCGATGAGTTTGATCGAATTGCAACAAAGATTGGTTTGGTTTCGTCCGATTAAGAGATCTGACAGGACCGATCATGTGAAATAATCTTAACAATCATTTTATTAATAATGATTTACGGATTTGTTAGAGGGCATGGCATGAAACAAATATTCTTTATCATCCCAATAGCCATCTATTCTCTGGTTTGTTACGGAGGAGAAGGTTCATCATCGTACGACTCGGTTGTTCAATACCCAAACCAAGATAGCTGCCTGACTAATCTGAGGAAAGATCACCCAAGAATTTTCTTGTCTGAAGAAAGACTTCAGGAAATCAAGACCATTCATGAACAGGATCCTTTCTTACGAAAAATTGTTTCTGAGGTTCTGCGAGAGGGGGAGGGGTGTATCCGGCAAAAGCCCCTGGTTCATAAACTCACCGGACCACGGCTTTTGAGCGTCAGTCGGAATTGTCTGAGTCGGGTGATGACCCTGAGTTTTTGTTATCGCTGGACTCAAGACAAGCGATTTGCCGATGCGGCGATTCGCGATATGTTGGCCGTCTGCGATTTTCCAGATTGGAATCCCTCGCATTATCTGGATACGGCGGAGATGAGCAATGCCGTTGGTATCGGATACGACTGGCTTTATAATTATTTGTCCCCGGAACAGCGAGAAACCATACGAAAAGGTCTCATCAAACACGGGCTTGAAGAAGGGGTTTTGTCCTATACGAAACGAAAGTCCGGGTGGATTCGGTCCGAAACCAACTGGAACCAGGTCTGCAATGGGGGAATGATTGTCGGAGCTTTGTCGATTGCGGAAACCGACCCCAAATACGCCCAAATCATTATTCCGGCAGCGGTTAAATCGTTGCCGACGGCATTAAAGTCCTATGCCCCGGATGGGGCCTGGATGGAAGGGCCGGGATACTGGGAATATGCGACACAATACACCGCATATGGTCTTGCGTCATTGCGATCGGCTCTGGGGACGGATTTCGGCCTGACGAGGATTCAGGGCCTGTCCAACGCCGGACTTGCCCCGATGTATCTGGTCGGACCAAAAGGCCAATATCTGGGATTTGCGGATTGTCATACGCCATCGTACCGGCGACCGATGCCCTGCATGTTTTGGCTGGGCCAGACCTTTTCGGATCCGGAGTATATCGCGGATGAAAGACGGGCGTTGGAACAGGCCAGGGGATCGGTCGAGCATGTGATCTGGTATTGCCCGGAACAAAACGGAAATATTCCCAAACGCGATCTGGATTTCTATTTTCGCGGAAGCGTCGAAGTGGCGGTCTTTCGTTCCGCATGGAATGATCCCGACGCTCTGTTTGTCGGCGCTAAGGCCGGATACAACCAGGTGAACCACGGCCATCTGGATCTGGGCAACTTCGAGATCGACGCCCTCGGCGTTCGCTGGGCAACGGATCTCGGAGCCGATGATTACAATCTGCCGGGTTACTGGGATGACAAGAAGGGGGGAAAACGGTGGGAGTATTATCGCCTGAATTCCTTTAGCCACAATGTGCCGCTGCTGAACAATCGGAACCAGAATGAGCTGGCCAAGTCGAAATTCCTCCGCTGCATGAACGGCCCGGAACCGTTTGTCGTCATCGATCTGTCCGAGGCGTACAACGAATGCGCCGAGAAACTGCATCGCGGCATACGAATGGTGGACGGCCGTCGCGCGATCCTGGTGCAGGATGAATTCGATCTGAGCAAGCCAACGGACATCGCCTGGGGAATGACGACTTATGCGGGTATCGACATTCGGCAGGGGGGGCGCATCGCAAAATTAACCCAGGATAATCAGTCCCTCATCGTGAAGGTTCTGTCGCCGGCAGGGGGGGAATGGGGGATCGAATCCGCCAAACGCAATCCCCCGGAAAATGAAAACAAGGATGTCAACCGCCTGGTCTATCGAATACCCAAGGCCAACGGCCAGGTACGAGTGGCGATCCTGCTTTCTCCCGTCTGGCCGCAGGGAGAAACAAAGACCGCCGAACTCAAGCAACTCGTCGAATGGTAAAGGGAAAACATGCAAATAGTTTCCTCACGACAAGGCGCCAAGACGCAAATGGAAAGGGTTGAGGAAAGACGATAGTAGAAAGAGGTCATTAATGTCCGCCCCATTTGGCTTTACAGGCATATATAAGGAGGTACTGATATGATGAAATATGGATATATAAATAAGATATACCTCGTGATCGTCTTGTTCACGGTTTTATCCCCTGTATTTTGTTTGGCTCAGACGACGGAGGATGAAATCCCGGACATCAGTAAGCGAATCAACTCCTTTACGATGGATTGGATGCGACAATGTTCGAAAGATCCGGAGGCCTCCGCCAACACGATTGTCTCCCCTCAGAGTATTTTCCATTGCCTTGCCATGAGTTATATCGCCAGCGGAGGAAACACTCGATCTGAATTGGCTCAAGTCCTTCATTATCCGACCGACAATTCTGTATTGGTGAAGGATTTGGCGTCGCTTCGGAAATCGTTCGACGAGACGACCGTTAAGGATCGGCTGGAGTTAATCATTGGAAATTCGGCATGGATGGATGAGGAATATGCCGACTTCCGAGAGGATTATCTTCGGAATATCAAAAACGCTTTTGGTGCCGAGGTTTTTCCCATCCAATTCCGCCCTTCGCAGGCCGCTTGTGACAGGATCAATCGTTGGATTTCGGACCAAACTCGCGAACGAATTCCCGGGTGTCTATCGCCCGAGGATCTTCCTTCCAAGAGCGGCCCGGGAATCGTCGATGAACCCGCGTTGGTAACGATCAATACAATCTATTTTAAAGCCGATTGGGGTAGCCGGTTCAGCAAAAAAGATACCCAAAAGAAGTCATTTCATCTTGATTCATCCACGAAGATCGACACGGACATGATGCATCAGCGTTCCGTTTTGTCCTATGCAGAGGATGATACAGTGCAATTTTTGGAAATTCCGTATCTTGAACGGAAGTTCTCCATGCTCGTTATTCTGCCGAAGGATATTGTTTCTGTCCAATCCCTGGCGGAGTGGATGGATCAAGATCGGATTATGGCCTTGATTCGTAAAGCTTCCATCCATGAGGTGGATGTGTTGTTCCCGGGATTTATTCTTCGCAGCCATTTCAATTGTAAGCGGAAATTGAATGCGATGGGAGTACAAGATGCCTTCAACAACCAAGCGGCTAATTTCGATAAAATGATCCATAAACGAATTGAGGCCTTTCGAATCTACCTCCATGAGGTTCTTCATGATTCATGGATTGAGGTGAATGAAGAGGGTACCGAGGCGGCCTCAGCAACCGCAGGAATTCAATTTTCCTTTGGCTGCAGTGCTCCGGCTCGACCCGATTTCGCCAAGTTCCATGCGGACCACCCGTTCCTGTTTTTCATCGTCCATAATTCCAGCAAGAGTATCCTGTTCTCAGGATGGATTTCGAATCCCAAAGAATTCGAGCCCTCCAGGGTTTCCAGATAAAAAGAAAATCGTTCAGAATAAAAAGGAGTTCAACATGAAGAGGATCACGAGAGTGTTTGTTGTAGCGCAATTTGTGTGTGGATTGCTGTTAAGTGTTCATGCCGAGACGATACCCGGCCGATGGCCGACACGAAAGGCCAACGCTTGGTACGAGAGGCAGGGCTGGCTGGTCGGGTGCAATTTTTCGCCAAGCACGGCGATCAATCAGCTCGAGATGTGGCAGGCCGAATCGTTCGACGCCAAGACGATCGACCGCGAGTTGGGCTGGGCGAAGGATCTGGGATTCAACAGTATCCGCGTATTCCTGCATGACATCGTCTGGAAGCAGGACTCCAAGGCGATGTTGGCGCGCATGGACGAATTCCTCAAGCTGGCCGACAAGCACAAGATCGGCGTGATGTTCGTGATCTTCGACGGTTGCTGGGACCCGTTTCCGCAGGCCGGCAAGCAGCGCGATCCCCGGCCGTTCGTGCACAACTCCGGCTGGGTGCAGAGTCCCGGAAAGGGCATCCTCGAAGACTGGGCAAAGATCGACGAACTGGAGGGATATGTCCAGGGCGTCATGGGCCGCTTCAAGGATGATCCGCGCGTCCAGGTGTGGGATCTGTTCAACGAGCCGGACAATCCGAACACCAATTCCTATGGCGCCGTCGAGACCAAGAACAAGGCCGAACTGTCGATGAACCTGTTGAAAAAAGTCTTTGCGTGGGCTCGGCAGGTCAATCCCTCGCAACCGATCACGGCGGGAGCATGGCGCGACGACTGGTCCAGCGACGATAAGCTCAGTGCGCAGGACAAATTCCTCTTCGAGGAGTCGGATGTGATCTCGTTCCACTGCTATGGTACGCCTGAGGATTTAACCCGGCGGATCGGATGGCTCAAACGGTTCGGTCGGCCGCTGTTGTGTACGGAATATATGGCCCGTCCGGCCGGCAGTACCTTCGAAACGATCCTGCCGATCCTCAAGGCCGAGAAGGTCGCCGCCTACAATTGGGGCTTCGTGGCCGGCAAGACGCAGACGATCTTTCCGTGGGATTCGTGGACCAAAACCTACAACTCCGAGCCGCCTCTCTGGTTCCACGACATCTTCCGACCGGATGGAAAACCGTATCGGCCGGAAGAGGTCCAATTGATCCGAGAATTGACAAAACAGTAGGATCAATCGGTTTGACGCCAAGCCAAAAAGGAGACGCTGAATCGAACGGGAAAAACGAACCAGTCATCGATGATTCCATAAGGAAAATTCGTTCAATGAGATTCTGACGGTTTTTTTCGATTTGGGTTGTTTCCCGTCTGTGATCGGTAGTGTTTTGCTTTTGATATTCCGGATTGCGGAATTCGTCCTCTGGGCATCCTTGTAACGCGGGATCCCTTTCCGCTGTCGTTTTTCGGCCGGGAGATCGTTGGTTTTCTTGTCGAGACTTGACTATGGGCGGGAATGGATCAGTATTTTTTTCGGAAGCGGGCGGTGGGAATGTGGAGGAGTTTGCGGTACTTGGCGACGGTACGACGGGCGATGGTAGTAAATCCCGATTGATGAAGACGAATAAGGATTTCATCGTCGCTGAGGGGGTTGGATTTGTCTTCGGCGTCCACGATTTCCTGCAGTTTGGATTTTACCGCGTCCCAAGACCGGGTTTGACCGTCGGCGGTTTCGGTCCCGCTGGAAAAGAAGCTTCGCAGGGGAAGGATCCCCTGAGGGCATTGGACATATTTTCCCGCAACGGCGCGGGAAACGGTGGAGATATGAACTCCGATTTGATCGGCGATGGCCTGCATGGGTAACGGCCGCAGAAAGAGCCGGCCTTTTTCCAGGAATTCCTGCTGGTGCAGGATGACGGCGGTGGCAACGCGGAGGACGGTTTGTTTTCGCTGTTCGATGGCGTCCATAAACCATTGTGCGGATCGAATGTTCTGCTGAAGAAAGTCGCGCGTGCGGGCGTCCAGGCCGCGATCGTGGGCCATCTTCAGATAAAATCGGTTCACGCGAAGACTGGGCAATCGGGTATCGGTAAGAGTGACGCGCCAGGATCCGGCTCCGTCGGGTTCGACGAGAATATCGGCCGTGATGGGATGATTCTCGGTACGGCCGACCTGAAGCCCCGGCGAAGTATCCAGACGGCTCAGCCGGGCGACGGCTTCGTTGATCTGTTCGAGGGTGCAATTCATCTTCTGCGCAATCTGAGGAAGCCGATTTTCCAGCAGGTCATTCCAGTGGTCTTCGACCAGTTCCATTTCAAAGGACAAATCCTCCGAGGACTGACTCATCTGGATCAGCAGGCACTCCCGCAGATCGCGGGCGCCGACGCCGGGAGGATCGAGCCGCTGGACAAGAGTCAGGGCCTGCAGCAAGTGATCCAGGGCAATTTCATTTTTGTCTTTGTTGATCAATTGCTCGATCTGAATGGTCAAGTAGCCCTTGTCGTCGATAAAGTCAATGATCCTTTGGCCGGCCCTTTTGACTTCGGGTTCGGCCTCGACCAGCCGCCATTGTTCCGAGAGAAATTCGTGCAGCGATACTTTATCGTCGGCGGTGTTTTGGAGGGCCTCCTGCTTTTTGTCCGGTTCGCCGTCGTACGCGGGGCGATAAGGGCCGGAATCGGAACCGAGGTATTCGGCAAATCCATCGCCGAGGTTGTCCAGACGCTGAAAGTCTTCGCGAAAGTTCTGGTCCTCGCGGATGCGCAACTGTTGTTGCTCGATCGACTCGTCGAGGCCGGAATCTTCGGTCCTCTGTTCGGCGGGCACGGCTCCGAAATCGGCGTCTTCGGCCTGCTCAAGAACGGGATTGCTGTTCAATTCCGCCTCGATCTTTTCCTGCAGGGCCAGCAGCGGAAGCTGAAGCACTTCCATCGACTGAATCATGCGGGGAGCCAGCTTCATTCGCTGTTCCATCCGCATCTGATTGGACATTTGCATTTTCATACGCCGCGATTCCGAACTCCGTTAACATCACTCCGCTATTATAGCGGCGGCGATGGAAAATGGTACGGGAATCGCGCCAGGATCCGACATTTTGGATGTCCGTTTGCCCGCAGAATGGGATGCGGGTTCCACGGGCACGCGGGTTATAACGGGCTTCGGCCGAGGATGGCGTCGGCCAGGATGTTGCCGCCGGCGTATTCGAGGGTCGAACCGGTGGGCAGTCCCCGGGCCAGTCGCGTGACCTGGACGGGCAGACCGCCAAGCAGCGAGGCGATATAGAGGGCGGTGCCGTCACCTTCGACATTGGGATTGGTTGCCATCACAACCTCGCGGATCATGCCGGCGCGAATCCGCTGGACCAGGGCGTCGATGGTCAGGTCGGAGGGCTCGACGCCTTCCAGCGGCGCAATGTGTCCATTTAGGACATGATATACCCATTTGCAAAGCCCGGTTTTTTCCAGCATGACGATATCCTTGGGCTGCTCGACCACGCAGAGAATGGAACGGTCGCGTTTGGGATCGGAACAGATCGGACACAGGTCGGCTTCGGAAAGATTAAAACAGGTCTTGCACTGCCGGATGTTCTTTTTGAGGTCGGCGATTGCCCGGGCCAGGGCCAGGGCCTGTTCGGGCGAAGACTTGAGAATATGAAAAGCCAGCCGTTCGGCCGACTTGGGACCGATGCCGGGCAGTTTGCCGAATTCGTCGATAAGCGTGTTCAAACTTTGCGTGTATGCGGGATTCATGTTATTCGTCCGGATCAACGGAATTCAGGGAGTCGGTCGCATCGATCGGCATTGTTTGTTCGATCGGGGATTCCTCCGGTTCTTCGACCGCTTCGATGTCGGTGATGCGGGCGTCCAAACCGACCAGAAGGGTTCGTACGGCCGGATCCTTCATGATCTCGGACATCCGACCCGAGGACGGAGTATCGACGGGAACCGGGCTGGCTTCCGAAGATGACTGTCCGTTGTCGGCGGTGGTAAATTTGAGCACAAGGCAAGCGCCAACGAGGGTCTGGATAACCTCAGCCAATTTGCTAGCGCGGCTTTCGCACATGGTTTTGTGGAATCCGGCGGCGGGAGCAAACCCCAGGACCAGGGTGCGGTTGCGAAGTTCGACGGGCTGGGCGTGGGCTAAATGGCTGAAAAAAAAGGGGGCGGTCGCTCGAATGCGTTCGAGAAACGCCGGCCAGCGGGTCAGAAGATCTTCAGGAGAAAAACAGGACCCTTGCGATGGTGGTGCCAACTCGCTCGTCGTAGAAAAATTGGTATCGATGGAGGATGTTACAGGCGGAACCGGAGGACGATCTGCCGTGGAACCGGCTTTTACCGGTTCAGCGGCGGTCAGGGATTTTTTTTTTACGGCAGCGGTAGCCGCCGCCGAAGGTTCTCCCCCCTGAAGCTGACCCAGAAGGGCCGGAACGCTGAGAAAATGTTCGCTGAGGGTCAGTCGAATCATCGCCGCTTCCAGCAGGGCGCGGGGGGATTCGCTGTTTTTAATCGTCCAACGGAGTTTTTCGAGAGTGGTGATGTTAAAAACAAGTGCCGGCGCATCGAATTGGTCAGCCAACAAGTTGAGGGTTTGCCGTTGCTGAGCGGTGACCAGGACCAGTTGCGAACCGGATCCGACGGCCTTAAGGACCAGAATATCCCGCATGATATCGATCAGGGCGTCGAGCAATTCCACGGCGGTCTGGCCGGACTGAAGTAACTCGTCGAGGGAAGTCAGAACGCCGGCGGCATTGTGAGAACCGATTTGTTTAACCAAGTCGAAGACTTTTTCCGTGCTCGGTCGACCCAGGGTTCGGTCGAGCAATTCAACGGTCAGCTTGGATTCGCCGGCGCTGAGGAGCTGGTCGAGCAAGCTCAATCCGTCGCGCATGGATCCGTTGGCCAGACGCGACAACACAACCAGCAGGTCGTCTTCGAAGTCGATTTTTTCCTTTTTGAGGATCTTGCCGAGTTGCTGAGCGATTTCCGTCGGCGAGATCGCCCGGAAGTCGAACCGCTGGCAGCGCGACTGGATCGTCGGCAAAACCTTGTGGGCTTCGGTAGTAGCGAAAATGAATTTGACATGGTCCGGCGGCTCTTCGAGAATCTTGAGCAGGGCATTAAAAGCGCCGGAACTGAGCATATGGACTTCATCGATGATGTAGATTTTGAAGCGTGCTCGGGCGGGACGATAGAGGGCGTTTTGGCGGAGGTCGCGAATATTGTCCACGCCGTTGTTGGACGCGCCGTCGATCTCGATGACATCAATGTCTTCGCCGTTGTTGATGGAGACACAACTGTCGCACTTGCAGCAGGGGGTTATCGTGGGGCCGTCGGACTTTAGACAGTTCAGGGCCTTGGCCAGAAGCCGCGCCATGGTGGTCTTGCCGACGCCGCGGGTCCCGGTGAACAGATAGGCGTGGGCGACACGCCCGGACTGGATGGCGTTTCGGAGGGTCTGCGCGATGGCCTGCTGGCCTACGACATCGTCGAAGGTCTGCGAACGATAACGCCTTGCCAGAACCGTGTACGACATATCCTTCGGGCCGAGAATAAAGAAAAGTGGTCGGGTTTGCCACGGCACAGCAACGCAATCGCTTATGGCTGCACGGTTCCCCGCCTGACCAGGTTCACGCGCATCGCTTGCATGGGACCCGACCCCATGATCGTTCAGGCCGTCTTCATGCGACGGCTCTGAAAGACGCTCATAGTATAAACGGTTCAGCGAAAAAATCCACAAAAAGTTTTCCCGTTCGGGACGGGTCTGGTATAATCCACTTCGTTCGGAAAACGATTCCAACCATCATGGAGCTGGGAAGGGGATCGACCCATGAAAGCACGAGTGGAAGACAATTGTACGGCCTGTGGGCTATGTGTGGACACCTGTCCGGATGTATTCCAGATGGGCGAGGAGATCGCTCAGGTTGTTGTTCAGGAGATTCCGGCGGAGTTGGAAGATTTGGTCCAGCAGGCGGCCGACGAGTGCCCGGTCGAGGCGATCGTCGTCGAGTAAGGACGGATTCAACGCAGTAGGCCGAATCACGACCTCTCGACCGACCAGCAGATCGGGGCAAACTTTCCCTTGAGCCACACCGGGGGCGGGGTTCCGATTTCTTTTTTCATCCATGCGGCATTCTCAAATTCTCCTTGAACATCCGAGACCAAAATGAAATAATCGTGCGGCTTTGTGGTCTTTGAATGGTTCGAGTACGAATTCAATCTTTTGAGGATAGGATTGTGCTAAATTCAGTCAGTAATCTTCCAAAACCAATCAATGAGCCGGGCTTCAATTATGCCCCGGGAACTCCCGCACGGACCGCCCTTCAGGAGGCCCTGGCGAAATTGGAAGGCCTGGAGATCGAAATTCCATTGATCATCGGCGGCAAGGAGATCCGGACGGGAAACCTCGATCGCTGTATTCAGCCGCACGCTCACGCCAAGGTCCTGGCCCGATTTCACAAGGCGGGGCCCAAAGAGGTCCAGATGGCGATTGACGCGGCCGTTCGAGCGAAAAACGAGTGGGAAAATCTTCCGTACCCGATGAGGGCGTCGATTTTAATCAAGGCAGCCGAACTTCTTTCGGTGAAATACCGGTATATCCTCAACGCCGCCACGATGCTGGGCCAGAGTAAGAATCCCTTTCAGGCGGAGATCGACAGCGCCTGCGAAATGGTGGATTTTTGGCGTTTTAATCCGTGGTATGGTCAGCAGTTGTTTGAGGAACAACCGCCCTATTCGCCGACCGGCACGCTGAATTTTTGCGAGTATCGGCCCCTGGAGGGATTTGTGTTTGCGGTAACGCCGTTCAATTTCACTTCCATCGCCGGCAATCTTCCGACGGCACCGGCCCTGATGGGCAATGTCGTGTTATGGAAACCCGCCTCGACAGCGGTGTATTCCGGATATCACATCATGAAAATCCTTCAGGAGGCGGGGCTGCCGGACGGGGTGATCAATTTTCTTCCGGGTTCAGGGTCCCAGGTCGGGGGACCGATCTTGGATTCGCCGCAGTTCGCGGGGCTTCATTTTACCGGCAGCAACGAGGTCTTCAACCAAATGTGGAGGACGATAGCGGGCAATCTGAGTCGGTACAAATCCTATCCGCGAATCGTCGGTGAAACCGGCGGCAAGGATTTCCTGGTAGCGCACGCATCCGCGGATATGGATTCCCTGGTCACAGCGATTACGCGGGGCGCGTTTGAATTCCAGGGGCAAAAATGTTCGGCCCTTTCGCGGATGTATATCCCGAAATGTCTGTGGCCGAAACTAAAAGACCGGCTGATCGAAACCCTCAAAACCATCAAGATCGGACCGGTACAGGACTTTGGCAATTTTATGAATGCCGTTATTGATAAGTCCTCCTTTGACAAGACCCGCGGCTATATCGAGGCGGCGAGATCGTCCCCCGAAGCCGAGATTATTTTCGGGGGGGGTTGCGATGATCGCGAGGGTTACTTTATCGAACCGACGGTAATCGAAACGACAAATCCTTCCTATGTCACAATGGTTGAGGAATTGTTCGCACCGGTGCTGACGGTCTTTGTCTATTCGGAAGGGGACTATCCGGAGGCCTTACGGCTTTGTGACCAGACCAGTACTTATGGCTTGACGGGTTGCGTGTTTTCGCAGGATCGATATGCGATCTATCAAGCCTTCCGGGCTCTGCGGCATGCGGCGGGGAATTTTTATATCAATGACAAACCCACAGGTGCGGTTGTCGGCCAACAGCCGTTTGGCGGGGCACGAAGTTCGGGAACTAACGATAAGGCCGGAGCCAAGACCAATCTTCAACGATGGGTGAGCATCCGCACAGTCAAAGAAACCTTCTGTCCGCCCACGGACTATCGCTATCCTTTTATGGGATAAGAGGTTAGCTTTGAACAAACGAAAAGATTGATCGAAAAGAGATTATTCCTTCTCGACTTCCTGCGACAGTTCGATACTTCGCTGGCGGGCTCGGTTCATGCCGGCCAGCAAAACATCGCCCAAGGATCGGGATTTGAAAATATCCATGGCCGCCTCGGTAGTTCCCCGCGGGCTGGTTACTTTCCGGCGAAGTTCAGCCGGGCTTTCGCCACGACCATAGGCCTGCTTGGCCAAAACACCAGCGCCTTTTGCGGTCTGATAGACCAGTTCTTCAGCGGTGTCGGTCGGAATCCCCATTTGTTCGGCGGCTCGGACCATCTCTTCCATGAGAAGAAAGAAATAGGCAGGTCCTGACCCACTGACGGCCGTAACCGCGTCAATCAATTCCTCTTTGTCCACGATCACCGTTTTTCCGACGGCGCTAAACAATTCAATCGCCCGCTTTCTGGCCTTATCCGATACATCCGGACAAAACAGGGCGGAAGCCCCTTCGCCAACCATGGCGGGGGTATTGGGCATAGAACGGACAATCTGGACTTTCCCCAGTTTTTTATGGAGATAGCTGGTGGTAATCCCCGCGGCAATGGAGATCACCAGGACATTGTCTCGCAGTTTTCCGGCGATTCCGTCGAGCATTTTGGCCATATTCTGGGGTTTGACGCTCAACACCACAACCTTGGCATAGCGGACAAGCTCGAGATTATCGAGTGTAGTCTTGATTTTATAGGTTTCCTGAAGATATTGCAGCCGTTCGGGGCGGACATCGGAGGCAATCACCGTATCCGATGCATAGAGGCCGGAGGCGATAATACCTTTGATAAACGCCTCCGCCATATTCCCGGCGCCGATAAATCCGATTGTATCCATAGGAATTCTACCGTGTATCTGATTTTATCTAATTGAAATAACCGTTCTATCATATTACGGCTTTTGGTAGGCCTGTAAACACCAAATTCCGGTGCGGCCAGCGAATCAAACAGGATCCTTCCCACGGGTTCGGTCCTTGGATTCAATTCCGCGGTCTTTCTGTATTGGGATCATTGATTTTATAGGACAAAGGCGGAATTGGGATGTACATGAATCGTGTTTGTCATGGTTTTTTGCTTTGTTGTCCGATATATCTTCGGTATAATTCCAAAGTTGCTGCATGAGGAACACAACAGGCAAACTGACTCAGGAAGGTTTTTCAACAAAGGAAAACCTTCGGGCCATAAACTTTCGGCCAGAGTCTGCGCATCCGTGCCAACCGCAAATTTCGTTTATGTCGGATTATCCAATTGCGGGATTGGGGGTTTGGCATAGAGAGGGCCCAAAAGAGATTGTGCGATCTTCGGACTGGTATTATCTTGCAATGCCATTCGATGAAATAATGAGAGACAAATGAGGTATCGAAATGTTGGAATCAGTGCGGGGCGGAACCAGGTCGGTTTTGTGGGTTGGAATTGGTTGTATGCTAATGGGATGGTTCATCGGGTGTGCACAGCAGCAGACTCTGACCGATTCCCAGAAAACGAAAATCGCGGCGGAACGCAAGAAAGTCGTCCAGAAATCCCGTCGGATGATCTTCAACAATGACGGGGGCGATATTCCGCGCGGGCCGGAGACAGCCCAGCAGTTTCTGGCCAAACGGATGGCCGGGCTGGTGGATACGCAGGTTGATTCGATTTTCTATTCCACGCCTTATTCCTATCAGATCGTCACGGCTCCGCTGGTGGACAAAGACGGCAATCCGACGGATAAAGACACGCTGGAAACGGCGATTTCCTTCGCGCACGCGTACAAAAAGGAATTGTTCTGGTCGATGCGGATGAACGATTCGGCGGATTCGAGTCTGGAGGGGGGGCTGAAACTGAATCCGTGGAAGATCGAGCATCGGAATTATCTGATGTCCACCAGTCACATGTCATTTCCTTACGGATGGGTGAACCGCCCGAGTTGGCCCTGGTCAGCGATGAACTACGAACATGTAGAGGTGCGGGCGCATATTTTTGAAGTCATCGCGGGCGTGTGCGATCAATATAATGTGGACGGGATTGAGCTGGACTTCTGGCGGTGGCCGGTGTTTTTCCGTCCGCAACTGTTCGGCCAGCCGGTCACGCAGGCCCATTGCGATTTGATGACGGATTTGCTGCGGGGGATCCGGTCCTATGCCGACCTCAAAGGCCATCAGCGCGGTCGGCCGATCCTGATCGCGGCGCGGATTCCCGACTCGATATGGTATGCCAAAGAAGTCGGTCTGGATATTATCCGGTGGCTCGATGAGGACCTGGTGGACATGCTGATCGGCGGGGAGTATTTCCAGTTGCAGCCCTGGGACCATCTGGTCCGCGTGGGAAGGCATTACAATACGCCGGTCTATGCGTGCCTGAGCCGTTCTCGGATTCCCGACGATACGGAAGTCTTCCGCGCCGAGGCGCTGGCCGCATGGGAGGCGGGCGTTAGCGGCATTTACACCTTCAACGATTTCAATGTGGACAGCCCGCGGTTTCGGGAGTTGGGCGATCCGGGGTTGCTGAGGACTCTGCCGCGCAAAGACCGATACAAGCTCGGCTACCTGGAGTGGATGCACAACCAGTGGGTGGGGACTCTCCTGAAGGACGGACAACGGTTTTACGACAAAAACCTGATGGCCAAATGGGAAGAGCCGTTGCCGCAGATATTTGACGGCATCAATGTCGGGTTTGAGCCCGGGCGGAATCTATCGATGGTTTTTACGAATGACCGATACAAGCTGTCGTTCGTAGAGCGCGAAGGTCGATATGAGTTGTATGACATTCTGGCCGACCCGCACGAGCGGACGGATCTGGCGGCGGTGATGCCGGAAGTGTTTGTCCCGATGAAGGAGAAATTCGACCTGTGGCGGCAGAAGAATGCGCCGATCTTGTTTAATCCATAGGCAAAGGAAAACGAGAGAAATTGACTGCTGAATATTGACTATTGATTATTGAGGTGTAACCGGGAATTGGAATAGAGGGAATCACCCCGGCTTTCGAGTTGGAAATGTTGCGACATCGGAAAAAAGAGCCGATTCCAATATTCAATCGTCAACAGACGCTATTCAATTGTAACGATGGGCCGACAACCGTCCTCGCCCGTGAACATCTCCTTTCCCGCGAACGCGGAAATCCTTCAAGACGATGCGCTCTTAATAATTTCCCGAGCGATGATTTCCCCAAAAATCGGCGGAACCGCGTTTCCAATTTGAAGGTTTTTGGAAACCTTACTTCCTGAAAACTGGTAATGATCCGGAAATCCCTGCAATCGAGCGCCTTCTCGCGTACTCAGCGCCCGATTCTGAAATGGATGAATGCATCGCGAAGAAGAAGGGGTTCCGAAGTTCCGGGTAATGGTCGGGGACGGCTGGTCTGGAATGAGACGAGCATAGGTGTTGCCAAAATACTTCTGAGGGCGCAATCGTTGCGGTAAATCATTGACAGTCCCGCCGGGGGGAACAAGCCGAAGAATCTCTCGCATTTTTTCGCCGTACTTCGCCGCGTTATGTTCCGTCAAAACCCGCTGGTTTCCGCGAAGTTCTTGTTGATACGGATTTTGCGGCGATGCGATGTAATAATCTTTTTCTTCTCCGGCTTCGATGGGCGGCAAATCCGATATGGCCTCCATTAAAGTCAACCGGCCGGGAGATCCAAACATATCGGGGCCATCGGAATGGGTCGGTTCCGGAAATCGAACTGGCTTGAGTCGTTTTTTCCATCCGATAACAATCGTTCGCTGCCGTTTCTGCGGAAGTCCAAAATCGGATGCCTCCAGAACGGAAAATCGAGCCTTATATCCCAACGATTCCAGTTCCTTCAGCAATTGGCTTAATGCGGCGCCATCGTATAAAGATTTGAATCCCGATACATTTTCAAACAGGGTATAGTCGGGCTGGATTTCGGAAATCGCACGAAGGTATTCGTAAAACAGACTATTTCTGGGGTCCCGTTCTTTTTTCGATCCCACCGTACTGAATCCCTGACAGGGCGGCCCTCCCGATACCAGCGCAATATCGCCGACGGACAAATCCATCTCGGCCAGTTCGGCGCGGAAATCGATCGTATGTATATCACAATTCAGGACTTTAGCGTCGGGGTGATTGATCTGAAACGATCGTGCAAAGTCGGTTTCGATCTCGTTGGCCATAATAATATGAAAACCGGCTCGCTCCAACCCCACACTAAGGCCACCGGCCCCGGCAAATAACTCAATGGCAAGTTGGTTTTGTTTCACAGTTCCAACTCCAGAGTTTCGAGTCCGGGAATGGGATCCAGCAGCCGCCACTTGAAGAAATTCTGGTCAATCGAAAAAACCGTTTGGCCTTCCATTTGTTGGCGGGTAACCCAATTCATATCATTATTGGCGATTGTGTCAAGCCGAACGAAAGCCGTCTGACCATTAAATATGTCAAAGTGGATACAAACCGTAGGCTCTCGCTGATCATCGAATATCCGATGGGCTTCATAGACTTTATGCGCCTTAATGTCATTAATACCCTGGTATCCGGTTTGGACTTCTACGCGTATCCTCCTCTCACGGACCGTAATTGCCAGATCGGCCTTGGGACTTCGCTTGAAGGTTTCAACATTTCTGAGGTCGTCGTCGCCAATCAAGGATATCGAAGTCAGCGAAACGTGGAAAATCTTCGCGAGTGACGGTATAAAATATTCCGCTAAAGCATGCCCCCTTAACCACGAGAATAACACTTCCTCAGGTCGCCTCCCTTGATTGTTGAGGCGAGGAAGAATATTTGCCTCCCTGATGATCTCATATTTACCGTCGACTTGTTCCGTGCAAAACGAAACCACATCCGGTATTCTGGCGCTGGGGTGAATGACTTGATTCAGTTTTTCGATGATACCCCGAATCCGCCGATTAAGTTCAAGAATGTAGTCGTAGTCGATCGGGGGTGAAATATCCTTCCCGGCCAAAAAGTCCTTAGCGGAACCCTGGCTCGAAAAGCCCAATTGCCTTCGATATTCTCTGAAATACTGTGCGGGATTATCTGCCACAGACTTCCCTTTCGTCTCCAAGACAAATCTACAATTCAGGTAACCATGGATTATATTGTTTACCAAAAATATATTGTATAGAATCCTCAATTCAGGTCAATAATTGAGAGACCGGAATTCAGGATAAGCACAAATTATCGTGATAATATCCTGACAGTTCACCGATATTGAAATCTGTTCAAATGGGCTATTGGTGACTATACTTGCTATCTTATGACCGATATCTTTTCACAAACAATTCGTTCACGAATTATGCGTTCCGTTCGTTCTTCGAGAAACAAAACGACGGAATTAGCTCTTATGGCCTTATGGAAACGCTGTCAAGTTACGGGCTGGAGAAGGAATCGGCCTCTACCGGGAAAACCGGATTTTGTCTTTCCCAAAATCCGGATCGTGGTATTTGCGGACGGTTGTTTTTGGCACGGGCATAATTGCCGGAATACGAAACCGAAACGAAACAAAGAATTCTGGGAGGAAAAGTTTCGTAGAAACAGGACACGAGATCGGAAAGTAAATGCCCTATTGCGCAGAAAGGGATGGAGAGTGTTTCGAATCTGGGAGTGCGCAATCCAAAAAGGGATACTCCCGTCCCGCTTGATGCGATTGCTTCGAGACGAATGATCGACGGTTGAAATTCCGAAAAAACATGTAAGCCGAATTTCAACTTATGTAATCAAGTGGCTCACTTATTTTCACAATGAACGTTGCCGATACTCAATCGACAATCGTCAATGATCGTTGTTTCCCGCCACGGGTTGGCCGCGGAGGTCTTTGATGCCCAGCGTCCGGAGGAATTTCTGACGGATGTCGCGCTCCAGGTGCAGAATCTGGCTGTCGTTACGATCCAGCAGGGGGATCTGTCCGCCGGCATAGGTCAGGTGTCCTCCGCCGGTCCCCCGCCGCGCGACCAGGCGACGGGCGATCCGGGCGGCGTCTTTGTTCTCCAGGCAGGTCCGGATGGACAACAGCAGTTTTCCCTGTGCCCGGCCGGTACAGAGGGTCCACCAGGTGTTCTCTTCGCGGAGGAGCAGATCGGCCACCTCGGCGATCATGTCCGGATTGTCGATGGGACCCAGATCGGTCACGGTGGCAAACTCATAATACCGGGCCTTCCGGAGTGCGTTTGACAACATCTGAAAATAGCTCCGCGGGACCGATCCTTTCTGGATCTCGCTGAGCATTCGCTTGTTGGCCAGGGGATAAAGTTGGTCGAAGGCACGGATATCGGCGGCGATGGCCTCGCGCCCCAGGTCCTGCGTGTCGGAGCGAATCGCATAGAGCAGGGCCGTGGCCAGCGGCATGTCGGGCACGATGCCGATCTCGTTGAGATACTCCAGCAGGATCGTCGCCGTGGCGCCGTAATGGCTGCGGATGTCGGTAAATTCGCAACTTCGGGTCAGTTTCCGCAGGCGGTGATGGTCAAAGACGATATGGGGCAGTTGATCGGGCGGAAGGGAATTGTTGCCGGTGCCGGGTTGGGTATCGACCATCGCTATCAGATCGAATTTTTTCAGATCGATTTCCGACAAGGCGCGGAGATTCGGGTTCAGATACGCCACCAGCGCCCGGTTCTCGGCGCGGCCGACCGTGCCGCCATGGGCGATCGTGCAGGGGATCTCCCCCAGGCCGTGGGCCAGTCGTCGCACGGCCATCGCCGCGGCGATCGAGTCGGGGTCGGGATTGTCCTGCATGACGATCAACAGGTTTTTCCGGCCCCGAAACAGATCTGCGAGCCGATACAGTTTCAAGCGTGTTTTGCTCTGTTGTTTGGCCGTGGGTTCCATCGTCGTGGCAGAAAGCGGAGTTTATGCTTCTTTCGTCATCAGGATATGATAGGCCGTCTCAAAACGGAGCATGTGGCGGACTTCCTCCTCGGCCAAAACCAGAAAGACCTCGCGACACTCGAGATTTTCCGCGGCGCCGACCATCTCGACATAGAGCCGAAAGGCCGCTTTCTCTTTTTGCATGGCCAGAACCAGGGCTTCGGCGTATCCCATTCCGGGCGGGACTTCGTCCGGAAGGACGCATTCGGTGACGCGAATTCCCTTCTGCCGGTCGTCGGTCGATACGACATGGCCGAGTTTCATCAATTCCAGTTCGAGTTGCTGGCGATGATCCACTTCTTCGGCCGCAAGTTGCGCAAAGAGCCGTTTGACGATGGGGTCGGTCAGCGATTCGGCCAGATGGGAATACAATTTCTGCGCGGCCTTTTCTTTGGATATGGCAAATTCCAGAACCGCCTGAATTGAATCAAATTGAAACATACTCTCCCGTTTCCCGTTCGGATCATCGACGGTTTCCCGTTCACAAGATTGATTATACCTTGCCTGCAATCCCAAAGAAACAGGATTTTGATCGGATACCAAGCCACAGGAAGGAGCTAATCCCCAGGATGACATTGGCCAGTCCGATCGCCACGAAGATTCCGGGCGGGCCAAACCATCGGCCGCCGAGGCAGGCCAGCGGGATTGTCGTGACGATCGTTCGCAGAGCAGTCAGCATGGCCGCCCGGATTGGTTGCCCCAGGGCGTTGAATACCGAAGCGGCCACCAAAGACAAACCCAGGGGAGCGAAAGAGATCGGAACCAGCCGCAGATAGAGAATCGTCCACTCGATGACCGAAGGATCAGAATCGAACAGGCGGCTGATCGGACGAGCCGCGAAGGCCAGGATAGCGGCGATCCACAATCCCCAGGCAATGCAACCGCCGAAAGACAAACCAAGGGCTCGACGCATTCGATCGGTACGGCCGGCGCCGAGATTCTGACCGAGAAACGGAACGAGACTGGCCGAGAGGGCATACAGAGCGAACATGGCAAACGATTCAATGCGGGTGGCGACCCCGAAAGCGGCCACGGCGCCGGAACCATAGCGGGACATCATCGCCGTCAGGATAGAAGACGAGACGGGAATGATCGTCGCCGCCCCAATTGCGGCAAATCCGATCCGCAGGATCCTCCGCCAGGAATGGAGGACTTCGATAAATCGAGGCATCGACAGATCGAGCATCCCCTTGCGGTAGTGGAGGATCCATAACGATCCCAGTAGCGAGACCGCGCGGGCGATCGTCGCGGCGACGGCGGCCCCGGCGATACCCATCGGTCGCCGGTCGAGAAGACCGAAGATCAGGATCGGATCGAGCACGATATTCAATCCGGCCGAGCCGATCGTCAGCAGCGACGGCCCGAAAGCGTCTCCGGCGGCGCGAAGGGCGTTATTGCCGATCATCGGTACCACCAGAAAGATCATGCCGGGATACCAGATTCGCATATACCCGCGGATCAGCGACAAGATTGGCTCGTCGGCCCCGAGAAGTCGGAACAAGGGATCGATGGTCGCCAGGCCGAAACCGACGAACAAACCGACAATTAGGATAGACAATAGGATGCTATCGGTTGTCAGTCGGCGAATCTGATGAATATCGCCTCTGCCGACGGCACAGGAAACGACGGCCGAGACACCCACGCCCAAACCCACGGCGACGCTGCCGACGGCCATGACAACCGGGAACGCAAAGCTGATCGCCGCCAGTTCTTCGGTGCCCAGCCGACCGACGAAAAACGCGTCCGTCAAGTGCAGGATAATGACAGCCAACATCCCCGATGCCATCGGAGCGGCCAGGCGAAACAAGTGTCCCCCGACGGAACCGGTGGTTAAAATCGCAACCATAGGGTCATGTCCCTGCGGCCACAACTCATCCGAAGAGATCGGGGTAACCGACCGGCTTTCGATCCCGGCGCAGATTGTGTCCGTGGATGGTTCGGAATGGATTGGCATTGAGCGGTCATCCTTTTAACCGATTACAGGTCCGATGGTTTCGGGCCTCTATAAGGATGACGAGGGAGGATCGGGAAACTGATCCGAAAATCTTATTCCGTGCGAGATCGTTCGATTTCGACGCCGACGGTGCGGGCAAATCGAAGGGCCGCCGGCTTTTCCACGAGCACGCGGACGCGATGGACCTCGGGATGAGCCAGGCAGATGTCGGCGATCCGCTGGGCCAGAGTCTCGATGAGATTAAAGGAGGATTTTTCGCCCATGGCGACGATCTGTTTCTTGATGATCTTGTAGTCCACGGTGTCGGCGATCTGGTCGCTTTCGCAGGCCTTCCGCAAATCCACCTCCAGCGCCAGGTTGACGACGACATCCTGCTTGTCCTTGCGCTCGATGTCGTCGATGCCGATGATACAGCGGAACTGCAGGTCGCGGATGTGGATCTGGTCGAAGGGCTTATCCATACACCTTGCCTTTCAAATGCCGGCCGCCATCGACGAAAATCACCTGGCCGGTGATGAATTCGCTTCGCAAAAGAAATAACACCGCGTCCGTGATATCCTTCGGATCTCCGTACCGTTTCAGCGGATTGGATTCGGCCAATTTCTGCAGATAGGAAAGATCCTGTCCCTCCGGCGGCAAGATCAGCCCGGGCGCAACGGCGTTGACGGCGATTCGCGGGGCCAGCTCCAGGGCCAGCATCCGCGTCAGCGTCAGCAGCATCCGTTTGCCGAGATGGTAGGATGCGTGCCGGCGATCGTAGTCCTCGACGCGGCTGTCGAGCAGATTGACGATGTGACCATCACGGCCTTGTTTTGCCAGTCGCCGCGACAATATCAGCGGCGCCGTGGCGTGAATCGCCACCGAGCGCGTCAAGGCATCCGCCGACATATCCATGACGGTATCCTCGGGAAAGATCGAGGCGTTGTTGATCAGGATGTCGATTCGTCCGACCATGCCAATCGCCCGTTCCATCAGGGCCTCGGCCTGTGTCGCATCTCCCAGATCGGCATCCATCGTCCAGGCCCGCCGATCCAGGACGGCGATCTCGTCGGCGACCGCCTTGGCCTGGTTGCCGTAAGAATGGTAATGCACGATCACATCGGCGCCCGCCTTCGCCAGTGACAGCGCGATCGCCCGGCCGAGCCGCCGCGCGGCGCCGGTGACCAGAGCGATCTTGCCGATCAATGATGGTTGGTTACTGTCCACAAATAGGCATCCTGAGTCGTGTCAAGCCCATTGTATCGAATGTCCGGTCCGAATCAACCGCGGATGCATTTTGTCATGGACAAAATGCCGATCCCTCGGTACAATCCCCCGACAAATCGAAACGGTTCATTTGAAATCGGAGCATACAATGAAGAATCTCGTCGTAATCGCCGCCGTCGCAGCTTTGGCTATGGCCGGTTGCAGCAAGTCATCCCAATCCGACAATGATCGTGGTCAGGCCATAAAGCAGACCCGTAACCAAAAGGTCCTTCGGCATGTGGTGATGTTCTCGTTCAAGCAGGGGACCACGCCCGAACAGATCCGACAGGTTGAGAAGGCCTTCTCCGAACTGCCCAGGAAAATCGACACGATTATCGACTTCGAGTGGGGAACCAACAACAGCCCCGAAAACCTGTCGCAAGGATTTACGCACTGTTTCTTCCTGAGCTTCAAGGATGAGGCGGGCCGGGCGGCGTATCTGCCGCACCCGGATCACAAGGCCTTTGGCGCTACCCTCGGCCCGGTCTTGGATAAGGTTCTCGTGGTGGACTACTGGGCACAATCCAATTGAATAGTGAATACTGACTATGGATTATTAGTTCATAAGATTTCACGCGGTAAAAATGGAATCGAGGATCTATCAAGGTTTGTGGTCTGTGGCTTGCATTGTGGGTCTAAACTTCATAGGATGGCCGGGTCCCCATGGCGGGCTGCAATATGTCGGTCAGGTGATCTGGCCCTCGCAATATAATTCTAACTTGACGGTTCCGTTCCTCATCATTGTTCCAACGGTCGTTTTGTTGGTTTCCAGTTTTGTGACAAAACGGAAACTTCGAATCATTGGATCCAACATAGCTGCCGGATGGCTGGGGATTCTTTATATTATGCTGATTACGAGAATCTATCCCCCCGCTTTGCCGATTGTCTTTCTGACCTCGGTACCGTTTATAGGTTCTCTGATCGCATCAATTGTTATGTCCCGGAAACCCTTGGAACAACTTCCTTCTTCTCCTCCTCTTTCGAACATAACAAACGGAATCCTTGAGGGGTCTTCTCGCCCGATCAATCCGTTCAGTGAAGATAAATCACTTGAATAACCAATTCCTGGGGTCACACACCAGAAATCGAGCCCAATCGAATCCAACCCCCTGCTGGAATCCTCGCCTGAATTTGTGATGAACAAGTCCCCGATCCGCCGATAGTATCCCCGTCATTTTTGAACGGAAAATTCTCGCAGGAGTTGATAATGAAGAAAGTCGTTCTTCTGGCCGTTATTATCGGATGGATGGGGCTGGGATGCTGCTGCCAGTCTCAGTGCACCGGGAACCGTTGCTCGATCATCAAACAGGCCCGCACCCAGAAGGTGGAATCCCAATCCCTTCCGCAGTCGAATACTCAGACGACGGCCAGTTACTTGAGCATCCAGCCCGAGGGGCAGAAGCGTTTCCAATAATTGGACAGAATCGCAAAGTCGGCGACATCGGTTTTTCCGGAGCCGTCCAGGTCCGCCGGGCCGAGGCCGATCTGTAGCCAGACCTGGGCTAAATGCGTCAAGTCATCCAGGGAAACCTTGCAGGCCTGAACCTTGAACGGCACGGTTCCGGCCGAGTTGAACCGGATCCACCCGACATTCTCGCCCCACGCCCAGCCGCTGAAGTTGCCGTTGTCGTCGATTGTTACACCGTAGCGGGTCGGTTCGCCCGGTACGACGGGATTGAAGTTGATCCAGCCGACATTTTCGCCCCAGGCAAAGCCGGAAAGATTGCCCAAGCCGTCATTGGTTACCCCGAACTCGGCTGTGCCGCAGGTGTCGGAGTTGCGACAGGACAGGTTGATCCAGCCGATATTCTCCGCCCAGGCATAGCCGGTCAGGCGAGCTTCAGTCGCCTCCACACCCGGCCCGTGCGAGGGCTCGAAATTCACCCAGCCGATATTTTCGCCCCAGGCGAATTGGCTATTGTCATCATAGGGATCAATGTTCTCGGCCGTGGACAGCGGAGTCAGAAGCAATACCAAAACCACCCCTTGCATCGTCAGAAAACGCTTCATTCGTATTTCCTCCGTATTACAATAAACAGAATGATTATATCAAAAAGGCCCGTTCCGTGCAAGATTTCCGGAAAAATCATTGATTCTCCGCCGGTGGGCGATATAATAGACGGGCTTTCGATGGCGAAAAAGCAGTCCGCATCCAACCGGTGCGGGGGCGTAGTATAATGGGAGTACACCGCGGTCGCATCGCGGGGATGCGGGTTCGATTCCCGCCGCCTCCAGTTCGTAATGCTCCTAACTTACATTAAAGTATGGAAATCGCTAACTGCCCCCGTGCCATTCTGAGAGTCAATCGCGGCCGGCTTTTTTTCAAACTCCCCACCGCATTATTGCCATAAATCATTATATACACAGAAGTAATGTCGCTCCAGAAGAACTCGCCTGCGGGTTTGCAGGGAATCTGATGGTTTGGCCGGTAGGGGATCCAGCCAAATCCCCGGATTTTGCCGGTCCCGGCTTGACAATCAAAGGTCCCTTTCGATACAATCGACAGCGTCAGCGACAGTCCCTTCGGCTGGTTGCCGCGAGGGGGAGCAGACCAAAACTGAGGGTTTGATTATACGAACGGGCCGACTCAAATCGTTATCAAGGGAAGAGGAGTTGGCAAACGGATATTTGTTGACGAAAGGCACAGGTTATGATTTGTACTTCCAATCGTAAAAAAGCGTTCACGCTGATTGAGTTGCTGGTGGTTATCGCGATTGTTGCGATCTTGCTGTCGGTTCTCATCCCGGCCCTGAATTTTGCCAAGGTTCAGGCCGGGGCGGCGGTGTGCCTGGCCAATCTGAACGGTCTAACCAAATGTTATGTCCTCTATGCCGAAGACAACGACACCAACATCGCCGGAAGCGCAACCTATGAATGGAACGGCTGGCAGAACCAGGGGTATCCCGCTTGGGCTCCGACCGGCACGCATCGCGTCAAAAATTTTGTCGGGGTCCCCCACAATGAAACCACCAAGGCCGACGACTATACGAATGTGAAAGCGGAACATAACGGTATCCAGAACGGCGGCTTGTTCCCGTACGCAACCAGCATTAAGATCTATCATTGTCCTTCGGACAAGCGATACCTGAAAAACGCCACTCGCAATTCGGCCCGATGGGGTGGATATCGGACTTATTCCATCGGTGGGCCTCTCAACGGGTATGCCGTTGGCAGCGGTTGGGCGACGGGAGAATATTACGCCTGTGTGTACAAATTACCTGAAATTAGCACGCCCGGGTCCAAAATTGTTTTCGTCGAAGAAACGGAAGGGTCCGGTTATAACGAAAACACCTGGAATATCTTTTTGCTGGGGTCCGCTTTTCCAAATTATTGGCCTGGAGATCCCCTTTCCTGCGTCCATAATATGCGAAGTACGCTGGGATTTGCGGATGGCCATGCGGAAAAACGCCAATGGGTTGACAAGACCGTCATCAAGTGCTTTGTCGAACAGCGCAAAAACGACTCTTCTTTGACCTTTTTGGCGAATGAAGGTGAGGATCTGGCCTGGTTTGTCCGGCACTATATTCCAAGGCAACCCCAATCGCAGTTCCAATCGCAATTTTATCCCCTGCCGAAGTAATCGCCCCGGCAATCCCCAACATATAATTGGGGGCTTGCATCGATCCTTGAACCATGACTGAAAACCCCCGGATTGATTCCGGGGGTTATTT
Source organism: uncultured Pirellulales bacterium (assembly GCA_964643355.1). Taxonomy (GTDB): domain Bacteria; phylum Planctomycetota; class Phycisphaerae; order Sedimentisphaerales; family Anaerohalosphaeraceae; genus FEN-1350. Next base: position 30,706 of record CAZXPW010000040.1, read on the forward strand.
TTTGACAAAACCCTGATAAAACGCGACAATATGCTCCACAGATTTTGATTGAAAGGCCAACCATGGAGCGTTTTGTTTTTCCGGACAACGAATCCCTCGGTCGAGCGGCCGCGGCCGAGGCGGTTGAACACATCCGAGCCGCGATCCGGACTCGCAAACGGGCCGACATCATCCTGGCCACCGGCACCAGCCAGCTTAAGACCCTCGACGCACTGGTCGCGACCAAAGGAATCGACTGGTCGAAGGTGACGATGTTTCACCTCGACGAATACATCGGCCTGCCGGACACGCACAAGGCATCCTTTCGCAAATACCTCCGCGAGCAGTTTGTCGCGCGGGTCCCCAATCTCGCCGCGGTTCATTTCGTATGCGGCGACGCCCCCGATCCAGCGGCCGAATGCCGACGGCTGGGCGCACTGATCTCGGCGACAACCATTGATGTAGCGCTGGTCGGCATCGGCGAAAACGGCCATCTGGCCTTTAACGACCCACCCGCCGATTTCCTGACGGAAGAACCCTATATCATCGTCAACCTCGACGACCGTTGTCGCCGCCAGCAACTCGGAGAGGGTTGGTTCCCCCGCTTCGAGGATGTCCCCTCGCGGGCGATCTCGATGGGTATCCGTCAGATCCTCAAGAGCCGACACATCGTCTGCTCCGTCCCCGACCAGCGCAAGGCCGAGGCCGTCCGAAACGCGCTGGAAGGCCCCGTCTCGCCGAATTGCCCGGCCTCGATCCTACGAACGCACCCTTCCTGCCGGATGTATCTCGACACCCCGGCCGCGTCGATGCTGACCCATCCGAAAAAGGAAGTAAAAAAATGATGTCGGGGCGACCTGTAGGGGTACACGGCGTGTGCCCATTATTTCATGGGGCGGACGCCGTCCGCCCCTACAATTATTGTTCGAGGGGGATTGCCTCATGACCTTCCCCCTCGTCGATCTTCAGATCAATGGATTTGGTGGGATTGACTTTTCCTCGCCGGAGTTGACGGTCGATCAGATCATCGAGGCCGCCGATCGGCTTGCCGAGGCGGGCACAACGGCGTTTTTGGCCACGATGATCTCCAGCCCAATGGATCTGTACCGGCGGAATCTTCCGATCCTGGCACGGGCCGCGACCGACCCTCGAATGAACGGTCGACTGCTCGGCGTTCATCTCGAAGGCCCGTTTCTCAATCCCGCCGAGGGAGCCCGCGGCGCACACAATCCCGATTGGATGATTTCCGGCAATGTGAATCGTCTTAGTGAGTTAATCAAACTGGGCGGCGGGACAATTCGCCTGCTGACGATCGCGGCCGATATAGACGGGGCCGAGGCGATTACCCGTTCGGCCCGCGAACACAACATTGCCGTCTCACTGGGTCATCATCTGGCCAACGCCGAACAGATCGTCCGGCTCCGTGCGGCCGGGGCGACGGCCATCACGCATCTGGGCAACGGCCTGCCGCGGATGATCGACCGGCACGACAATCCGCTGTGGCCGGCCATGGCCGACGATCGGCTGACGGCGATGATTATCACCGACGGCCATCATTTACCGCCGGATCTAATCCGCGTGATCGTCCGCGCCAAGACCCCCGCGCGGATCATCGTAACCAGCGACTGCTCGCCCCTGGCCGGTATGGCCCCCGGCCGGTACCACTGCCTCGGCAATGACTGCGTCCTTGACCCATCCGGACGACTCTACAACCCCGCAACCGGATACCTCGTCGGCTCCTCGGCCACGATGAAGCAATGCATGGACCATCTTGCGTCCCTGAATATTCTGTCCGACGACGAACTTCGACAAGTCGGATATGACAATCCTTTACGATTGATCGGGATCAACCCGGAAACAAAATCAAAATACAAAACGATACTTGATTTCAAGAGGTGTTGATTGTTTGGTTTCGAGCCAATCGATTTTGCGGTAATCGTGGTTTACTTGGTCGGCATCACGGTCATCGGCAGTTGGGCGGCAAAGCGCGTCAAGAGCGCGGCCAGTTTCTTCATCGGCGACCGCAAATTCGGCAAGATCATGATGTCGTTTTTCATGTTCACCGCCGCTACGCATTATGATCAGGCCGTCAGTGTCACCTCCAAGGTCTATCGCAGCGGGGCATCGGGGATCTGGTACCAGTGGATGTGGTTGTTCAGCACGCCGTTTTTCTGGCTGATTGCGCCAATTTTCCGCCGGATGCGCGCCGTTACCGTCGGCGACTACTTTGAGATGCGCTACGGTCCCAGCGTCAGTTCGCTGTATGCGGTCATCGGCATCCTGCAACTGATCGTAACGATCGGTTTGATGCTGAAAAGTTGCGGGGCCATGGTGACCGCCGCCACCAACGGCCAGGTCAACCCCAATCTGGCGATTTTTGCCACCACTGCGATGTTCGTCATCTACGGCGTCGCCGGCGGAATGAATTCGGCGATCGTGGCCGATTTTATCCAGGGGTTGATGACCTTTGCTTTTTCATTTCTTCTGTTACCTTTTGCGTTAGGTCAACTCGGGGGCCTTGCCGGAATGCGGCAGGCCCTTCCCGATCCGGCCATGATGAACATCATTGCTCCGCGTGAAATTACGGTTTTTTATATCTTTATGATTTCCTTTAACGGTTTGGTCGGCTGGGTCACTCAACCGCATACCATGGCCGTCTGCGCCGGGGGCAAAACGGAAATGGAAGGTCGTATTGGCGTTGTTTCCGGCCTGTTTGTCAAACGGATCTGCACCATTGCCTGGATGATCGTGGGATTGTGCGCGGTGGCGATGTATGCGTCCAAGCCGGATTTCGATCCGGATGAGGTTTTCGGCCGCATGGCCCGGGACTTGCTGCCGGGGGTCTTGCCGGGTCTGGTGGGACTGTTCATCGCTTGTATCCTTGCGTCGGTGATGAGCGCCTGCGGAGCGTTCATGGTCGTCTCGTCGGGATTGTTTACGCAAAATATCTACAAACGATTCGTCATTCGCGACCGGTCTGAACGGCACTATGTCGTCGTCGGTCGGATCGTTTCCGTGATTATGGTCGGCCTGGGCGTCTATTTTGCATACACCATCGAAAGCGTCGTCAGAGGACTGGAAATCTTCTGGCAGGTGGCCGCAATGATGGGTATCACCTTCTGGGTGGGCCTCTATTGGAGAAGAGCAACCGTCGCGGCCGCCTGGGCGGGAACTTTGTCGAGTTTTGCCGTGTTGCTGTTTACCAGCGTCATTGATATCCCTTTCGGTTCGCTTGGGCATCGGGTCTGGGACTTCAACCGGCACTTCGCCGAATACCTTCCGGGGTTTATGTTGCTGGAGGGGAAGCTGCTTCTTTCGTGGCAGATGGTGATGTATCTTGTTGTCGGATTTATAGTTACAATCATCGTCAGCATCTTCACCCGGCCGGTTGATCCGATCCGACTGGATCGGATGTTCGCTTGTTTGCGGACCCCGATTGCCCCGAATGAGCCGGAAACCCGACCCTTTACGCTTCCAAATGGCATCCAACCGGCCCATCGAAAAGTCTTGATCGACCTGCCGGGTTTTGAAATCCCAAGACCTTCATGGATTGGAATAATCGGATTTTTGGTATCCTGGGCTATTGTCTTTCTGTTAATTTGGGTTGCCTATTTAATTTTAAGCTTGTAGTCTGGTCTTTACCTACACTTTTTGTTCATCCTCCGATCTGAATCATTGGTCCATCATTTTGAATCGAGAATCCTGCTCCATTCGCGCCGGATCTGGTATGTAAATTGCTCTAAGACTGGGGGGGCGGGGGGTATTGCGCCCCCACAAGAAGCAAGACCCCGATCTGGACCGAAACGGTGGGATACGAAATGGAGATAACGGCTGGGATTTCCAGACGAAACAAACGGATAGTGGCATCTGATCCGGAGACAGGATCCATGAGAAGAGCAACCAGGATTCTTCTGTTCTGTGTGGTAGGGCTGGTCCCGATTTCCCTGGCTGAGATTAAGCCAATGTGGATGAACTATCTCGGAGGAACGGACTACGATTATGGTTCCGGCGTTGCGATCGACTCTTCGGGCCGAATCTATATCGCAGGAGAGACCCGAAACACCAGCAATTTCATCGGGGCCATCAATGAAAATCACGGGGGGCGGGACGCTTTCGTCAGTTGTGTTGACTCCACTGGAAAGATCCTCTGGACCGCGTATGTCGGGGGCGCCGGAAACGACAGCGGTACCAAAATCGTGGTGGATTCAACGGGTACCCTCTATCTGTGCGGATTTACCGCGTCGCTGAATCTGGAGAGGGCCGTCAACACCTATCGCGGCGGCAGCTCGGATGGTTTTGTGTCGGCCCTCAACAACGATGGAACGATTCGATGGTCATGTTATCTGGGGGGAGAAAAAACCGACCGCGCCAACGATCTGGCGGTCGATCCGTTGTCCGGAGATCTGATTGTCTGCGGCTATACGGAATCGTGGCAATTGTCCGCGGCCGTCAACGGGTATAACGGCGGCGCATTTGACGGTTTTCTGGCACGGATATCCCGGGACGGCCTGGTAAAGGAAGCGAGATACTTCGGCGGGTTGTACTCGGATTCGTGCGAAACGGTGGCGGTAAGTTCGTTGGGAACCATTTCCTTTGCCGGCACCACTTATCTGAGCGATCTTCCGGTCGCATTGAATACTCGAATGGCCGGTAATGACGCCTTTCTGGCATCCATGACGGCCGGGGGACAAATACAATGGAGCCGATATTTCGGGGGAAGCGGAGCGGATCGTGCCTATGATCTGGCGATCGATCCGGCTGGACGGATTTTGATGACTGGCTATACGGAATCGAATGACATTCCCGGAACTTCCAATAGTTCATCGGGACAAAGCGACGGCTTTGTCGTCCGCTTGAATCCGGATGGATCCCAGGATTTCGCCCGATATATTGGCGGTTCACAAAGTGATCGGGCTTACGGGATCGCCAGCGATCACAACGCGAATATCTTCCTCACCGGATCGACAAATTCAACGGATCTTCCCGTCTCTGGAAACGGCGCGATGTCCGGACAAAATGCGTTTCTGGCGGTGTTGAACAACCAAGGAACTCTGGTTATGACCGAGTATCTGGGCGGGTCGCAGGACGATATCGGTCTGGATTTGATTACGAATGACGCCGGCGAAGTTTTGATTACAGGCAGCACAACCTCATACCTGTTCGAGGGGGCGTTAAATTCGTTCTTCGGCGGCAGCCGCGACAGTTTTCTGATTCAGTATTCCGCGATGAATCTGGCGTATTCGGATTTGCTGGTCAACATCACAGCCGACAAATTATCGGTCATCCAGGCCAACTCCGTCGCGGTCCCGATCCGAATCGACAATGCCGGCCGTGCGGACGCTATTTCGTATGGACCGGGTTATTTTACCACCGTCGTGCGTCGAGCCAATAAACCGGATGCGGACTGGACCAAGGCATCGGTGGTGGGAACATTCAAGCTGGCATCCCTTGCGGCCAATCAATTTCTGGAAACGACGATCGCAATCGCCGCGCCGAGCCAGCCGGGGCAATATTACCTTCGAGCTCAAACGGATACCGAAGATACCGTATTTGAAGAACATGAGGAGAACAATTTCAGTCGGATTATCCAACTAACGGTCACCGAGCCGCCGAAGAAGGCCGATCTGGTCATTCGCAAGGGCATAACGAGTTATGCCTCCGATCCCGGTGAGACCGTGACGGTGAGGGTAACGGTGGAAAACGGCGGCCAGGCCGAGGCCGTTTCGAACAGCGGAGCCAGTTTTTCAACGGTTTTGCGACTTTCGGAAGATCAGAATGACTGGTCGGCGGCATTCGAACCGGTTGAACCGTATTCGCTGGCGGTATTGGGGATCGCCGCGATTCACGAGATTGACTTTCGGGTCGTCGCGCCGGTCCGACCGGGAACCTATTACCTTCAGGCCCATGTGGACTGGAACGGGGTTGTCGAAGAATCCAGCGAAACCAACAACTCCGGTCCCATCTTAATCCTGACCGTGCGAACGCCGAAATCGCTTCCGGATCTAGTCCTTCCCGGCGAAGGATCAATCCCCTTGTTATACCTGCCGGGCGAAGAAGTTCAATTCTTGTTCGATAGTCAGAATCTGGCGGATGCAAACGCCCTTAGTACTGACTCTGCGGGAATCCTGACAACTCTATATCTGGCGAACCATTCGGGCGTTAACTGGGACAAAGTCACACATGTCCTTGGACAAACAAGGATTGGCTCTTTCGCCGGCGGACAGATTCGATATCGTGATGCGATCCGATTCACCGCACCAAATCAACCCGGCCAGTATTGTCTGCGAGCCAAAATCGACAGCGTCAACCGTGTGATTGAAGCCAACGAAACCAACAACTGGGGACCGACGATCACTTTGCTGGTGGATACGGCCAATCAGTATGCGGATTTGATGGCGGTATTTCCCGACCCCAATCTGGTCACGGTTCGGCCCGGACAGGCCTTTGACCTTTCGCTGGAAATTCAAAATCGCGGTTCGGCCAGCGCGATACCCCGGGGTGTGAATTACTTCGATACGGCCGTGATAATCTCTTCCGATCTCTCGGCGGATTGGCCATCTCTGATGCCCGCGGGAACGGGACGATTATATTTTCTGGATCCTCTCGAGCGGAAACCGATTTCGGTACGATTGACCGCGCCGGAACAGGAGGGAACCTATTGGGTTCGGGCGGAAACGGACATCAACCAGGCCGTCATCGAGGGCAACGAAGACAACTGGTCCGCAGCCATTCATCTGCAGGTTAAGGGAACCCCGGCAACAAACCACCCGCCGAAACTGGAACCGATCGGAGACCGTATCGTCGCAGAAGGAGCCGAACTTCGGATTTCTCTTCGAGGCATCGATCCGGATGGAGATCGGCTGACCTATTCGGCCCTGGCGCTTCCCCGGCGGGCATCGTTATCGGGGAATGTGTTTGTGTGGACGCCCGATTACGACCAAGCCGGAAGTTATACGATCACTTTTTCGACACAGTCTCACATGAACCTTCGGTTCAACCTGAAAGCATGAAAATGGGGTT
>CAZXPW010000041.1:0-37280 GCA_964643355.1 uncultured Pirellulales bacterium
GCGGACCGGTCCGGTGCTGACCGAGGCGCAATGTGCCGAATCGCTGGCGTTTACGGAGGTGGACAAAGTCCTCAATGATGAAAATGTTCTGGAGGTATATTTGACACAACCTCCTTTTACTCAACAGCCGTATCATACCGAATGGATTGCGGAATGGACGCGGAAGGTTCAGGAGGGCAAACGGACTTTTACGCCGGAACGATTGGCCCATTCCAGGGCGATCTATGAACGACAAATCGCCCTTCGTCCCCAGGACGCATGGTTGCGATGGAAATATGCGGCTTTCCTGGACCAGCAGTTTCGTGATCCACCTGCGGCGCGGGATCAATTGGAGCGGATGCTGCGGCTGGTTCCCCAGAATCGCAAGGGCCGCAATCAACTGGCGGCCTTGCTGGAAAGAGCCGGACGGCCGGACGACGCACGGGAACAATATCAGATTCTGCTCGGTTTTCATCCGGGGCATCCGGAGGGCTTGTTCGGAATGGGGTATGCCTATTCTCTGGAAAACCGTCTGGAAGATGCCGTCGTGTGGTATCGACGGTGCTTACGGGCGGATCCTTCTCATTGGGCCGCCAATACCAATCTAAGCGATGTATTGGTGCGATTGAATCGTAGCCAAGAAGCGATCGAGGTTTCTCGGCGGGCGCTGGAATTGAGTCCGAATGACATCCATCTTCATTTCAACCTGGGTTTATTGCTTTATCGGCAAAATCGCTTGTCGGAAGCCCGGGATATTCTCGAGAAAGGCGCAGGCCTTCGTCCTCAGGATCAGGAAATCCAGGAGTTGCTGGCCCGCATTCGACGGCGTCAGGGACAATAAATACGAGGGGATCAGGGATTGCAGGTCTTGCAGGGCCTTCGGCCGGAAGCGGCCTGGTCCCGGGAAGAAAATTCCAGGAGGTTTTCCTTGCTGATTCGACCGAGAAATGAGCATCCGCTGCGATGAAAAATTTTGCTGTTTTTTGCCGCAAACCAGGGCCCTGAGTTTTCATTGATGGGCGGCTGTTGTGGTGTGGGGGTGGCGGAACCGGAAGACATACGGCCAACAGCGGGCATTCCAACCGACGATTGGAATTCGGCAAAGACATCTCGTAAAGAGGGGGCGAGGATCTGTGTCCAGATTTTGTAGCCCTGTGCGTTGAGATGGAGATTGTCGGGCAGATAAAACAATGGATTGGGAGTCCCATCTTCCTGCAACAAGCAACTGGCCAGATCCACATAGTGAAGTCCGGGATTGGATCGGCAGAAATCGCGGATCAGTTTGTTGGCATGGGATGCGTTGAGCCACATGGACCATCGGGACGGGCTGGGTTTGATCGATAGAAAGTAGATGGGGGCGTCGGCCAGAGTTTCACGAACTCCGCGGACAAAATCGCGGAAGTCATTGGTTATAGTCTGTGGGCTTTTTCCCGCCGCAATGTCGTTATCGCCGGCGTAGAACACGATGGCTCGGGGCTGGTACGGCACGACGATGCGGCCGATGAAAGGGGTAATCTCGGCGATCTGGCTGCCGCCAAAACCGCGGTTGATGACAGGCAGATCGGGAAAACATTGCCGCGTTTCCCACAGCCGGATGGAGGAACTCCCGATGAACAAAACCGCATTGGAGGGGAAGGAGTTTTTCCGATCCCATTGTTCGAATGCCTGAATGTCGTTTTCCCATTTGGACGGAGCATCGGCTTGCGTCGTTTTCGATTCCGCAGCCATCAATACGGGGGGGATGATTAACATAAAAACGACAGACAAAATAACACAACAAATCGTGAGCGAATAATTTTTTGCGCTGCGTAGCAATGGAGTCATGCAGATTTCCTTCCCATAAAACCGTTTGCGGAAACAAGTTATCGATTCACGGTCATCCATTATAAAAACCGGGCGTGTCGAATCGCAAGAATTTTAGAAAATTCCCGAAAATCCTGTTGAATCGCCGCGTTCATTCGCTATGATCATATTCGTTCTATATGGCCCAAAGGCGGTCGAAATAATCCGTGTCGGTCAATACGAACGAAGTGCCGCTACGGGAATGGATGAGAGACATGATCGGGCAACGATTATGGAGGCGACGGGATGGCGGTATTCGGTTGGAATCGGGTGGCCAAGATTCCATTGGATGGAGGAGAACGGTTCGGCAAATTCGTAAGATCCCTGGCTTGACGGATCGCATTCTTTTCGGAATGCGGAGCGATGTCTTTCAAGGTCGTGAGCACGGATGCTTGCGGCCTTTTTCAATGCGCAGAAAAACCGCTCATCTATTCTTGGCGTCCGGGAGATCTCAGCCGCAGCAGAATTCGGTCTATCGGTTTGGCCGATTCCAGATCGATATGTTATCCAGATAGAAGGAGGTTTTTTCGTCGGCGTTGCTGGTGAATCCAAGCCAGTCGAATTTTTGGAATTTTTCGCCGGCGCAGGATAATCCTTCAAAATCAAGGATATCTCTTCCGGGAATCGTAACCTTGACGGCCCACCCGGGGTTACCCACGGGACCCAGTGGACAGGCAATTTCAAAATGAATCCATAGGTTTGTCGGCAGGGGGATTGGATCCTTGCCGGGGAAGATGAGCATCGACTGACGAATCGCGAAATTCGGGCCTGTCTGATAAGGGGGGCTGCCGTAGTCGCGCCATTCAAAGTTGATCTGACTGGTTGAAGTGATCTTCAAGTCGAACTCACTTTTTGCATTTCCTTCGGAATAACCGACCTGATAGACAAGGTGAGGATTATAGGTTTGCTGCAAGCCCGGCGCATCTTCGACGATTACGCATCGGCCGCTGCCGCCGGCGCCGCCTTCGACCACGGCAATGCGGTCACCTTTGTTCTCGACATGGACCTCGGCCTCCTGCGGCTTGGCGCCGACGGTGGTAGTCTCGAAGTCGTCTTCGATCGGGATCGCGGGCGGCTCGGGACACAATTCCAGTGCCTTGGGCGTTAAGGACGCGGCGAACTTGATCCAGTCGGCATCGCCGTAAACGCCCGCCTGAGAATAATCGAACGGCACAAATCCAAGCTTCAAAGCGGGCGATTCGGGTTTGAGATGAAAATCAAATCTGGCCGGATCGACGAACAGTGGATCGGCGATCACGGAATTTCGGTCTCGGCCCTTTTCCCGCCACTTATCCAGATTCATTCCGACAAAATCCACAGATTGACCGGAGCTGTTCCAATAGCAGTTTTCATCCATGTGGATCCGGACCTGAGCCCAGGGGCCTGACAGCAGCACGCCCTTGTCGTAATAAACAATGTTGTTCTCGAAATGGAATGAAAGATGATCTTCCACCCGGGTGGCCTGGAGCTGCCACAATTCGCTGAAGGCCAAAATATTATTGCGAATCACATTTTCCTTTCCATAGTGTTGATGAAAACCGCCGTTCTTGACACGATAGACAAGATTATTTTCCATACGGATCCCGGTACTGCCTTCGTCGGTATAGAGCCCCCAGCCGCCGTAGGAGTAGGAATAGACATCATGGATTCGGTTGTTGTTCACCGTCGTTCCTTCCGACGGACCCAATGTATAAACGGCCCCCATATCGCTCAGGATGCCGTATCCAATATGATGGAGGTGATTGTAGTCGATGTGGTTCCGCTTGGCCGAACTGGAGGCATACCCCCATCGCCATCCGACGGACACCGCTGAGTACCCAAGTTCTCCGATCTCATTGTGGGTGATATTGTTGTCGGGGCTCTGCCCGATCCAGACCCCGACCGCGCAGGGGAAAATGTGTCCGGTCGAAAAGATGATGTTGTTGTCCGCCGTGATGTGTGAAGTTTGCTCGGCCGGATTCGGTCGATCCGCGGTCTCGCCGATCCGGATACCACCGGCCCCGAGGTCGTGCAGGAAGCACTTTTGGATTCTGCAGTCCGAACATCCCTGTCGAAACCAGACGGCATATTTGCCGATGTGAGCGATGCGACAATCGTCGAGAACAATATTTGCCGCGCCGTCGGCCTGAATGACCGCATCAATCGGTGCGGCGGCTTGCGCGGGTTCGAAACCCTCGGGGGGAGTGAGGTATTGGCCATATTCGAAACCGATTCCGCGAAAGGTGATCCATTCGACTTTTCTGTTTTGTTTCGGATCCCCTTTGAGAATGACGAAAGATTCGGATACCGGAGCCACCACCCGAACTTTTTGCATATCCTGCCCGGGCAGGGGTTTGTAATAGAGCCAACCGTCCCGTGACAGGAACCACTCGCCGGGCTGATCCAGTGCCGATCGAAAGTTCTCCAGATAGAATCGCGTGGCCTTTCGCCAGGGATTCCACGATTTGAGTTTCTCACCTTCCGTGATGATGCACCGCTGCTGGGGGTTCAAATCGTGAATAAATCGTCGGGTGTTGTCCCAGTTCTGGAATGTCACCATCTGCACATCGGCCCGTTCCCTCGGAGAAAGCGTGGCCAGAGCGTCGTAAACTTTGGTGTCCACCTTGATGGTTTGACGCGCCTCTCGATTGTTTCCGGAACGGGGTAAAAGTTCTTCGTGGATTTTGTACATATAATCGTAAAATGTGTTGGGTGTGCGAGCCCGGGTCATGCGCTTGCCGTCCACAAAGAGCTGTTCGAAATACCATTTCCCACTTGTAACATCAGGAATGTGGACTTTCCAGATGCCCTCGACATCGGGTACAAACCCGGCGATGGTCCGGCCGCCGCTAATGATGGTTGTCAGCGGGCCGGAACCCTCGTAGACAATCGGACAGTCCTGAGTCCCGCCGTCTTGTTCGACAAGGACCAGCGGTTCCGAAATCGTATAAGTCCCGGGTTGAATGCGGACCGTGATTGGTTCCGTCAACGGCCCGGCGGCTTTGAGCTTTCGCACGGCACCCCGGGCTCCCGTCAGAGTTGCCAGAGGACCGTCGGTCTTGTCGCCCTTCGGTTCGGAAAGTGAACCCGACCATGTGTCATGGCCCCGGGGGGATACACAAATCACAGCGGCACCGAGAAAGCCGGTCCCGCTGAATCCGAGCAAGATCGTAAACGGAATTATAAGTTTCATGTTTCTCCTCGCGATGAATTGGAGTTCGATTCGATTATCCGACGATGTCTGAGCAAGCCGAGAACTTTATAACGGATTGCAGGCACGGTGAAAAGAAAAAAGACGATTGAACATCCCCTTGATGCTGTTCCCTTGGGAATTCACCGTAACAAGAAAAACGGACCTTCCGATAACGAATATTAGTTATAGGACCTCGAAAAATAATTGGAATCACGATTTTGAGGGAACAGGAGGTGTCGATTATGGGACCATACGCAAAAACAAACCCTCAATTTTCTTGACTCGATGCAGTTGACTCCCTACAATACAGTTCACAGTCAACGACCCAGGGATATGGGGCTGGATACTCACCGAAGGATCGCAATACACAATCGAGTTACGCCTGTCGGTTTCGACAGGAACAAATACGAACCCGAGGAATATTGATGCGATCGAATATGACTGGAAGTGTTATAGCGGCACTCTTTCGGCAAGTAAACTGGGGTTTCTTCCTGGGTCCAAAGGGATTAGCGATCACGATCTTGGCCATCGGCGGGTTTTCCGTCTGGTTTTCCGTCCGCGGCGAAGATCGGCGGCGCGAGCTGATTTCCCTAAGCCGGCCCTGGTTGGGGAAATCCGATAATCTCGCCGAAATCTCGCAACAAGAGCAGGTCCCTGGATTTCAATCCGGAAACGACGAGCGAGAAGATTCCCTTGACGACCAACTAATTCGCCAGATTCAGGCATTGCCTGCGATTATCGAGCAACCCCGTCATTCCGCCCAGAATCAAGCCGAAGGCGAGAAATGGGTAACGGTTCGGATGCGGGTTACGGGCTATTGTGCTTGCTCCAAATGCTGCGGTAAATGCGATGGGATCACGGCCAATATGCATCATATCCGGCCCGGAGATGTGTTGGTCGCGGCCGACAAGAAATTCCGTTTCGGTACCGAGATGATCATCCCCGGTTACAATGGCGGCCAGCCCGTGAAGGTTATGGATCGCGGCCGGGCTATTAAGGGAAATCGCCTGGACCTGTTCTTTCACAGTCATGCGGAAGCCAAACGGTTTGGCGTCAAATACCTTAATGTTCGTGTGAAAGCAAGTTAGTCGCCTTCAATACTTTTCCGTTTTCGAATTGTGCAAAACAAACGGCGTGCGTCTCTCCCGCACGCCGTTTGCGTTTTTCGGGAGTACTACAGATCGCGGTCGATTGCCCGGGCGACGCGGCGTAATTGTTCCATAAGCCCGATCAGCGCGTCGGGGGTAATGGATTGGGCGCCGTCGGAGGATGCGTGTTCCGGATCGGGGTGGCATTCAAGGATCAGGCCGTCAGCCCCGGCGGCCACAGCGGCACGGCACATTGGGGGCACAAAGTGGGCATGTCCCGTACCGTGCGAAGGATCGACCACGACCGGTAGATGAGTCGTTTCGTTCAGGGCGGGCACGGCCGTCAGGCACAAGGTGTTTCGGCAGTATTCCTCAAAGGTTCGGATTCCTCGCTCACAGAGGATGACCTGGTTATTGCCGGCGTTGATGATGTATTCGGCGGCCAAAAGAAATTCATCCAGCCGGGAACTCATTCCGCGTTTGAGCAGGACGGGCTTGGCGACCTTGCCCACGGCCTCAAGCAGCGGATAGTGCTGCATGTTTCTGGCGCCGATTTGCAGGACATCGCTGACTGCGGCGACTTCGTCAATCTGTTCAAGGCCGATGACTTCGGTGACTATTGCCAGGCCGGTCTTGTCGCGGGCCTCCGCCAAATACTTCAGACCTTTGGATCCCAGTCCTTGGAATGCGTATGGGCTGGTTCGGGGTTTAAAAGCGCCGCCGCGCAAACCGATACATCCGGCTTTCTGAACGGCCTCGGCGGTGCGGAGAATCTGGTCGCGACTTTCCACCGAGCAGGGGCCGGCGATAACACCCACGCATTTGCCCCCCAGCGGAAATCGTTGCGGACCAATCTCAAACACACTGCGGGTTTTCCGAACCTCCAAAGACGCCATTTTGTACGGCGCCAAAATCGGCACAATCCGTTCGACCATGGGCGCGTTTTCGATGGCGTCTTTTTCGACCATCCGTTTATCGCCGATACAGGCAACCACGGTGCGATCAGTTCCCTCGATGATATGTTCCTTCAGGCCGAACTCTCGGACCAGTTCGACGACATGGCGAACCTGTTCTCGGGTTGCTCCCGGTTTCATTACGACAATCATGATGGTTATCCTCGTATTCTGTACAAAACCATAATTTTACCACAAATCCCCGATTCTCGCTATTGTCTTTTTAAGGTTCTTCCGGATGGAGATCGATACATGAATCTATTGAGGACAGAGGGTAACGGCGATGGGGCGCAAAGGAGTAATACAAATCAAAATGTAGAGGAATCGACTGTTTATGACCCCCTGTTAAAACAAATGAACATGCCTATCCATATGAAGGATCGGATATTTCTTGCTTCCTGTCATTTGCCATATTGTCATCGGTATTGCGATCAATAACCTCAGCCAATACCGTTCAGCACAAAAACAGGATCGTGTGGCGCAATAAAAAAAGCCGGCTCCTCCGGTCCGGCCATACACCACCCTCATCAAGCCATTTCGGCCTGCTATAAAGACATTCTCCCCTCCGGCCCTGTAAAATTTAGCAAGAGTTATGCCAACATGTCTCTCAAAAATACCCATGTTCTGTGTTGGCGTTAAGATTTTATAGGACAAATAGTTACAAATCCAAAGCCAGCTTGATCGGAAAGGTTATTCCTCCATATTCAGCCCAGATGTTACAAAATATAAACAACTTTGTCCGGCCATTTAAATGCTCACTTGGATTTTGTTCATACGGATGATAGGACAATACAGAATTCACCGGATGTAGCAAAAAAACAACGCTCGTGCCTTCTTATTGCAACAAATTAACATGAGAGCGACTGTTGATCCATCATTTTGTGGATTTGCAGGACTCGCTCGGTCTTTACATAGACTGTGTCACGCTCCAGAACGAATTCATCCATACCCGCCAGCCACCCGACACCCATTTGAAATATCAGATATGGGATTAGTAGCGTGGACACGGCTACGGATTCGATGATTTTCCGCGAAGTTGCCCCGTCGAACCACTGTGTCACTATCGCCTGCACGACAGGGGTTAAGGTTACAAATGTCCATAACAATAGAGCCAAAGATGGCGGAAATATGGAGGTCGATACTCCCAATAAAGCCATCCACAACAAAGGCACAATCGACACGAGCAATACTGGAGACAACGAGGACAGCAGCGCGACGGTCATGTCGATTTTTTTCACGGCCGGGATCGACGCGGAAACGATTTCGGGCAGACGGCGGCGCGCGATCTGCATCCAGCCGCGAGACCATCGTTTTCGCTGATGAAACCAGGCCGCGACCGTCGGCGGCGCTTCTTCGAACGATTGCATTTGAGGATCGAAAACGACCTCAAATCCGGCCAGATGGAGAGTAACCGAGTAGTCAATGTCTTCGGTCAGGACTTCTTCATGGAACGGCCCGAACCGTTCGAAGATTTCCCGGCGAAAGAACCCGTGTCCACCGCCGAAGTTGGCGAACCCTCCATACCGATAGGCCCCGGAAATCCCGAAGCGTTCGACGATATCCCGCTCGAGGGCCACCACTTTCGTCAGGAGATTCTGGCCGCGATTGATCGTCCGGCACCGGCCGCGAACGCAACCGGCCGACGGCGATTGCAGATGTGCGACGGCACGGCGAACCAGATCGGGCACAAGCGAATGGTCGGCGTCGAAGATTCCGATGATTTGTCCCGTGGCGAATTGCAGGGCATAGTTGGTCGCGGCGGCCTTGCCGCCGTTTGTGGTGAGACGGCGGACCACTTTGATGCGGGAATCCAAGGCGGCGAATCGGCGGATGATCTCTTCGGTCCGGTCGGTACACGCAGATTCGTAGAGATAAACGAATTCGAGCTTTTCGGCGGGATAGTCGAGGGCCAGAACCGTGGGGATCGTACGGGGCAGGACGCGCTCTTCGTTGAAGGACGGGATGACGATCGAGACGGTGGGCAGGTCATCCGGCAAAGGCGCAAGGGGAAAAGGGGGCATCATCGCAAATACGGCCTGGAACCATGCGCGGAGGGAAAACAGGATAACGAGGAGAAAGACGATCGTGCCGAAGACCGCCGACCAAATGGGAAACCAGAGGATGGGCAGCAAGATAGTCAACAGATAAACGATCGCACAGGCGCTATACAGGCAGATATATCGACCCTTGACGGGTTCGGACGCTTTGACCTCCATGAAACTCCTCGTAAGCCGATTATTCCTTCGACTTCCAGAAATTCTCATAAGCCCTCGGATAGACCAAATAGCCGGGGGCTTTCATTTGAATCGCGTTCTATCCAAAAATTTTTACGGCAAGGGCGCGGCGACGAAGTGGATCGGGGTCTTGACGCCGCCGAAGTCCAGCATCAGCACGGCGTCGGCGAAGGCCTTGTGGCCGGCGGGCCGCTCCAGCGCCACGATGATTTTTCCGGATGACGCCAATTGATCGTCCACGCCGTGAAGGATCAGCGGACTGTCAGAGATCGTCTTGCCGGACAACACGGGCTTTGACTTTTGCCCCAACAATTCCAAGTTATATTGATTCTTACCGGGCAGGACCCAGACATAATCCGGCGACAGATCGACCGGGGTTAATTGCGATGCGGCCGAGGATTTGTTGAGTAGTTGATCGGCGATCGCGGCCGCTTTGGCCAGTTCGTCGTCGGATGTCGGCGCCGCAAGGGCCGGGCCGGACCCGGCCGTGACTTCGGAACCGGAAGGTGTCTGCTGACCGCCGCGAAAGGATTCGTCGTTGATTTGATAGTACACTCCGCGGATCCGGTCGTCCACCGAGGTGCGGGAAGGAAAATCCATACGCAGGCGATCGGCCGAAACCGGTTCGTTGATGACGACGCTCTTGTATTCGAATCGTCCGCCAAAGGAAGCGTCGGGATCCATCCAGGAATAACGCAGGGGGAACCACAGGCCGCCGACCTTTTGGAAATCGGAACATTCATCGATCGAGATCACCCGCTGATCGGACAGCCGGATCTCTTTTCGGATTGCCAGATACTCTTTCTCGGGATCCAGCGTGATCTTGTTCCAACTGGACTTCGGATTGTCGGGGATCATCGGATACTCCAGAATCCAGCAGGCGGTCATCGGGTCGCGGGAAACGGTCGCCCGGCCCATCGGACCAATCGTCGCCGGGCCGTCCTCGAAAATCCGGTCGGCGATCAGGAAATCCGGAGTCCACGACAGTTGTTGGAGAAGGTCCCGCCGGGGCAGAATCTGGGCATGAAACCAGGTGTACCCAATCGGTTCTTCCCGGAGTAAACGACCCACGGAAGAATCAACGCCGTAGGTTTTCCGAACCGAATGCGATTGCGGCGTGTCCGGATCGTAGGTCGATTCAACTGTCGCAAAGATCCGCTCCCCGGCCCTTCGATAATCCATCGTGAGACGATACTTCTCGACGGGATTGTCCTGGTCCGGCGAGCCGTACTGAATCCCCCGGCCTTCCATCGTCGCTTCAAGAGAACGGTAGCGACAGACGGAAGCCCTTGCCAGCGCGGCAAGCTGTTTGGCGGTGAGGTCCTTTTCGGCAAACAACGGGCACATCAAACCCATCAGGCCGGCCAATATCCATCCCGATCTCCATCGTGTTTCCATGCGGCGCCCCTTTTCTCAAACAACTCGGCTTATGCATTGATTGTCGCGTTTATTCCGATAGCGGCGCCGCGACGAAATGGATCGGCGTTTTCATGCCGCCGAAGTCCAGGGTCAGGATAGCGTCGACGAAGTCCTTGTGGCCTTCGGGCCGCTCCAGCGTCACGATGATCTTTCCGGATGACGCCAATTGGTCGTCCACGCCGTGAAGGACCAACGGGCTATCGGAAAAGGTTTTGCCCGACAGAGACGGTTTGGTTTTCATTTCCTGCGACAGTTCGAGGGTGTATTTGTTACTCCCCGGTAGGACCCAAACAAATGTGGGGACAAGAGCCACCTGAACAGGTATTAAAGATCGGCTTTTTTGACCTATAAATAACGCCTCGCCCTTTATCGCCGCATCTGCCAAATTCAAATCAGAGGAGGGATTTCCAACATCTACATCCCTGATTATGCTCTCAACCTTTTGCGATCCCGAAGAACATAAATCGGCTTTTGTATATTTGTACCTTACATTCCTTATTCGGTCGTCAACAATCGAGCCGGTTGGAATCTCAACCGAAAAAAGCGCGTCCGACATGGGTTGATTTACGCTCTGTGTTTGAAACGAGTATTCTACCGCAAATTTCGCTAAAATATTGTGTCTTATTATCTTTCGGGGAATCCATTTATTATTTAACTTGTACCAATCAGAACATACATTTGAGGTTAATAGCTGTTTGTCCGGAGATAATAACTGAGTAGTAACCGGCAGAAAATCTATCAAAGGATCCAATCTCCATCGTATGATTGTGGCTTTGGGTGAATTTGTCCTAGCGAACTCAACGATATACTGTTCCGTGATTTGATCCCATGAAATATTCGCTGTTTCCATTCTCAATCGCAAGGAATCTTCATCAAGCCCTATTCGAATCCATACCAGATCGTTCCATTCTTCAAAAACCAAGGAATCCAGAAAATCCCGTCGATGGGAAAGAGTATCTCTTGACACCTCGGGGATCGAATCAGGAGACGATTTCCGGAGACATACAATCTCGGATGGATTTATATTGTATTGCGTTATCGATATATCCATCTTTTTTCCAAAGTCATCGAATATCGTTTCGGTTGAATGGCCATACGACCATCCCCGCTTCCATCGGGAAATGATATCATATTGGAATAGTATCTGTGGATTCTCCCATCTATCTGAACCGTCTTTATAGCCGCGGCATACCATATTCGTATCCATAGAGACATATTGGTTTCTGGATGCCTGCATAAGAAGAAAGATTTGGTTTCCTGTTAATTTCATATCGGTATCGCCATTTGCAGATATTACCACCATACTCCATAATACATTTATTGCAGATATTCGCACAATGGTTAACATATACATCTCCTATATATTTGAAAAAACGCAATATTTACGATATTATGTTCCATTATGGCACTGGGGAACGGTTGTACCACATGGGTTCCCGTCGCCATGATCGAATTGACAACAATTGTATTCACAAATTCTATGCATGTATTTTCTCGGTTGACATTTGGCAGCCGGATCATCAGTACAAGGTGTATTTCCGTGCCAGCTCACCAAACATTCTTTCGCTTCTGTTAAGCCAGCACAAACAAATTCGGTAGTTGGACAATCGGAATCATCTGAACACCGTTTACATTGTCTACAACTATAATTTCTGTTTGTACAATCATAGTCAACCTGAGAACCTCCCTTCAGGTTTGCCAGTTGCTGATTGGTAACGGAGGCGAAATAGGTTTTTGCCCGGTTCATGCAATCGAAGGGGTTATCGGCGGCGTACCAGCACTCAGCCAAGGCGACGGCGGTTTTCCAGTTCATCCGCTCGGTGATAACCTCGGTGAGGAAGTCGGAACGGGATTTCTGGATCAGAATGATCGTGCCATCCCAGAAGGCGTCCTTGTCGGAAAAAGCGCTGAGGTCGATCAAGACAGGGTCATTGGCTCCATCAAGAACGACGGCCTTGCCGTTTCCGGCGGGGATACACAGGACAAAGTGGCCCAGATCGGAACCGGCCCGCGGGATGCGATACTGGACAAAGGGGGTGTCCAGCTTAGCGAGCTTGTCGGCGGGGACATTCATCGGCTGGGCGGGGATGTTTCGTGCCGCCAGAATATCCACAATATCCTGGACCGTTGAAAAGCCCTTCTTACGGATGCCCATCTGGTCGATGATCTCCTCGACGGGGACGGTTGACCCGTAGTGGCGAAGCAGATGCCAGACGCAATAAGCGCCGCAGAAGCGATCGCCGGCTACAACCACCCTTGAATCATGATCTCGTGAAATTCTGGGTTCACGAAGAACCATTATATTGTATAGAACGGTGGCCTTATCATGTAGGGCAGACCACTGGTAACACATAGCAATAAATCCCAGGACATTGAGCGTCGGTTCCAGGTTTGGAGCGGCGGTCATGACCTGCTCGTAGATCTCAATAGGCGCGCGGCATTCCTCGGCTGTCGGTTGTCGTCCGGCCTTCTGGGTTCGGTCGATGTATTGTTCCTGGACATACTGGAAGGCCGCGGCGAATTCCGGATGAGCCGTCTGTCGCAGAAACTTTTCGAGGGCTTTGGTGCGGATGGTCTCGTCCTCCAGACGAATCCCCGCAGCCACGCCGACGGCAAAGGCCCACATTTCCTGAGGCTGGCCCGCAAAATCGCGTTCAAACGCGGCCGCCTCGGCCAGTGCGACCTCCTTGGCCCCCATCTCGATGTAGGTCTCCACGATGCAGCGGCGGACCTGGACGACATTCGGGGCGTTGGGGAAAAGATTCAAAAGCCGGAAATACAGTTCAAGGGCTTTGGGATAGTCCTTGTATTTCTGACGGACGACCCAGGCACAATCTTCTATGGGCTTTATTGCGGCCGGATCGGAACACTTGACGAAGATTTCATTGATCAGGGTCTTGGCCTGATCGGGGGGGCTGGTTTGCAGCAGGGTCCAGAGCCGATCGGCCCGGGCCTTGCAGGCGCGGGGGTCGTCGGGGTGGGCCGCGATCAGACGGCCAAACAGATCTGCTGCCTGTGGATACTGCTCGGCCTGCTGGAATTCCCAGGCGATCCATGCCGCGGCCTCGAACTGTTTTTCAAAAGCGACATACTTGCCCGCATACAGCGGTTCGGCGGCAACAAGGGCCTGATCCATCATGCCTTGATCCATCAGGGCCTTGACCTTGGAGCCGATGACAAAGACGATCCGGGGATCGTCGGGGTATTTGTCAATGAGAAACTGATAGATTTGCATCGCCTTGTCGAAATCCCGAAACTTGGAGGAAAACCCCCAGCCGAGATCCCTTGCCAGGGGAACCACCTCCGGGGTTGGATTGTCGGCCAGAAAGCGATCCATCGCGTCGGACGCCTTGCCGACCTGGTTGGCGTTGAGCAGGTCCCAGACGGCCTGCGACTGGTCTTTGAGGGCCTGGGGGGGATCGGTTTGGGCTAAAAGATCGGGAAAACCGCACAATAGGATCCAAACCATCATGCAAAGACAAACCAATGGAAATCCTTTATCTGTTGTCATATTTGACCTCCTTATAATGGAAATGGCCGTTCAATACCCGCGGACGCGATTGTCATTCGGAAAGGAGGCGAAATATTACCAACAAGCAAAGGAGGAAGTTGAGTTGAGTTGAGTTGAGCAAACCGGTTTCCTTCATAAGCCACCTCCCGACAGAATCCATCTCTTTCTCAGCGGGCTATTCCCTCATTATACTCAGTTTATCGTACATCCTCTTCTCCTTGCCTTTCTATATCGGTTATTCTGAAGAATTCGATCCACTATGTCAAACAGAATATGGTCAAAATCATCGGATTTTTGAAAAATCGGTATTTTTCCTGATTCGCCAACCTCATTTTTCCAATAAAGAAACGCCCGTATCGGGGAAAATCCCGACGAATTTTTTCGGACATTTGGGGATTCCTGGGGGAAACCAAAAACCCGAAAAGAAACAGGATTGGAACTACCGCTTCGGATGCCATCATGAAAACCGGATCGCCGGTATTTACAAGCTCAACGGCCAAATCCCGATCCCCATCGCGACCATTGACCACGAGGCCTTTCATTTCCAACGAATGGCATGAATCGATTCTATTCTTTGGTCCCGAAAATTCGCTTGTGCCTCCAAGATCGTTTTTCTGTTACCAGAGAAAATTGACGCCCACATAACTGGAGGATGATAAAGGATTTGTAAAAAATCCCCGATTCCTGTAATTTTCGTCGAGCTTGAGCGTCTGGATATATGAAAGGCCCATGAAAGGGATTGGTAAGATGGGCAGGACAGGCGATTCGGCCAGAAAGGAGGCCGACGATGATTGCGATGAAATGCGAAAAATGTCAGATGGTCTTGAATGTTCCGGATGAGTATGCCGGACGGAAAATCCAATGTAAGCAGTGTCAAGCTGTATTATTGGTTCCGCAGACCCGCGCAAATTACGACAGCGTCTTCGGCGAGATTCGCTATATCGGCCAGGATGTAGTGGATATGCAGTTTCGAAGATTGTTTCAGGCCCTCTTGCAGCAGGAGCAGCAGGCCCCGGCCTATTCGGATGATCAACTCGTCTCGACGGAACCGGCCGCGACGAACGAATAAACCTTCCTTAGCGTCACAGTCCTCCAGGCGGGAACCGGCCGGAGCACTTCCGAGCCGGTTCTCGCGTTTTCACAGAGCAGGTTAAAGGCCCCGCGGTTCTTTCGGAGTCCTGCTGCCCACGGCTTTTTCGTAGGCCTCCATGATGGTAAAATAAATCTGCGCCTCGAGTTTCATGGCTTCCGGATAGGTGTCGCGGTACCGTTCGATAGCCCCGCGATCGGCCTTGTCAATCTTGCCGTCGGCCACGATATCCAGGATCGCCATCTCGCATTCCAGATCCGTCTTGCGTTTTTCGATGAGCTGCTTTAAGGTCATCTCGCTCGGGTCGATCGAGTCCGGATGGGGGATCGGGACCATGAAGCCCTTTCCTTCGCCCATGATCAGATTCGGAATCCGCACATCCTCCGTCAGTTCATATAGAGCCCGCCAGATGATCAAGGGAATATTCTTCCGGCGGCCTCCGGTGTATTCGTAAACGGTTGAATCCGCCAGCCCGGCCCGTTGGGCCAGTTGCGTAACGGTAATGTCCCGATCCCGCAACAGATCCTGCACAAACAAATGCTCCTCCGTGAGGTGTTCTTCCATCATAATCGCGATCCTCGTTTTCCCGGCCGGCTGCGTAATAATTGCCCTCCAATTATGGCACGGCCCGCGGTCGTTTGGGGTATTGTTTACCTTGGTTCCTTTGCTCAACGGCCATTTACCATATCGCGATTTGTTGCGGTCGTCAAGACCGGGGTCTGTGACGCAGAGGGTAGATTTTGGTCACAATCCGGTCACACCGGATCGGTACGGTGCCGGATCCGAGGAACAGGGCGTATAGTGAAGGGAGGTTTGACCATGAAAACGACAAGCATGGCAATGGACAATCAGGTACGGGAATACGACATTCTGGAAACAAACGCTCCGGTGGAGCGGGAGGCGATTGAGTCGGCGATCCGTCGGGATCGAGTGGATCGCGCCCGGCAGGGCGATCGAATCGCTTTGTCCGAACTGGTCGAGGAGGAAAGCCCCGGTCTGCGGCGGTATCTGCTGTCGGCGGTGGGCAATCCGGATCTGGCGGAAGAGTTGCTCCAGGAAACGCTCGTTCGTGTTGTGGGTTCGATTCACCGCTTGAAGGACCCGGCCTGTTTCCGCGGCTGGTTCTATCGTATCGCCACCAACGAAATCCGGAATCTGTATCGCGATCGGCGTCGGTCAACCGTCCGGTTTTCTTCTCTGAGCGAATGTACCATAGAAGGAATGACGGATCCGGATGATCCGGAGATTGCTCAGATTCTTCAGAACCGGGAGCTCCGCGGTCAGGTGTCCGCCGCCGTAAGCCGGCTGAAGGATTTCCATCGCCGGGTTGTGACTTTGCGTTGCTTCGAGCGGCTGTCGTATGCCCAGATCAGCGACCGGATCGGCTGCAGCGAATCGTCCGCCCGTACCGGATTTGTCCGGGCAAAACGCCAGATCCGCCACGAACTGCAACGACTGGGACTGACCGGAAGCTGATCGGTCCCGTCTGACCTGTTCTCCTGTTTCGGCCGGCCGCTTTTCGTGGGCCGCCGATAAATTCCTATTGCCAAACCGACGCCGATTCGGATAATAAGTCCCGTTGTTCTGTTGTCAATGCGATTGAACAAACGAGACATGCAGGATTGTGCGCCGCAGGAAAAGGAGATTCATATGGAGTATTTGCTGGATATTGTAATCTTCGTTGTCTTTGTCGTAACGGTAATATCCCTGGGGATGTTTAAGAGTCGCCATGAGAAATCCTCTGAGGACTATTTTCTGGCGGGTCGGGGTTTAACCTGGTGGCTCATCGGAATATCGCTGATCGCGGCCAATATTTCCGCCGAACAATTTGTCGGCATGTCCGGCCAGGCGGCGGATTATTTGGGGATTGCCATCGCCAGCTATGAGTGGATGGCGGCAATCACGCTGGTGGTGGTCGGAATTTTCTTCCTGCCGTATTTTCTCCGAGCCGGCATCTTTACGATCCCTGAGTTTCTGGAGCACCGCTACAACCATTGGGCCCGTTTGATTATGGCCGTATTCATGATGGTTATTTTGATCGGTGTGTCCCTGTCGGCCGTCATTTACGCCGGTGCTCTGGCGATGAGTGACCTGCTGACCTTGTTTGGGTTCAAGATTTCCCTGACCACTTGCTGCTGGATCATGGGAATGATGGCCGCGTTGTATGTAACCTTTGGAGGTCTGAAGGCCTGTGCGTGGGCGGACCTGATCCAGGGATCGGCCCTGATTATCGGTGGTGCGGTTATCATGTGGTTTGCCCTGGACAAGATGGGTCAAACGCCGGTTGCCGAACTTGCGACCTTTTCCGGTACCGGTGCGGCAGGGTTATCCGATGCGGCCAGCGGGATGGAGAAATTGCTGGCCCTTAACCATGACAAGCTCCACATGGTTCTGCCCCGGAACGATTTAAATATCCCCTGGACGGCGTTGGTGGTCGGCCTGTGGATTCCGAATTTTTACTATTGGGGTCTGAACCAGTACATTACCCAGCGGGTTTTGGGTTCGGCATCGCTTCGCGAGGGGCAAAAGGGGATTGTTTTTGCGGCCGCGCTAAAGCTGTTGATCCCGTTCATCATCGTGTTCCCCGGGATTATGGCCTTTAACCTGTTCAGCAAGGACATGGCCGATTTCGCCGCCCGGGATCCAAAGATGATCAAGGCGAATACGGAGATTTTGGCCAAGTATGAGATGGAAAAGTCCAATCCGGCGTCGCTGACCTTGTTTGTATTTGACAAGGGCTGGGAGGCCAACAATCCGGACAAGGCCAAAGAGCTGGCCGTGTATAACCAATCGGTTCTTGCACGAGCCGGCGCCGCCGGCAAAGAACCCGCCAAACAGTCCCTAATCGGCTACAAAACCGATTCGGCTCTGGGATTGCTGATCGGAAAACTGCTGCCGAAAGGCAAAGGGATATTGGGATTTGTCCTGGCCGCGATGCTCGGCGCGATTGTCAGCTCGCTGGCGGCCGTGTTGAATGCGGCATCCACCATCTTTACGATGGATATCTATGGAAAGTATCTGAATCGCAAAGCCACGCAGTCGGCGTTGGTTCTGGTCGGACGAATCTGCGTGGCGGTGTTTGTGGTCATCGGCTGCGTGGTCTCGCCCCGACTGGCCGATCCGCGATTCGGAGGCATCTTCAAATATATCCAGGAATTTCAGGGCTATGTGTCTCCAGGGATTCTTGCGGTGTTCGTCTTCGGTCTGCTCAATCGTCGCGCCCCGGGCGTTTCCGGAGTTGTTGCTTTGTTGCTCAATCCGGTCCTTTATTTTGCGATTGCTCAGTTCGCCCCGCAGATTGCGTTTCTGGATCGCATGGCCATTTGTTTCTTCGTCGTTCTGGTGGTGATGACGCTGATTGGGATTCTCAAGCCGCTGCCTCAGCCGGTGGTGTTCGCGACCAATGCGAGGATCAATGTCGAAACTTCCCGACCCGCGGTGGGATTTGGAATCCTGGTCATCATCGCAACGGTTGCGCTGTATATCCTGTTCTGGTAATCAAAACTTATTCGGCTGAGGAAGCACAATGGGAACCGAGGATCATTTGGCATTCGATACACTCCGGGACCTGGCCGGATCGGCGAAGATCGACTTGAATGGCGCCAAGGTCCGGCGCACTTCAAGCCGGTTTTGTCTCGGCGTTGAGCATGGAGATTACAACGGCACCGAGTTGTTCGGTGTAGGGACCGATCGCTTCATTTGGATGGCGTATCGTCCCAGCGGCACCGGCAAGATGCGGCTCTATAGCGGTAACTTCCCCAACGATGGCGTAATCGAATTCGAACTGGGCAAAGTTCCTGCTCCCAAGTCACCGCAGATCGCCGAAACTTGGGGTCGTTTCCCGTTTGGCGTGGATTTCATCCTGCATCGAGAGGGGATCGCCCTTACGCGGGGTATTGAGGCCGTTCTCTACGGCAACATCCCCGGAGGCGGGATGAGCCGCTCGGCGTCGCTTTCGCTGAATCTGATCCTGTCGCTGCTGGATGTCAACGGCGTCACGATCGACGATGGCATGCGGATCGTCGATCTGGCGCAGGCCGTCGAAAACGATTACATCGGTTCGCCCTGCGGCAAGCTGGATCAGATCATGATTCTGTTCTCCCGCGAGGGCATGGGGACCTACTACAATCCTTCGAAGCGGAGTATTAATTACATCCCGTTGGGACCTGGCGCCGCCGATTTCCGAATTGTCAGTCTGGATACCGGGACGGTTCGGCCGGGATTGGAAAAATCCACCTACAAGCTGCGGCGCTCCGAATGCGAGGAATTTGTCGCGATCCTGCAAAAAGCCGGGTATAAGCTGTCGTGTTTGGCGGATGTAAAGGACGCGTCGCTTTTCGACAGGATTCTCCGGCAATTCGGCAAGACCAATCCCGATCATTGCGATCGGCTTCGATATCTTTATTCGGCCCAGAAACGGTTTTACCGGATGCTCGACGCATGGAAGGCCGGACGGATTGAGGAAGTCGGCGAGATCTTCCGGGCTGACGGGATCGGGCTTCGGGATCAATACAAGATTTCCGGACCCGAATTGGAAACCATGTGCGATCTGGTCCGAACCGTGCCGGGGGTGCTGGGCGAGCGGATGCTTGGCGGCGGCGACAAGGGCGCTTCGGGCGCTCTGGTCCGGCCGGACGCGGTCGCCGCGGTCGAAGCAGCCGTCAAGACCGGCTATCCGCGAAGCGTACCGGCGTATGCCGACAAGTTTGCCGTTCATATCTGCAAAGTCGTGGACGGCGTGAAGGTTTTCGACAATCCGTGGTGAAGGATCCCGTTTTTCCATTGATGACCGTTCCGGCCGGTTCAGCGCCGGCCGCACGAAATAGATTTCATCCGTCAGGGGAAAGGGTACCGTCTATGAAACGCTTGAATTCATATCTTGTGGCGGGGGCATTTGTCCTCCTGTCCTCATCGGCAGTCCGGCTTTCGGCCGCTCTCGAATGGCAGGATCCGCAGATTGTGGGCGTCAACAAGGTCGCTCCGCATTGTTCGCTCATGCCCTATCCGGATGCGCAAACGGCCCTGAAGGCCACGCGCAGCGCCAGTCCCTATCACCAGTCGCTCAACGGAAACTGGAAATTCCACTGGGTCCCCAAGCCCGCCGATCGGCCCGTCGATTTCTTTAAACCCGACTTCGATGTCAGTTCCTGGAAAGAGATTCCCGTCCCCAGCAATTGGCAGATGCAGGGGTATGATATCCCCATCTACACCAATGTCCCCTATCCCTTTCCGGCCAATCCGCCGCATATCCCCGAAGATCGAAATCCCGTCGGCTCCTATCGTACGGAGTTCATGGTTCCGGATAGCTGGAAGGATCGGCAGATCTTTATCGTCTTTGACGGCGTCGAGTCGGCCTTTTATCTGTGGATCAACGGCCGGAAGGTCGGCTATAGCGAAGACAGCCGAACCCCCGCCGAGTTTGATCTAACCCCGTACCTTCAATCCGGCAAAAATCTTCTGGCCGTGGAGGTCTATCGCTGGAGCGACGCTTCCTATCTGGAAGACCAGGATTTCTGGCGGCTCAGCGGGATCTTCCGCGATGTGTATCTCTATTCGACGCCGAAGGTCCATGTTCGGGATTTCTATGTCCGGGCCGATCTGGATTCCTATTTTCAGGATGCCGTCATGAAAGTGACGGCCAAAGTGCATAATTATTCAGATCATCCCGCGGCCAATTATACGATCGAGGCAAATTTGCTGGATGCCGACGAAAAGGCCGCCGATATGCCCGTCACGGTTACCGGTTGGGCAGCGTATGTCACACCCGGGGTTGATACCGTCGTCGAACTGGCCGCCAATGTCCCCAACCCTCGCAAATGGACGGCTGAAACTCCGAATCTGTATCGCGTTCTTCTGACCCTTAAGGATGACAAGGGTCGGATTCTCGAAGTTCAGCAATGTGCGTTCGGTTTCCGCAAGGTGGAAATCAAGAACGCCCAGCTTCTGGTCAACGGCGTGCCGATTTATATCAAGGGAGTCAATCGGCATGAACACGATCCCGTCACCGGACATACGATCTCGGAGGAGTCGATGATCCAGGATATCAAGTTGATGAAGCAGAACAACATTAACACGGTTCGCACCTGTCATTACCCGGATCATCCCCGGTGGTATGAACTGTGCGATCAATACGGCCTTTATCTCATCGACGAGGCGAATGTCGAATCCCACGGCATGGGATACGGCGAACGATCGCTGGCCAAAGATCCCGTTTGGATGACGGCGCATCTGGATCGCAATATCCGTATGGTCGAGCGCGACAAAAACCATCCTTCGGTGATTATCTGGTCATACGGCAATGAGGCCGGCGACGGTGTCAACTTCGAGGCCGTGGCCAAATGGATCCGGGAGAATGAGCCGACCCGACCGCGACATTACGAGCGGGCCGGACTGGCGCCGCATACGGACATTTACTGTCCCATGTATGCGCGGATCGAGCAGATCGTGGCTTATGCCAAGAGCAATCCCTATCGGCCGCTGATCCAGTGCGAATACGCCCACGCCATGGGCAACAGCGTCGGCAATTTCCAGGATTACTGGGACGCCATTGAGGCCTATCCGGCCCTGCAGGGAGGCAGCATCTGGGACTGGGTCGATCAGGCGATTCTGAAATACGATCAGAATGGTAAGTGGTTTTGGGCCTATGGCGGCGACTTCGGCGACAAACCCAACGATGACAACTTCTGCTGCAACGGCCTGGTGCAGGCCGACCGCAAGCCCAATCCGCACTTAACCGAAGTCAAGAAGGTCTATCAATATGTCAAGGTCACTCCCGTTGATCTTTTGACAGGCAAGGTGAAGGTCCGAAACAAGTACGCATTTGTAAATATAGATTTTCTGGATGTCTTTTGGGAATTGGCCGAAGATGGCCAGGTCATCCAGAAGGGTACTTTGCCCCGGTTGGACCTGGCCCCGGACAAGGAACGGGAACTGACGATTCCCTTCACGCAGCCGCAACTCCAGGCCGGGCGCGAATATTGGCTCAAAGTCGGTTTCGCCCTTGGCGACGATACGCTCTGGGCCGACAAGGGTCACCTGTTGGCTTGGGATCAATATCAAATTCCCTTCAATGTTCGAGAGGGGATTTTCAGCTCATCGGTTGAAATCAGTATGATGCCGGCGCTGACGGTGGAAGAGACATCGGAAGCGGTCCAGGTCAAAAGCGACGAAATGAAGGTTGTTATTGGAAAACAGAGCGGGGCAATTGAATCGTACCAATACAAGGGAAAGGAATTGATGGCCAGGCCCCTGATCCCGAATTTTTGGCGCGCCCTGACCGACAATGACGATGGCAACCGCGCGATCAATCGTCTCGGCGTGTGGAAAACGGCCGGACCGAACCGGAAGGTCAATCAGGTAAGGGTAATCCCGGAGACTGGCTCGCCCATACGGGTCGTTCAAATCGTTGCCGAATCGACGCTGCCGGCGGGGAATTCCGACTGGCAAAACACCTATATCATTTATGGGAATGGGGATGTTGTTGTTGACAGTAGTTTTAGTCCGGGCTCCAACCTTCCGGAATTGCCCCGTCTGGGACTTCAAGGGGCGATCCGGAAAGAATTCGATACGATGACCTGGTACGGCCGGGGCCCGCAGGAAAATTACTGGGATCGTCATACCGGCGCCGCTGTTGGCCAATATAGCGGAAAGGTCGAAGACCTCGATCACGACTATGTCAAACCGCAGGAAAACAGCAATCGGACCGATGTCCGCTGGGTGGCGTGGACAAACGCGGAAGGCAATGGTCTGATGGCCGTCGGTCTGCCTCTGCTGAGCGTAAGTTCCTGGACCTACACGCAAGACAACCTCGATAAAGCGATGCACATCAATACCCTGTCGCGCGAAGACTTCATCACCATCAACCTCGACTACAAGCAGACCGGCGTCGGCGGCGACGACAGTTGGGGAGCAAAGCCCCATCCGCAATATACCCTGTGGCCGCGAAGCTACAGTTATATGTTCTGTCTTCGGCCGGTTGACAAAGGGGCCGATACCCTTGATCTGCTGGGGAGAAAACCACTGTTTCCAATCGACAAACTCGGGCCCGTGACGATCCATGTCGATGAACAGGGGTTGGTACGGATGGCCGTTCCCAAAGGAGACGGCTCGATTCATTATACGGTCGATGGTTCCCTGCCCACGAGAAACTCGACTCGGTTTGAAAAGCCGTTTTCTGTGCCTCACAGCGGAGTCATCAAGGCGCGGGCATTTCTCGACGCAAGAATCGATAGCGATGTCACGGTGATGGATGTGCAGGCCCTGGCCAAGGCCAACTGGAAGGTGGTTTTTGTCGATTCTTTCGAACCTGGCGAAGGGGAGATGAGTCATGCTATCGACGGCAATCCCGACACCTTCTGGCATACCCGATGGAGCGGCGGAGCCCCTCGGCCTCCGCACGAGATCCAGATCGATCTGGGCCGGTCACAGAAGCTGGCGGGATTCTCGTATCTGCCGCGGCAAAATCAGGATAATGGCCGGATCGGCAAGTACGAGTTCTTTGTCAGTGCCGATGGGAAAGATTGGGGCAAGGCCGTTGCCGCCGGCGAGTTTCGCAATTTGCCGCGACTTCAGACGGTTAAATTCTCCGCTCCCGCAGAAGGGCGTTTCATCCGCCTGGTTGCGCTCACGGAAGTCCGGGACCGGGAATGGACCACGGTGGCGGAATTGGATATCCTGACGGAACCATGAACCAAAATCCTGAGAGATCGCTTGTCATGGAATTGCCTGAAGATCTGAATCACAAGCGGTCTATTTTGTTTCTGGGAAATGGACCGAAGAAACCCGTGTTGCCGGATGGAATGGGATCGCTTCCATTGCCGCTGCGGATTGGAACGCAATCCATGATTTTCTGGATCGGGTTTTTCTTTGGGACGGCAAGTCTGTCGGAAATTGTTCCTGCGGCATGGGGACTATCCGATGCGGTGATCGAAACCGTTGTCGAAGAGATTCCCCGGCGGGGCGGTCGGATGGCCTGTCGAAAAGGATGCCATGCCGCATGTTGCCGATACCTGATGGTTTCCCTCTCTGTCCCCGAAGCTTTGAATATAATGGGCCAAGTCCATTGCCTGGAAACGGGAACCCGAAACCGGATCATCGGTTCCTGTAAGGCGGTTGCCGGAAAAATCCGAGAACACCTCAAAGAAAGGCCTGCCGTTGCCGCCGGGCATCAGGCAAGAGACGGAATTCTCGACTGGTATATGGATCTGGAGGTTGCATGTCCATTCCTTGTGGACAATTGCTGTTCCATGTATGAACAACGACCGATGACCTGCCGAGAATGCCTGGTGACGACTCCGGAATCCTATTGCAGAAAGAGCGCCGGCCAGATTGTCAAAAAAGTCAGTTTGCCGCTTCGGTTTTCAGCCGTATTGACGCAACTCAGTCGGGAATTATACGGAACGAAGGATGAACTGGTTGTCTTGCCTTGTGTGTTCGATTGGTTTGACGATAACGATCTGCGATATCGGAAAACCTGGCCGACGGAATTTCTGGTTCGCCGTTTCATCGAGATTGCCGTATCGCACCAGCAACAGTTGTTCTCGATCGCGACAGTGGAGCCCGTTCCGACTCCGGATCAACGAACGAAAAGGTATGATCACGGCTTCAAGGCCGTGAGAGAATGAATGAACCTCAGGAAAAGTATACAGGAGAATGCACATGATTCACAAGAAGATCGGATCCATCTTGATCGTAATCGGAGTGTATCTTGTCGGATGCGGAGTCTTGTCGGCTCAGACTTACGGTTCGCAATCAAGCTTGCGGGATTTCCGAACGGCCGCTCTTTTTTCAGACAATATGGTCCTTCAACAGGGACAACCGATCCGTATCTGGGGCTGGGCTACCGATGGGGCAAAAGTCACCGTCGATCTTAACGGCCGTACGGCCTCGACCGAGGCCGCCAATGGAAAATGGCTGGTGTCGTTTCCGCCAATGGCTCTTGGTGGACCCTGTACGATGACGATCTCCGCCGGCGACAAGAAGATCGAGTACAAAAATATTCTGATAGGCGATGTCTGGGTCTGCAGTGGGCAATCCAACATGGAGTTTCCGGTCGCGGCAGCCAATAACGCCCAGGCCGAAATCGCTGCGGCGAACTTTCCCGAGATTCGTCTCTTTACCGTTGAAAAAGCCACCAGCCGCACACCCGTTGAGGATGTCAAAGGGACCTGGGTGGTCTGTTCCCCTGAAACCGTCGGCGGATTTTCGGCCGTGGGTTTCTACTTTGGCCGGGAATTGAACAAGGCCGGAATCAAGAATATCGGGCTGATCAATACTTCGTGGGGCGGCACTCCCGCGGAGGCATGGACGACCATGGAGACCCTCAAGCGAGATCCCGACTACGCTCCGATCTTGCAGCGAGATACCAATCCGGAAGAGATTGCTAAAAAACTGGAGGCAAAATATGGAAAACTGGTGACAACCGAAACCGACCGCGACAAACTGTACGGGGATACCCGTATGGCCAGGGAGGGCTGGGCGGGCGCCGAAGTGAACGCCGCCCAGTGGGAGGCGATGGACCTGCCGATGGCCTGGGAGCAGGCGGGCCTGGACATTGACGGGATCGTCTGGTTCCGCAAGACCGTTGAAGTGCCGGCCGACTGGGCGGGCAAGGACCTGACGCTGGAAATTACGCCGATCGACGATTATGACATTGCGTTCTTCAACGGCCAGAAGGTCGGTGGCATTGGGCCCAGTGACGGCGGGATGCCGTGGCAAACGCCGAGGTCGTACACCGTGCCCGGATCGCTGGTTAAGGCCGGGAAGAATGGTATCGCCATCCGCGTGTTTGATACCGGCGGGGGCGGCGGGATCACTTCGACGAAGGATCCGTTTCGGATTCGGCCCAAAGGCGCGTCGGCCGAGCAGGCCGTCGATCTCAGGGGGAACTGGCAGTATCGCATCGAGGCCATCAGCGCCATTGCCTCCGGCGGCGAACAGAACAATCCGGCCCGGCTGTACAACGCGATGATCGACCCAATTGTCAAGGCGCCGATCAAGGGTGCGATCTGGTATCAGGGCGAATCCAACGCGGGTCGGGCGGTTCAGTATCGCAAGCTCTTCGTGGATATGATTAAGGATTGGCGAACGGCGTGGAAAGTTGGCGACTTCCCGTTCTATTTTGTCCAGTTGGCAAATTTCATGGACGAGCAGCCCCAACCGGTCGATAGTGCCTGGGCGGAGCTTCGCGAAGCCCAGACCATGACGCTGTCCCTGCCGAACACCGGAATGGCCGTGATCATCGATGTCGGCGACGCCAAAGATATCCATCCGCGCGACAAGCAAACCGTCGGGTATCGCCTGGCGCTGGCCTCGCTGGCCCGCGATTACGACCGGAAGATCGAATACTCCGGCCCGATGTACAAGTCCATGAAGGTCGAGGGTGGCGCGATCCGCTTGTCCTTCGATCACATTGGCACAGGCCTTGTAGCCAAGGGTGGCGATCTGGTCGGCTTTTCCATCGCCGGAACCGACAAAAAGTTCGTCTGGGCCCAGGCGAAGATCGACGGAAATTCCGTGGTGGTTTCCAGTCAACAGGTTGCCCAACCTGTTGCCGTTCGCTATGCGTGGGCGGATAATCCCCGGTGCAACCTCTACAACAAAGAAGGCCTTCCCGCATCGCCGTTCCGCACGGATGACTGGCCCGGCGTGACCGCCCAGAACAAATAAGAGTAAAAAATCAAATCCCAAAAATATAAATTGAGGAACGGGGCCAGTCATGATTTTTCGATTTTGGATTTGGCGCTTTCCCGAAAATGTTGGAATGGTTTTGTTCGAGCGACTTCAGGATTAGGAGAGAATATGAAAAGGACTTTGAATGTTTTGATGGCGGCGGGCGTACTCATGGCAATGATGGCCGGCTGCGCACAGACTGCCAGCAAGCAAGCGGCGACCGATCCTTTCGTTGAGGATCTGATTAAGAAGATGACCCTCGAAGAGAAGGTCGGGCAGATGACGCAGATCACGCTGGAGGTCGTTTCCAAGCGGCAGGACGACCGCGTCGTCAAGCTGGATCCCGCCAAGCTCAAAGAGGCGATTTTGAAGTATCATGTCGGCTCGATCCTCAACTGCGGCGGGTCGGCGAACACCTTCGAGAACTGGCAGGAAGTGATCACGGCGATTCAGGATGTGGCAACGAAAGAAACCCGCCTGAAGGTGCCGGTGATCTACGGGATCGACTCGATCCACGGCGCCAACTACATCGTCGGCGCGACGCTTTTTCCGCAAAGCTTTGCGATGTCGGCGACAGGCAATGTGGAACTGGTCAGCCAGGCCTCAGCGATCACCGCCATGGAAACCCGCGCCGCAGGCATTCCGTGGAACTTCAATCCGGTCCTTGATATGAGCCGCAATCCCTTGTGGCCGCGCTTCTGGGAAAACTTCGGCGAAGATCCTTACATGTCCTCCGTGATGGCCGAGGCGTATATTCGCGCTCAGCAGGGCGACGACATGGCCGCGCCGGACAAAGTCGCCGCCTGCATGAAGCATTACCTCGGATACAGTGTACCGCTGACCGGCAAGGATCGTACGCCCGCCTGGATTCCCGAGCGGATGCTCCGCGAGATCTTTGTGCCGCCGTTTGCCGCAGGCGCTAAGGCCAAAGTGGCGACCGTGATGGTCAACTCCAGCGAGATCAACGGGATTCCGATGCATTCGTACAAGTACGCCCTCGATGATCTGCTTCGCGGCGAACTGGGTTTTGATGGCTTTATCGTTTCGGACTGGGCGGATATCGACAACCTCTTTACTCGCGAGAAGATCGCTTCCAGCCAGCGGCAGGCCGTCAAGATCGCCGTGATGGCCGGGATCGACATGAGCATGGTGCCGTACGATTACAGCTTCTACAATCATCTGGTGGATCTGGTCCAGAAGGGCGAGGTTCCGATGAAACGGATCGATCAGGCCGTGAGGAACATCCTGAAAGTCAAAAAGCAACTGGGCCTGTTTGACAACGCTTATCCGGACAAGGAGGCCCGCAAGAATTTCGCGACCCCGGAGGCAACGCAGATCAATCTGCAGGCCGCACAAGAATGCATCACGCTGCTGAAGAATACAAACCATGTTCTGCCGTTGGCCAAGGACAAGAAGGTTCTGGTCACAGGGCCGACGGCGAATTTGCTGTCGGTGCTTAATGGCGGCTGGACGATCACTTGGCAGGGCGATCGCGAGGATCTGTATCCGGCCGAAAAGGATACGGTACTTGAAGCCGTGCAGAAGCTGATCGGCAAGGACAAGGTCTCGTATGTTGAAGGGACCGCGTTCGACAAGGACATTAACACCGCCGCCGCGGTCGAGGCGGCCAAACAGGCCGATGTCGTCATCGCCTGCATCGGCGAAAAGACCTACTGCGAAACGCCGGGCAACATCAATGACCTAACGCTCGAAGAGGCACAACTCAATCTGATTGCGCAACTGGCGGCAACAGGAAAACCGGTCGTGCTGGTGCTGCTGGAAGGGCGGCCGCGGATCATCCGGCCGGTGGTGGATAAAGCCGGAGCAATTGTGATGGCGTATCTGCCGGGCATGGAGGGTGGGACGGCAATCGCCTCGGTGTTGTTCGGAGATGTCAATCCCAGCGGAAAACTATCGTTCACCTATCCCAAATATACGGGCGATTTTACCCTCTACGATCATAAAAACAGCGAAAAATACGATCCGCAGTGGGGATTCGGGCACGGCCTGAGCTACACGACCTTCGGTTATGCCAACCTCAAGCTGGGCCAAAAAACCGTGGCCAAGGGCGGCACGGTTGCCGTCTCCGTGGATGTGACCAACACGGGCAAAGTCGCGGGCAAAGAGATTGTGCAGTTGTTTCTGCGGGATCTGGTTCGCTCGGTGACTCCGCCGACTCGCCAGCTCAAGCGGTTCACGAAAATCGAGCTCAAGCCCGGCGAAACGCGGACCGTCAAGTTTGAACTGACGACCGAAGACCTGTCCTTCATCGGCCGCGAGAACATGCGGATTGTCGAACCGGGCGATTTCGAGGTGATGATCGCCAACCTCAAGGAATCCTTTACTCTGAAGTGATCTGTGCCGGTTTGGTTCAGACAATACAAAAGGGGCGGATTCAACTCCGCCCTTTTCTTTACCATGTGTCGAGGACGATTTATTTGGTTGCGATCTTTACCAATACCACGCCATGCACCGGAACCTTGGCGGTGAATTTGTCGTCAAAGGCGCCGAGGTCATTTTGCCGCCAGAGATCACGAACCTTCTGTGATCCGGAGATTCCCAGTTGTTGCCAGGTAACGGTGATTTCGTCGGCCTCCTCCCCGAAGAATGTCTTATTAAACAGGCCCACCGCTTTGGATCCATCGGACATCTCTTTGGCCCAGATCTCGAATTCCTCGTTGTTGAAAATTCGCCGTGCCTGTTTGCCGAGTGGGTCCTGATTGACTTCCAATACCTCATCATTGGTCAACAAACCCAGCGTGAACTCGTCGAGTTGCGCCAAATCGCAGCCGATCAGCAAGGGGCTGGTCAGCAAACACCACAAACTGATGTGCGTGTATTGCTCATCCGGAGTCAGGTTGCACGGATGCAGGGCCGGCCCCCAGCCAACATGCCCGACAACCAGCATATCCGCATCGTTCCAGTGTCCCGGCCCGGCAAAGGGAGCCCACCGATCCTGCGAAAAACCGATTCCCGACACGCTGGCCCAGGTATCGACGATATCGCCGGTCGTTCGCCAGCAGTGGGCGAGCTTGACCCATTCGCCGGCCAGATTGAACGGTGCTGAATTGGATAAACTATAGACGATGTCGCGGCCGGAGGCGCGCAGGGCCTTGGACATTTCGGTAACATGCGGAACATCGTTGGGATTCCAGTCGTATTTGAGGTAGTCCATCCCCCACGCCGCCCATTGTTTGGCGTCGTTTTCCGCGAAGGAGAATTTGCCGTGCTTCCAGCCGGATTGATGGCCTTGGATATGGATGGCCCAGTCCCCAGTTTCATTGTCGCTGGATCCGCCGATGAATCCGGCATAGGAAGTGATCCACGGAGTCGAATAGATTCCGATCTTCAGGCCCAGGCCGTGAACATAATCGCACAGGCCTTTCATGTCCGGAAACTTCTCGTTCCCCTGAATGGCCCTGAATTCTCCGCCTCGTTTTCCCTGCCAGGTGTCGTCGATATTGATGTAGGTCCAGCCGTGGTTGATGAGCCCTTTATCGACCATCGCTTTGGCTGAGGATTTGATTTTTTCGGCATCGACGGCGCCGGCCCAGCAGTTCCAACTGTTCCAGCCCAGGGGCGGCGTCAGAGCGATCGCCTCGCCGACGACGATCTTCAGGGGCTTGCTGTCCTTGCCGAGCGAATTCTCAGCCGTGAGGGTCGCAGTGAATTCGCCCGTTTGTTCCACTTTCCCGGTGATCTGCCCGTTATCGGTGTTGAGAGTCAATCCCTCCGGCAATCCCGTCGCCGAAAACTTCATCGGCCGATTGCCCGTTGCCGGGATGGTGAACAAAAAGGGCGAACTCGGCCGCACACCGAAGACACGGGCTCCATTGATCCGCGGAGTCGCAGCCGGTTTGGGAGTAAGGATATAGGGTTCGGCCTGGACTCGAGCCAGTGCCACCGGCTCGGAGCCGCTGAATTCGAATTGGGCGTCCGCCCAGTTGGCATGGTCGAAATTCATTCCGTCCGGTCCCTCGCTGACGATAAGCCCGGCCTTCTTGACGCCTCGCAATTTGACATCGACCGGCTTGGCCGTATCGCCGCCTTTCATCACGCCGCTTTTCCACAGGACCTTGCCGTCTCCGACAACGATGAATTCGATACTGCCGCGGCCCTTGCCGACTTCGTCATCGACGCCGACGGAGGCCGTGAATCGCGAGGTCCAGCCGTCCAATTGAAACCAGAACACGCACGGAGCGTGAGTCCCGATACCTCGCTCGAATTTGATTCCGCCGATCGACAACGGATGACTTTCGACGCTTTTGTTGGCCTGCGTCTTCTGCCATCCGGAGACGAACTTGGAAATATCCATTTCATCCAGCCGGATTGTCTTGGATGCCGAATATCCGAGGGAGGGCAGAACAATCGATACAATCAACGACAAGCAACCCATTCGAAACAAGATCGATTTGCACGACATACACAAACCTCCGAAATCGACGAATCGTTGTGGAAGGGAACTTTTCCCAAACCGTTGCTTCGATCATACCATCGTGTCTTGTCTTGGGCAACAATTTCCGGTAGGATATCGTTGTAACGGCCGATCGGTCGTCCGGAATCTGCGTCGATGGACACGGAGAGTTCCATGAGCATTGATGTGCTGGTCTTGAATACGGCGGTGGCGGATTTTCGCCGCCCGGAATTTGTCTTTGCCGAAAAACTCGTCGGGCCCGGCGGTCTGGCCAAATGCCGAACTTCCGACATGCCCGACTATACGCAGCGGCAATACCGCGACTGGATTGCGCAGGGCAGCGCCACCGCGGGCGGTCCCGGCAATGCAGCGCCGTTAATCGCACGAGCGGGTCTGAAGGTGGCTGTCGGCGTCTGTCTGGGCAAAGGCGAATTCGACGGCCTCGACGCCCAGGGTCGCTTTTTCCACGATACCCTGACCGGCAACGGCATTGATATGACTGCCACGGCCATCCACCCGAATTTGCCGAGCGGAACGACCTTTATTTACGACAAGCCCGGTTCCGAACGCGGCGGGATCGCGTATTTTCCCAATGCCAACAACGAATTTGATTTTGCGTTCTTCCAACAACAGATAGATCGTCTTCGTCCTCGAATCGTCTATTATATGTACTCTGGTTTGTCGGACCGCGGCGATGCCAACGGCGGGCGCGATCTTGCCGCGTTTCTCCATTCTTGCCGCGATAAGGGTTGTGTCACCATCGCCGACAGCCATACCCTGACCGGAGATCCGCAGGGTCTGATCCGCTCCGGAAAGCCCGTTCCGGAATATGCATTGCTTGAGCCCCTCTTGCCGGAGCTGGACATCTTCTTCACTTCCTTCGACGAGGCCCAGATGATCGAAAATACCCTGGACAAACCCCGTCGCTGGCAGGACTTCGACCAGGCCGAGAACTGCAGGCACTTCCTGAAATTTCTCTCCGGTCGCTACTGGAGCGGATCATCCCGTACACGATTGTTCGGGGTGACTGTCAGCAATGGCGCCTGGCACATCAGTCGCAACCCGACCGGGTCGGTGAATGGACCCGTCAAAACCGAGTCGAAGTTTATGGCCGGCGAGGTCATCGATCTGGTTGGCGCCGGCGATTCCTTTCGTTCCGGGCTGATCACCTACATTGCCCGCAACCTTTCCGCTTTTCAAAACGGTTCCATCCGTTTTGATCAGGCCGTCTCGATGGGAAATCTTTTCGCGTCTTTGTTCATCAAAGCCCCGCTCAATGACCGCTACGGCCACATCTATCCCTATGAAAAAATGGCCTCCGTCGTGACCTCCGACCGGTATTGGAAAACGCTCGATGAACTTCTGCGAGCGTTCGAGTAGGGGGGCTTTATGCGGCATTGTCTGACAGGATTTGGATTCGGGCCCATCCAGTCCGGCCTGTTCGTTGTCGAGGCGTTTGGTTCAGGAAACTTCGACCGCATGGTGGTTTCCGAGATCGACGCAGCCCTGGTCGGGGCCGTCCGTCGGAACCGCGGCCGATATGCCGTCAACATTGCCCACTCCGACCATATTGAAGTCCGACAAATCGACGGGCTTGAATTGCTCGATCCGAATGATCCCGATGACCAAAATCGGCTATCCGATGCCCTGCGACAATCGACCGAGATTGTTACCTCGCTGCCTTCAGTATCCTTCTACACCGTCGGCGACGATCGCTCCGTTGCCGCCCGGATCGCCGAAGGCCTTCGAAATCGCGATATACCGGCAATTGTCTATACCGCCGAGAACAACAACCATGCCGCCGAAATCCTTCAGGAAAAGGTCGGCTCTTTTCTCGGTATCCCGGTTCCCCCGACCGTTCAGTTCCTCAACACCGTTATCGGAAAAATGAGCCAGGTCGTCACCGATCCGGCCGTGATCCGCCGGATGAATCTTGAACCGATCACTCCGGGTCTGAACAAGGCCTTCCTTGTCGAATCCTTCAATCGGATCCTCGTTACCCGCACGACAATCTCCGGTTTTCAGCCGGGAATCCGGGTTTTTGTGGAAAAAGACGATTTGTTGCCCTTCGAAGAGGCCAAACTCTATGGCCACAACGCCATCCACGCCCTCATGGCCTTTCTGGCCAACTTCAAGCGGCTAACCCGGATGACGGAACTGGCAGATCAACCCCGGATCATGGATATTGCCCGACGGGCCTTTCTAAACGAGTCCGGAGCCGCTTTGATCCGCAAATATGCTCGGCTTGGTGACGAACTGTTCACCGAATCTGGCTACCGGGCCTATGCAGAAGACCTACTGACTCGGATGACCAACCCCTGGCTTAACGATACGGTCGAAAGGGCCGCCCGCGATCCCATCCGCAAGCTGGGCCCCTCGGATCGGATCTTCGGAACCATGTCCCTGGCCCTGGCCCACAACCTTGAACCGGTCAATATGGCCATTGGTGCGATGGCCGGCCTGCTTTCGATCCTCCGTCAACCTCAAATCTACTCCCTCCCCGATACCCTTCAGTTTTCATCCGATGATCCATTTTTGGATAGGAATATACGGCTTCTGATCCATTGGATCTGGGGGGGGCGGGGGGCTGAATATGGCGATCGTTTGATCGACCGGGTGATTCAAGCCCAGAGAGAATTGCCGGGTGTCGTGTAAAGAATCCGGGGATCCTGACAATCGGATATACGAAAAGGCGGTTCCCCGCCGTTCTATAGGGTGGATCGGACAAAATTTGTAAAAAATGCCGTTGCCGCCGGGCAAATGAAAATATATAATGGATTTGTCAATTGGTGAAAATCGTATCACACGGACAAAGCCGTTTTGGATTGTCGGAAAAACTGTGCACGAAAAGCATGAATATCATTGATTGTGAGGAGTCCCCATGAGACTGTCAAAAGCGTTTACCCTCATCGAGCTTCTGGTCGTCATCGCCATTGTCGCTATTTTATTGTCAGTTCTGATCCCCGCCTTGAATGTGGCCAAGGCCGTCGCCAGCGGTGCCGTCTGCATGTCCAACCTCAGCGCCCTGAATAAGACCTGGTATCTATATCAGGAAGATAACGATACATGGTTGGTTGGGCTTTCCAACTATACGGGAACACCATACCGTTGGGTGGAGTACCCCTTATATCCGAACGGGACGGTGGTTCCTGATGCGGCAAGTTGCACTCTGGAATACCAGTTGAATGGGCTTCGGGCAGGAAAATTGTATGCCTATACGGGAAGCGAAAAGGTCTATCACTGTGTCAATGACAAATATTGGAAAACCAAACCCTACGGTCCCTGGATCAGTTATGCCGGCTCCGGTTGCATGAACAGCGAAGACTATACCAGCAGATCGGGAATGAACATCACGGGATTTCGATCGGTTACGCTTCCTACCGGTCAGTCCAGCCAACTGGTTTGTGTGAATAAGTTCAACCAGATCAAATCCCCCGCCAATCGATTCACCTTTGTCGAAGAAGACTATGTGATTCACAACCAATGGCGTTATGCAGGCGGTTTTGTCACCATGAACAGTTCGAATTACTGGAGCTGGTGGGACTGGCCCGCCTGGTATCACAACGGTCGCAGTACCCTGGGGTTCGCCGACGGCCATGCCGAAAAACACGACTGGAAAGACAAACGCACTCAGGAACTCATGCGAAAAGGCAGTCCCACGGATCTGAATATTCAGCAGGACAACGAAGACCTCGTGTATGTCAACAATGGGTATGTCCCTGCCGGATGGTAATCCTCCGACACGAACCTCGTGATCGCAAATCCAAAGCCCCATCGGCGAACGCCGAGAGGGGCTTTTTTGATGGAAGAAAGCGTCTCTGTTCCCCCTCTGTCGGGTTCTCATAAGCGGTTCGATATACGATAATCCCGGATTCGGTCGTTATAGAAGCGGCAGGCCTCGAATCAAAGGATGCCCTATTGCAACCAGCAAGAAAAAATGATACAATGATTCTTGTGTCCGTTCTGTTCGGCCGAGTGATTCTGGGGAGAATGGAATCGGGTCAGAAAGACGGATTGACGGCACGAAAAGCGATCAAAATAGAAACGAGCGAAGGTCCCATGGCAAAGAAAAAAGCGTTCACCCTGATCGAACTGTTGGTTGTTATCGCTATTATCGGTATATTATTGGCGGCTCTGGTTCCGGCACTCCAGGTCGCAAAAGCCATCGCCAGCGGTGCGGTTTGTTTGGCCAACCTTAGCGCCCTCAACAAGACCTGGTACCTCTACCAGGAAGAAAATGACCTGAATTTGGTGGGTTTATCCAACTATTATTCCGGTGGTCGTGCAACTCCCTATCGCTGGGTGGAACGCCCTCTCTATAGGGATACCGACAAAGTGGAAAAGGGGGCTGCCGTGCCCCCGGACTCGGAGATTAATTTGGAATATCAATTGGCGGGGCTTCGGGCGGGAAAATTGTATTCCTATACCGGAACCGAAAAGGTTTATCACTGCCCTAATGACAAATACTGGAAAACCCGCCCCGAGGGTCCTTGGATCAGCTATGCCGGCTCCGGATGTATGAACAGCGAGGATTTTGTTGATGGGGGGAGGTTAAATAATAATATCTATAATCCAATTCGGACCTCTTATTATCGGCAGGTAATAATTCCTTCGGGCCAAACCAAATCTTTGGTGGTTGTAACCAAATTCAACGAGATCAAAGCCCCCGCCGATCGATTTACCTTCGTTGAAGAAGATTATATTGGGATCAAGAATCAGATCTATTATCGGGGCGGTTTCGTCTTGATGAACGGTGGTAATTATTGGACTTGGTGGGACTGGCCGGCTTGGTACCACAACGGCCGCAGTACGCTCGGCTTTGCCGATGGCCATGCCGAAAAGCACGACTGGAAAGACAAACGAACCCTGGATATTATGAAACTTGGGACTGGAGCCGCTCCTTTGCTTCAACCTGACAATGAAGATATTGAGTATATGAATAAGTGTTATGTCCCTGCGGGTTGGTAAACCGCTGATTTGAAATAGTCCGAAAATGCGAAACCCCATCGGCTACATTCGATGGGGTTTTTTGTTGAAGCCGGATTTAAGTTCCGAGATGAATTACGGCCGCCAAACGAACCGGTTGCTCTCCCGCGCTGGCGATAATCTTGATGACTTGCCCCTTCAGTCCGGGCGACGGGAGAATCGCCTTGCCGGAAATCACCGTCGGTACCGATATATCGATTGCTCCAATGCTGTCCATTATCCTGGCTTTGAATCCCCCTGCGACCAGGTTGGTCACCTCCCCAATCGCATCCTGAACGGCCGATGGTTCCAGTGGTTCTGAATCCTCCATCATCAGCATCGAACGGGCGATTTTGTCTCCGGCCTGGCCGGCGCACTCGACATAAATCACGCCCTTGACAGGTCCGGTAAATGTAATTGAGCCGACCCGGTTGGCCGCTTCCGCATGGTCTTCCCGCCGGATCGGCAGGTTAACCATCGTGGAAAAGGCCTCTTCAGCGCTCTCCCATAAACCCTTTTCCAGTAATGTGTTATCAATCTCCGTCTCGGCCATTAAATCATTCCCTCAGATCCGACCTTCCCGACATCAACCAGTGAAAATACGATCCTTCAGGGGTATCGGCATTTCGGCGCAATCAATTTTGCATAAATAGCCGATGAAACACCCGGCCGATGCAAAACTTCCAAATCCGGCATGATTTATGTTGTCAATCAATGGCCCATCCATTACAATGCTGCATAATCGGGGCGTGGCGCAGTTTGGCTAGCGTGCTAGACTGGGGGTCTAGAGGTCGCAGGTTCAAGTCCTGTCGCCCCGATTTGATAAACCCTCATATTCAAACAATATGAGGGTTTTTTTCTGGTTTTATTCTGTGATTGA
The DNA here is from genome assembly GCA_964643355.1 of uncultured Pirellulales bacterium. Classification (GTDB taxonomy): domain Bacteria; phylum Planctomycetota; class Phycisphaerae; order Sedimentisphaerales; family Anaerohalosphaeraceae; genus FEN-1350. The sequence continues at coordinate 37,218 of CAZXPW010000041.1, forward strand.
ATCCCCGCCTCTGCTTAGAAAATCCCTTTACGCAACTTGTTCATTCGGGGTCAATATGACTTT
>CAZXPW010000042.1:0-35794 GCA_964643355.1 uncultured Pirellulales bacterium
AAGGACCGTAATCGTATTTGAACAATACGGTGAGGACATTTTTGACCGAGAACGCGGCGGCGGGGAAAAGATAGTGCAAGGAATTATGCGCACATTTTTCAGAGAGCTCTTTCATAGGTCGTTGTCTCCCACCACCCCAGCCCATGGGCTGGCGACGGTTATCGGACTATCCGGCGTAACCATTCGGCCAAGTACAGGTTGTAGTGGATGCGGCGGAGATCATAATGGGGTCTGTTCAAAGGGAGACCCATTATGAAGCAACAAAGAAAGGACTTGTCTGTATCGCGTCGGGCATCTTGGAAAGCATTGGTACAGCGCCAGCGCACCAGCGGATTGACCATCGCGGCGTTCTGCCGGAAGGAAGGGGTATCGGAGGGGAGCTTTTACCAGTGGCAAACTCGTCTTCGGGCCAGGCCGGCATCCCATCGGTCCCGGCCAAACCCTTCTCGCCGCCCGAAAGACAGTCAGGTCCGATCCTCTTTTGTGGAAGTCACCCCCGCGGTGCCATCCGGGACGGCCACCCTCGAAGTGCTCTGCGGTCCGGCGCCGGTGATTCGGCTGACCGGTCCGGTGGATCGATCGATCCTGATCGAAATCCTGGCGGCGGTACGGGCGACGACACCATGCTAAGCTGGCCGGGCACGGTCCGAATCTTTGTGGCCACCGACAGCCTGGACCTGCGGTGCGGATTTGACCGGCTGGCGTATCATGTACAGGCCATCCTGAACCAGGACCCACTCAGTGGGCATCTGTTCGTGTTCTTCAACCGCGTCCGGAACCGTTGCAAAATTTTGTTCTGGGACCAGACGGGTTACTGTCTGTGGTACAAGCGGCTGGAGGCGGGGACCTTTGAGGCGATTGATCCGGCCGATGGGTCCCGGTGTCGGACGCTGGACCGGGCCGGGCTAACCTTGCTGCTGGAAGGGATCGATCTGCGGGCTATCCGGCGTCGCAAACGGTATCGCCTGCCCTCGGAGGTGTCGGGCTGACAGGGCGGGATAAATAGGGACAGCCACCCATTATTGATCCCAAAATAGGTGACTGTCCCCGGTTTCCCCTTTCGAGAAAATCCTTATAGAACAAGTACTTACGAATATGCCTATACAAGAACAAAATGTCGATGATTGTAACCAATTGTGGTTATTCGACTTATAACCGGACAGTAGTGAAATTGACTATTGAATATTGTCTATTGACAATTACCATTGGAAATTGGATCATGGAGAAGGAGCCGGAAAAATTGAAGTGGCCTCACGCAAAGGCATAGAGACGCCAAGAAGGATTTAGGATATGGGGGGGTAGGATTTAGGAAACGACAGAATATCGCTGGTCGCTGGTGAACGGAATCCTCACGCCAAGAGGGCAAAGACGCAAGGAATATGTTTGAAAGAATGAACAGGGTTTACAGGATTGACAACAGAGACGGATACCTGATAATAGAGGGTTGTGAAATCGGGAATCAATGACGGGACTTGGCAGAAAACGAATGGGGACATGCGAATACAAGAAAAAATAGGTGACTGTCCCCAGTTTCCCGACGAGTCTTCCGACGGCGTCAGCCCCAGATAGCTCATCAACTGTCGGGGCGAATCAAACCGCGTCAGATCGAACAGCTCCGTCAGGAAGAGCATCGCCGTCATCGTGTCGATCCCATAGAAACAACCCAACAGGCCGACCGACTCCCGATAGCGGTCTTCCTTCGCCAGAGCCAGAACCCGTCGATCCAATGATTCCAGCCGCTGCAGGGTATGCTGGTATTCCGTCCAGTACGAATCGAATACCTCTCGCAGGACCGGCGAATCCAATTCCAGCGATTGCATCCACCGGACATGCCGAACCGTCCAATGATCCCCGTCGGTATAGACATACCCGTGACGACCCAACAATTTGAGCATCTGGTGACGGACCCGCTGGACATTCTCCCGTGCCGTCTGCCGCAAGCGCGTCAGATCCCGATCCGCCTCCTGTTGCGGATCCGGGGCCCGCACTTCCGTCAACGCCCCGGCCCGAAACTGCGTCAGTAACTTGATCGCATCCCGACGGTCCGACTTGATCCGCTCGCCTCGTTTGACCGGGACCAGCGACGGCGCGATCACCTGACACCGACTGCCGAAGCTTTCGATCCGACGCTGCAGGGTAAAGCCACAACATCCCGCCTCATAACAGAAGACCACCTCCCCGGGGGCTTGCTTCTGGATTCGGCGAACCATACGACGAATCTCGACAACCGTGTTGGCCACCGTCAGAATCTCCGGCTTGTCCTGGCCGGGATACCCCACGGCCACCTTGTGCTCTTTTTTGTGCGTGTCCATCGCCACATGCGTTATACTGGTAGTCACGACCGGCTCCTGGTTTGTATGCGGCTCTGTTGCCGCAGGGCAATAATCCGCGATTGCCGGTGGCCCTGTGCCACCGATCCGCGTGCTCCGGTGTATCCGATCGGCACGCGACTTACAATCTCAGAGCCGGTCGTTCCATATTTTCTACGATTTGGGCGGACGAGGTGTGGGCCTACGGGCGACGGAAATCAAAGAAGGCGTCAGACCCCCGTGTCGATTTACGGCGTCAGACACCTTTTTTGTTCCGAATCGGGACTCGGCGCCACCCATTCCGGCATTTTCGAGTTCCGTTTTTCGATTCCAATCCGGCGACTACTTTGAGTCGAGAACGGGGAGGGGAAGTTCCAAATCGCGGGATTGGGTATCTTTGACCCTATTCAGGACGACAGGGGCAGGAATTTCTTTGAATCGGGGGAAGTGGACGGAGTCCAGCACGAGCTGATCGAGGTCTTCGCAGGCGATGACGGGACGGAGGTCTTTGCTGCGAGAACTGAGCCGGACATTTTCGAGGACGATTTCGCGGGCGTTTTTGGCGAAGAATCCCCAGGCCGGAAGGGAGCGGACATCCACGCCGGGTTTGCGAGCGGGGACCGCGGCCAGATCGGCGGAGGCGCCGCCGTCGAATTCGATGGAGACATCACGAAAGACGACGCGGCCGCAGGGGGCGTCGGTCCAGCTTTCGACGGAGGCGGCAGCGCGATTGATACCGGTGGCGGAAAGGCCGACGACGGTAATGTTGTCGGCGGTGTTGCCGGGGCGTTTGAGGATGACCGAAACCGGGGCGGCGACACGGGTCATGGTGACCCGCGAGATCAGGACATTTTCGACGGGACCCTCACAGGCGTCCCAGCCGCCGGGCTGGAGGATGATGCCGGCCAGCGCGTTGGTTCGGTTGGAGGTGCGGTGGGGCTGAAGGCCTGGGCCGTAAAAGAGGCAATCGGAGACGATCATGTCGGAGACCGGGCCGATGATGCGGATGCCGTTGCAGGAACTGTTGATGATGCAGTTGTTGATGAGCAGACCCTTGACATAGCGGCCGGCGATGGAGTCGTCGCCGGTGAAGAGGCGACAGTCGGTGATCCGGATGTCGCGGCAGGGATTGTCGCTCCAGCCGCGAAAGTGGACGCCGTCCCATCCGCCGGTGATCGAGACATTGTGGACCTCGATTTTCTCGCAGAATTCGATCATGACCGCGTAGTTGGCCGAGTCGCAGATGGCCAGATCGCGAATGGCGACATTGCGGCAATTCCCGAGAAGAATGGTGTGGGGGCCGCGCATTTTTTCTTCCCCGTTGGGATTGAAGACCTTGTTGCCGTCGATGACGCCGGGTCCGGTCATCGTAACATTTTGAACACCGACACCGAGGATCAGGGCGGAGTGCCAGGTTTTGGCGAAACGGGATTCGGGGGTATTGGAGGGAGGCGCGAAGGAATGGTACTCATTGAGATCGGGAGTGCCGACGAGGGCGGCGCCGGCGTCGAAATACAGGGTGACATTGTCCTTGAGGTGGACGGTACCGGAGAGATAACGGCCGGGGGGAAACCAAACCTGACCGCCGCCGGCATCGGAGCAGGCCGTGACGGCTTTGTTGATGGCAGTGGTGTCCAGGGTTTTTCCGTCGCCGAGGGCGCCGAACTGGCGAACGGAAAAGAGACCCTCGGCTCCAGGACAGGACCGAGGAAAGGACAGCAGCAACGAACAGCAACCCGCGGTTATCAAGATCATCCTGAATGCCCGAGACAAAGTCATGGTCAATCTCCCTTCCGTTGAACGACATCCGTTTCGCCGGGCCAGTTTACCGGCCCGAACGACAAAGGGCAAGAGAATCGAATGAAGAAAGAAGAAACCTTTCGCGATGTCCACGATTGATCGAAACCCAAAGGCAAGGTACAATCCGAAACGGAGACATGAACGATTGTAATGGCAGGAGACAATTCATGAAGCGGACGGAATCGAAGGCGACGGCGGTATGGAAGATTTTCGAGGGGATCGCGCGGATTCCGCGGCCTTCGGGCAGCGAACGGGCCATCGGCGAGTGGATCGCCGGATTTGCGCGGCAGAAGGGTTTGGCGGCGCGGTTTGACGAGGCGGGGAATCTGGTCGTGGAGGTTCCGGCCAGCAAGGGGCGAGAGGATCGGGCCGGGGTCATCCTTCAGGGACATCTGGATATGGTATGCCAGAAAACACCGGAATCGACACACGATTTCGCCAAGGACCCGATCCGTCTGGTCGAACGCGACGGATGGATCTACGGGGATGGAACGACGCTGGGAGCGGACAACGGAATCGGGGCGGCGATGGCGATCGCGGCGGCAACCGAGTCGGGCGTCGACCATCCGAAGCTGGAGTTGCTGTTTACGGTGGATGAAGAGACCGGATTGACGGGGGCAACCGCCTTGCGACCGGGATTTGTTCGGAGCAAGCGCCTGCTGAATCTGGACAGCGAAGACGACAGTTTCACCGTGGGTTGCGCCGGGGGAGAACAGACGCAGATCGATCTGGCAGTCAAGAGCGGACGGGCCGACGGGCGGCGGCCGTATCGGCTGACGGTCAGCGGATTGCGGGGCGGCCACAGCGGAGTCAATATCCACGAACAACGGGCCAATGCGCTCAAGCTTCTGGGGCGGTGCCTGGCCTGTCTGGAACGGACGGGCAACCTGAGGATTGGAGGCATTGCCGGCGGCAGCGCGCACAATGCGATCCCGCGAGAGGCGCAAGCGACTATCTGGCTGGCGGACAAAGGGACGACGGCAGCGGATCATCTGGCAAACCTGGAGGCGTTGTTTGGAAATGAATATGCGGGCGTCGAATCCGGAATCCGGGTCGAGCTGGCCGAGGCGGAAGAAAGCGGCAAGACTTCGTTCTCGGCAACCGGGACCCGAGCGGCGATTGATTTGCTTACGGCAATTCCGAATGGCGTCCATCGGGTTTCCCGGGAATTTGAGGGCGTCGTGGAGACTTCCAGCAATCTGGCGACGGCGTCAACGGCCAAGGGACAACTGACGGTCGTCAGTTCGCAACGGAGCTTGAAGGAATCCTGCTTAGACGCGATGACGGGCATGGTGACGGCGGTGGCGAATCTGGCCGGCGCCCGGACAAGAACGCTGGGCCGATACCCCGGGTGGGATCCGAATCCGGAATCTCCCCTCCTGGCCGAGTGCGTACGGGTGTACGAAGAACTTCGGGGCAAACAGCCGGCGATCAAGGTGATTCACGCCGGGCTGGAGTGCGGAATCATCGGCAAGACCTTTCCGGGAATGGATATGGTTTCGCTGGGACCGAATATCGAAAACGCCCATAGCCCGCAGGAACGGGTGGAGATCGCGTCGGTGGACGCGAGCTGGGACTTGTTGAAAATGATCCTGGCTCGGATCTAACTGAATCCTTTGGCGAATATTTCGTGTTGACAAAACTCCCGGAACCGGGGACGATAGGGGTTCGGAAGCGTTGAATAAAAAACACAGTTTTCGTTTGTGGAGGGCCACAACATGGCACAGCGGACAACACCAATTGCAATTCTGGGAATCGTGATCGGGGCGTTGGTCTGTCCGGCGTTTGGACAGCAAGGTCCACAGCGAATCACGGGGGACTGGATGATGACCTCGGAATTCAATGGACAGAAGGTCAATTCGATTCTGTCCTTCAGCCGAGGCGAGGACAACCAGCTCAAGGGTCGCTGGATCAGTTTTATGGGCGTCAACGAACTGAAGGATGTCAAGTTCGAAAACGGCAAGCTGAGTTTCGTACAGGTCTTTCGGTTCGGGGATCAGGAAAACACCTCGACCTTCGAGGGAACGCTCGAAAACAACACCCTGACCGGAGCGCTCAAGGGCGAACAGGGCGAGTTCGCGATGACCGGCAAACGGTCGCCTCGGATGCCGGCGGCGGTGGGCGTGTGGGAGATGAAGGTGAAAATGGCCGAGCGCGAATATACCGGCACGCTGACGATCAAGGCCAACGCCGAAGGCAAACTGACGGGCGAATGGAAGAGCGAACGAGGCACAAGCGAGATCAGCAATATCACAGCCGAACGAAACAAGCTGACCTTCACGCGAAAGATGACCCTTGGGGACCAGAGTCGGGAATCGAGTTTTGAGGGAACCCTCAAAGGCAACACCCTGACGGGAACTTTCACGAGCGATCGCGGCGAGTCCACGGCCGAGGGTACGCGGGTCGGCGGGGCCGTGATCGGGACCTGGGACCTGACGATCACCGCGGATTCGGGCACACCGAGGATGCAGGTATTGAAGATTCATCCGGATCTCAGTGCGTTGTATGGAACGATGCCGATTGAAAAGGTCACGCTGGACGGCGAGAATCTGAGCTTTAAGACCGAATTCTCATTTGGGGACCAGAAGACCGAATTGAGCTTTACGGGCAAAGTCACCGGCGACAAGCTAACCGGCGAGGTCACTTCCCCCCGCGGCGGAAGGAAGGTGGAAGGCAAAAAGCAGCCCGCCCCCCAGATGAGACGGGGAACGGGCGGCAGACAGGCCTCGAACGACAATGCCGAGGCGGAGACCAATCGCCGGCCGGATGTGGTGTATGTCCCCACTCCGCAGGAAGTGGTCGAAAAGATGCTCGAGCTGGCGAAAGTCGGGAAGGATGACCTTGTGTATGATCTGGGCTGCGGAGACGGACGGATCGTGGTAACGGCGGCCAAGAAATACGGCTGTAAGGCCATCGGCTTTGACATCGCGACCGAACGAGTCAAAGAGTCGATGGAAAATGTCGCCAAGGCCGGCGTGGGCGACAAGGTCCGGATCGAGCAACGGGATATCTTCACGCTGGACTTGAGTCCCGCGTCAGTGGTCACGCTCTACCTGCTGCCGAGTCTGAATGTCAAGCTGATCCCGCAATTGGAAAGACTCAAACCGGGATCCCGGATCGTTTCGCATGATTTTGACATGAAGGGCGTCAAGCCCGATCAGGTGATTACGATGGACGCCAACGGAGATCCGTACGGTGACCATACGATCTATCTGTGGACCACGCCGCTAAAAAAGGAAAAAGAAGACCAATAAAGCCAGAGATTGGTGCGTGAATCGCATGCCGGAGGACATGAAGGAAGGATTCAGCAGACAGGATTCAGAATAACGGATCCAATAAAAGCGGAAATGACAGAATACGGCCGGAACGCAGAACGATCAACGCTCTTGCGTTCCGGCGATTTTCTTTATTGGCGAAAGCGAATCGCTTCGAAACCATCATTCCGGGTATTCGACCAGATAATAACAGGTCTTGTCGCGGGTCCCATCGATCTCCACCGCCCCGCCGCTGAAGGGTAACATCCTGTCGGTCCGGCGGCCGTTGTGATCCAACAGAATGACCTTGACGCCGGCTCGTTTGGGCAACTCGATCCTGGCCTTGACCGGTTCCATCCGGATCGGACCCTTGCCTTTGTCGAGAATCCGGTCATCGTTGAAGATCTTCATGCCGGTGTTTCGGGCGCGGGCGATGGCGGTGATCAAAAGGCGGGAATCGGTTTCAATGGTCTTGTCTTGTTGAACGGCCGAAACATAGATCGCGGCAAAACGGGATTGGGATTGGATCGCCACCGAACCAAGTGGCTGCCTATTGTCCTGAGCAAAACCAACTACGGCCCTTGTTCCGGGGGTATGAATCGTGAAAAAGCCGGCTCGTTTTTGATCAAGTCCCTGGGTCCAGCGGAGCTGGCCGGTGCCGGAGACGATCGTCCCGTCGGAAACGAACTTGGACAGATCCACCTTCGGCGTGGGACGAAAGCTTTCGGAAAACTCCACGCCGCAGCGAACGGCCGCCAGCGCCGCGGCGGGAACCGCATCAGAACCGAAGGTCTTGATGTCATACTGCTGATCGACCTGGTCCTGAAAGCCCAGCTTGCCACTATCCATGGAGGGCAGATCGACGAACATCGTCGCGGTCACAGGCGAAACGGCCACATCGCCGCGCAGGACCTGACGAGCGACCGCGGGAAAGATCCCAAGAACATTCGGAGCGGTCACATCCCAGCGGTCGCGGCCGATGCGGTCACTGAAAGCGGCGTTGTCGCCATTCTGGAACATAAAGGATACATCCCAGCCCTGTAGGCCCATCCCGTAAGCCCCCAGGATGGCCGGTCCCTCGACGCCCCATTCGTTGGGCGATTCATGGATCCACTCGGAAAGCATGAACGGCCGATCGAGGACCTGCTGCATGCCCGAACTGAGCATGCCCGACCCCGCCAGGCGGAGCATGGTGGCGGCGTTGATGCGGTTGCCGTCTCCCCCGCCGAAATAGTTATGGCGGTCGATGGTTCCAATCCGCCAGTCGGAGTGAAGATTGTAGTAGTGGCTAATCGCCCGGCCCGCTTGCCAGTTGGAGGCGACGATTTCGCCGGCGTATCCGGCTCGGCGAACGGCGGCGACAAAGCGATCGTAGAATTCATTTTGCTGTTCGTAGAGAAACCGCATCGTGTCCAGCAGCCGCCGTTTGCGGAAGGACTGGGAGCCATCGAGCTGCGCCGGATCGAAGTACCAGGGATTGCCCAGCGGCAGGATGTTGTCTTTGTCGAGTCGCTCGCCGACTTTGGGGAATCCGTCATTTTCAAAACCGTCAAAGGCCTTCTCGCCCCAGGCGGCGGCGAGTTTTTCCTGTGTGGCGTATTTTGCCCGCAACCAGTCGCAGAATCGTCTGGCAACCTGCGCGCGCAAGGTTGCGCTGGCTTTCAGCGGCGCCATTGAAGTATAAAACAGGATACTTTGCTCGTTGATAATTTCGACAAAGGCGATGGCGGGGTCTTCGGCGTAGGTCAGACCGGTGTAGGGATTTTGGTGCGTCAGGAGGTTGACCATCTGTTGAATCTGTACCTGCTGCAGCTCGGGCGAATACTGGATCGCGCTGTGCGGAGTGACGATCCGTTTTTCACCGTCGAAGGCGCCGAATTCTTCCATGTAAGGAACGGTCGTAAGCTCAGCGGACCCAAGCTTGAGCGCCCCGAAGTGCGCCGACAACAGCATATAGAGCCCGGCCTTTTTGAACTGGCCGACCTGATAGTCCATCCGATCCAGCGCCGCCGCATCGAACTGAATACAACTGTCTTTGGACTGAATGCCGGCCCAGCCGGGACCGTCGGCGAACTTGTGCAGCCGTACGGCGTTGATTCCATACCGAGGATAGAATCGGCTGCGACGATCGGCCAGGTCCTTCTCCGGAGCCGTCGCGCCGTAACAAAGATTCAGCCCCCATAACTTGATGGGCTTGCCGTTATACAGAAGCTGGTCGGCCTTGCGTTCGATCCGGCCGAATTTACCGGCGGGCGCGTCGATCCAGTCTTCCATCCCGATCTCCGACGGTTTGCCGTAGTTCGCATCCGGATGAAACTCATACCAGGTTTCAAAGCCCGGCTCATAGCCGATCTGTCCGCCGCTGGGATAGAATTCCACGGCGGTCGGAAGGTCCAGCGTCAGCGATAACTTTTTCGGCGCTGCGGCTTTAACGGAACCCTCGGCCAGGATGATCCTGGCGGCTCCGTCGGAAGCGATTTTTACGGCCGGTTCAAACGAAAATTTCGCGGCGCGACCCCCGGTTTCAGTTACCACAAACGACCGCACCGCGTCTCCGACGCCCTTGCGTTCCAGCGGAAGGTCAATTAGCTTTGTGTCACCATCGGCCATTGTTGCGGTGATTCGACCTTTGCCAAACGCTGCCGCGTCGAGGGCGAGTTCGGCCACCACGAGGGTGACCTCGGTATCCTGGTTTGTCCGCAGATCCATCTCCATCTTGAGCTGCCGCGGGCCGGTTTTGGAGGTTCGGGCCGACAGGGCCAGTTCCGCTCCTCCTTCGGCGACTTTCCCGCGAACCCTCATCCAGGATGCACCGTTGTCTTCGGCGACAGTTCCATCCAAGCCCATCCACCCCCAGTTGGGTCCCCAGGCGACAAACTGCAAATCGATCCAGGATTGCCCGTCGGCAAGCATGGACAGCCGGGATTCGCTTTCCGGGAAAACGATGATCGTCGCTGCCCTGCCCGTGCGGACAGGACCTCCCGGCTTGGGTTTTTCCTGCGCGGCAATGACAGACAACGAAAGACAAAACATCCCCAGGAGGACACTCCACGATCGAATCGAGATCTGCATTTCGGGTTCCTTTCAAATCTTCCGATATCTTACTTCGATTCGCGGATTCTGTCCAACTTGGGGAAAGGTATTCGTTTCTTTTCCTTCCCCTTGATCCGGGGGGTAATCCGGCTATGATGAACGCAAATCCAATCTTTTCGTTGATGAGGGATAACAATGAATCGAAACCTGTTTCAAGGGCTGGTTTTGTCGGTCGTGTTTTCAACGACGGGCGCGGTCGAGTTGCCGCGCTGGGAGTTCGACAATCCGGCCGACGCCAAAGCGTGGGCGGCCAACGGGCATCTGGCGGAAGTGTCCTGCGCCGGAGGAATTCTGTCGGCGCGGGCGGTCGATTGGGATCCATTTTTCCATTGTCGGGATCTGTCGATTGCAGCCGCGCCGTGGCAGATGATCGTCCTTCGTATCAAAGCATCGGCTCCAGGGATTGGTGAGCTTTTCTGGTCCGGAAAGACCGAGGGGCAATACGGCGGCCTGATGCAGGAAAAGACTGTCCGGTTTTCCGTTCGCGGCGGTGACTGGGAGAAAATCGCGCTATTTCCATTCTGGCATACCGAAGGCGTGATTCGCCAGCTTCGACTGGATGTGTACAACGGCGCCAGGTTCGAGATCGACTGGATACGAATGATCGATTGGGGGAAAGGACAAGCGCCGTCGGCGATTTGTCCGCCGGAAATGGGCGACCTGGAGGCGATGCGGATCTATCCGAGGATTGCGGAGCGATTTGCGCCACCACTGGCAATCGATACGGCCGACCAGGGTTGGGTAACGCTGGACTTATCGAGTGATGCGGCCGGTAAGGCGGACCTGCTGTGGGCAGGCGAATCAATCCCCGGATTACAGACCGAATCGTTCGATCTCATCGGTGACGGGAAAATGCGTTCGTACAACCTGCAAATGGAAGGCGTGCCCGGGTGGAAAGGGAAGATTGTCGCGTTGGGTCTTCGTCTGCCAGAAGAAGGAAACCTGAAGTTATTCGCATTTCGCTTGGGCAATAAGCCGGCGGGAGTCGGCGAGATCGCGATTCGGTATTTTGGATTTGCCGACGCAGTCAATCGCGCCGGGCGGGATTGCGGACTGTTGCTGCAGGTCATCAATCGGGGAGGGGCTATGCAAGGGATTCGCTCGATCGATTTGCAGACGCCGGTAGGCATGTCGATCATCACTTCGCCGCCGCTGCTGAGTCACGCCGGGTTGGCACATAACGAAGTCGCGGATTTTGTCTGGGCGGTACGAGCGGACAAGCCGGGGCGGTATCCGGTCCGCGTTTCGTTCAGCGGTAAAGGCATCCTGCCGGAACCCAAGACCGTGGATCTTTCGTTTACGCCTCCCGTGCCGATCGTGAACAGCGATTATGTGCCCGTACCGCGGCCGGTGAAGACCAGTATCGATGTGCTGGCCTTCTATTTCCCCGGCTGGGACAGCGACGGAAAATGGGATTGTATCCGCAACACGGCCCCGATCCGCAAGCCGTTGCTGGGGTATTACGACGAATCCAATCCGGAGTGCGTCGATTGGCAGATCAAATGGGCCGTTGAAAACGGGATCGGCGGTTTTCTCGTCGATTGGTACTGGGTTCAGGGCAACCAGCACCTGACCCACTGGTTCCAGGCCTACCGCAAGGCCCGTTACCGCGACCAACTCAAGGTGGCGATCATGTGGGCCAACCACAATCCGCCGAACACGCATTCGACGGAAGACTGGCTGGCCGTAACGCGGCACTGGATCGAGCAGTACTTCCCCCTGCCGGGGTACTATCGGATTAACGACAAACCGGTGTTATTTTTATGGAATCTGGCGGGTCTGCGAAGCGATCTGGGCGGTTCGGACGCGGTCAAAGCGGCGCTGGTCGCGTCGCAGAAACTGGCCATCGCGGCCGGCTACAAGGGCATCGCATTTGTCGCGATGAATGATCTTTCCGGCGGCAATGTCGCCTCGGCCACAGACGAGGGCTTTATCGGCATCACGACCTATCACGAATGGGGACGCACGATTGACGGACGGCCGGGCGCCAGGAATTCGTATGAAAGGGTCGTTGCCGAAAGCCCGACCGCGTGGGCCGACAAGGACAAGGCCGCCGGTTCGTTGACCTACTTTCCGCTGGTCGATACCGGCTGGGACAGTCGGCCATGGCACGGCGACAAGGCGATGACGATTGAGGGACGAACACCGGAGCGATTCGAAGCCCTGTTACGCCAGGCAAAGTCCTTCGCCGCCGAACACAAAAAACCGTTCGTGATTTTGGGCCCGGTCAACGAATGGGGCGAAGGAAGTTACATCGAACCCTGTACCGAGTTTGGATTTTCGATGCTGGAGGCCGTGCGGCGGGTCTTTGCCGAAAGTCCGGAATCCAGTTGGCCGCAGAATGTTTCCCTTTCGGATGTCGGCCGGGGTCCGTATGATTATCCGAAACGGCCACGGACAAGCGAGTGGACTTTCGACGACGGATTCGGCGGATGGCAGGCGATGATGGGGATCTCCGATATCCGCTGTAAGGATGGCATGATAACCTTTCGCACGACATCGCCGGATCCGGCATTGATCGTTTCGCTTCAAGATATCCGCGCTTCGGATTTCCATACCGCCGAGATTCGGATCCGTTTGTCGCCGGTCGCAACCTCTCCGGCCGGTCTGCAATTGTTCTGGTCACAGAATGCCGCGGCAATCTCCGAGGCCGCCAGCGTTGGCGCCCCGGTTCCCATCGACGGACAATGGCATCTCCTTCGTCTGGATCTGGGCTCGCATCCCCGCTGGAGAGGCAAGATCACCTCGTTTCGCCTGGATCCCTGCGACCAGGCGGACCTGACGGCACAAATCGAATCGGTCCTCCTTCGTTGATTCTGGATATTTCGGTGCGATGAAAATCCAAACCCGAACTCTGACCAGCGAATTGCTCCTGCTGCTGGCGGCATTCATCTGGGGGACAACCTTCGTCGCCCAGCGGACAGGCATGGAACACCTTGGACCGCTGACTTATAATGGCTGTCGCTTCGGCCTCGGCGGTCTGTCCTTGCTGGCCTTTCAGATCCTCCGGACTCGCAATCGACCCTCGAACCCGGACCCTGCGGTGCGCAAGAACCTTGCGGTGGCGGGGCTGTGGGTCGGACTGGCCCTGTTTGCCGGGGCCACATTCCAGCAGATGGGGCTTGTCTGGACCACCGCCGGCAAAGGCGGGTTCATCACCGGTCTGTATGTCGTCCTGATCCCCATCATCGGCCTATTCCTCGGACATCGAATCTCTCTGAGCATCTGGATCGGCGCGGCACTGGCCCTGGCGGGTTTGTACTTTCTGTGCATCACCGACGCAGTCAGAATCGATCGCGGAGACGGATCTGTTCTGACGGGGACCTTTTTCTGGGCGATTCATGTGCTGCTGGTGGGACATTTTGCCCGACGAGTCGAAGTCTTTTCGCTGGCGATGATCCAGTTGTTCGTCTGTTCAGCGTGCAGTTTCGTCGGAGCGGCGGCAACGGAAACGATCACGATTTCGGGGATCGTCGGAGGAATCATTCCCATCTTGTATGGCGGGATTTTGTCGGCGGGCGTGGCCTTTTCGATCCAGATTTACGGCCAGCGAACCTGCCCCGCCGCGCCGGCCGCAATTATTATGAGCATGGAAACGGTGTTCGCGGCTCTGGCCGGTTGGATCGTGCTGCATGAGCATCTTACCGTCCGGAATATCCTCGGCTGCGCCTTGATGCTGGCCGGCATGCTCATCGTCCAGTTGTTCGATACCCCTCGGAATACGCCGATCGAAGTGCGCCCGGAATCGGCCTGATCATCATCGCTGACCCCGGTTCATATCGGTTGCATCGGGATCGGATAGGGTCTTTATCGGTATTCTTCCGGATACTATGACCTGTGAATTACCCGGACAATTCGATGGTTTTCTCGGCCTGAACCAGATTTTCATCAAAGTCGTCAGAACCTGCCTTCATCCCCTTCGTAGAGAGTCGGTTGTTTCTATGGATCAAAACATTCAGAATCCGAGGCAGAACCATGCGTGAGAGCAAATTGTCGCAACGGAACATATTTTAGTTATTCGATACCTTTTTTTCATTTGGAGGGGATTGTTGTACAGTATGGTTGACGATTGTAATGACCACCTCGTCCGGATGGAGACGGGGATTGAGATCTAGCCGGCAACCTGGGATCCCGGTCAATTGATTTACACGGCCGTAATGGGCGTGATCGGACCCAACGGGGTCAGCAACTACAACGACCATTTTTGGGGCCGAGAAAGTACCGGGCCGGATACCCCGGTCGGATCGTTCACCGCATATTGGATCGTATGGTCACCCACCTGATCAGAGCGGCGTAGTCCACCTGACAGGTCTCCTAAACATTCAAGTGAGGGGTAGAAAGCGAGGGGCCGGACGCGAGTGTCCGGCCTCTTGCGATTGTTTTTGACACGCGCACACGAGGGTCTTCGGCCGGGTTTGGGTGCATATACAAATTGCCGATGACATCGCCCCGAATGAATCCGCCACCAACGGCTTCGACGCCGAAATTGTCTTCGTACGCACAAGCCGCGGAAACTAAAATCACTATCCATCCAACCACCAGAACCGTAGTACGCTTCATGTTTGATCTGCTCTTGAGCGACCCCTCTCCCGTCCCTTTTCTATCTTGACCGGATATGGGATTTCGGTCAAGCCGGATTTTCAGAACTGATTTTCAGAACTTGCGGGATTTTCCATCACACAGTACAATCGTTTGCGAATCGTATCGTGGAATATAAACGGTCCGCACATTTGAGAGGAAAGGTTGAATACAATGAAAACGATTCTGTATGGGTTGCTGATCTGTGGAATGATGGTTGTCGTCGGTTGCGCTTCACAAGCGAAAAAGGAGCCCCCCAAAGTCGGTACGGTCCCTTCCGTTCCGGAAGCCAAGAAGGCCGAGCCGACCAAGACCGCTGACGGCCAGCTCATTCAGTATGTCGATACGCCAAGCGGGCGATGGCGAGTCCACGACGAAGACCGTCCGGCCCCGAAGGTCATCACGCCGGGCACCTGCAGTACCCAGACCGAAGTCGGCACGGCCCCTTCCGACGCGATTGTCTTGTTTGACGGAAAGGATCTGAGCCATTGGCAACATGCAAACGGCCAGCCGGCCAAGTGGACTCTCGGCGACGGGTACATGGAAACCGTCAAGGGGGCCGGTATGCTCCAATCCAAAGAAACCTTCGGTTCCTGCCAGTTGCATGTCGAATTCGCCACGCCATCGACGGTTTCCGGCAGCAGCCAGGGCCGCGGCAACAGCGGCGTATTTCTGATGGACTACGAAGTGCAAGTTCTGGATTCCTATGAGAACAAGACCTATCCCGACGGCCAGTGCGCGGCGCTGTACGGCCGGTCGGTTCCGCTGGTCAACGCCTGCCGAAAACCGGGCGAGTGGCAAAGCTACGATATCATCTTTCACCGTCCGATTTTCAAGGGGAAAGAAGTGGTCCGCAAGCCCACCTTTACCGTTCTCCATAACGGGGTGCTTGTACAGGACCATGTCGAACTGACCGGCGGAACGCAATGGAATGGACCGCACGCGGTTTCGGACTTCCGGCCGCATCCGGATAAGATGCCGATCCAGCTTCAGGATCACTCCAATCCGGTCCGCTTTCGGAATATCTGGGTGCGCCCCCTGGAAGACTGACGATACCGAAAAAGGCCCCAGGATGGACGGACTCGCTCCGTCGAGTCCGAATAATGAACGGCCGCAACGGAGTGCGGCCCTCCACAGAGCCGTCAGTGTAACGGGTCCACGGCCTGCCAGGCGGCCGGATCGCTGGAGGATACCGCCGGATCGAGCGTGATCCTCCGCAGGGCTTTGCCCTGGCCGTCGGCGTCGGCAGGCCAAGGGAAATCATCGTAGTAAAGGACTTCATCAACCACAACCCAGGGAATGTCGGTATCGGGCAGATCCGGGGCCAGGGGCTTTTCGAGTGCGATCCGGCCGGTATCATTGGCGATATCACCATCCCACGGGCCGAAGATATTTACGCCGGGCGTCAGCGGACCGGAAGCGTATCGAGTCTGGAAAAGCGCCAGATCGCCCGGTACCGACGGATCGAACCCGACCACGAGAATCCGTTGAAGAGAAGGGATGCTGGTCCCTTCCGGAAAGACATAATCAACCTGTCCATCCAGTCGCCAGTGACCCCCTTCGGCCGTCAGGGACACCGTCTGCGGAAGCGGATTGTAGATTTCGATATACTCTTTGTCGTTGGCTTGCCGCGGATGATAATGAAACTCGCGGATCATCACATGATTGAGAGGGGGCAAATTGGCCGCATCGCGGCCGGCTTCCATGGCAAACCATCGCGGTCCGGCATCGGGGTATCGACCCAGGGAGACAAACTGTCCGCTTGCCGGAAAGGTTTCGTTTTCCTGCCCCTTAAACCGGATGCAATCGACCACGCGGTCCTGACCGTTGCCGGGCAGGTAGGAGAGCGCAACCAGCTCCCCGGCCTTATCCAGTCCGAATCCCGAAGTCAGGGACGCATGAAAATCGTGAATCTCATCAAAACTGATCCACTGTCCCGGATTCAGCGTTGGGGCCTGGATGTGCCACTTTTTCAGATTGGAGATATCGTCGCTGATATACCAGTCGTCGAAACCCACGGCGGCGGCTGTGGGATTGAACAGCTCGATCCAATCGTTGGAATCATAACCAGAATACCGCGGATCGCTGAAATCCGTGTGGGCGCGGATCTCGTTGATCACAATCGAAACGGGCGGCTCGGGATCATCCTGTCCCGGCGAACCGGAAAGAAAGGCGCTGGCCCGCCACATCGCTCCATAGTTGAGCGAACCGAGATGCTGGCGAGCATAGGAGGCCTCCAGCGGCACCAGCGAATGACCGCCGCCGTCGGCGGCCTTGGACCAGCCCCAGCCGTCGGAGTAGGTACAGGTCACAACCGTGCCGTACCAGTCGTCCGCAACTCGGATCAACTCGCCGTTGTTGTTCAATCCACCGCCGTATTGGCCGGCCACACGGGATAACAACGCCGTTCCATATCGGCTCGCAAAGGCCGTCTCGTTACGAACGACCAGAACGAATTCGCCGGGAGCCAGGGTTTTGAACCGGCTGGCGGTCGACCCAAAATCAAAGGTGATGCCGTCGGTAATCCGAACGGTGGAGAGGTCCAGCGTTTCTTCGCCAATATTCTTGAATTCCACGAATTCGAAATCGTCTTCATCGAAGGAACTGCCCGCCGGGCGGGTGGGATTGTACATCAGCTCGGTCAGTCGCAGATCCTCCAAAACCCCGGTCGCAATGGGATCGGTGGTCGTGAACTCCAGCGGCGCCGACCAGTGTGACCATCGTCCGGTGGCGTCTTTCATCCGGCAACGGGCCCGATAGGTCCGTCCGGACCGCAACGCATAGGGCGGGACCTGGACGGTATCGCTGAAGGTCGTCCACTCACCGCTTTGCCAGACCGGCTCGATTTCGAACTTGCGCTTTTTGATCTTGTATGTGGAAATTGGAAGGGACTGATCCGACATTCCCACCAGCTTGAGATCAAGGAACAGGTCGCTGCTGCTGGTGTAATCGTAATTGACGATTTGCACGGCGATGATATTGGTCCCAACCGTGAGGTAATGTTGAGCGTTGGAAACCGAGTCGATTTGATAGCTGTTGTTCTCGCGGTAGGTGAATCCGGCGTAATTTTTCAGATCCCCATTATAGGGAATCTCCGAATCCGGCACATTGCCGCCAAGGACCGGCTTGCCGTTAATCCAGACCCGAAAGCCGTCATCGTAAAGGGTTTCAAACCGCAGAGTCTTGATCGCGGCCAGCTCGGAAGCCGTCACCTCGAATGTCCCTCGAAAATACATTGTGCACAGTCGAACACCCGACAGCCGAGTTCCCAAGCTAACGGCCGGATCGTACCCAATCGGGCCCGCCCCCTCCAGCCAATCCGTTTCTCCGGGCGTATCGTTAAAATTCGCCTCTCGCCAGGCGCCGATCTCGGCGGACGGTTCTCGTGTGCCCTTGAAATATCGCCAGGTCTGCCCCTTGTCGATCCAGACGACTTCCGTCGGCTGCACATCTCCTCCGGGCGGGACATACGGTTCGTACTCGCCGATCCGCCATTCGATGGCGGCAAAGGTATTATTTCCCTGCGGATCGCTGAAGGCGCTGGTCGTAAATTTCAATTGATTGCTCGGATACCCGGCCGTTCCGGAGTATTGAATCGTGGGGGTATTCGGAATGCTCGTCGAATCGCCTTCGGCCCCACTGAGATTGTCCAGGTTCGCGCCGGATCCGGGCCAGGAATTCACGCCGTTGCCGGGCCAGTCGCTGCCCCCCTGCCAGGCAAATCGCTTCATATCCGCAACGCAGGCCTCGAGCGTCCCGTCGTCATGGCGGGCCGCGGTGTTGGAATCCAATCGCCAACGGTCTCGCTCGGCCGGAATGAATCCCTCGATGACTTTGGCCAGTTCATCGATCATCCCGTTGATCACTTCCGGCTGCCAGTGCAGATCGCGGAACTGTCGCATCGTGTTGCGATAGTCAATCCGCAAGGGCAACTTGGCCGGACTGAGCGGATTGACCACCGACTGGTTATAGTGATTGACCTCAAAAACGGCCGCCTTGGCGTGATCCACACCGTAATTCCAGTACGGGCCCCAGGTATCATCGGTGTCAAACGGCATGAACCACAGCTTGCCGTAGGGATTGCCGGTCGAATAGGGCGGAGCAAAATACCACGACATGTTCTTGAGGTTTTCCGATCCGCGATCCCCGCCGGAAAACACATCGTAGTGGCGGATCGCCTCGGCCACGGAATGGTACCGGTACCATTCCGGGCATTCCAGGTATTTTGTAATGAATTCCGCCGTCGCACCGGTGTTCAAATTCCATCGGATATTCTCGAAATCCGCCGGGGGAATATTGTCGATCACCTCCAGCGCTTCGGGACCCTGGTAGCGAAGCATTCGCCAGCCGTCCCAAGTCCGGGACGACAACTTATACAGGTTACCCTTGTCCAGGTCCTGATGTTCAAGAAATCCGCCGTCATAATCCTCCATGCCCATGAACATCCCCCAGAAATCCCCCTCATACTGGCCGTTGACGGTGGCGGGGGCCTCGTCGATTCCATCGACGACGCGGAAATGGAACCAGTAGAACTCCGGCGCGGGAACGCCGTAGAGATTCCACAGCCGCATATTCAGAACTTCGTTGAGCCCGTAGCGTCCCATCTGGTGATTGCCGCGGAGCTTTCCAACCACCAGAGAGTTCCACTTTCGAGGGAAACGATCGCCGAAAAGATCGCGCGCCTCAAAGTAGTTGCCACGATTGAATTGAAATGTCATGGCCCGTTTGCCGGCATAATATCGCCCGTTGCCTCCCCGCAGCCGATAGCGTATATGGTCATAGACCTTGCCTTCATACACGAAGGCCCCTTCCCAATTCTCCGCTCGTCGTGCGGATTCATTGTACAGACTGCCATCGTGGGGAATCTGATACTGACCCGCATAAGCCATGCATTCGGTAATGTCGCTGTCCCGCGTGATCAGCGAATAGACCGGCAAGGTCGTCAGGACCGAAGCCGGATAGACATGTCCCGGACCTTCGGGATGAACCGAATCTTTCGACGCGACATAATCGGGCACGCCATTGTAGATATAACAGGCAAAGTTCAGCGAGGGATCGTCGGCATAGGGGACGCGAATCGCATTGCCGGCCGCATCTTCGGCCGAGATTCGATATCGCAACAGCGTTCGGTTGATCTGACAAGGAACAACGGCCGTATAGATTCCGTCGCCGGCCGCAACATCCGGCCAGGCCCCGTCATCCTTCATCGGCAGCGAAATCCAGTTGGCGGGATCTTCAAAGGCCGGATTTTTCGACCTTGGCTGAAACGGATTGGCCATCAATTCCGCCGTCGTTAACGGCAATCGTGCCGGAATATAGTTCCCCGGCGAAACAACCTGATAGTGAACCGTGACGGCCAGGACACCGTCCGGATCGGTCACTTTGGCGGAAATCCGGATTTCCTGATTCGAAGTCGGCTGGCGAATATCCTGAGTCGCCGAGGCGCCGAGGGCTTCATGGCCGACCTGACGAATCTGCGGCGGGATCTGAACATTGCGACAACTGTTTTCCCGGCCGGGGGTCGGAGGACCGAACGCCGAATCGGGATCGGCGTCCTGCCGATATCCCGAAGGCCGCCAGCTTCCGGCCAGATCGTTATCCAAGAGCGGGTGGATCAACTCCAGCGAAGCCCCTTCGCCATCGGCCGCGATGGACCACGGAAACTCATGGCCGTAGTTCACTTCGTCGATTTTGTCGCCCCGCGAATTCCGGAGCGTAAGGGTCTCGCCTTCATTCCGGAGCGTCCCCGAAAAAACGCCGGCCGGAGCGAATCCGAATTTGGATTGAAACGCGGCCGCATTTTCGGCTATGACGCAAAAACCGCCGCCCGGAAGACGGCTTGCCTGCGGAAACAGAAACTCGACTCCGTTCTGGATCCTCCATCCCGACAGATCCACCTCCCCGCCGCCGGCGTTGTACAGCTCGATGAACTCCACCGGTTCGGTATTCTTGTCCGGGTGATAGTGAATCTCGTTGATCACGACCAGCGGATTGCGCGTCCTATTCCAATGCTCCCCCAGGACCGCAAAATCCTGAAGATTCACGCGTCCGTCCCGCTGGATATCGGCACAATCAAATCCCGCACAATCGACGGGTCGAAGCCATTTTTGCGTGAACAAAAACAGATCCGTCAGATCCACGGTACAGTTGCCGTCCAGATCCCCGGGCAAACACGCGATCGCTTGTTCAATGGTGCTAAACGACCAGACCGGTCCCGTGACCACCGCCGACGACTGAGGAATGATCGAATCGATCCGCCAATAGTAGGTCGTCTGCGGCTGCAGCGAGGAAATCACATACGCCGAAATCTGCAACGACAGGGCCCGGGCCGCGAGTTGCTGGGGATGTGTCCCGAAATACACATTGTATCCCCCCGCCGGGCTGGGGGTGTTCCATTCCAGAGTCACCGCCTGGGTAGCCGAGATGTTACCCGCCCGATCGGCCGGATACACATTCACCGGCAAAAGATCGAGGGTCTGAAAAGTCCACACCGCACTGGAAAAGGTTCCGCCATCGCCGGTCGTCTCGACAATTTTCCAGTAATACCTTGTCCGCATTTCCAGCGGTCCGGGAGAATAACTCCGAACGCCGGGAGCCAGCGTCCCGCGATAAACCCCCAGCGTACCGACGGTCGCATTTTGAACGGCCGTTTTATCCGTACCCAGATAAACCTGGTGGCCGGTGATCAGCGGCGAATCCGAGGATTGCCACGAAAGCGTCGCGTCGGGCCTGACATTCGTCGATCCGTTGGCCGGGATCGGATCGGATGGCAGATCGACAAGAGTCGTCAGCGGCGAATCGGGCCCCGACAGATACGATTGCTGGATCCGAGCGTCATCCAATGCAATATCATAGATCCGAAATTCATTGTATATCCCGTTGAATGTCGGGTCGGCCCATTGCGACCGTCCCAGCCAGTTGTTTACATCCGGCAGATCCGAAAGGTTGAAATGCGGCTGTCCGGTGCTGAGTCGTTGCCCGTTGCAATACAGTCGTGTCTGCTGGTTGTTCCAATCCCACACCAACGCGACATGCACTTCGGATCCGATCGTCAGCGCCCCCGGACCATCGATAATCCGCTCTTCGACCGCTCCCAGTTCGGCTCCTCGACGGTATCCTGCCCGATAGGTTCCGCTACCGCTGTAGGGAGTCATAAAGATGTAGGTTGAATTACTCCCGCCGGAGGAATACCCTTCGCCGGAATCCCCGGTCCCGAAATCAAAAATTCGCTGCCAGCTATTGATCGGACCCTTCCAGGTCACCCACGCTTCTATCGTGGCGTTTTCGCCGAGAGACGAAAGGATACCATTGGGCAGATCGACATAATTGATATTTCCCGCCGACGAATTCGGCGTATTGGGATTTTGCAGGTCCAGCTTCCCCCCGGAAAAGGCCGCCGCTCCGGTATTATTGACGAGGGTTCCATTCGCCGAACCGATGGAATCGTTGGCGTTCCCATCAAAACTGTATCGATGAACAAGGCCCGAATGAACCGGAGACGCCAGAGCAAAGATTAACAACAAAACAATAACACTGCCCTTACCCTGTCTCATCCGCGGATCCCGTTCATCAAATGATTGTCGTTATTCATTTTCCCTTGCGCCATTATATGGATTATCGGTCCTGGAATCAACCCCAGACCGTCAACCTCTTATCGTCCATCGTCCAATCATGCTGTTCTGATTTTCGTGGAGAATCCCGCCCCTTTTCATATTCTCCGCAAAAACCGTTGCTTATCTATCAGACATTGAGATAATATCCTTTGCCAGATAACAATTGTGTCTTCTTAATAATGTTGAAGTTCGAATCCGGAAATCTGACAGAATAGCCATACAGCCCGAGTCATAAATACGGCATTCGTAATCCGTCAAAGGTTTGGTCCATGATTCAATTACCCGTACCGGAAGGGCTTGTGTTTGCCGGAATCTCAATCGCCGCGGTTGGTTCGGCGATCTTGGGGTATCTACTGCTCACGGGGGATCCGACCCGGATTCGCCGCTCTCTGACCGCCGTTGTGGCATTGATGATTGGGCTGGCAGCGGTCCTGCTGGTCTTCCGCGGCATCTCTATCCGTGCCTTTCCGTTGACCGGAGTCTTCGAATCCATGATGTTCCTGGTCATTTTGCTCGGGATTACCTTTTTATTGTCGGGAGCGTTTCTTCGCCACACATGGTTTGCCTCCGCGATGACTTGGTGTATGGGGATTCTGGTCCTGCTGGCCGCAACCGTCGCCAGACCCGCTATCACCCTCCAGCCCGAGGCCCAAACCCCCTGGATTATCGTCCACTCCCTGTCGATGGTGGTCGCCGGAACCATGATCGTCTTTTCGGCGGTGGCCGCGCTGTTGTTCCTGCACAGCACCCGGCGACTCAAAGACAAACGCTTTTCCGTGCTCTTTGGAAAAATGCCGAGTCTGGAGAAACTGGAATCCCTGAATTTGCTCGGCATGCAGTTCAGCTTTGTCGCGTTGTCCCTGGGCCTGGCCACCGGAATCGTCCTGGCGATTGTCAAGTCAAGCTCCCTGAACAGGACCGCCCATGACTCGCTGACCGATTCCAAGATTGTGATGATCCTGCTGGCCTGGCTGATCCTGCTGGCGACTTTGCTGTTGAAATACGGTTTAGCGGTTCGTGGAAGAGCCCTGGCGCGCATGACCCTGATTGTCTGCTTTTTCATCGTTTTTGCGTTCATCGGTAGCACTCTCCTCTGTAAATCCGGCCATGATTTCCATCGAACTCCGGTTCCGACTCGCGTGGAGGGCTGACCGCCATGCGGATCTTCCTGATCGGGATCAATCACAAAACCGCCGGCGTTGCGATTCGCGAACAACTCGCTTTCGACGCGCAATCCTCGTCCAACGCCCTTCTGGCGCTCAAGACCGAATTTCCCTCGGGCGAATTTGTCCTGCTGTCCACCTGCAACCGGGTGGAATGTTACGCCGCCGTTCCGATCGGCGCCAGTCCGGATCCGGAGACCCTGACCGAGCGTCTGGCTCAATTCCGGAATGTCGATCCCGCCACGGTCCGCCCCTATCTCTATCATAAGCTTCAGGAAGACGCGGTCCGACATCTGTTCACCGTCGCCTCGAGTCTGGACAGCATGGTCATCGGCGAAAGCCAGATTCTCGCCCAGGTTAAGGATGGATACAAACGGGCTTGCGAGTGCGGCTCCACCGGCAAGATCCTCAACCACCTCTTCCATGTCGCGTTCCATGTTTCCAAGGAGATCTTCAGCGCCACTTCCATCGCCACCCGTCGCGTCAGCGTCGCGGGAGTCGCCGTGGATCTGGCCCGTCAACTGTTCACCGATATCCGCCATGTCCCAATCACCGTCATCGGGGCCGGACAAATGGGCGAATTGCTGATCGAACATTTCCGGCATCTCAAGTGCGACCATTTGACCGTCGTCAACCGCGGCCGTCATCGCGCCTGTCAGATCGCCGAACAGCACGCGATCCGCTCGGTACCGTGGGAACAGCTCGAAGGCCAGATCGTCGATAGCGGCATCGTCGTCGGGGCCGCCACCGCGCAGGACGGATATCTGTTCACCAAAAAGGACATCAAATCCCTGATGGGCCGTCGAAAAAACAAACCCTTGCTGGTTCTGGACCTGGCCGTGCCGCGAAGTTTCGACCCGGCGATTCACGAGGTGGACAACCTGTATGTGTATGGAATCGACGACCTCGGCAAAGTCATCGAAGACAATGTCCGGTTTCGCGAGGGCGATCTCGAGCAGGCCGTCGAGATCCTCTGTCGCCACCAGGCCGAATTCATGGACTGGTTCGAGGTTCGCCGTGTCGGGCCCCTGCTGGGGGAAATCCAACAGGCCTTCGACCAAATCCGCGACGCCGAACTCCGCAAATTCTTCAGCGGCCCGCGCCGCGACGCCTCCTGCCGCGATCAGATGGAGGCCTCGGTCCGAAGCGTCGTCAACAAACTCCTCCACTGCGTCGTCAAAAACATCGTCACGCTGGCCCGCGAACAGAACCCCTCCGAGGCCGAACGATTCGCCCGCGGAATTCTCGATCGCGCTCACGGAGTCCTCAACGACCAACGCGACTCCGATCCACAACCTTGATCCGGTATCGGGAATAACAGGCGACTGAAAGACCCTGTGTTGGCTCACCGGCGGTTGGGGCGTATCCCGCAGCGGTATTGGCGTGCGTCCAACGGTAAGAATACTTGTCGGTGAACCGCACTCCTGACGGCGCGGGGAGGAGCATGGTGATACACCCACCGCATGGGTTTTCGCAAGCATCTTGTAGACGATAACGATTCGAAATACATGTAAGCGACATCAACCAACCGCCGGCCGCAATAGGTCTTTCTCTTCACAAAACCATTTTTCAAGTAATGATTCGTCCTTTCGCGCGTCTGTAGGATAGAGCTTGCGTCGCCCCCCGTTGGATTGTATGATCGTTTTCTCGTTTCGTCGTCCGGGGACGGGGCAACCGGCGGAAAATCGACAGATCGGCGTACTGGAAAGGAATGGGCGTGCGAAAATACTGGAAGACAACCATTGTGGCGACCATCGTTTTGACGCTGATCGGATCGGTGATCGCCAAAAAATTGATCCAGAAGGCGACCAAGAAGGACGAGGCCACCCCTGTCCGGATCGAGGAGGTCAAGCTCGGAGACTTGACCGAATACATCACCGCCCCCGGCGCAATCGAACCCAAAACCAAGGTCAACATCAGCGCTAAAGTCTCCGCCCGGATCATCGAACTGCCCTACGAAGAAGGCAGCACCGTCACCGCCGGCAACCCCAACGCCAATCCGCCGATCCCGCCGTCAGTCCTGATCCGTCTGGACTCCAAGGACCTCGAAAGCCGCCTTCGTTCCACCCAGGCCCGCTACAAAGCCCAGCAGGCCTCCATCGAAGTCTCCAAGACCCAGATCGCCGCCCAGAAAGCCCAGCTTGAAGGTACGCGAGCGACTTTTGCCCAGGCCCAGCGGGATTTCCAGCGGCAAAAGCAGCTTCTGGCCAGCAAGGACATCAGCCAGAGCGTGTTCGATCTGGCCCAGCAGAAGCTCGATGAACTAACCGCGCAAGTCACCTCCTCCGAGCAGAATATCATCGCCCTCGAAAAGGGCCTGGTCGTCGCCGAACACAACTTGGAAAGCACGGCCGCCGAGATTGAAGAAGCCCGGGAGGCCGTCGGTTATACCACCATCACCTCGCCTCTGGACGGCACAATCACGCGCACCAACGCCAAGGTCGGCGAGGTCGTCATGACCGGAACCATGAACAACCCCGGCACCATCATCATGGTCGTCGCGGATCTGTCGAAAATGCTGCTGGTCGCCCAGATCGACGAATCGGACATCGGCAAGGTGCGGCTCGGCCAGGAAGCCGAGATCCGCGTCAAGGCCTTCTGGGACGAAAAGTTCAAGGGCGTTGTCGAAAAGATCGCCCTGACCAACGATTCGGCCGTGACGGGAGCCAAGTACTACCGCACCGAAATCCTCATGCAGGGCGATGTCAAAAAACTGTACTCCGGCCTGACGGCCGATGTGGACATCTTCACTGAGAAGCACACCAACATCATCAAGGTCCCCAGCCAAGCCGTCCTTGGCCGTAAGGTCGATGACCTGCCGCTGGCCATCCGCGAGAACAATCCGAATGTCGATACCAACAAAACCGACGCCATGGTCGTCTATCGCATCATCGACGGCAAGACCGTCGTCACTCCCGTTACCATCGGCCCCGGCGACATGACCCACATCATCATCAAGTCCGGCCTGACCGAAGGCGACAAGATCGTCGTCGGTCCCTACAAAATCCTCGAAACCCTCAAGCACGACCAGAAGGTTCGCGACGAACGCGAGGTCGAAAAGGAAAAAAAGGAGAAAGAAAAGAAGGAAAAGCAAAAGAAAGACAAAGCCGCCGAATCCTCCAAGCCCATGAAGGCGGAGACGAAATCGTGACAAACGACTCGGTTACCATCCGACTCCGCGACATCCGCCGATACTACGCCGTCGGCGCCGAAACCATCCGCGCCCTGGACGGCGTGGACCTGGAAATCCGACGCAACGAATATGTCGCCATCATGGGCGCCAGCGGCTCGGGCAAAAGTACCCTGATGAATCTCCTCGGCTGCCTGGACCGCGCCACCGGCGGCGTCTATGAACTCGACGGCCAGGACACCACCAAACTGTCCAACGCCAGTTTGGCCCAGATCCGCAACGAAAAAATCGGTTTTGTCTTTCAGTCCTTCGAATTGTTGCCGCGATTGTCGGCCCTGAAAAATGTCGAGTTGCCCCTGCTCTATTCCCGCCATCCCGTCTGGACCCGCCGCGACAAGGCCTGTCACGCCCTCGATCGCGTGGGATTAACCGAACGCATGACCCACCGGCCCAATCAGCTCTCCGGCGGCGAAAAACAGCGCGTCGCCGTCGCCCGCGCCCTGATCTCCAATCCCAGCATCCTCTTGGCCGACGAACCCACCGGCAACCTCGACAGCAAGACCAGCGAAGAAATCCTCGGCCTGTTCCGCAATCTGCACACCGAAGGCCAGACCATCATCATGGTCACCCACGAAATGGATGTCGCCTGCCACGCCAAACGAATCATCCGCATGAAGGACGGCCGCATCATCAGCGACCTTCCGACCGAACAGGATGCCGCCTGGAAACAACTGCATCCGGAGGCCGCCCGATGAAACAACTCCTGCTTTTTCCGCTCTTATTCCTCCAGTTAGTCGCCCAAAGCATCCGACTGGCCATGGCCCAGATCTGGGCCAACAAAACCCGCTCGGTCCTGACCACCCTCGGCATCATCATCGGCGTCGCCTCCGTCACCGCCGTCATCGCCGCCCTCAGCGGCCTCAAGGCCAAGATCATGCAGGATGTCCAGACCTTCGGCACCAACAAGATCTTCTGTTGGCCCACCTGGCCCGAAACCGGCCCGATGAAGCGCGCCTCCTGGCAGGTCATCCGCTTTCAGCCCGATCAGTTCGAAGGCCTGCTGGACCATTGTCCCTCGGTCAAGTGCTTCACCAAAATTACCATGACCAACAATTCCGTCCGCTATCAGGATCAATCCCTCGAAAGCGTCCGCGTCTATGGCATCGAGACCGCCTGGCACGAAATCGAATCCCGCAAACCCATCGAGGGCGGAACCTTCTCCCTCGTGGATGAAATGCAGGGCCGTATGGTTTGCCTGGTCGATCCCGGTCTGCGGGACAAACTCCGAATGAACCGAAACTGCGTGGGCGATTTCCTCAACATCGGGGATTTCACTTACCGCGTCGTCGGCGTCGTCGAAAAACAGCCCAGCTTCGCCATGTTCGGAGGCGGCGGCCGCGGCGAAGAATACGAAGTCTTCATTCCATTTAAGACCCTGTATCGATACAATGAACGCTGGTTCCAGGTCATGGCCGCCAGCCGTTCGCCCGAAGTCTCCGAGGAGGCCAAGGCCGAGCTGACCTTTTTCCTTCGCCAGAAACGGAACCTCAAGCCCGGCCTGCCCAACACCTTCAACATCGAAACCGTCGCCAGCGGGATCAAGACCTTTCAGACCATCGCCGCGCGGTTCACCATGGTCGCCGGAGGCGTGGTCGGTATCTCGCTTCTGGTCGGCGGTATTGGCATCATGAACATCATGCTCGTCTCGGTTTCCGAGCGCACCCGCGAGATCGGCTTGCGCAAGGCCGTCGGCGCCCGCAACTCCGATATCCTCACGCAGTTTCTCGTCGAGGCCGTCGTTCTGTGCTGTATCGGCGGCCTGCTCGGTGTGGGGCTGGGCCAGTTTATGACCTCCATCATCGCCAAAATCCCCAAGGCCAACCTCGACAAGGCCTTCATCCCCCTCTGGGCCGTATTGGTCTCCATCGGCTTTTCCGGCCTGGTCGGGGTGTTCTTCGGCATGTTCCCCGCAGTCAAAGCCGCCAATCTTGATCCCATTGAGGCATTACGACATGAATAACTCCAATATATCCTTATTTCCCGTGTGCGTTCTTGCTTTGGCGTTTCTGGGACTTCTCGGCTGCGAACAGATCGCCGAGCAGGATTCCTTCTACGAAATGAAAATCCCACGGGAAAAACTCAAGCAGATCGAGCCGATGAACCTCCAGGATTTCAAATCCCAGCCCGCCAGGCCGGGCGAAACCGCCACCCTCCCGACCCCGGAAGAGGCGGCCAAAGAAATGTCCTTCTCCCTGGAGCAGACGCGAGCCCTGGCCCTGGAAAACAATCTCGACCTCCAGGCCCAGCTCATGGCCCCCGTCATCTCCGAGGCCGCCCTCCGCGCCGAACAGGCCAAGTTTGAAGCCACATTTTTTACCAACTTCAACTACGGCAAGACCGACCGTCCCGCCGCGACATTTTTGAATGTCGCTGGTTCCCAATACGATAACGCCAGTGTCGATCTCGGGGTGCAGATGCCCCTCCAGACCGGCGGCATGATCACCCTCGATTTCGCCGACAGTCGTTCCAAAACCAACTTCACAAGCACTGCATTCAACCCGACTTACAATGAGACGACAACTTTTTCGATCAGCCAACCTCTCCTGCGCAACGCCGGCCCCCGAGTCAACAATCACAGCATCCGCATCGCCCAGTACAACAAGGCGATCACCGACAACCTCACCAAGCTCGAGGTCATCCGCGTTATCGCCGCCGCCGATCGTGCCTACTGGCGTCTTTACGCCGCTCGCCGTGAACTCCAGGTCCGCCAGCAGCAGCATGACCTCGCCCTCGCACAGCTCGAACGCGCCAAGCGCATGGTCAATGCCGGCCAGACCGCCCAGGTTGAGATCGTCCGCGCCGAAGCCGGCGTGGCCCGTCAACTGGCCGCCATCATCACGGCCGAAAACGCCCTCCGCGACCGCCAGCGCGAATTCAAACGGCTCCTCAACAAGCCCGGCATGCCCATCGACAGCGTCACAGTCCCCATCCCCGCCAGCGAACCCGATCCCGTTCACTACGACCTTAATCCCCAGCCCACCATCGCACGAGCATTGGAAAACCGTTGGGAGATGCTCGATCTGGAACTCAAACTCGCCCAGGATGCCAGTAACATCGACTATGCGAAAAACCAGACCCTCCCCTTGGTCACAATGGAATATTCGTATAACATCAACGGCGTTGGCGCAACCCGGGCCGGGGCAATGGACCTGCTCAGCGATAAGAATTTCGAGAGCCACGCGCTCGGCGCTCGCCTGGTTGTCCCCCTTGGCAACGAGGCCGCAAAAAACGCCCTCCGTCAGGCCATCCTCACCCGCCGTCAGCGCCTCATCAGCCAAGATTCCCGTAAACAGCTCATTCAGCAGGAAGTTCTCACCGCACTCGACAATCTTGAAGCCAATTGGCAGCAGATCCTTGCCGCCCGCCAGTCCGCCATCCTCGAAGGCCGACTCTATGAGGCCGAGGTTCGCCAGTTCGAGCAGGGCCTCCGTACCAGCACCGATGTCTTCCAAGCCCAGACCGCCTTCGCCGACGCCCAATCCGCCGAAATTGCGGCACTGGTCAACTACGAAATCTCCCTCGTCGATATCGCCTACGCCACCGGCACGCTTCTCGGCGCCGCCAATGTCGAGTGGCAACCCGTCACCCCCGACATCACGCAGTAAACCGAAAAGCCCCAAATGTGTTTAGGGGTTCTTGAAAGCCCCCAACTTTATGTTGGGGGTTAAAATCGAATATCGGAATCTGAAAATCCCGTTTTCTCACCCTCACCTTTGGATTCGTGGAATTTTATCCCGTAACGCATCTCAACCAGTGATCGGCCAGTTCGACCAGATCGCCGAAATCCACAACTCCCGACCCATCCTGATCGGCCGCGTCGCAGCCGTAATGGAGCTAACAATCAACATTCATCCCTTCGCTGGTGCATAGGGACTTTGATTTTACCCTATCCGATCAGCATCTTGTCCGGATCGAGGTTGTCCTTCTCGATCGACTTGAAATACTGGACCGTCCCCACCTTCAGCTCCAGCGTGGCGTCGTCGTCGCATACGAATATCGCATGCGGATGCATCTGCACGCACGATACCGTCCACATGTGATTAATGCCTTCCTCGATCCCCGCCGCCACCGCCCGCGCCTTGCCCGCCCCGTTGGCCAGGATCATCACCTGCCGCGCGTCCATCACCGTCCCCACGCCCACCGTCAGCGCCGTTCGCGGCACCCGGCTCAGATCCCCGTCGAAAAATCGCGCGTTGGCGATCACCGTCGATTCATTCAGCGTCTTGACGCGCGTCCGACTGGCCAGCGACGACCCCGGCTCGTTGAACGCCAGATGCCCGTCCGGCCCAATCCCGCCCACAAACAGCTCGATGCCCCCGAACCGCTGGATTGCCCAGGAATCATATTATCGACGGCGAAGCATCAACCCGCCAAGCCCGAAAAGACCCAGCGTCATCGGCTCAGGAATAATGGTGAATCTGATATTGTCGATAGTAGGACTGTATCCGTGATAATCCACCAATTGAATATTGAATTTGCTGAAGTCGCCCCAAGTTCCGGTTAATCGCTTATTGTCCGCGTTGTACAGCCAATCCCGACAAACCATTTCAATATGACTGTTGAATATCGGATCACCCGTTATCGGATCATTCCCGATGATAAATAAGGTCTGTGTGCTACGAATCTCCTGGAACTTTCCGCCATACAAAGTCGCTTGACTATCGGACATAAGGTCGAGATAGAAAACATCTCCGTCATAAAAATCCAATTGGCTATAACCCGCTAAGGTAAGAGCGCGAATTCCGCCGATAGGATCTTCACTGTACGGAGACGTATTTTGGATTATTCCTGTACTCCGCTCCGTCAAGGAAAGTGAAATCCCCCCCCCCCCTGTCATTAACACGGATTGATGTTCATCGAGAGTCAACGACCCAAAGACATCGCCATCTTGAACAACAAAGTCATACCCTGCAATGGTCATAGATGTCATCGATAATACAAGGATCAGTATGGTTCGTTTCATGAGTCACCCCTTTCCATGATTATTGATTATACAATAAATCCTTGTTGTTTTCCACTGATTTTCGCAATCGTACGCTCTTTTCAATGTCTTTAACACATTCGACGAGGAAATCCCGCATTTCGATCAGGCCTTCCTGGTTCGGATGCCCCGCCTCAATCGAACGATTCACCTCGTGGAGGATCAAAGCGATTGTGCCCTTTTCAACTATCGGGTCTTGAATCATCCGGTTGGCAGATGGGTTCATGGCACTATCTTCGCTTGCGATTGCCGTCATACTCTCCGATCCCGGCACGGCCATGGCCATCATCATCATTCCACCGGGC
Organism: uncultured Pirellulales bacterium; assembly: GCA_964643355.1. GTDB lineage: Bacteria > Planctomycetota > Phycisphaerae > Sedimentisphaerales > Anaerohalosphaeraceae > FEN-1350. Next base: position 32,287 of record CAZXPW010000042.1, read on the forward strand.
AAACCCTCTCGAAGATCCAATCGCCAGCAGGCGGTCCATAACCAGTCCTCGGCGAACAACCGCAGGTCGGCCAGATCCACATCATAATCTTGATCCAGATCGCATCTCGGATTCCAATGTCGAAAATCATTGGGGTCAATCCCCGACGGCATCTGCGGGTCGTTCGGATCATGCGTTAACCATGCACGGGAAAACTTTTCGAATTCGATCAGATTGACCAGCCCATCGGCGTTGCGGTCCAGCGGATGGCTCTCATCGGCACAATCCGGATCGACCTCGTCGGCCCCGATATCGGCACGAGTACCCATTACCCGATTCTCCCGATCCATGTCCAATTGATCGGTATAGGATAGCGAAGAATTTCCCTTATCCCTGCAGGGAGAATTCCCGGCAATGTGGAAATTATTGGGATCCCTTCCATACGCGAATCCCGGATCACAGGTGATATTGCCGTTACCATCCGGAGTTGAGCTTCCCTGAGGATTATTCGGATCATAGACGCAACTAAAGCCCGTAACCTCATACCCTTTAAGTTGCTCTCCGTCGGAATTATTATACCAGAGAATGCAGTTCTCAATCGAAGGATTGTTGGTTCCAATCGTATGTATCCCTTCTTTTTCTTGATAGACAATCGTATTGTTCCTAAGGATTGCCGTACCCGACGGATGGTCCAGATAAATCCCATAATAGGTTGTACCCGAAGAACCGTTAGCGGAAATAATGGTGTTGCGGATTGTTGGAATTGCCTGGAATGCATAAATCCCATTTTGTCCATTCTTCGTTATCTGACAATTATCAACCACAAGGATCTTGCTGCTTCCATCATGGAAAATACCGTCGTTACCATTATTTCGGATGATACACCATTTGATGGTGGTGTTGCTGTTTTCACAATTGATTCCAGATCGTTGAATGTTTTCAATAACGCAATTCTCTATGGTGAAGTCCACATTTTGGCCCAATACCCCTCGATAATTTCCTTCTTTTACATACACCCCATCCAGCAGGGAATTATTCCCCATGGTCACGACCGTTTCATTGCGCTTGGTTTCGCTAATCAGGCCGGTCAGGATCGTCGCATTCGCTTTCAGGTTGCGCTGGGCAAGATCGAAGGTCGCCGGGTCTTCGTTCCCCGCAAATCCCCCATAGACCGATACGCCCGCCGGAATCTGAAAGCTGTCGCCCGCCTCGTGTCCCGGACTGTAAGTCCCCTTGGCGATCCAAATCGTCGATTCGCACCCTCTCCCCGCGCGGGCCAGAGCGCTCTGCAAATCCGGATACGCATCCCGCCAACTGGTTCCGTTGCGGTAGCCCGCGGCTCGCGGGTCCACGAATAGTACCGGGCCGGTGTTCCAACAGTCGATTTCTGTCTCGCAAATCGCCTCCGAGGTCCCCAGATTCCCCGAAGTCATCACGGCCTTGTTCTCCAATACCATCCCCGGCTCGGCCCGTTGATTCACGGTAACCGTCAATTCCACGCATCCGGTCCCGCCCCACGGAATCGTCCCGAGGTCCCACTGGAACGAATGATAATCCGGATCGTATCCCGGGTCCGGCGGGACCGGCATCCAGTTCGGATCGATGGACCAAAACGCCCCCGCGTAGGTCACCCCGACCGGAAGATAATCCACCAGCACGACATCCCCCGCATCCTCCAGACTATTGTTTTCCCAGCAGATCGTATAGGTGATCGTATCCCCCGGTTCGACCTTTGTCCCCGGAGCGAGATTGTCCGTCTTAGTCAGCGTAATCGGCGACGGAACGACTTGTTGTTGACCGAACATGACCGCCAGGGTAATCGAGGTCGTCTGATTGGCGTTCAGCGTCCCCAGGTTCCACCCCACTGCCCCGGCCGCAAAGTTGAAATAGACCGACGGCATATTGTTCGGGGATCGTTTCTGAATCCGGACATGGGTCTCGTCCGTCGTCTCGGCCGTATAAATCCCGTTATCGACCCAGTCCGGTTGCCGGATACTGCTGAAGCCGACAAAATCGGTGTGATACACATGCGGATCATGGGAGGGATGGTTGATGTCGTTCCACTGGGTGATATCATAGCGAAAGTTTCCCACTTGATGAACGGAGTCGTAGGGAACATAATTTTCAAGAGGATCTGCAGCTGCATAGGTGGCATAGGTGGAAGATACCACCGGCGTAAAGTCATTGGCCCCGTGGCTGTGAAGCATCTGAGAAAATTCGAGATGGGTGAGCGGTTGGCCGGCCGGATCGACATTACGAAAAGTATAGGTCTGGAGAAAACAGTATCGGTCGCTATAGACAACGCCGTTGTTTCCGGTTTTTCGGTCGAGATAAATCATCGGCGAACGATTCGCGGACGACTCTCCCAGATCGACGACTTCGTAGTCGATGGTGATCTGCACCTTGCCGTTTGTGATGACGGTTCGCGCTTTATCGTATCCATCGACAGGGTTATTTGTGTTGTTCGTTACCAAAGGTGTGCCAAAAGTATTGAATCGACTGTTGGTATTCCAGTCCGGATCTTCAAAATACCGGGTCAACCACATGGCCTGACGACCCAGCGATGGATCGGCCGGATCGATCAGGGCCGTATCGATTCCGTCGTAGTAGATTGCCGCCGCCCATTCCCCGCTTAAAACTTCATGAAAGTTGTAATCGTGGATAGGTGAGCGATCATAAACGAACGCATCTGAATACCCCGCCGTATCCAGATTGGCATAAAAATAGGTCTTGCCCGAAGACACATTGCCGATGGAAACTCCTGGACCTTCCATCCTCCCAAAGACGCAAACTCCCGATCCCAACAGGAATCCCCAAATCACAATCCATGCCCCCACTCTGCATTTCACCGTCCCTCTTACACCCATTTGGCGCTCCATAACCCGTACCCCTTCCCCCCGAACCATCCGGCCGTTCTCCTTTGATCCCTGTGCCCCTCCCGGCCGGAAAAAAAGGAGCACCGCCTACACAATGCTCGACTCGGGCCCGCCAAGGCCTGTCACGAACATGCATCGGCAGCGCCCCGCTTGGGGCACCGGCCTTTGCATCTCGTGACATTTCGAACTTGGCGGTTTGAGTCGAGACGCTAAAGTTCAGTGAACTTTCGATATTCAATTGTCAGTATTATTATACTCTATCTATCGAAACGAGTCAATCCCCACCCATAGTATTACGGAATTTCCCCCTCCCGCCGGGTAGGGATACATGGCCCGTGCCCCAATGGGAAAACCGCGAATGGTAAAAAGGGTGTAAAAATGACTACTGCCGGCAAAAACCCGCTTTTGAGGGAATATTCCATGACGCCGCTCCCTCCCGAACCCGGAAATGACCCAAAAAATACAGCCAACACCCCGATTTTGACAATATTATACCATGCCCAAGCCAATAAATCAAGTCAATAATGGATCCTCAGAAAGCCGAACAAATTCTTTCTCTTATCTTTTATATGTGTTTATTGTCTTTTTTTTGATTTTGCCCTATCCGATCAGCATCTTGTCCGGATCGAGGTTGTCCTTCTCGATCGACTTGA
>CAZXPW010000043.1:0-35316 GCA_964643355.1 uncultured Pirellulales bacterium
TTGTTTATTAAGAAGTTATAACAAATTCAACTTTGCTTAACCGGACAGTAGTGATCAGAACTCTGGAATTTCCGGTTTAAGTGATTACAATGGCTTTGAGCGATTTATTTCGGCGGAATGCAGGAATAAACCATGAAACATAAAATCATCCAAATCGGCATTCTCGCGGGATTGGTTTTGGGGATCGCAGGCGCTGTTTGTGCAGGGGATTCAGTACCGGTGATCTATTGCACTGATCTGTTTCATCCGCATGAGGACCCGGACGACCACTTCGACCTGGCGTGTCTGTATGCCATCCCGCAGTTGGATGTAAAAGTGATTATTCTGGATCAGGGACGAAGGCAACAAAAGCAATCCGGATCGGTTGCGATCCGGCAGATGAACTCCATAACGGGCCGGAATATCTCCTGGGAGATTGGCTTGGCGGATCCTTTGACCGATCGCGAGGACACCGGAGTCGGTCAGGCAAAGGAGTATCAAGGCGGCGTCGATCGGATTCTGTCGATCCTGGCCGAATCGGATCGGCCGGTCAGCATTGTCACCGTTGGAAGCGTTCGAGATGTGGCGGCGGCTTTTAACCGATCTGGGGACCTATTCCGCAAAAAAGTGGGGCGGCTGATGATTTTTATCGGGGAGGCATCGCGGCCGGGTTTCGTCGAATACAATGTGAGTTTGGATGTCCATGCTTTTCGACGAATTATGGAATCCGGCCTGCCGATCTATTGGGTGCCTTGTTTCGATGGCGGTCTTTGGCAAAACCAGGGGAAGGCCTCCTATTGGAAGACAACCCAGGCCGAATTGTTGGGCGAAGTGAACAAACGCATAATGAACTACTTTATCTATGCCCTTTCCCATAGCACAGAAGATCCGGTTCTTTTTCTGAATCGTCCGATAACATCGGAACAAGCCAGTGGGATCCTCGGCCTGGATCGGAATCTGTGGTGTACGGCAATATTTGGCGATTTAGCGGATATACGGATCTGGGAATCCAACAAGCGTTACTATCTTGCCGACAGAGACGATAATCATGGAAATCCGGTAGAGTTATTCCAGTTTGAGGAAATCCGTTGCTCGGTTGACGAACGGGGAAATGTCATAACCGATCCGACTGGAACCCTGAAGATCAACCGATTTCGGATTCTCGATCAGGCCACCTATCCGGCGATAATGACGCAGGTAACCGCTCGATTGCTTGCATCCTTTGGAAGATAAGTCAAATCCTACTTTATTGTGGGGGAATACAAAGACCATCTCAGTTTGGGCTGAGGAAAAATAAATTTTGGGAAAAATGTCATTTTTCTATTTGCAAGGCATGAAAAACTGGTGTATATTTTTTCTCTTCCGAACTTGGATGGGAGTCCCTATCTCTATTGAGAGGGGCAGGCGGATTTCTAAACCCGGCGGACCGCAAGAAGGACTGTCGGAGAAACTGTTGGCGACTGCTGCTGTAGCTCAGCCGGTAGAGCGCGTCCTTGGTAAGGACGAGGTCATGGGTTCAAATCCCATCAGCAGCTACAAGAATGGACCTGTCGTTTCGTTGTCTGAACGGCGGGAGAAAATCGGATTGTAACGATACAAATGAGATAAAACCAGGAAACCATACTAACACGGCACATTGGAGGTTTTGGTACGATGGCAAAGGCAGTATTCGAGAGAAATAAACCGCATGTCAATGTCGGCACGATTGGCCATGTGGACCACGGCAAGACGACTCTGACGGCCGCGATCACGCGTGTGATGGAACTCAAGGGATTTTCGAAGTTCAAATCATACGATGACATCGCCAAGGCGTCGGAGTCGCAAGGTCGCCGCGACGACACCAAGATTCTGACCATCGCCACGGCGCATGTGGAATACATCTCCGAGACGCGCCACTATGCGCATGTGGACTGCCCGGGGCATGCGGACTATGTCAAGAACATGATTACCGGCGCCGCCCAGATGGACGGGGCGATCCTGGTCGTCAGCGCCTACGACGGACCGATGCCGCAGACCCGGGAACATATACTTCTGGCCCGCCAGGTCAATGTGCCCAAGATCGTGGTGTTCCTGAACAAATGCGACCTGGTGGACGATCCGGAGTTGCTGGATCTGGTCGAAATGGAAGTCCGCGAGCTGCTCAATAAGTATGAGTTTCCGGGAGATGACACGCCGATCATTCGCGGCAACGCCCTGGGTGCGATGAAGGCCCCGAACCTGGACGATCCGTGCTGCAAGCCGATTCTCGATCTGGTCAAGGCGATGGACGAATATATACCGGTTCCGCAGCGTGAATCCGATAAGCCCTTCCTGATGCCGGTGGAAGATGTGTTCAGCATCAAGGGTCGCGGCACGGTGGGAACCGGTCGTATTGAGCGTGGAATTGTCAAGGTCGGCGATCAGGTCGAGATCGTGGGGCTTGCCAAAGAGGCCCGCAAGACAACCGTAACCGGCGTGGAAATGTTCAACAAGACGCTGGACGAAGGCCAGGCCGGCGACAATGTCGGCCTTTTGTTGCGGGGCATTGAAAAGAAGGATCTGGAACGAGGCCAGGTTCTTGCCGCTCCGGGCACGATTACGCCCCATACAAAATACTACGGGGAAGTGTATGTGCTGACGAAAGAGGAAGGCGGGCGGCACACGCCGTTCTTTGCGGGGTATAAGCCGCAGTTCTTCTTCCGGACGACGGATGTTACCGGCGAGGTGACCAAGATCATGAGCCGTGAAGGTAAGCCGGTCGAGATGTGCATGCCGGGCGACAACATCGAAATGGAAGTGTCGATTATCTCCCCGATCGCCATGGAGGCGGGTCTTCGGTTTGCGATTCGCGAAGGCGGCCGTACGGTAGGTTCGGGGGTCGTCACCAAGATTATCGAGTGACGAGAAAATAAAACCGGGACGGCGCCAACAAAAGCGGTTGGCGTCGTCTTTTCTCCGAACCGAGGGATGGGACTCGGGCAGGGGAATTTTCTATTCGTGAGGACACAATGGCAAAGGCACCCAAACGGGAATATGTGTGGCTCGAATGTCGCGAATGCGGCGATCGGAACTACCGTACCCAGGTGAATGTCCAGGGCGGAACGCCCAAGCTGGAAATCGCCAAGTACTGCAAGCGCGAGCGTAAACGGACGGTTCACAAAATCCGCCGCAAGTAATGGATAGGGCAGTAGCTCAACTTGGTAGAGCAGCGGTCTCCAAAACCGCAGGTTGCGGGTTCGAATCCCTCCTGCCCTGATCGAGAGACCCAAAAGTCGTCGATTGCCGACGAAGGACAAGGAAACAAAAACGATGAATCTGAAGATCTACAAAAGCGGTCAGGGGTATAATACGCGGATTTGGTCGGGCGTTGGGGCATTCACGCTCCTGGCGACCGGATGCTTGGTGTTGTATCGCGAGCTGGCCGTGACGATGAACATTTGGATTCAGGCGCTGGTCCCGGTGGCGTTGTGCGCGGCAGGGGGATTGCTGCTGTACTGGATGATGAATTTGCCGAAAGTGGCGGATTTTCTCATCGCGTCGGAGGGGGAAATCAAGAAGGTAAGCTGGTCTTCGCGAGCCGAACTGGTGGCCTCTACGACGGTGGTGTTGGTGGTCGTGGTGATTCTGGCGTTGTTGATCATGTTTACAGACTATTTCTTCGCCTGGCTATTTACCCAGGTCTTTAAGCTGTATTAACCGACAGGAGTTCGTGATCCGATGCAATGGTTCGTATTGCGAGTGGCTTCGAACAAGGAAGAGCAGGTCCGGGACACCCTCAGCCGCAAGATGCAGGTGGAGGGAGTCAAGAGCGTCGGCCGGATCATGGTTCCATTTGAACAAGTCAAGCGGATTCGCGGCGGCAAACAGCGGGTTTTCAAACGCAAATTGTATCCGGGATATGTCTTTATGGAGTTGAACCTTCAGGAAGACGGTCGGATTCCGGAAGACGCGTTTTATGTAATCAAGGAAACGCTGGGGGTCGGGGATTTCATCGGGACCGAAGGGATTCCGACTCCGATGCGCGATACGGATGTGGCCAAGATGCTCAAAGAGGCCGACAAGCCCGAAGAGACAGCCAACATCAAAGTCGAGTTTAGCAAGGGCGATGTCGTCAAGATTCGGGAAGGGGCTTTCGAGAATTTCGAGGGCACGGTCGATTCGATCGACGAAGAGCGAGGCATCGTTCGAGTCATCGTGACGATCTTCGGACGCAGCACGCCCCTGGATATCGAATACTGGCAGATCGAGAAGATCTGACGCCAACGGAAAACGGGTTACGGCTCACATGAGCGGAATCGACAGATAGAGAAGGTATTGGCATGGGAAAAGAACTGGTAGCAAAGATCAAGCTGCAGGCCCCCGGCGGTCAGGCGACGCCCGCCCCGCCCATCGGGCCGGCTCTTGGACAACACGGACTGAACATCGGTCAGTTTATCTCGCAGTTCAACGAGCGAACGAAGGAGATGAAGGGCGTTATCATTCCCGTAGAGATCTCGGCCTACGCGGACAGAACCTTTGATTTCATCGTCAAAAGTCCGCCGGCGTCGGTATTGCTGAAAATGGAAGCGGGTTTGGCCAAGGGCAGCGGCGTTCCGAATAAGGAAAAAGTCGGCAAGGTTACCAAGGCCCAGGTTCGCAAGATCGCCGAAACCAAGATCAAGGATTTGAACGCCTATTCAATTGAACAGGCCGACAAGATTATTGAGGGTACGGCCCGGAGCATGGGCATTGAGATTGTGGACTAAAGCGACACAATTTATTTGTACCCTCGTCAACAGAACGGAAAAGAGAAATCGACAACGCGGAGGCCGACGGGTTTTCAGAAAGAAAAACCGGGCTGGCGTTGTTGTTTTACCAGGACGCTAACCACGGCGAACAGTGGGAGCGAACAGAAATCAAATTCGCGGAGAAATACAGAATGGCACAACGAAGCAAACGGTATCAAAACGACGCCAAGAAAGCCAGCCAGGAGCCGGTCAGCGTGTCCGAGGGAGTTCGGAGGATCCGGACTTACGCCAGCACCAAGTTTGACCAGTCGGTGGACATCGTGATGCATCTGGGCATCGACACCAAGCAAAGCGATCAGAATCTGCGAGGCGCTTTGTCGCTTCCGCATGGGATCGGAAAGTCCCGTCGAGTCATCGCATTTTGCGAAGACTCCGACGCGGAAGCGGCCAAGAAAGCCGGCGCGATTGAAGCGGGATGTGACGCTCTGATCGAAAAGATTCTCGGCGGATGGAGCGATTTCGATGTCGCGGTGGCGTCTCCGAAGGTCATGGGCAAGGCCGGCAAGCTGGGCCGGGTTTTGGGGCCGCAAGGAAAGATGCCGTCGCCCAAGAACGGAACCGTAACCCCCGATATCATCCAGGCAGTTGCCGAATTCAGCGCCGGAAAAGTGGAATACCGCAGCGACGCCGGGGGGAATATCCATGCCGTTGTCGGCAAGATCAGTTTTTCGGAAGAGAAACTGGTGGACAATGTGCAGGCCTTTATTGCCCACATCCGCAAGATCCGGCCTCAGACGGCCAAAGGGACCTATATCAAGAAGGTCTGCCTATCGGCCACGATGAGTCCGTCGGTGGTGCTGAATGTGGCGTCCTAAGGGTTCCGGCGAAAACACAAGCGATCAAACTTCGAAAGAGGGATTGTCATGAGTAAATATGTGAAAGGGTTGCTTCAGAACGAACTGGAGAAGCGGTTTTCGGATGTGAGCGATTTTGTGGTCATCTCGACCATCGGGCTTGACGGGATCAACAACAATGTCATGCGGGGCAAACTCAAGGCCAAGGGCATTCGCATGAATGTCGTCAAGAATGCCCTGATGCGTCGCGCGATGGAAGGACTGGGAAAGTCGGCGGCAAGTTCCTTGTTCGAGTCGGGACCCTGCACGGTTGTCTATGGCGGCGACAGCATCGTTGATGTTGCCAAGGAGCTGTCGGAGTGGAGCACAAAACTTAAGGCGATCGCCATTCGCGGGGCGTTTGTGGACGGACAAACGCTGAACGCGCAGGCGGCCGGCGAATTGTCCAAGATGCCGACTCGGGCCGAGATGCACGGCCGATTGGCCGCGACCGCTCTGGCTCCGGGAGCCAAAGTAGCCGGCGCGATTTTGTCGCCGGGAAGCAACATTGCCGGTTGTCTGAAGAGCTTGATCGAAAAACTGGAGAAGGCGGCCTGACGAAATCGTTTTGGATCGGGTTGTTCAACGAAAACAAACACACAATCGTCTTGCAGGTTGTCCCCGCGAGGGGTTAAACGGAACGGCGGAGTCCCGGCTACCGCGGACATTCAATCATAGGGAGTTGTACCATGTCGAGAGAGTGGAATGAGAACATCAAGCAACTGGGCGATCAGATTGTGGCATTGACGCTGATGCAGGCCAAGGAGCTTGCGGATTATCTTAAGGAAGTGCACGGGATCGAGCCGGCTGCGGGCGGGGCGGTCATGGTAGCCGGTCCGGCGGCAGGCGCCGCGGCGGCAGCCCCGGCCGAGAAGACCACCTTTACGGTGATGCTCAAGGCCTTCGGCGATCAGAAGATTCAGGTCATCAAGGAAGTCCGGGGTCTTACGGGTTTGGGTTTGAAAGAAGCCAAGGACCTGGTAGAAGCCCTGCCCAAGCCGGTGAAGGAAAATATCAGCAAGCAGGAAGCCGAAGAGGCCAAGGCGATTCTCGAGAAGGCCGGGGCTACGGTGGAACTGGTTTAAGACCGCCGCGATGGGGTCATCCGGGCAGGTCAGGATGGAATAACAGGGATTCGATTCGGAGAGTGATTGCATGAAGTCACGGCCCGTACGAAGGTTCGGCAAGATCGGCGACGCGATTCCGGTCCCCGATTTGACGGAAATTCAGTTGAAAGGGTATGACCGGTTTCTGCAACGGGACATGCCGCCGGAGAAACGCGCGGATATCGGTCTGGAGTCGCTGCTTCGGGAGATTTTTCCGATCGTCAGCTACGACAAGACGATGCAACTGGAGTATCTGTCGTACGAACTCGAAAAGCCGCGATACACGGTTCAACAATGCCGCGAGCTGCGGTTGACCTACGGTTATCCGTGGAAGATCGCCTGTCGTCTGCGCCGGAACAACAATCAGGATTTGTCTGAGCAGGCCATTTACCTGGGCGAGATTCCGGTGATGATCGGCGGGGGCGAATTCATCATCAATGGCGCCGAGCGCGTGATCGTCAACCAACTCCATCGCAGTCCGGGCGTTGATTTTGTGATTGACAGCCGCGACGGCGACCGCGTCCTGCACGGCGCGCGCATCATCCCCGAACGGGGGAGCTGGATCGAGATGTCGGTGACCAAAAAGGATGTTCTGGTGATCCGGATCGATCAATCCAGCAAGATTCCGGCGACGGTGTTTTTGCGGGCGATGTCCGAGGCCTACGGCAAGACCGAGACCCTGGTTCGGTTGTTTTATCCGACGGACAAGATCAAGGTCAAAAAACTCCAGCCGACGATGTGGTCCGTGGGTCCGATCGTCAACACCAAGACCGGCGAAGTCCTGGTGGAGGCGGCAACCCAGATCGGGGACAATCTGAAGCGAATTCAGGACAGCGATTTGGATGCCGTTGAGGTGGTAACCGAACTGGCCGATCCCCTGGTGATCAACACGCTGTCGGAAGACGACTGCGAGAGCACCGACGATGCGCTGATGAAGTTGTATGTCCGGCTGCGTCCGGGCAATCCCGCCAATCTCGAAAAAGCCAAGGCCTTGTTTGCCGAGAAGTTTTTCGATACCAACCGATATCGTCTGGGCCGCGTGGGTCGTTTCCGCATCAACCGCAAGTTCAATCAGAATATCGATGAAAATCAGATGGCCCTGAGCCCGGAGGATTTTCTGAATACCATGCGGTATATTCTCGGCCTGCGGGACGGTCAGGGCGTGTTGGACGATATTGACCATCTGGGGAACCGTCGTTTGCGGACCATCGACGAACTGGCGGCCGGCGAGATTCGCAAGGGCTTGCTCAAGCTGCGTCGGACGGTGCAGGAACGGATGAGCATGAAGGCCCCGGAAGAGATTCAGCGAATCGCCGACCTGGTCAACAGCAAGAGCGTTTCGTCGAGCATCGAATATTTCTTCGGCCGCGGCGAGCTCAGTCAAGTTGTCGATCAAACCAACGCCCTAAGCCAGTTGACCCACGAGCGTCGTCTCAGCGCGTTGGGGCCCGGGGGGTTGAATCGAAAACGGGCGGGCTTTGAGGTTCGCGATGTGCACATCAGCCATTACGGTCGCGTCTGTCCAATCGAAACTCCGGAAGGCACCAACATCGGTTTGATCGTTTCGCTGGGGATTTTCTCCCGAGTGGACGAATACGGATTCCTGATCACGCCCTATCGGAAGGTCAAGAACGGCAAAGTCGTCGATGAACACGAATACCTGCGAGCCGACCAGGAGATGGAGGCCGTCTTTGCGCCGCCGAGCATGGTCAATCCCGACACCCGGGAACTTCACAAGGGTCTGGTTTTGGCCCGTAAGCTGGGCGACCTGACGCAGGTTGACAGCAAGGAAGTGAACTATGTCGATATCTCGCCCAAGCAGATTGTCGGCATTTCGGCGGCGTTGATTCCGTTCCTGGAACACGACGACGCCAACCGGGCTCTGATGGGCTCGAATATGCAACGGCAATCCGTTCCGTTGTTGCAGACCGAACAGCCGCTGGTGGGCACCGGGATGGAAGAACCGGTGGCGCAATACTCAAGCATGGTGGTTCGGGCTCGGACCAACGGCACGGTCACCGCGGTGGACGCCAGCCGGATCGTGATCAATGATACCGACGAATATCCTCTGTTGAAATACGAAGGTCTCAACGAGCGGACCTGTCTGAACCAGAAACCGATCGTCAAGCTTGGAGAGAAGGTCAAGAAAAACCAGATCATCGCCGACGGCGGAGGCACTGCGCAGGGGATGCTGGCGCTGGGTCGCAATGTGCTGGTCGGCTTTATGCCGTTTGACGGGTACAATTTTGAGGACGCGATCCTGATCAGCGAACGGCTGGTCAAGGGCGATACCTTTACCAGTATCCACATTGACGAGTTCACCGTCGAGGTTCGTGAGACCAAGCTGGGTCGCGAAGAATTCACCCGCGACATCCCGAATGTCAGCGAGAAGGCCCTTCGTAATCTGGACGAATACGGGATCGTTCGCGAAGGCACGCGGGTCGAACCCAACGATATTCTCGTGGGCAAGGTATCGCCCAAGAGCAAAACGGAATTGACCCCGGAAGAGAAATTGCTGCATGCGATTTTCGGACGGGCCGGCGAGGATGTCAAGAACGACTCTCTGGAAGTGCCCAGCGGATACAGCGGGGTGGTGATCAAGACCAAGCGGTTCACGCGGCGGGGCGTCGGTTCCGAAGAGCAGCGCAAGGCCCACAAACAGGAGATGGCTCGATTTGAATCCGACATGATCGCCAAAGAATGTCGCCTATTCAAACAGATGATGCAGCAGATTCGCGAGGAACTGGGCGTGGATGTGGTGGATCCGTCCACCCGCCAGATCGTCGGCGCCAGCGAGGATCTCGAAGTCATCACCGAGCAAATCGAAAACTTTTCCGTCGAATGGGTCAAGCCGGCCAAACATCAGGATGAGGCCAAAAAGATCTACGCCAAATATTGGCCCAAGATTCGCGAAGTGCAGGAAGACCGCAAGCGCGAACTGGAACGGATGAAGCACGGCGACGAGCTGCCCAGCGGCGTTTTGGAAATGGTCAAGGTGTATATGGCGACCAAACGGACGCTGTCCGTCGGCGACAAGATGGCCGGTCGGCATGGAAACAAGGGCGTCATCGCCAAGATCATGCCGGAAGAGGACATGCCGTTTCTCGAAGACGGCACGCCGCTGGATTTCTGCCTGAATCCTCTGGGCGTGCCAAGCCGTATGAATGTCGGCCAGATTTTCGAGACGCACTTGGGTTGGGCGGCGAAGGTGTTGGGATTTGATTGCATCACGCCGGTTTTCGACGGTGCGACGGAAGAAGACCTTCATACGGTTATTCGCGAAGCCAACGAACATGTGCGTCAGCGAATGAATCACTTGCAGAAGAATAACGAGATTCCTCCGGTGGATGAACTGTTTACGATTATCCCCGAAGGACTGAAAGTCCGTTTGCAGGACGGACGCACGGGCGAACCGTTTGATCAGGAAGCGACGGTGGGCTATATGTATATGCTCAAACTGCATCACTTGGTCGATGACAAGATCCATGCCCGTGCGACGGGTCCGTACAGTTTGATCACCCAGCAGCCGCTGGGCGGAAAGGCCCGGACGGGCGGTCAGCGCTTCGGAGAGATGGAGGTCTGGGCGCTGGAAGCGTACGGCGCCGCATACACGCTGCAGGAACTGCTGACGGTCAAGAGCGACGACATTGAAGGCCGTACCAAGATCTATGAATCCATGGTCAAGGGCACCAACACCCTGGAAGCCGGAACACCCATTTCGTTTGATGTTCTGTGCAATGAAATCCGGGGCCTGGGCCTGAATATTCAGTTGGAGAAGAAACGACTCGGCTCGACGGCGATCTAACGCCGGATCGCCGCGGCGGCGGAATCGGCGGCCGATTCAACAATCTCAAGGGAGCGAATCCGAAGATGGTGGAGTCGATTTACGATCGAATCAATGATTATGGGGCGGTCAAGATCACGCTGGCCAGCTCCAATGATATCCGAAGCTGGTCGTTCGGGGAAGTCAAAAAACCCGAGACGATCAACTATCGGACCTATCGCCCCGAAAAGGACGGTCTGTTCTGCGAACGGATCTTCGGCCCGGAGCGCGACTGGGAGTGCGCCTGCGGCAAGTACAAGGGCACCAAGTTCAAGGGCATCATCTGCGACCGTTGCGGGGTCAAAGTAACGCACAGTCGCGTTCGCCGCAAACGGATGGGCCACATCAACCTGGCCGCTCCGGTGGTGCACATTTGGTTCTTCAAGGCCATGCCCAGCCGTCTGAGCACGTTGCTGGGGATGAAGACCACGGATCTGGAAAAGGTGATCTATTTCCAGGATTATGTTGTGACCGATCCCGGCCAGAGTCCTCTGGCGCTCAAGCAGCTCCTGACCGAAGACGAATATCGCGAAGCCGTCAGCAAGTATGGGATGTGTTTCCGCGCCTCGATGGGAGCCGAGGGGATCAAGGATCTGCTCAATCGTCTGGACCTGAGCACGCTGGCGGGGGAACTTCGCGAAGCGATTACCGGCACGACCAGCAAGCAGAAGATCAAGGATCTGACCAAACGGCTCAAGCTGGTAAACAGTATTCTGCAGAGCGGGAACAAGGCCGAGTGGATGATTCTGGAAGTTTGCCCGGTGATCCCGCCGGATCTGCGTCCGCTGGTGATGCTCGAAAGCGGCAATTTTGCCACCAGCGACCTCAACGACTTGTACCGCCGGATCATCAACCGCAACAACCGTCTGAAAAAACTGATCGATCTGAACGCGCCGGAAGTGATCATTCGCAATGAAAAGCGAATGCTCCAACAGGCCGTGGATGCGTTGCTGGACAACGGTCGATGCCGTCGTCCGGTCTTGGGCAGCAACAACCGCCCGCTGAAGAGCTTGACCGATATGATTAAGGGCAAGCAGGGGCGGTTCCGCGAAAATCTGCTGGGAAAACGCGTGGATTATTCGGCCCGATCCGTAATCGTGGTCGGCCCGCATCTGAAACTGCACCAGTGCGGTCTTCCGAAGAAGATCGCCTTGGAATTGTTCCAACCCTTTATTATCCGAAAGCTGAAAGATCGCGGTCTGGCGGACACCATCAAGAGCGCCAAGCGAATGCTCGAACGGCGAGAGGAACATGTCTGGGATATTCTGGAAGAGGTGATTCACCAGCATCCCGTGCTGCTGAACCGGGCGCCCACGCTGCACCGGATGGGGATTCAGGCGTTCGAGCCGATTCTGGTCGAAGGCAACGCCATTATGCTGCATCCGCTGGTCTGTCACGGGTTCAACGCCGACTTTGACGGCGACCAGATGGCCGTTCATCTGCCGCTGAGCATCGAGGCCCAGGTCGAGGCCCACACCCTGATTATGTCCACCAACAGCATTTTCTCCCCGCAAAACGGCTCTCCGATGCTGGGCGCATCGCAGGATATGGTGCTGGGCAACTACTATATCACCAATATGCTGTCCGGAAAGAAGGGCGAGGGCATGATCTTTCGCGACCCGATGGAGGCGATCACGGCCTATCAGATGGGCAAGGTTCATGTTCACGCCAAGGTCAAAGTTCGATTGCCCGCCGACAAAAAGGTCATGGGTCCCAAAGGCCCGGAAAAGGGCGGCGTGATCGAGACCTCGCCGGGGCGGTGCCTGTTTAATGATATTTTCCCGCCGAAAATTCCGTTTTATAATTACATGATGGACAAAAAGAAGCTCGGCGGGGTGATTCAGGATTGTTACGAGATCGCCGGCAGCGCCGAGACGATCGACTTGCTGGACAAGATCAAAGAGCTGGGATTCAAACAGGCCACGCTGGCCGGCGTGAGTTTCGGTCTGACGGATCTGATTGTCCCCAAGGAAAAGACGGCGATCATCGACAAGACGCAGCAGAAGGTCGATCGTATTTTGAAGAATTTCCAGAACGGCGTTCTGACCGAAGGAGAGCGGTACAACCAGGTGGTAGACGCCTGGACCCATGCTCGCGTCGCGGTGACGGAAGCGATGATGCGAGCGATGGAAAACGACATTCGCAACGGCAGGCCGTATCTGAACCCGATCTGGGTGATGCGGCATTCCGGCGCCCGCGGCAGTACCGACCAGATTCAGCAGTTGGCCGGGATGCGAGCCCTGATGGCCAAGCCGAGCGGCGAAATTTTGGAAACGCCGATCAAGTCCAACTTCCGCGAAGGCCTTAATGTATTGGAGTATTTCAGCTCGACCCACGGCGCTCGAAAAGGCCTGGCGGACACGGCTCTGAAGACGGCCGACTCGGGGTACCTGACGCGAAAACTGGCGGATGTCGCGCAGAATGTGATGGTTTCCGAACTCGACTGCGGGACTCTGCAGGGGATCACCAAGACCACGGTGTATAAAGGCGAGGCGGTTGATGTCCCGCTGCGAAATCTGATCATCGGCCGTACGGCCCGCGACAATATTCGCAATCCGATCACCGACGAGATGATCGTCCGGGAAAATGAAGTGATTACCCCGGAAGCGGCCACAAAAATTGAAGCCCTGGGTCTGGAAGCGATCCGGGTGCGAAGTCCCCTGACCTGTGAAAGTTCATCGGGAATTTGTGCCAAGTGCTACGGCTGGGATCTGAGCACCGGAATGTTGGCCGAAGAAGGCCTGGCGGTCGGGATCATGGCGGCTCAATCGATCGGCGAGCCGGGAACGCAGCTTACGATGCGGACTTTCCATACCGGCGGTATCGCGTCGGTATCGGTCCTCGAGACCGAGCAACTGGCCCCCCGGGACGGCATTGTCCGGTACGAAGATCTCAACGCCGTTTCGGTCTCGACGAAAGAAAGCAAAGATATCATTGTGGCCTTGAAGCGATCCGGCGAGCTTCTGCTGGTGGACGACAAAGAGCGGGAACTCGAGCGATTCATGGTGCCGTATGGTGGTATTTTGTCCGTAACGGATGGACAAAAGGTTCGTCGGGGCGAGCGGTTGTATTCCTGGGACCCGCACCGAGTTCCGATTTTGGCGGAAGTAAACGGATTGGTTCGTCTGGTCGATGTTGTCGAGGGCGAGACCATGCGGATCGAAGAAGAACGAAAGGGCCAGAAGGGTCGTCCCGTGGTGATCGAACACAAGGGCGACAAACATCCACAAGTGATTATCGAAAGCCCCGAAGGAAAAATATTGGATGTTCACTACCTTCCGGCGAAAGCTCGTATCGAAGTTGAGGAAGGTGCGGAAGTCAAGGCCGGCGAGTTGCTGGCGCGTTTGCCCCGGGGGTCGGAAGGGACCCAGGACATCACCGGCGGTCTGCCGCGGGTGACGGAAATCTTCGAGGCCCGCAAACCTAAGGATCCGGCCGCTATGGCCGAGATCAGCGGTACCGTCGAACTCAAGAGCGACAAGCGCCGCGGCAAGATGACGATTATCATCCGCAGCGAAAAG
The DNA here is from genome assembly GCA_964643355.1 of uncultured Pirellulales bacterium. Classification (GTDB taxonomy): domain Bacteria; phylum Planctomycetota; class Phycisphaerae; order Sedimentisphaerales; family Anaerohalosphaeraceae; genus FEN-1350. The sequence continues at coordinate 14,029 of CAZXPW010000043.1, forward strand.
ATGGAAAAAGAGCACCATGTTCCGCGCGACCGACATTTGAACTTCCATACCGGAGACCGGGTGGATGCCGGCGACGCGCTGACCGATGGTCCCCTGGTCCCACATGATATCTTGCGGATCAAGGGCGAAGAGGCCCTGCAGCGATATTTGCTCCGGGAAATCCAGAATGTCTATCGCGCGCAGAGCGTGACGATCAGCGACAAGCACATTGAAATTATTCTCGGGCAAATGATGAGCAAAGTGGAGATCGAGTCGATCGGCGACACCAGTTATCTGCCGGGCGAAGTGGTGGATAAGCTCGATTTCCGGCGAACCAACGAGGCCCTGTCGCACCAGCTCCGAATCAGCGATCCGGGAGACACGGATCTCAAGGTGGGGACCCTGGTGACCAAGGACGAGCTGGACGCCGCCAACGAAAAAGTCGAGCTCCTCGGCGGCACGCCGGCCAAGGGGAAAAAGCCCCGACCCGCCACGGCGACGACGCTGTTGCTGGGTATTACCAAGGCCTCGCTGCAATCTGACAGCTTTATATCCGCCGCCAGCTTCCAGGAAACAACAAAGGTGTTGACAGAAGCCGCCTTGGAAGGTAGAATTGACAATTTACGCGGTTTGAAGGAAAATGTGATCCTGGGTCACTTGATCCCGGCCGGAACGGGTTTCCGCCGGTATCAGGACATGCGGGTCAAGCATCTGGCCGAGGCGCCGTTGCCCAAGCAGCTTGAAGAGTTGCGGGAAACTCGTGAGGCCGAAGCCGCGGCCGACAAGGCCGTCAAAGCGGCACTGGGATTGGATTAAGCGGTCGATTTTTGAATATCCGGACGACCGGGCGAAACGACAAAATAGCAAGTGGAGCAATTATGCCGACAATCAATCAACTGGTTCGGAGCAGACGAAAGTCCAAAGGCAAGAAGCGCGTATCGGATATTTCCGGGTCCCCGCAGAAACGGGGCGTTTGCCTGATCGTGCGAACGCAGACGCCCAAAAAACCCAACTCCGCTTTACGGAAGATCGCCCGTGTGCGTTTAACCAACGGAAAAGAAGTTACGACTTACATCGGCGGGATTGATCATAACCTCCAGGAACACAGTACGGTCATGATCCGGGGCGGTCGCGTGCGGGATCTTCCGGGCGTGCGATATCATGTGATCCGCGGAGTACTGGACTGCGCGGGTGTGAATAACCGAAAACAAGGCCGAAGCAAGTACGGCGCCAAGACCCCGAAGTAACCGGCCGTTGAGACCATAACGAAGGTGTATGCATGTCGAAAAAATTTATTAGCGAACGAATCCAGATCAAACCCGATCCGAAGTACCCGGACCCGCTGGCGACCAAGTTTATCAATTGCCTGATGTGGCAGGGGAAAAAGAGCGTTGCGCAGCAGGTTTTCTATGAGGCGATGGAGATCGTCGGCAAGAAGGTCAAGGAGACGCCCCCGCTGGAAGTCTTTATGTCCGCCGTCAACAATGTCAAACCCATGCTGGAGGTCCGAAGCCGTCGGGTCGGCGGCGCCAGCTATCAGGTTCCGATGCAGGTGAGTCCGCGTCGGCAGCAGTCGCTGGCGATTCGATGGATCATCGCCGCGGCTCGCGCCAAAAAGGGCAAGCCGATGGGCGAACGGTTGGCCGGCGAACTGGTGGACGCTTTCAACAAGGAAGGCGCTGCGATTACCACCCGCGAGAATGTGCACCGTATGGCGGAGGCCAATAAAGCTTTCGCGCATTTCGCCTGGTAAGTCGAGTCGCGATCTGCCACGGCTGTTGGGTTCCAATGGTCGTGGCAGTTTTTTTTGCTCGTCGGGCATTATGGATATAGGGGCATGAGTTTATCGTGTCCGGGCAGAGGATAACCAATAGAACGACCATGTCGGATTCCTTATCGAAAATACGAAATATCGGAGTGATGGCCCATATTGACGCCGGCAAAACGACGGTGTCAGAGCGGATTCTCTATTTCTCGGGCAAAACCTACAAGATCGGCGAGGTGCACGAAGGGACCGCCGTCATGGACTATCTTGAGGAAGAACAGCAGCGAGGGATCACGATCACCTCGGCGGCAACTCGATGTCCCTGGAATGGGTACCAGATCAACTTGATTGATACTCCCGGCCATGTGGATTTCACGGCCGAAGTGGAACGATCTCTTCGCGTGCTGGACGGGGCGGTGGCGGTTTTTGACTCCAGCGAGGGCGTTCAGGCGCAGAGCGAAACGGTATGGCGTCAGGGACAAAAATATCACTTGCCGTGCCTGTGTTTCCTGAACAAGATGGACAAGACGGGGGCGGATTTTGAAATGTCGGTTCAGAGCATCCGTGACAAGCTGGGAGCGCATCCGGTTCCGGTGCAGTACCCGATCGGACAGGATTCCACCTTTGAGGGCCTGATTGATTTGATCGCGATGAAAGCGGTCTATTTTCATCAGGAGGATGTCGGGGCTCGTTACGAGGAAGAGGATATTCCGGAACCGTTGAAGTCAGTCTCTGAGCAATATCGACACGATATGATCGAAGCGGCCGCCGAGTTCGACGAGCGCCTGATGGATGCGTATGTTCACAACGAGCCGATCGACAATCAGGCGATTGTCGCGGCGATACGCAAGGGGACTCTGACGGGACGGCTTCATCCGGTGTTTGTCGGCGCCGCATTGCGCAATATGGGAATTCGAAAACTCCTGGATGGGGTTACGGCGTTTCTTCCGTCGCCTCTCGATCGACCGGAGATTTTCGGCCATAAACCCGGGCATGATAAAAAGGACGTCAAGATTGTCTGCGATCCCAAAAAACCGTTTGTGGGTCTGGCCTTTAAGATCATGGGCGATAAACATGGCGACCTGTATTTTATCCGCATTTACCAAGGCAAACTTCAAAAGGGCAGTCGAGTTTATAACAGTACGCGGGATTGCAAAGAAAACATCACCCGGCTTTTTGAGATGCATGCCAGTTCTCGCGAGATTATTGATTCGGCCCAGGCGGGGGATATCATAGCCGTTATCGGACTTAAGGAAACCCTGACCGGCGATACGCTGTGTGATACCCGTTCCCCTGTTGTCTTGGAGAGCATCAGTTTTCCAGAAACCGTCGTCAGCATGTCGATCGAGCCCAAATCCTCTGCAGACCGGATGAAGTTGTCGGAGGCATTGAATATTCTTCGGCGCGAGGATCCTACCTTCAACTGTCGTTATGATGCGGAAACCGGACAGACGATCATGTGCGGCATGGGGGAACTTCACCTTGAAATTCTTCAGCATAAGATCACCCGGGATCTCGGGGTGGATATTCGGGTGGGACGACCGCGTGTGGCCTATAAAGAGGCCATCACCCATTCTGCCGGGGGAGAAGGGAAATTTGTCAAACAGACCGGGGGGCGCGGCCAATACGGCCATGCGATCATTGAAATCGAACCCTTGCTGGATGAACATCAACATATCAGCATGAAAATCGAGTTTGAAAACGCCATTATTGGCGGATCGATCCCCAAAGAATACATTCCGGGCGTAGAACGGGGTATCCGGATGGGGCTAACAACCGGGTGTTTGGGTGGTTTTCCGGTGGTCGGAGTCAAAGCCCGTCTTCTGGACGGATCGTTTCATGCGGTTGACTCGTCGGAACTGGCTTTTGAGCAGGCCGGGATGCTGGCGGTTCGGGAGGCGCTGCGTGCTGCCGGCCCCATTCTCTTGGAACCCATAATGAAGGTGGAAGTAACGGTTCCGGATAACTATTACGGGGCAGTTCAGGGCAACCTGATCGCAAAACGGGGTATGATTACCGATACGCGGATTCATTCCAATGTCCGGGTGATTGACGCCAAGGTTCCCCTGAGCGAAATGTTCGGTTATGCCGGGGAATTAAGAGGGGCAACGGCCGGCAGGGGAAGCTTTACCATGGAACCGTTATGCTATGAACGGGCCCCCGAGCAAATTTCTGAAAAAATTTTAGCAGGATACTATTGACAAGTTTTCAGGGATATGGTAAATACCCTTTTTTACAGTCGAAGCGAGCGCAAGCAGGATGCCTGTGCGAATAACGAGTTGGACTGTTCATTCCAAGACGAATAGGTCAACCACGGACGGAAATAGTGGCCCGTGATGCCCGGCGAAGAGTTGTTTTTCATCGGGGATGAAAGGGATGACCCGGATGGAAAACGCTTCGACCGGCAGGGCAAAAACGAGAATCGGAAACGATTTTCCTGCCTGATGGCAATACAACCGGTTCGGCCGGAAAGTTTGTCTTTTCGGTCGGAGGGTTTTTGTTTGTGGTAACTTCCCGAGTTCGGGAGTAGCCCCGTTGCGGCGGGGATGACAGTGAGACGATCATAGGAATCGGCGATGGCAACGGAAACGGAACGGATACGGATACGGATGGAAGCATACGATCACAAGGCCCTGGACAACTCGGCCAAGGAGATCGTGGAGCAGGCCCGTCGGACCAATGCCCGCGTGAACGGCCCGGTACCGCTTCCGACGCGGATCGAACGCTACACGGTTCTGCGCAGCCCGCATATTGACAAAAAGTCGCGCGAGCAGTTCGAGATGCGCACGCATAAGCGGCTGATTGATATCCATGAAGCAAACGCCCGTACGGTCGAAGCTTTGAACAAGCTGGTAGTTCCCGCGGGCGTTTTCGTTAAGATCAAGGCATAAGCGTTCGGGATCAGGTTCTCCGAACGAAAGGACTTTATCCATGATCATGATTTTGGGCAAAAAAGTCGGAATGACGCAGGTGTATGACGAGGCCGGGAAGATGACTCCGGTCACGGTGATTCAGGCTGGACCGTGTCCGGTTCTGCAGGTCAAAACCGTTGAGACCGACGGGTATCGCGCTTTGCAACTGGGCTTTGAGGATGTCAAGAGCAGTCGTGTTCGAAAGCCGGCCGAAGGCCATGCCAAGAAGGCCAATGTGGCCGCCAAGCGTTTTATCCGTGAGTGGCGACTGGCCGAGAAGGACCAGACGGAACTTAAAACCGGAGATATGGTCGGCGTGTCGATTTTTGCCGAGACCAAATTCGTCGATGTCATCGGGATCAGCAAAGGCAAGGGATTTCAGGGCGTTATGAAGCGACATCACTTCGGCGGTTTCCCGTTTTCGCACGGAACCGAACGCAAACACCGGGCTCCCGGTTCCTTGTCCGGTAACGCCAGCGACCGCGGCCATGGCGGTAACATCAAGAAGGGAAAGCGTATGGCCGGCCATATGGGCATGGATCGCGTTACGAGCAAGAACCACAAGCTGGTGTCGATCGACACGGAAAAAAATCTTCTGGTAATCAAAGGGCCCGTTCCAGGAGCGGCCGGGTCTTATGTGGTTGTTCGTTCGGCCAAGAGCCACAGCTAACGCCGGATTTTGCGAGAAATCCGGATAGGAAAAATGGATGACGGACATGATTGAACTGGCAGTTTACAATCGAGAGGGCAAGGAAATCGATAGTCTGCAGGTCGATGAAAAGGCCTTGGGGGGTCGGATACGATATCCGCTGCTCAAGCAGGCGATCGTGATGTACCATGCCAACAAGCGAGTTGGAACGGCGGCCACCAAGAGTCGCGGTATGATCGAGGGGTCAACCCGCAAGCTGTACAAGCAAAAGGGGACCGGAAACGCCCGAATGGGTTCGGTGCGGACCAACCTGCGGAAGGGCGGCGGGGTGGCATTTGCCAAATATGCCCGGGATTTCGGCAAGGATATGCCCAAGAAACAGCGACAGATGGCGCGAAACTCGGCGATTCTGGCCAAACTCAAGTCTCAGGATGTCGTGATTGTGGACGACTTGTCTTTTTCCGGTCCGAAGACTCGGGAGTTCGCTGCGGTTCTTCGGAATCTGAAGATCGATCGGAGTTGTCTGGTGACCATTCCGCAACTGGATCTGAATGTGTACAAATCAGCGCGGAACATTCCCCGAGTTCAGGTGCTTCCGCTGGCGGAGCTGAACGCCGGGGATATCTGCAATCGGCGGAAAATGTTGTTTACAAAGGCCGCCATGCTTTCGCTGATCAACGAAGGATCCAAATTGAGTCAATAGGTGCGACTGTGGATAAATATGACATTATCATTCGACCGTTGGTAACCGAGCAGGGCATGCACCTGGCGAATACGCGGAATGCGTATTCGTTCGAGGTTCACCCGAGATGCAACAAGATTCAGATTCGCAGCGCCGTCGAGCAGTTATACAATGTCAAGGTGCTGGAAGTTCGGACCGCCAACATTAAGGGAAAACCCCGCCGCCGCGGTCGTTTCGTCGGCCTGACGAAACACTGGAAGAAGGCGGTGGTGGTATTGCACGAAGACAACCGGATCGATCTGTTCTGATGATCAGGAAGGGATAACGGGGTATCGCTATGGCAATCAAGATTTATCGGCCGACATCTGCGGGAAGACGAAACACCTCGGTCATCGATTACAAGAAGGAATTGACGACCGATCGGCCCGAAAAGTCGCTCTGTGTGCGGCTCAAGAAGTCCGGCGGCCGCAATCATTCGGGTTGCACGACGGTCCGTTTTATCGGCGGCGGAGCCCGGCGGATTTATCGAATCATCGACTTTAAGCGGAACAAGGACGGAGTTCCGGGTCGGGTGGCAACGGTGGAATACGATCCCAACCGCAACTGTTTTATTTCTTTGATTCACTACAATGACGGCGAGAAGCGCTATATCCTGTCGCCGGCGGGTCTGAAGGTTGGCGAACGGGTTGAGAGCGGTTTTGAAGTCGAACCCAAGATCGGAAATGCCATGCCGTTGTTAAACATTCCGATCGGGGTGGATATCCACAATATTGAGATGACTCCCGGTCAGGGCGGCAAGCTGGTGCGCACGGCGGGCGGAGTGGCACGGCTGATGGCCAAGGAAGGCGATTGGGTGACGGTGATTCTGCCCAGCGGCGAAATGCGAAAGATTCGCAAGGAATGTCGGGCTACGATCGGGCAACTGGGAAATTCCGATTATCAGAATGTCAGCGTTGGAAAGGCCGGACGAATGCGACATTCCGGCCGACGCGGCCATGTTCGCGGAAAAGCCCAGAATCCGGTTGCTCACCCGATGGGAGGCGGCGAAGGCCGAGCCAATGGCGGACGGCATCCCTGCTCTCCGACGGGTGTTCTGGCCAAAGGCGGGAAAACCCGAAATCCGCGCAAGATCAGTAGCCAGTGGATTATCCGTCGCCGCAAGAACAACCGCGGCCAACAGTTGGTTCTCTAACAACGGACAGAAACGAGACACAGGCGGCATAAGGTAAAGGACTCGTATGGGACGGTCAAAGAAAAAAGGCCCGTTTATTAACGAGAAGTTGTTGACGAAAGTGGTGCGACAAAGCCAGCAGGGTTCGCGAGAGCCGATCAAGACCTGGGCTCGAAGTTGCACGATCGTACCCGAATTTGTGGGTTATACCTTTATGGTGCATAACGGCAGAATGTTTCTCAAGGTGTTTGTGACGGAAGATATGGTCGGTCACAAGCTCGGCGAGTTTGCGGCTACCCGAACTTTCCGGGGTCACTCGGGCGTCAAGAAGGAAGAGGCCGTCTAATCGAATCGGCCCATTCATTGCGGGATTATAGATTATGCTGAACGGAGAACGAGTACAACAGATTTGTCGGCAACGCAGAATGAGCATTCCGGCGCTGGCGGGTTTCCTGGTTCGAGGCGGGATTGACGCCGAACAGGCCCAGTCGGCGCTTCGGAACTGGATGCGCCGATTGTACATCCCCAAGCCCACGGCTGAGGATGTTCGCCGGCTGGCCAATGCTCTGGGTGTGGAAGTCAACGACATTTCCCTGTGGCAGGCGACGCATCGCCATGCTCCTTCGGCCGCCCGCAAAGCGCGTTTGGTGATGCAGTTAATCGCCGGTCGTCCCGTCCAGGACGCCTTGGATATCCTGAAATTTGAGCATCGACGGGCGGCGTATCATATTCGCAAGGTACTCGAAAGCGCGATTGCCAACGCCGACGAGCAGGAAGCGGATGTCGAATCGTTGGTGGTTTGCGAAGCCCGTGTGGACGGCGCGGGTCGTCGTCTGGGAACCAAGGGCTGGCGAGCCAAAGACCGGGGTCGGGCGCACCCGATCTGGAAAGAGGCCAGTCACTTGTATGTGAGCGTGGCTCAAGAGCGAATGGAATAACCAAGTAAATCGGATAGCGACTATGGGTCAAAAGACATCTCCAATTGGATTTCGGACAGGCATAACGCTGGGTTGGCAGAGTACCTGGTTCGCCCCTAAGGCCAACTACGGCGATTTCCTTGTTGAGGACACCAAGCTTCGCAAATTTATTGATGACAAATTCAATCGGCAGCCCCCGTATGCCGCCGTGGCCAAAGTGGAAATCGCCCGGACTCGCAACGAGGTGAAGGTCACGCTGCATACGGCCCGTCCGGGGATGGTCATCGGACCGCGTGGCGCGGAAGTCGAGACCCTTCGCGAAGCCCTGGAAGCCCTGATCGATCGCAAGGTTAGCGTCAATGTGATCGAAATCAAGGAGCCCAATCTGGATTCGACCCTTGTGGCCGAATCTATCGCACAGCAGCTCCAGAAACGCGCATCCTACCGTCGCGTGATGAAAATGGCGTGCGAGAACGCCATCAATGCCGGCGCCAAGGGAATCAAGATCCTGTGCGGTGGCCGCCTGGCTGGCGCAGAAATCGCCCGGACCGAAAAACAAAAGCTCGGCAGTATTCCGCTACAGACGCTTGACGCGAATGTGGATTACGGCGTGGCCACGGCCCGAACCACCTATGGCACCATAGGAATTAAGGTGTGGATCTACAAGGGAAAATTCGGCGAGGAGCAGGCGGCGCCATCGTTTCGTCCGCATCGCCGCGAACGAGGTCGGCGCGGCGGTAAGGGATCCGGCGGCGGATCGTTTGCCAGTGGTCGATCGGAAACCGCGCGATCGCGGACGCGTGCCAGCCACAGCGGTGAGTCGGCTCCCGAAAGCTCGGGACCGGCGGCCCCGACGGCATAAGAACACAGATCGATTGAGATCAGAAACAAAGGAATGCAACCATGGCATTAATGCCCAAACGAGTCAAATATCGCAAGCAGCAACGCGGCCGAATCCACGGCAACGCGACGCGGGGCAACTATGTGGCCTTCGGCGAGTACGGATTGCAGACCCTCGAACAGGCGTGGATCTCGGGTCGGCAAATCGAAGCCGGCCGTGTCGCCGCCACGCATTTTCTGCATCGAGAAGGGAAAGTGTATATTCGGATTTTTCCCAATCATTCGTACACGGCCAAGCCCCTCGAGACCCGAATGGGAAAGGGAAAGGCCGAAATCGAAGGTTGGGTGGCCCGGGTCAAGCCGGGGATGGTTATGTTCGAAATCGGCGGCGTTCCGGAAGAAGTGGCCAAGCTGGCTCTGTCCCGCGTGGCCCATAAAATGCCGGTCAAGTGCCGATTGGTCACGCGACGGCACAGCTTGGCATAACGGGAGAGAATCATGAAGGCGTCGGCTTTACGGGAAATGCGTCCGGAAGAATTGCGGGATAAACTGATGGAAACCGAAAAACATCTGTACGATCTACGCTTTCAGGCCGTGACGGAAAACATCGAGAATACCAGGTCGGTTCGGAACACGCGGCGGGAAATCGCCCGGATCAAGACGATCCTTCGCCAACAGCAAAATGAGGGCCGGTAGTTGACTATGGAAGCCAAGAACAAGAAAACCGAACGGGCCGTGGTCGTCGGCAAGAGCGGCAACAAGAGCATCCGGGTTCGGATCGATTATCTGGTTAAGCATCCGATATATGGAAAATATCTGCGACGCAAGACGGTGTTGGGCGTGCATGACGAAACCAACCAGGCCGGCGTCGGCGACACGGTGGAAATCGTGGAATGCAGGCCGATCAGCAAGTCCAAGAGCTGGCGTCTGCTGAAAGTGATCGAGAAAGCGGTGATTGAGTAAGAGGGCCTGACCTTGATACAGCAAGAGACGATGTTGAATATCGCCGACAACAGCGGCGTCAAGACGGCGCAGTGTATCCGGGTTCTGGGCCGGACCAGCGCTCGCAAAGGCAAATATACGCGCGTCACCGCGTCGATCGGGGATATCGTGTGTGTCGCGATCAAAAAGCGGCTGCCCAGTTGCCAATTGGACCGAAAGAAGGTGCATCGGTGCGTCATTATCCGAACGACCTATCCTGTACGGAGACCGGATGGAAGTTATGTCCGCTTCGATTCCAATGCGGCGGTGATGATCGACGGCGAGGGCAACCCCATCGGCACCCGAATCTTCGGAGCGGTGGCCCGGGAACTGCGGGACAAAAACTTTATGAAGATCGTATCGCTGGCCAGCGAAGTGGTTTAAGGCGAACGACGGGATAACGAAACGACCATGGCAAGACACATTAAAAAAGGCGATACGGTACAAGTAATCGCAGGCGATCACAAAGGCAGTACGGGCGAAGTGATGCGGATTCTGGTGGATAAGAACCGTGTTTTGATTAAGGGCGTGAATCTGGTCTTCAAACATGTTCGGCCCTCCCGGAAGAATCCGCAAGGCGGACGCATCCGAGTCGAGAAACCGATTCACATCAGCAATGTGCTTCCCGTCAGCAAGTCCGCCAAGGGCCAGCATGTTCATTTTGAGGCCGATGGAAAAGGTCTCAAGCGTCGCGTCGCCAAGGACGGAACGGATTTGGGAATTGTGAGCAAGAAATAACGCCGATGGGCCCGCTGAAGGAAGCGGACGAATCGGGGTTGACGAATAAGGTTGACCTATGTCACGGTTGAGAGATATTTACAGATCGAAAGTGGCGCCGGAGCTGATGAAGAAGTACAAGTATTCCAGCATCATGGCGGTTCCGCGAATGGAGAAGATCGTCATTTCGATGGGCGTGGGCAAGGCCGTCCAGGACAAGAAGTACCTGGACAATGCCATCAAGGATCTGACGATGATCTCCGGCCAGAAACCACTGGTGATCGCCGCGCGCAAGAGCGTGTCGAACTTCAAGGTTCGCGAAGGCGACAAAACCAGTTTAAAGGTGACGCTTCGTCGCGAACGAATGTATGAGTTTATGGATCGTCTGATCAACCTGGCGATTCCGCGGGTCAAGGACTTTCGCGGCCTGAATCCGAAGGGGTTCGACGGACGGGGCAACTATTCCATGGGTTTGAGCGAACAGTCGGTATTTCCGGAGATTGAAGCCGCCAAGGTCGAGACCCAGCAGGGAATGAATATTGCGTTTGTCACAACGGCCCGGACCGACGACGAGTCGCGGGAAATGCTGCGACTGTTCGGCATGCCGTTCCGGTCTTGAGAGCGAAAAACGAATCCGACGCCATAGCGGAGATTGGGAATGTCAACCAAGGCACTGGAAAATAAGCAAAAGAAACAACCAAAATTCAAGTCGCGGGCGTACACCCGTTGTCAGTTGTGCGGCCGATCTCACGCGGTTTATCGCAAGTTCAAGATCTGCCGGTTGTGCTTCCGGAAAATGGCCAACCAGGGCTTGTTGCCGGGCGTGCGGAAGGCGAGCTGGTGATCCGGCGATTCTCAGGGCGCCGGTATTGAGCGACGATACAGGGAGTGAAATATGAGTCATGGCGATCCAATCGCAGATATGTTGACCCGAATCCGGAACGCCGCACGCGTCGGGAAAACCGAAGTGCGGATCCGGGCCACGAAGATTTGTCAGGGTATCGCGGAAGTTCTCAGGCATGAAGGATACATCCTGGGATACGACCGAATCGACGATGGCCGACAAGGATTCCTGCGGGTCCAGTTGAAATATTCTCCGCAGGGCGAATCGGCGATCACCATGATTCGCCGGGAAAGCAGTCCGGGTTGCCGACGGTATCGTTCGGTCGATGAATTGCCCTGCGTGATGAATGGGATGGGAATCTCGATCGTTTCGACCAGCAAGGGCGTGATGAGCGATAAAACCTGTCGCCAGGAAAATGTCGGCGGCGAATTACTCTGTACGGTGAGCTGATTATGAGTCGAATAGGAAAAAAACCGATAGCGATTCCGACCGGCGTTCAGGTCGAAGTCAAGGGTCCGACCGTGAAAGTCACCGGTCCCAAGGGTACGCTGGAAAAGGCCTTTCGGCCCGAAATCGAGATTCGTCTGGACACCGCGACCAAGCAGATCGTCGTGAACAATCCGAATCCCGAGAGCCGGCAGCTCAAGGCCCTGCACGGAACGACCCGGGCACTGATCCACAATATGATCGTCGGCGTGACCCAGGGATTCGGACAGGAACTTCAGATTTTCGGAACCGGGTACAATGTCAAGGAACAGGGGGGCAAGCTGATCTTGACGGTCGGATTTTCCGATCCGGTCGAATTGCCGATTCCCAAGGTTGTCAAGGTCGCCATTAAAACTCCGGCCACCAAGGGAAATGATATCCCGGCGGTGTTCAGCGTGTCCAGTCCCGACAAGCAGGTGCTTGGGCAGTTTGCGGCGGAGATCCGTCGTGTTCGTCCGCCCGAACCGTATCAGGGCAAGGGAATTCGTTTCAGCGACGAAGTGGTGCGCCGCAAGGTTGGAAAGGCGTTTGCTTCGGGCGCAGCGTAAGGCGGCGTAATCAATCCGGCGGCGACGCAGGACATCCAGTCAGGAAAACAGGATATGCGGATCGAACTAAAAACAAAACGACATCAGCGGCGAAAGCAGCGGGTACGAAAAAAGATCTTCGGCACGCCCGAACGGCCGCGGTTGACGGTCTTTCGTTCCACCCACCACATCTATGCCCAGATTATCGACGATGTGGCGGGTTTAACGCTGGCTTCGGCCAGTACCAATCTCAAGACCCTGCGGAACGAATTGAAGTCCTGCTCCAATCGGGCGGCCGCCGAAGCGGTCGGTACCGCGATTGCCAAGCAGGCCATCAGCGTCGGGATCAAGGCCGTGTGTTTTGATCGAAACGGTTTTCGGTATCACGGCCGGGTCAAGGCCCTTGCCGACGCGGCCCGCAAGGCCGGGTTGGCTCTGTAGCCGAACCACGATCGCAGAACTTTATGTGGATGGAGAACAGCATTGGCGGAAGATATTAAAGCAATGGGACCCGGCGATCAGGGCCTTCAAGATACGGTCATCAAGGTCTATCGAACGGCCAAGGTGGTCAAGGGCGGACGGCGGTTCAGCTTTGGGGCGCTTGTGGCCGTTGGCGATCGGAACGGGTCGGTTGGCATCGGATATGGCAAGGCCAATGAAGTTCCCCCGGCCGTTGAGAAAGCCATTAAGAATGCCAAGAAAAATCTGCAGAGTGTCGATTTGAACGGCGGGACTTTGCCGCATCCGATTCGTGGGAAGTATCGGGCGACCAGCATAGACCTGATTCCGGCCAGCCCCGGAACGGGCGTCATTGCCGGTTCGACCGCTCGCGCCATTCTCGAGTGTGCCGGAGTTCGGGACGTGCTGACCAAGATTTACGGCAGCACTTCAGCCAAGAATGTGGCCAATGCCGTGATCGACGGGCTGTTGAAATTACGCGGACAAGAAACCATGTCCTCGCTCCGTGGAGTCGAGGTTCAAGCAGTTAAAAGGTGGTGATGCGAAGATGTTGAGCAATCAAATTACCGCAATCGTCGGCGCGAACAAGCAGCGCAAACGGGTTGGCCGAGGCCGAGCCACGGGTCATGGCAAGACCAGCGGCCGGGGGCACAAAGGCGCCCACAGCCGTTCGGGGTATTCCCGTCGTCTGTCGCATGAGGGCGGACAGATGCCGATGTTTCGCCGGATACCCAAGCGCGGTTTTAACAACGCCAATTTCACCAAGCGCTATGAGATCGTCAATGTCTCGCAACTGGATAAGCTGTTCAGCGACGGCGCCGCCGTGAGTATTGACCAGCTCGTTTCGGCGGGTCTGGTGGACAATGTTCATTGCCGCGTCAAGATCCTTGGCGACGGAGAATTGACCAAACGACTGGTTGTCAGCGCCCATAAATTCAGCAAGTCCGCCGAGCAGAAGATTTCGGGCTGCGGCGGAACCGTCAAAGTTGTGGCTTAAACCGACAGGGATATCGGAAGGAAAACAGACCTATGCTGGGAGCATTCGTAAACATCTTCAAGATTCCGGATCTGCGGAACAAGATCCTGTTCACGATCGGTCTGTTGTGCATTTACCGGGTGGGCTATCATATTCCGGTTCCGGCGTACGACCATGCCGACATCAGCAAGGCCACCCAGAACCGAGATACGGAATCCCCCATCGGACGGGTGACCGAGTATCTGCAGATGTTCAGCGGCGGACGGATGGACCGCAGCAGTATCTTTGGCCTGGGGATTATGCCGTATATTTCGGCGTCGATTATCCTGATGCTCTGCGGCGAAATTTTTCCCGCCCTGAAAAAGCTCAAGCAGGAAGGCCAGGCCGGTTACCGCAAGATTCAGGAGTACACGCGATACCTGACGGTTCCATTGTGTATTCTTCAGGCCTGGATGATGCTTCGCGTTATGAGTCCTTACGCGTTCGCGGGAATGTCCGGAAGGGCGATTCTGGTGGGCGTCATCGCCATGACTGCGGGCACGATCTTTCTAATGTGGCTCGGCGAGCAGATCGATCAATATGGGATCGGCAACGGGATCAGCTTGATCATCATGGCCGGTATCATTTCCCGAATGCCGTGGGCTGTCAAGTTTGTCTGGGACAACGCCGAATTTTCGGCCGGAGCATCCGCCGAAGGCATGTACGGGCCCGGCACGGTCCTGTTTCTGATCGTGGCATTTGTGTTTGTCATCGCCGGTTCGATCTTGATCACGCAGGGCCAGCGGCGTATTCCGATTCAGCAGGCCAAGCAGATGCGCGGCCATAAGATGTACGGCGGACAGCGGCATTATCTTCCTTTGCGAATCAATCACGGCGGCGTGATGCCGATCATTTTTGCGTCCAGCTTTATGATGTTTCCGCTGTTGCTGGTCGAGTACATCGGACGGATTCCGGGCCTGTCGGGCGCCGGCTTCCTGAACAAGGTTGCCAATGCCTTCCGGTCCGATGCCTATGTGTATAACCTGCTGTTTATCGCGATGATTTATCTGTTCGCGTATTTCTGGACGACCGTGCAGTTCCAGCCCAAAGATATGGCCAAAAATCTCCGTGATCACGGCAGTTTTATTCCCGGTCTTCGTCCCGGCCATCGTACGGCGGAGTATCTGGAAACCGTGATGATCCGGATTACCTACTACGGCGCCGCATTTCTGGCGATTATTTCGGTTGTGCCCAGTCTGGTGTCCCAGTTGATGGGCGTGGATTACCGAGTCGCCAACTTTCTGGGCGGTACCGGGTTGCTGATCGTGGTCAGCGTATCCCTGGATCTAGTCCAGAAGATCGAGGCCAATCTGGTAATGCGGAATTACGAAGGTTTCGTCGAATCCGGTCGCATTAAAGGAGCATACGCGTGAAGCTGATTCTACTGGGACCTCCCGGGGCGGGCAAGGGCACGCAATGCAAGCGGATCGTCGAACGATACGGCCTTGTGCATCTGTCCAGTGGCGATATCCTGCGGGCCGAACGAGCCGCAGGAACCGAGCTGGGCAAAAAGGCCCAATCGTATATGGATTCCGGGGCGCTGGTTCCGGACGATTTGATTATCAGCATGATGGTCGGCGCGATGACCAAGGCCAGGAGTGGGTATGTGCTCGATGGATTTCCCCGTACGGTAATCCAGGCCGAAGGACTTGACAAGGCCTTGAAAAAAGCCGGGCAGACGATCGACGCCGTGGTTGATTTGCAGGTGGATGATGCGGTGATTTCGGCTCGCATGACAGGGCGGCGGAGCTGTCCAAAATGCGGAGCCGTTTATCACATTGAAAATTTAAAACCCAAAACGGACGGTCAGTGCGATAAGGGATGTGGCGCGTTGGTCCAGCGTCCGGATGACAAGCCGGAGGTGGTTGCCAATCGCCTGAAGACCTATCATCAGCAGACGGCCGTCGTGGTGGGGTATTACCAGAAGGCGGGAAATCCGATTCTTCGTATCAATGCGGATCAGCCGATCGATCAGGTTACCAAAACGGTCCTCGAAAAGCTGGATTCGCTGAAGAAGTAGGATTGGTTCGCCCATGGCGATCAACCTTCGGAGCCATCGTGAATTGGATCTGATGCGCCGGGCCGGAAGAGTTGTCGCGGAAGTTCTTTCACAATTGCAGGACAATATAGAGCCGGGAATCAGCACGGGCCGGCTGGATCGAATTGCCATTGAGATTGCTTCGACGGCGGGGGCCGAATGTTTGTTTCAAGGCGTTCAGGGGCCCTATGCCTCGATCCCCTTTCCCGGGGCGATTTGCGCTTCGATCAACGAGCAGGTGGTGCACGGTATTCCATCGGATCGGGTTATTCTCCGAGAGGGCGATATCCTGAGTATCGATTTCGGAGCCAAGCTGGCGGGATATTGCGGGGATGCGGCCATGACCGTAGCGGTAGGAAAGATCGCAGGTCCTCGCCAAAAGCTGATCGATATCACGCGGCGGCTTCTGGATATTGCCGTCGAGCGAATGGCGCCGGGCGTCCGATGGAGTCGGGTTGCCGGCGAAATGGAGACCTGTGCCCGAAAAGCCGGATTTTCCGTTGTGCGGGATTTTGTGGGACATGGGATCGGAACCGAGATGCATGAGGATCCGAAGGTTCCAAACTTCGTTAGCGACGACCTGTTGCGAAACGACATTGTTCTCAAGGAAGGGATGGTTTTGGCTGTCGAACCGATGGTGAATATGGGTCGAAGTTCGGTCCGAACCCTGTCGGATGGGTGGACGGTGGTAACGCGGGACAAGAAGTGCTCGGCTCATTTTGAACATACGATTGCCGTCGTGGCAGGCGGATGTGAAGTGTTAACCGCCTGACCCGGCGAGACAAAGCCCACCCCGTGCGGGTTACGGGAACGGGACCAGTGACATGGCAAAAAAAGACGCAATACGACTGGAGGCGAAAGTTGTGGACGCCTTGCCGAATGCGATGTTCCGCGTGGAACTGCAAAACGGGCATCGGATTCTGGCGCATGTGTCCGGCAAGATGCGAATGAATTTCATTCGCATCCTTCCCGGCGATACGGTCACTGTCGAGATGAGTCCATATGACTTGACTCGCGGCCGGATCGTATTGCGAAGTTGAACAGGAATCTGAGACGAAGCGAGATCGCCATGAAAGTTCGAAGTAGCGTAAAGCGGATTTGTGAAAATTGCAAGGTCATCCGGCGCCGGGGCGTCGTGCGAGTCATTTGCTCGGCCAACCCCCGTCATAAGCAGCGTCAGGGATAACCCAAAAGACGAAACCATCGAGTTTTGAACAGGAGTTGTTATGCCGCGTATCGTGGGTGTGGATATTCCGAATGACAAACCCGTCTGGATCGCGCTGACCTATATTCATGGCATCGGCAAGTTCCAGGCCCGTCGGATTCTCAAAGAAGCCGGCATTCAGGAAGGCCTTCGCGCCAACAAGCTGACGGAAGACGAAGTCAGCAAGATAAACCAGTTGATCGACCGTGATCATGTCGTCGAAGGTCAGCTTCGCCGTCAGGTATCCCAGCACATCGCGCGACTCAAGGAGATCGGCTGTTATCGAGGTCTTCGTCACCGGCGCGGACTTCCCGTTCGCGGCCAACACACCCAGAGCAACGCGCGAACCCGGAAGGGCAAACGCAAGACGGTCGCCGGGAAGAAGGGCGTCAAGGAAATGCGCGGATAATCGATGCGCTGTATTCAGAAATACAGATGACAGGAAAGGTCAATGGCTAAAGGCGTAAAGAAAAAAATCAGGCGGAATGTGGTCAAGGCGATCGCCCACATCAAGGCGACCTTCAATAATACGCTGATCACGATCACCGACACCAACGGCGACGCCCTCTGTCGCGATTCCAGCGGCACTGTGGGATTCAAGGGCTCCCGAAAGAGCACGCCGTTTGCCGCCTCCAAAGCGGCGGAAAAATGCGCCAAGGCGGCCATGCGATACGGGGTGCGCGAGGTCGAGATTCGCGTCAAGGGTCCGGGATCCGGCCGCGAAGCCGCCATTTCCGCTCTGCAGCAGGCCGGTCTTCGCATTTCTTCGATCGAGGATGTTACGCCGATCCCCCATAACGGATGCCGACCTCCCAAACGGCGTCGGGTTTAATCGGATGCACCAAGTCCGGACAGGAACATGAATACCAGCAGGAAAGATGGAAACCTATGAGTCGATATCTTCGTTCATCATGTAAACAGTGTCGCCGCGAGGGAATGAAACTGATGCTTAAAGGTTCCCGGTGTGAAACGGCAAAATGTCCCATCGAAAAACAGGAACGGTTGACGGCTCCCGGGCAGCACGGTTGGCGGCGAAGTCGCGGAAGCGACTATGGCATTCGTATCCGCGAAAAGCAGAAACTCAAAAGGTTCTATGGGCTTTTGGATCGGCAATTCATGCGGTATTATCGTCAAGCCGCCCGGAAACCGGGGAACACAGGGAAAATTCTATTGGAGTTACTGGAACGCCGTCTGGACAATGTGGTGTATAAACTGAATTTTGCTCCGTCGCGCAAGGAAGCGCGGCAGTTGATTACCCACGGCCACATTTATCTCAACGGTCGTCGCGTGGATGTTCCGGATATCACCGTCAAGATCGGCGACAAGATCACGGTCAAGAATTCCGAACGAAGCCGAAAACTCGTGAAAAAACAGCTTGAGACCAATCCGAATTATTCCGCCCAGGGCTGGTTGCAACTGAACGCCGAAAAGCCCGAGGCCACGATTGTTTCCATGCCGACCCGTGAAGATATTCAGTTGGTTGTGGACGAACAATTGGTCGTCGAGTTCTGTTCCCGATAAAACCAGGTTCCGGAAACGAATCGAATAACGCAGCAAATACCAGAGAGTGCCCCAAGGGCATTGTGGCCGGCGGGCGTGCTGAGAACATTGGCTGCATAAGTTACAGGAGGTCCTGTATGAGAATAACCTGGAGAGGTTTGGAAATCCCGACGCGCGTCATTCGCGACGCCGCGGTATCCAGCGACAAGTATGGTCGATTTTATATCGAGCCGTTTGAACGCGGTTTTGGCACAACGATCGGCAACAGTCTTCGCCGAATTCTGCTGTCCTCCCTGGAGGGCAGCGCGGTGACCTCGATCAAGATCGCAGGTGTCAACCATGAGTTCACGACGATTCCGGGCGTGATGGAAGATGTCACGGACATTGTTCTGAATGTCAAGCAATTGGTGGTTCGTATGCGCGGCGAAGAACCCCGTACGATGGTCGTCCGCGCCAACAAGGCCGGTGTGGTTACGGCCGGTCAAATCGAGGCCGATCCCAATATCGAAATTTTTAACAAAGACTTGGTTCTGGCGACGCTGACGCAGGATATCCGTTTTGAGATGGAAATGCGCGTCGGCAATGGTCGAGGATATTCTCCGGCGTCGGAACGCATCGCCGCCATGGATCGATTCGATCAGGAAATCGGGCGGATCGATATCGACGCGATTTATTCTCCCGTAATTCGCGTGCGGTATAAGACGGAGGATACCCGCGTTGGCCAGAGGACCAACTATGACAAGTTGATTCTGGAGATCTGGACCGATGGAACCGTCGCTCCGGACATGGCTCTTGTTGAAGCGTCCAAAATTCTTCGTAAGTATCTGACGCCGTTTACCCAATATGAGCGGCTCGGTTCCGATACGGTCGATCAGGTTGTCGCCGATGATAAGGTCGCGGGAGCTTCCGACGAGGATAAGACCGCCAAACTGGCCATGCCGATCGAATCTCTGGAATTATCCGTTCGGGCATACAACTGTTTGCTTGCCAACCATGTCCAGACCGTGGGGCAACTGGTGGCGATGACCGAGGCGGACCTCCTGAAGATCCGAAATTTCGGGAAAACCAGTTTACGCGAAATCCGTCGAAAACTTTCCGATCTGAACCTGTCGCTGGGTATGACAGAGTAAGAGTGAATTTCCATTCGCAATAGAAGGGTAGGAATATGCGTCACCGAGTAGCAGGTCGTTCGTTGAGTCGTACAAGCGAGCATCGTCTGGCTCTGCGGCGGAACATGGTCCTGTCGTTGATTGAGCATGAGACCATCTCTACCACAGTCCAAAAAGCCAAAGAGATCAAGCCGTTTGCCGAAAAACTAATCACTCTGGCCAAGAAAGGGACGCTTGCGGCTCGCCGTCAGGCCCTTTCGCTTTTGACGGATCGGGACATTGTTGAGGATCTGGATGGCGAATTAGTGAATAAAGGAACCGTGATTCGAAAGCTTTTCAGTGAAATCGGTCCCCGTTATCTGGATCGCAGTGGCGGATATACCCGGATTATTCATCTGGCCAAGCGACGACTGGGGGACGGCGGCCAGTTGGTCCTCCTGCAGTTGGTCGGGCAGGAGCAAGTTCCGGCCGCAGAAGAAAAATCCGCCAAGAAGAGTAACAAGTAAGGGACTTCAGCGGTCGCAATCGAAACAAGGATGGATCGATGGAAGGACAACAGTGTATCTTTTGCCGAATTGTCGCCGGGCAGGTTCCGTCGATCCGGGTGTTTGAGAACGATCATATTCTGGCCTTTCTTGATATTCATCCAATCAGCGAGGGTCATACCTTGCTAATCCCGAAAACACATGTGATATCGTTGGGGGAATGCCAAGAATCGGTATTAACAGCGATGATGCGTGTGGTAGGACCTTTGTCCAGATCTGTGGTTCAGGCGTCCTGTGCCGCCGGGTTTAATCTTCTCTGTAACAATGGTCGAGCGGCAGGGCAGTTGGTGGACCATGTTCATTTTCATCTCATTCCCCGCCATGCGGGAGATGGAGTTCTGGCTCACTGGCCTCATACGGAATATCCGAGCGGGAAAGCGGAGGAGATGGCGGAAAAAATTCGTAGCCATCTTTCGATTTCCTGAAATAGGACCCTTGCGGAATCGTGCGGTGGGGGAGTATAATACACAATTGAATATAGATCGCGGGGTAGAGCAGTCTGGTAGCTCGTCGGGCTCATAACCCGGAGGTCGCAGGTTCGAATCCTGCCCCCGCTAGTGATGTAACTCAGGCAGTCGCAACGACTTAGATGTGGCTGCCTTTGTTCGTTTATAAGGCGACTGCCATGAAATTGCAATAGACATCTGCAATTAGCCCGAGTTTCCACAGTTGGAGGAATAATTTTCCCGAATCTGTAACTCAAACCGTTTGCCCCGATTCCATTGATGCTCATCAATCATGACACGATTAATCGTTTTGGCACTTCCAAGATCAATCTGAAGCCATGGGGCGGTTTTCCTTCAAGTTTGACTTGTCCCCCTGAATCAACATACTCAATCGGAGATATCCCCATTACGAATCAATATATATGGATAACAACAATTTACAATTAAAGTCCCGGGCTGGGGTTGGCCGTCTGCCAGTTGGCCGCGTCGTTGCCGTAGGCCG
>CAZXPW010000044.1:0-31952 GCA_964643355.1 uncultured Pirellulales bacterium
GTTGCCTGTTAATTTGCTGGCGACGAATCATAAGGTTTTGTTAGAGCTCCTAATATTCCGTGACCGCGCCCATCGGCTCGGTCTGTTCATTCATCCCGAATCCGGCGGGCCCCATGCGGTACCGATCGATGCCCAGCGGTGTCTGGGCTGGGTTGATGCCCCCATGAGCGAATTCTGGGCTTGGTCGTGGCGACACCGGGTCGGCGACGATAATCGATTCTTCATGAAACAACCGGCCTCGGCGGCCCACATTTACGGCCGCAAGCTGGTCTTGGGCGAAGGCTTCACCACGATCGGGCCGCACTGGCAGGAGACGCTGTGGGATAATCTCAAACCGTCTTTTGACAAAGCGGCATGCGAAGGATTAAATCTGCTGGTCTGGCACGCGTTTGTCTGTTCTCCCGCCGAGATGGGGATGCCGGGACAACAATACTTTGCCGGCACACACCTGAATCCGAATGTCACCTGGTGGCCGCATTCGGCCCCGGTCTTCGATTATTTCAATCGTTGCCAGTGGTTGTTGCAACAGGGTCTGTTTGTAGCCGATGTGTGTTACTATTACGGCGACTATGTGCCGAATTTCACCCAGCATAAACTCAAAGATCCGGCACGGATCCTGCCGGGCTACGACTACGATGTCATTACGGAGGAGGCCATCCTGACCCGCATGTCGGCCAAGAACGGGCGGCTTGTCTTGGCCGACGGCATGAACTATCGCGTCATGGTCCTGCCCGACCGCACGATCATTTCCTTACCCGTCCTGCGGAAACTCAAGGAATTCGTGCAGGCGGGAGCAACGGTGGTTGGACCAAAACCGGGCGAGGCGAGTAGCTTGCGGGATTTCCCACGATGCGACGCCGAAGTCAAACAGATCGCCGAAGAGGTCTGGGGCCGAGCTGCTGAAGCCACAGGGGAACACCGGTTCGGCCAGGGCCGCGTCGTCTGGGGGAAAACAGCCCGCAAGATTCTGCTGGCCGACGGGGTCAATCCCGACTTTGAAGTCACCGGCGCAAAGCCGGACGCGATGATTGATTATATTCACCGCACCGATGGCGATACCAAAATCTATTTTGTGGCCAATCGTAACAATCGCGGGGAAACAGTTCGCTGCACCTTCCGCGTCAGCGGCAAGGCCCCGGAGCTTTGGGACCCCGTAAGCGGCGAACATCGCTTGGCCGCCGCTTACACCGAGACCGACGGCCGGACGACGCTGCCGCTGGAATTTTCGCCGTGCGGATCAATCTTTGTGGTGTTTCGGGGATCGGCGGCACAGCATCCTGCCGTCGCTCAAACCAACAGCACGGTTTTTTCGCCATGTCAAGACATTTCAGGACCCTGGACGGTGAAATTCGATTCCAAATGGGGCGGCCCCGAGTCGGTTCAGTTCGATTCGCTTGTCAGTTGGACAACACGCACCGAACCGGGAATCCAGTATTACTCCGGCAAGGCGACCTACTCCAAATCGTTCGATCTGGTCGCCGGGCAACCGCAACCCGACCAACGACTCTGGCTGGATCTGGGCAATCTCCGCGAGTTGGCCGCGGTTCGATTGAACGGAAAATCCTTCGGCATTCTCTGGACTCCGCCATTTCGGGTGGATATCACCGACGCCGTCAAGTCGTCGGGGAACCAACTGGAAGTGGATGTGATCAACTTCTGGCCCAACCGGATCATCGGCGATCAGTTCCTGCCGGTCGAGAAACGCCTCACAAAGACCAATATACGCAAGTTAACCAAGGACACCGCATTAATGGAATCCGGATTGTTTGGACCGGTGACCCTTCAGATTTCGACCGATCCATAGACGGTATCAATTCCAATAGTTTGAAGGATTCTTATTTTTTCGACAACATCGCTTTCGTAGCGCCGGTGGAGATGCCGCCATCGACCAGCAGGGTCTGGCCGGTGATATATTCGGAGGCGTCGGAGGCCAGGAATACGACCGCGCCGTCGAGATCGCGGGGCTTGCCGGGCCGCTTGAGGGGGATGCGGTCGCAGAGGTACTCGACCCATTCGGCGTTGTCGTAGAGGACGGCGTTTTGGGCGGTCTTGAACCAACCGGGAGCCAGGCAGTTGACGGTGATGCCGTGGTGACCCCAGTCGTCGGCCAAGCTCATCGTCAGTTGCCGTACGCCGCCGCGACTGGCGCCATAAGGTGCAAGACCCGCATACCCGGCCACACAAGTAACCGAGCCGATATTGATGATCCTGCCGTATCGGCGCGGAATCATCGTGCGGGCGACGGCCTGGGCGACGAAAAAAGTCCCCCGAAGATTCGTATCCAGGATCAGATTCCAATCGTCCCAGGTTACATCCACCGCAGGTTTTCGAATATTGCAGCCGGCGTTGTTGACCAGAATGTCGATTTTGCCGTACGCGGTCAGGGCTTCTTTCACCATCCGCTGAATACTCTCGTAATCGCGGACATCCAGTTCCACCGGCATTGCATGTCGGCCAAGAGATTCTATCTCCAACTGAAACTCCCTGAGCGATTCTCGTTTACGGGCGGTAATCACCAGATCGGCGCCGGCTCGTGCCAGTGCCCGGCCCATATATTGTCCCAGTCCGCGGCTGGTACCGGTCACGATCGCGACTTTGCCGGAAAGATCAAACGGATTGGATGTCATAGACAAATCCTCATTATGGTTTGTTGAAATGGTCACGCATACAAGCCCCCAACTTTATGTTGGAAGTTCGATTATGGAACCAGAATGACCTTCATCAGGCCTTTTTCATGGGCGTATAGGCGGTCGAACCACGCCGGTCCTTCGGCAAGCGGCGCCACCGCCGAGATCAGCGGATCGACACGGATCGCACCGCTTGCCAACAGGTCTAAGCACAGTGGATACTCGCCGCTGGAGGCGCACGAACCCAGCAGCGTGATCTCCCGCGTCACCACCGACTGCAACGGAAACGGAACTTGCGGTGCAAGATTCCCCACCAACACGACTGTTCCGCCCTTTACGGCCGACTGTACTGCCGTAGCCACCGTATCCGGCGATCCGACCACATCGAAGACCACCTCAGCTCCATTGCCTCCGGTTTGTTGGCGGACCATCAGGGCCGTGTTGTCCTTGCTTGCCAATATCGTCTCATCGGCCCCCAGCGACTGCGCTACGACGAGTCGGTCCGGGTCAATATCCACGGCAAGGATGCTGCCGAAACCCGCTGCGCGTGCGGCCTGAATCAGCAACAGGCCAATCATTCCGGCCCCGATGACAACGGCCGATTTGCCGAGTGGCCGCCCAACACGGCCTACCGCATGCACGGCGACTGAAATCGCCTCCACCATCGCGGCGTGCTCTAAAGAAACCGTATCCGGAATCCGATATAGGATCCTCGACGGCACCGTGACAAACTCCGCAAAGGCTCCATCCTGTCGATATTCACCGCAGGACACGCCCAGTACCCGTCGGTTGTCGCAAAGATTGATCCGACCCAAACGGCAATATCGGCATTTGCCGCACGAGATCGTCGAATCGAAAGTCACCCGATCGCCAATAGCGTATCCCGCGACCTCCGGCCCGATCTTGGCAATCTCGCCGGCGGCTTCATGGCCCATGATCACCGGCGGCCGCCGCCGACCGGTGCTGCCGTCGTATCCATGGACATCGCTTCCACAGATTCCACATGCCCGGACGCGAATCCGAACCTCGCCGGTGCCTGTCGACGGAACCGGAACATCATCCAAAACCAGCCGCTTGTATTCTTGTAGAACCAGGGCTTTCATTCAATTTCCTTTCGTTAACCGCTGTATTGTGTTCGGTTGGGCCTATGGTTTCAAGGGAATTGCAATTTTCAAATCAAAT
The DNA here is from genome assembly GCA_964643355.1 of uncultured Pirellulales bacterium. GTDB lineage: Bacteria > Planctomycetota > Phycisphaerae > Sedimentisphaerales > Anaerohalosphaeraceae > FEN-1350. The sequence goes on from CAZXPW010000044.1 coordinate 3,810, forward strand.
ATTCCATGTTTGATTTTTCTATTGACAGAAGTCGGAGTTAATCTATACTTACGCGGCTCATCGGAACAACAATAACCTCTAATGTGCAGCACTGGGAGGCCAAAGTGTCCTACAATTGCGTGGTTTTAGTCAAACAAGTGCCTGATACTCATCGAATTACCGGTCAGGCAATGAACGAAGACGGGACGGTTAATCGTGCGGCGTTGCCGGCGATTTTCAACCCGGAGGACCTCAATGCGCTGGAGCTGGCCTTACAGATCAAGGACCGATTCGGCGGAAAGGTCACCGTGATCACGATGGGTCTTCCGGCGGCCAGCGAAGTATTGCGGCAATCTCTTTATCGCGGGGCGGATGAAGCGATCCTGATCACCGATCCGCGTGCCGCCGCCAGCGATACTCTGGCGACCAGTTATATTCTGAGCTGTGCGGTTCGCCGGCTGCCGTTCGATATTGTGTTGTGTGGGCGGCAGGCCATCGACGGTGACACGGCGCAAGTGGGACCCCAGACCGCAGAAAAGCTGTGTATCCCGCAGGTTAGTTATGTCGAATCGCTTCTGGATTTGGAGGGGCGAATGATCACGGTACGACGAAATCTGGGCAATGGTTTCCAGGAAGTCCGCGGAAAGTTACCGATTTTGCTGACGGTAATCGACACGGCCAATGAACCGCGCGTCGCCAGCGTCAAGCGGTTGATGAAATTCAAAAAGGCCCGCAGTAAGGCGGAACTCCCAAAGGATTCGGCTGAGGCACAATACGCGGACTTAACAGAGCGCGGTCTGGCGATTCGACAATGGGATCTGGATACCGTCAAGGCCGATCTGGCCTGGTGTGGGAGGGACGGCTCTCCGACGAAAGTTCATCGGATCCAGAGCGTAGTCCTGACGACCAAGGAGACCAAGCAGGTTCCCCCGACTGAGGAGGGAATCGCCTCGATGGTACATGAACTGATTGTTGACCATACTCTTGGATGATGCCGCTTGAGCGGAACCGATAGAAAGGAAGAATCATGATTGAAGTCAATCCCGCCGGCGAGGTTTGGATTTTTGCCGAGCAGCACCACAACAAACTGGAGGAGACGCCTCTGGAGCTGATGAGCAAAGGTCGAAAACTGGCCGATACGCTGGGCGTCAAGATGGGTCTATTGCTGTTAGGCCATCGTTGCGAGGGGTTGGTCGATCGACTCAGCCACTACGGGGCTGACGCCGTGTATCTGGCCGAGCATCCTCTTCTGGAGCATTACCAGACCAATTCCTACGCCCGAGTAGTTTGTGATCTGATCACGCGGCATAAGCCGCAAATAGTGCTCTTTGGAGCCACGCCGTGCGGCCGGGATCTGGCCCCTCGGATTGCCAGCGCGATGAAGGCGGGACTGACCGCCGATTGTACCGACCTGCAGATCGGCGATCATGAGGTCAAGAAAACCGGCCAAGTGTATCGAAATCTGTTGTTCCAGGTCCGTCCGGCTTTTGGCGGGAATATCATCGCCACGATTATCAACTTTGACCGCTGGCCTCAGATGGCGACCGTTCGCGAAGGCGTGATGCCGATGCCGGTGCCAAACACGGCAAACAAAGCCCAGCTGATTCGCGAGGCGGTCCATCTGACCCAGGAAGACCTGCCGATTCAGATCCTTCGCGAGCAATTCCAGGAAAAGAAGGTCAATCTCAAGGCCTCGCGCGTGATCGTTGCCGGCGGGGCGGGTCTGGGCAGCAAAGAGAATTTTCAGTTGGTATGGGATTTGGCGCATTGTCTGGGCGCGGCGGCCGCGGGGACCCGAGCGGCCGTGGATTTGGGTTTTATCGACCGCGATCATCAGGTTGGCCAGACCGGCACAACCGTGCGCCCGAGCTTGTATGTGGCTGTCGGGATCAGCGGAGCGATTCAACATCAGGCAGGGATGAGCGAAAGCGCCAAGATTGTGGCCATCAACAACGACCCCGAAGCCCCGATCTTCAACATCGCCCACTACAAGATTGTCGGCGATTTGAATGAGGTCGTTCCGATGATGATCAAAGCTCTCAAAGAGAAAAAGTAAGTCCTGGACAAGGATGCGAATATGGCTAACTTCTACAAAGATAACGATGACATTCAGTTTCTCATGCGTCATGTAGACCTGAGCGAACTGGCCCGCTATCAGGAAGAAAATTTCCGCTTCGCAAAGGAATGCGATTATGCCCCGGCCGATGCGGCCGAAGCAGTCGACAACTACGACCGAATCCTGGATACCGTCGGCGAATTGAGCGGCAGTTTCATTGCGCCGCGCAGCGAAGAGATTGACCGCGAAGGCAACTCGCTCAACGAAGACGGCACCGTCAGTTACGCCAAGGGCATCCGCGAATCGTTGGATGCCTTGTCGAAGGCGGATGTGATGGGGTTTACCCTACCCTATCGATTTGGCGGACTGAACTGCCCGAATCTAATCTACACAATCGCCACGGAGATGGTTTCGCGGGCCGATGCGCCGCTGATGAACATCTTTGGTTTGCAGGGGATCGCCGAGACGATCAATGCCTTCGCCGACGAGCCGATCAAGCAGCAATATCTGCACGATTTTTCGGCAGGGCGGGTGACGGGTGCGATGGTCCTGACCGAACCGGACGCCGGCAGCGACCTGCAGGCCTGCAAGCTTCGGGCCTACCAGGATCAGGACGGCAACTGGTATCTGCATGGCGTCAAACGATTCATCACCAATGGGTGCGGAGAAGTGCTGCTGGTGATGGCTCGCAGCGAACCGGATCGCAGCGGCGGGCTGGGATTGAGCTTGTTCGTCTGCGATCGTGGGCCGACGGTTCGCGTTCGGCGACTGGAAGACAAACTGGGCATCCACGGATCGCCGACCTGTGAGCTGTTCTTCGACAATACCCCATGCAAGATCATTGGAGAACGACAAAGGGGGCTTGTAACTTATGTGATGGCTCTGATGAACGGGGCCCGCGTCGGCATCGCCGCTCAGTCGATGGGTATCGCCGAGGCGGCGTGGCGCGTAGCGCGAGATTATGCGGCCAACCGCGAACAGTTCGGGGGTCCGATCGAACGGTTGCCGGCGGTGCGCGACCTGGTGACGAATATGAAGATTGATATTGAGGCCGGTCGGGCACTGTTATATGAAACCTGTCGCGCGGTTGATATAGAAATCGGCATTCTGAAAGCCCTCGAGAATCCGGCGACCCCCAAGGATACGGCCAAGGAGCTCAAGAATCTCAGCCGAAAATACAAACGATTGACCGCAATGCTGACGCCGATGAGCAAGTATTTCTGCTCGGAAATGTGTAATCGTGTGTGTTACGATTCGATCCAGGTACTTGGGGGAAGCGGGTATATGCGGGATTATCCCGTCGAACGGCTGGCTCGAGATGCTCGGATCACAACCATCTACGAAGGCACCAGTCAGTTGCAAGTCGTTGCGGCGGTTCGAGGGGTTTGCGGCGGTGCGGCCGAAAAATTCCTCGAAGAAATGACAATCAGGCCGTATGATCCCGGCGTGCAGGATTTGCTGGGTTTGCTGACGGAGGGCACCGAACAACTCCGGCGAGGAATCGCTTTCGTCAAGGAGGCCGGCGTCGATTACATGGACCTGTTCGGCCGGGATCTGGTGGATATCGCGATCGACCTGATCATTGGGTATCTCTTCTGCGATCAAGCGAGTACAAAAGTGGCGATGGATGTCGCCGTGGCCGAATCGGCGGGCAACGGATCGCCCAAGACGATCTCCATGAAGGAACGCAAGGCCCGGATCGCGCGGCGGTTTATCACTCGAAACGCCCCGAAGATCAAGGCCCTGACCGAGCGAATCTGCAGCGGTGATCGTTCGACCTTCGCGGAATACGAGTCGATTGTTGGTCCCGTTCCGGAACTCGGATAATCACCGGGATGGGAAACTGAAAGAAGCACTCATGCTGCAAGCCGTGATCTTCGATTTCGACGGGGTTATAGCCGATTCCGAGCCGATTCATTGTCGGGCTTTTCTGGAGGTTCTGCCGCAATTTGGGATTCCGGTGACCGAGTCGCTGTATTATCAAGATTATCTTGGTTATACCGATGCCGACGCTCTTGAAGTCGCATCAAGGGATTTCAAAGTCGTTCTGGATGAGCCCCTGCGTCGAAAAATACTCGATTTGAAGACCCGCCGGTTTGAAGAACTGATTCGATGTAACAAGCCCATCATTTCGGGAGTGTCGGCCTTTGTTCACTTGCTCAGAGCCAACGAAATTCCGTTGGGGATTTGTTCCGGGGCCCTCCGAAGCGATATTGAACTTATTCTGGGTGGCAGCGAATTGATGGGAGCTTTCGATGTTATCATTTCGGCCGACGATGTTGGCAAGGGCAAACCCGATCCAGAAGGATTTTTGTTGACCCTTCTTCGTCTTGAAGACAAGATCGGCCGATCGATTCGGCCCGGGGAATGTGTGGTCATCGAAGATTCGCAATGGGGATTGCAGGCCGCAAAAGCCGCAGGCATGAAACGAATTGCCGTTACTCATACCTATCCAATGGAACAATTGATTCCTCAGGCGGATCGTGTAGTCCATTCCCTTGACCAGATAACGCTATCCGATCTGCAGTCGTTATGCCAAGAGTAAGGATGTGTCTTATCCGACTAAATGTCCAGGAAATTCAAAAGCACTGATAATTGAATAGAAACATGGCTTTTGGGGGGGGTTCTTGACTTTTTGCCTTTTTGGACTATACTTTAGTATCCATTTTTGGCCGACCCACGAAGTGATGGAGCTGGGAAAGCCGAATTCCCCTTTGGATAAGGATGTGTAGTCTTTGGGCTGAGAGGGCGGGAGTCGGCGTTACATCCAAGGGCCGACCGGATTGCGTTCAATGACGGAGCAGAATGTCAGGTAAGTTTGATCAGAATCTGGTTAGCCGAATTCAGCAGGCCAGCGATATTATCGAGGTGATTTCTGAGCATCTGTCCCTTCAGCGGAAGGGAAGAGATTTTGTGGGATTATGTCCGTTCCACGCGGATCATCGACCGAGTCTGTATGTCAGTCCGTCCAAGCAGATTTTTAAATGTTTTGCGTGTGGAGCGGGAGGCGATGTATTCAAGTTTATCCAGTTACGGGAGAATCTGTCATTCCCGCAGGCCATTCAGCGGTTGGCTGAGCGTGCGGGAATCGCGTTTGAGGCCCCGATTCGGACGAACAGGGGGACCGTGGATGAGGTTGATCCTCGCGAGTTGGCCCGGATCAATGCCGCGGCTCAGAAATGGTTTGTTTTGAACCTGAAGGATTCCCAAAAGGGCAAGATCGCCAGGGATTACATCGAAAAACGGAAGATCAATTCCGAGTCCGTCCAGCGATGGGGGCTTGGATATGCCCTGGATGGCTGGGATTCGTTGGTTGCGACGGCGGGAAAAAAGATCGGGGAAAAGAAGCTTGTCGCGGCGGGGCTGGCGGTTCCCTCGCAGGAGGGGCGATGCTACGATAAGTTTCGGCATCGGCTGATGTTCCCGATCATGGATGTGACCGGGCGCGTGATCGCCTTCGGCGGTCGGACCCTGGGCGATGATCCCGCGAAATATATGAATTCACCCGCCACCGTTTTGTTTGACAAGAGTCAATGTATGTACGGACTTGATCAGGCCCGCCACGAAATCGGTGTCAGCGGCGCGGCTGTGGTGGTCGAAGGATATACAGATGTGATTATGTGCCACCAGTTTGGCTGTCGAAATGTGGTGGCGACATTGGGTACCAGTTTCACTGATGGTCATGCCCGGCTGTTGCGGAGATATGCCAAGCGAATAATTTTGGTGTTCGACAGCGACACGGCGGGACGCGAAGCGGCCAATCGGGCGATGGAAGTTTGCTTGTCGCAGAAGATCGATATCCAATTGGCGTTTGTCACGGAAGGCAAAGATCCCTGCGATTTTTTACTGGCGGCCGGGGCCGATGCGTTTCGCCGCATTCTCGATCAGGCGATTGACATTATGGATTATAAGTGGCGGCGATTGCAGGATGAACTGACCGGTTCGGGAACCCAGATGGAACACCGGGCCGCTGTCGAAGAATACCTCAAGTCGGTCGCCCTGGCGGCGCGAACCTTCCAGTTGGATCCGGTGGCCAAGGGATGGATTGGAAACAAGCTGGCCAATCTGACGGGGATGAAGGAATATTACGCTCGCGAGGAAATCGCCCGGTTTTTTGGCCGGATGGAAAAGAACGCGGGTTTCTCTCAGCCGAATCAACAAGTGGTCGGTTTGGGCATAGTAGCGAATATTCATACCCGGGCTCAAGCGGAAATTTTAAGCGTCTTGCTCAATGAACCGAAATTATTTGATTCCTATCGTCATCGGATCGGATTGGAGATGTTTTCCGATCCGACTTATCGTCCGATCGCGGAGACGCTATTGGAACATTTGCAGGAAGGGCGGGAGGTGACGGAAGCGGGCCTGTTAACCGAGATTGAGGATCCGGCTTCGGCGGCGGCCCTGCTGAGTTTATTCGAAATCGGACAGGTCAAGCAGCGGTATGCGGACCGTCTTGCGCAAGCGATCGAGACGCTGGAGGACCTGGAACGGGCCCAACAGCTTCGAAGAATTCGTGCCACCCTCACGGACGAGGATACCCAGCAATTACGAACGATTGGAGAAATGCTGAGTAAAAAGAATGTGAGGAATCCCGGGTTGTTACCCCGGTAATGGCTCGTTTTGCGAAAGGGCATCCATGACAGACAAGCGAAACAAGGCGCGTTCCACCCCTCGGTCTTCACGAGCGGCCGGAAAATCCTCCGTACCTGTCTCCAAAATCCCCACCGGCAAAACCGTTGGGGGAAAAACGCCCGCCTCCGGATCCAAGGCAAAGAAGAAACCAACCGTGACTATCACAAGGACCTCTCAGGTGGAAGCAGTCAAAACGAAACACTCGCCGGAAACCGGCGAATCGGGAAAATCTGTCGCATCGGACAAAAAGAACCGGCGAAAGGCCGGGGAATCCTCATCGACCGCCCCTTCATCGATTCCGGGCAAGCCCGTGGACGAGATCGAAGCCAAGATTCGAATCATTATCGAGAATGGCAAGAAAAACGGATTTCTGACCTACGAACAAATCAACGACCAGTTGCCCGACGAGGCCATTACCCCGGCCCGTCTGGACAGTTTGCTGATGACCCTGGACGAACTGGGAGTTCAGATCCTCGATGAGGGAGATTCGCTGAAAGTGGGCGAAGAGGACTTTACGGATACCGAGGCCGTCGGGGTCGAAGAAGACGAACTGGCGGTCAAGGAAGACGAAGAACTCGAGCGGGTTGTCGGCGAAAGCGAAGGGCGTCGAATTGACGATCCCGTTCGGATGTACCTGACTCAAATGGGCGAGATCCCGCTGTTGTCACGCGAGGAAGAAATCTCTCTGGCCAAGAAGATCGAGTTGACGCGTCTTGCTTTCCGTCGTCGGGTGCTGGAAAACGACTATGCGGCTCGAAACGCCGTGGAAATATTGCAGCAGGTTGCCGACGGGACTCTTCCCTTCGACCGAACGATGAAAATGAGCACGACGGAAAACCTCGTCCGTTCCGTGGTCAAAAGCCGAATGCCGCTGAACCTGCAGACAGTCAACAAGTTGCTGGAACGGAATGCGACGATGTTTCAGCGTTCGCTTCGTGCCACGACCCTGGATGAGGCCAAGAAGGATATTCGCCAGATCCGAAGGAATCGACGCAAGGTAGCGACGCTGCTGGAGGAGTTGAGTTTGCGGACCAGCCGCATTCAGCCGATGATGAAAAAATTACAGGGCATTCGTCAAAAGATGCGGCAACTGGAGCAGGTTATTGAGGTCGGGCCCACTCGGGATTATACGGAAGAGGACATCACCTCGATGAAACAGGAACTTAAAGGCCTGCAAGACCTGATTCTGGAAACTCCCCGACAAATTGACAAACGGCTCCGATCCATCGAGTCGGTGTACAAACAGTACGAACAGGCCAAACGGGATTTGTCCGGAGGAAATCTTCGGCTGGTGGTTTCGATCGCCAAGAAGTACCGCAACCGCGGTCTGAGCTTTTTGGATATCATTCAGGAGGGCAATACGGGGCTGATGCGCGCCGTTGACAAATACGAGTATCGCCGGGGCTATAAGTTCAGTACCTATGCCACCTGGTGGATCCGGCAAGCGATTACTCGGGCGATTGCCGATCATGCCCGGACGATACGGATTCCGGTCCACATGATCGAGACGATGAGCAAATTGCGCACGATCAGCAAGAATCTGCACCAGGAACTCGGCCGCGAGGCGACGATTGAGGAAATCGCGCATGGGGCTCAGATGAGCGTTGTTGAGGCGCGCCGGGTAATGAAAATCTCCAAGCATCCCTTCAGTCTTGACCGGCCCATCGGAGAAAGCGAAGACAGTTATTTTGGCGATTTTATAGAGGATGAAAGCGTAGAATCGCCCGTTCAGTCAGCCACGCAGGAAATGCTGAAAGAACGAATCGAAGATGTCCTCAATACCCTGACCTATCGCGAACGCGAAATTATCAAGCTGCGATATGGAATCGGCGACGGATATACCTATACCCTCGAAGAAGTCGGACGAATTTTCAAGGTTACGCGGGAGCGCGTCCGCCAGGTGGAAGCCAAGGCCATTCGCAAATTGCAGCACCCCGTTCGGGCCCGAAAGCTCGAAGGGTTCCTGGATCATAAGATGGGGTAACCCTGCGCGAGTCAATCCGGTCAGAGTTTTACGAACGCGGATAGGCCGCCCTTGCCCTTTTCAGCCTGGAACTTTCCGCACCAATCCACATCATAGGTGATGGGCCAGATGCCCTCAAAGCACTGTTTTCCCTCTTCGGAGTAGCAGGCCAGTTGGGGTTCGCTGACTCTGCATTCGCCCACATTGCGGCCCGGAATCCTGCTGCAATGCCGGGCATTGTCACCGAAGGGCAGGGACTGGTCGTCCACGGGGTGCCACCAACGACAATCAGAACAACGGCCGTGGTCGTCGATGGACTTCTCTTCCTTTTTTTCGACATGATACACTTGTCCGCTCGGATTCGGCTGCATCGTCCATCCTACTCCATCACAAGGTTGGGGCCGAATGCTTCGGCCTGACTCTATTTCTATCCGCGCGAGCCAAAGGGCTTTACGCGGATTCCAATCCGGACAAGGGTCGATAGAAATTCGACGGACGGGGACCGAGGATGTTGGTCAGGGTGCCGATTCGTTCAATCGAACATTCGATTGTGTCGCCGGGTTGCAGGAATTGTCCCGTCGCCATCCCAACGCCGGCCGGAGTTCCTGTGGCGATGCAATCTCCGGGTTCCAGGGTCATCAGGTGGCTGACAAATGATACGATCTGATCGACGGAGTAGATCATCTGAGAAGTGTTGGCTTTTTGACGGGTTTGACCGTTGACTTTGAGTTCCAGTTGGAGATTCTGTGGGTCGGGGATCTCGTCGGCCGTCACCAACCAAGGACCAAGAGGTAGGAATCCGTCGGACCATTTCCCGTTGAGCCAGTCGTAGAACTCGTCCCAGGGTCTTGGTGTTCGTCCGGCCGAGAAAGTGACGCTTCGTGCCGAAATGTCATTGGCGATCAGGTAACCGGCGATATGATCACGGGCTTTCTGGGCGGAGATACAGTGCGTGTGACGACCGATCATCACGGCCAATTCGATTTCGTAATCAACCTGGTCGCTGTAGGACGGCCAGGGGATGGTTGAGCGATGACCCGTTACCGCCGTCGACGGCATCAGAAAAGGCCGGGGAACGGTGGTTTTGGCGGGGCTGTCGGTCAGACCCAGCGATCGGCCCGCTTCCCGAATATGGTCCATGTAATTTCCGGCCAGTCCGAGCAGTTTGCCCGGACGGGGTACCGGCGCCATGAACTTCAGATCGGCCGGATTGAGGAACGAAACCGCTGTCTTTTCGAGTTCGGCAACCTGTTTGAGACACTCGGGACCCCGGATCAGGATTTCTTTGATACTGTGCGGACGGACGGGACCTGAACAGTGAGATGGAATATCAATGATTCCACGGTCCGTAACCAGACCGCAGGAAACTCTGGGCTCTCGGATGTACGATGCCAGCTTCATGCCTGACTCTCCGTAAATCGAACCGCCCCCATTATATCGGGTTTCGGATTGAAAGAAATCATGAAGGAAAATTTTTTAAAAATTTCTGTTGCTTGCAGGAAAAGGGTTTGATACATAGGAATACGATCTTTGAAAATGAAATACATGCGATGTCAGGTTTGGGCCTTGTTGGCCTTGAGTCAAAACGGGAATACGGTGAAAATCCGTAGCGGTCGCGCCGCTGTAAGTATCCCCGGCGAAGGAATAGATTCCTTCGTCGATCCGGATGACAGATAGTCCACTGTCCGAGGTTTGGATGGGAAGGAAGTCGTCGGGAAGGATACGAGCCAGAAAACCTGCCTGAGATCGTCGGCACAGAATTGTTCTCGCGTCAGGGACAAACGGTGCGTCTCGCCCTTTCCAACTCGTCATCGGGTCGATCATTCCAACCGTCGTTCTCTCCGTGAGGACGACGGTTTTTTTATTGGAGGAAACGATGAAAGGAAAACAAATGAAAAGTGTAGCGTGGATCATGGTGTTGTGGGGTTGTGTCGGGTTGGGCTGGGCAGGTCTTGTCCCAATTGCGGATTTTGAAGACCTTTCTTTGGTTCCGGAATCCTACTGGAACGGCGCGGACGGCAGCGGCGGGTTTTCCAGCGGAAAGGCCTGGTTCAGCAACGCATTTACGGATTGGGGTGGGGGCGTTACCTCCTGGGAAGGTTTTGCGTATTCCAATCGGACTGACACGACGCTTTCCGGATTTGCCGGTCAATATACCTCGGCGAGCGGTTCGGCCCAGGATGGCAGCGTGTACGCCGTTGGATACCTGGGGTTTTCGTCGTTGCCCACAATTCAATTGTCTCATCCAATGATAATTTCAGGTTTGTTTATTTCCAATAACCTCTATGCGGTCTCCGTTCTTCGCGATGGCGATTCGATGTTTGGCGTCGAACCATTCGACGATGGAGACTGGTTCACGCTGACAATCACCGGCAAAGATTCGGACGGGCGGATCCGGGGCGATCGCTCCATCTACCTGGCCGATTTTCGCGACGGGAATCAGACGATCCTGACGGATTGGCGATGGGTTGAGTTATCCGATCTCGGCGTCGTTTCGTTCTTGGAATTTTCGATGGCTTCTTCCGATATGGCTCCGTGGGGGATGAACACACCGGCCTATTTTGTTCTCGACACAGTCCTCCCGGAACCGGCGACGCTGTTCCTTGTCGGCGCTGGCGTTTGTTTGCTTCGGAGACGGCTGGGCTGATATGGCACGATGGGCAATCATTTGGATGATGTTCCAAGCGACAGTTCTGGCCGGGCCGTATAATGAGCCCGGTGTGCCCGGCTGGGTGGATGGGCGGTTCCATCCGGCGCCTCCCCCCGGATCGACGGATTTTGCCAAACACTCCGATCCGAATTCCATTCGCATCCATCCGCTCTTTCGCGGCTGGGCAAGCGGTTGTCTTCAGTATCTGCCAAGTGATTCGGACTGGTTTCCGAATTTCGGTTGGAATGATCCCACTCACGCTCTTGGACCGGCAACCGGAAATCCATTTGACATTACCAGTCTTGGTGATCTGGACGAACAGGAACTGGCGGCGGGAGTTTGGCCGGGCTCGATCACGCTTACCTTTGGCGATCCGAAACAACCGGAAGATATTCGGTATATCCGAAATGGCAGGGGGTATGATTTTGCCGTGTTTGAAAATGGCATTCTTTCGCAGTTCAATACCGGCGGCGGCTCGGTTGCGGGAAAGATGATGGCCGAATTGGCTTTTGTCGAGGTTTCAACGGACGGTTTTGTTTTCGCGCGGTTTCCTTCGGTGTCGTTGACAGCCGGCCGGGTTGGGCCGTATGGTACGATTGATGTGACGGATGTTTATAATCTGGCCGGCAAACATCCCAATGCCGATAGTGTTTGTGTGGGCACTCCCTTTGATCTGGACGATCTTCGCGATCATCCCTTGGTTCGGGAAGGTCGAGTAGACCTGGAGCGGATTTGTTTCGTGCGGATTGTGGATATCCCCGGCAGCGGCGCGTTCATGGATCAGGCCCGTGAATTTGTCGATCCGGCGACCTATGATCCCAATTCCATGCCGCATTTTTCGCCGTATTTGACGGGACACCCGATCTACGATGCCTGGCTGACTTTCGGTTCGGGCGGGTTTGATCTGGAGGCCGTGGGAGTTCTGCGGGAACAGCAATTCGGGGCGGACATCAATCTGGACGGTCGGGTGGATCTGGAGGATTGGAACCATTTTGCTCAGTCGTGGGGTAAGCGGTTCGGGGAATCAGGGTATCTGGCCCGGTGCGATTTGACTGTTCCCAAAGACGGAATTGTCGATATACAAGATTGGATTGAATTCGTCCATCAATGGACGGCGGTCGAAGACTGGCGAACGGAGTCGTCCGATACGGGGCAATCCTCATGAAATCGCATTCAAGACACGGAGTAACGCTGGTGGAACTCATCGTCACCGTTTCGGTATTGGCGGTGTTGATGGCGATTCTGGTGCCGACTTTGCGGGTCGCCCTTCGGCAATCCCGGGGTGTAATCTGTCGCCATAACCTCCGCCAGTTGACGATGGCGAACTTATCGTACGAGGTTGATCAAGACGGTTTTTTGGTTCCCGGGGCCAGGGATCTTTGGAACCAGGCCGGCCTTCATCGATGGCACGGGGTTCGTGACAGTCTGGATATGCCGTTTGATCCCGCTCGGGGGCCGTTGGCGGGCTATCTCGACAGGGGCCGTATCCATGATTGCCCCGAACGGATCCGTTTTGTGCGTGGGGGATTGTGGGAGGAGAATTTCGAGCAGGGTTGCGGAGGGTATGGGTACAATATGACCTATTTGGGCAGTCGACTGTGGGAAGGCGATCCCGATCCGCGGCGGTTATACGAACGGACGACGCGATATACCGAAGTGGCCATGCCCGGAGGGACCCTGATGTTCGCCGATTGCGCCATCAGTCGTCAAGATGGTTCCTATATCGAGTATTCATTCGCCGAACCCCCGTTTTGTGTAGTGGCCGGACGGGTGATGACGGGATTCTATATGTCGCCGACTTTGCATTTTCGCCATCTGGCCTGCGTCAACATCGGTTGGGCCGATGGTCATGTCGAAACACGGCAAATGGCCCCGATGGATTCGAAGAATGTCTATGGCGTTGAATCGGCGATGATGGCTCTGGGTTGGTTCGATCCGGCCGACAACAGCCCCTTCGATTTGAAATAATCTCCCGGAATTCGAATGGACTTTTCCTCCCTATTTCGTTCCGTGTCCCGGTCCTGGGTCCGCACGACATTGTCGCAAATTCTGGAAAGCGCCAATCACCTGCTCTGGCCAACGATTTGTCTGGGGTGCAGGACGCGAAAAGACGACCTTGACACTTATTTATGCGGCGATTGCTGGCAGGATCTCATGGCGTCCTGCGGCGGAGATTATTGCCCCCGTTGCGGGAGACAAGCCAGCCGATACAGTCGCATCGACAATCAATGTGGTCAGTGCCAGGATCGTTCGATTGCCTTCGACGGGATCGCCCGCGCCGGGGTCTATCGCGATACTTTGCGGTCCCTCGTGTTATCGATGAAATTCCAGGACCGAAGCGAACTGGCGGTCCCCTTGGTTCGCATTCTCAATGCGGCCCTTGTCTCCGCACCTTTCGTCGATGGAATCGATTGCTTTGTGCCCGTTCCTTTGCATTGGCGGCGGCGATTGTCGCGGGGATTCAACCAGTCCCGACTCCTGGCCGAGGGTCTTTTCCATCGATCGGCGACGATCAATACCGACCTGGTCCGGATTCGCAATACTGCCGCGCAGTGGTCTCTCGATCCGGTCCAGCGAAGACGCAATGTACGCGGTGCCTTTGCTGTTCGAAAAAATCATAAATTTTCAGGCAAACGAGTCTGCATGGTCGATGACATCACTACCAGCAACGCAACCCTGAATGAATGTGCCGAAGTCCTCCGTCAGGCCGGTGCTGATAAAGTCTATGCCCTCGTGGTGGCTGTGGCGATGCAGGATCGGGATGAGTAAACTGGTTTGCCCTTGCCGCACGGCCATCCTTATTTCAAGGGGCTTTCAGATCGGAAGACCTTTTTTGATTTCAGGACAGAAAGTATCGTTGTCGTATGATTCGCGGATTCCGACAAATCGCTTCCATGACGGCCCTCAGCCGTGTCTTTGGTTTTCTGCGGGATATGGCCTTTGCGCACTATTTCGGCGCTGGCTGGCTGATGAATGCCTGGACCGTCGGATTTAAAGTTCCCAATCTGTCTCGCCGGCTTTTCGGGGAAGGAGCGGCTTCGGCCTCTCTGATCCCGGTCTATACCGAGCAACTTCATCAGAATCCCCGGCAGGCCAACCGCTTGGTCAACACCATAGCGTCGGTAATCTTAGTGGTATTAAGCACGGTCACTTTGGTCGGCGAAATCATCATCCTCTTGTTCTATGCATTTGTTGCCGAGAAGGTCGGAACCCGACTCGGACTGGCGATTATGGCGATCATGCTTCCCTATATGGTGATGGTCTGTCTTGCCGCGGTCCTCGGAGGAGTTCTGAATGTTCACAAACATTTTGTCACTCCCGCGGCGGCGCCGGTGCTGCTCAACCTGGTCCTGATCGGGGGGCTGTTCGTAACCGGATCGGTATTTCAGATTCCGCCGGAGTCGCAGGTTGTAATCCTTGCGTTTTGTGTTCTGCTGGCCGGGATTTTCCAATTGGGTATCCAATTGCCCTTTCTTCGATCCAACGGGGTTCGTCTGGCCCCGGCCTGGGATGTACGATCCGAGTCTTTCCAGAAGGTCTTATGGTTGATGGGACCGATGGTTCTGGGTCTGACCGCCACCCAAATTAACACCCTGATAGACGATGTGATTGCGTTATCGTTTGCCAGGGCCGACGGGTATCCGCTTTGTAAGGGGGCCGTGTCGCATTTGTATTTTGCCCAGAGGTTATACCAATTTCCACTTGGAATTTTCGGGATATCCATAGCCACGGCGATCTTTCCCATCCTCAGCGCCGATGCCGCACGCAAAGACACCGGCGGTCTTTGTGCTACCCTGTCTCGTGGCCTTCAGGCCTGCTTGTTTGTCGCCATCCCCGCAACCGCCGGTTTGATTCTGGTGGCCAGGCCGGTAGTCATGGTTGCCTTCGAGCACGGCAAATTTCAGGCCTCCGATACGGATGCAACGGCCTGGACTTTGTGTTTCTATGCCCTGGGGCTGACGGGTTTCTTTGCCCAACAGGTTGTCATTCGGGTGTTCTATTCCCTGCAGAATTCCAAGTGGCCCGCCCTGACGGCCGTCATCGCCGTTTTCGTCAATTTGTTTCTGAATTTGATTTTGATCTGGCCATTGTCCACAGGGGGGCTGGCCTTGTCCACCGCGATCAGTTCCTACCTGCAAGTGATCATTCTGGTAACCGTTCTTGCCCGACGGTATGGCCTCTCTGTCATGATCGGATTTTCCTCGTCAATCTTCAAGACTCTTTTGGGAACGATTCTAATGATTGCTATCGGAGGATTTGCCTTGGTTGGATCGCACAATCTGTTTTCTTCCGGGTCGTGGAAACGGGAGCTGATTCGGCTGGGGTTGGTCGTATTTGTGGCGGGGGGAACTTATCTGGCGACTGCGTGGTTGTTCAAGAATCCTATGCTGTCGCTGATTGTTGCCCCGCGAACCCGGTCCAATGTCCCCCAGACCAACACTCCTCAGCGATCGTAGGGTTGGAAGAATATCCTCCAGTGTAGGCATTTGACTGCGAATATCACGCGGGGTATAATACCCACGCAAAGATTTCAACAGGCGTAAACCGGAATGTCTGATGCGGCCATCAAACAAGGAATGGAATGCTCATGATGCCAATGAGGATCTGGATCTCGGGGATTGTGGTAACAGGATGGGTTTTGGGTGTTGCCGTAGCTCAAACGCCGAATGTTCCTTCCTCGTTGACATCCAAACCCGTCGAACCATCGTTATCCACCGGTCCGTTGTTAGCAACGGGAAATGAAAAGAGGGGGACTTTGACCGGGGTTTCGCCGACCGAAGGATTGAAAACGGATGTGACCTCTCAGCAGATCGCTGATCAACTGGCACGCTTGGCATATGAACGATTTCGTACACCCCGTGCGTCCGTCAACGAGGCCAGGCAGGCGTGGATCCTGTATCGGGCCGCATTGCTTCTGAATCCACGGCTGGCGATTGAGGAGGATCTGATTCGGGTGGCAACCGGCATTTCCGATCAGGATTTGAGCAGCGCGGTGCAGTGGGCTTATCACAACTATGCTTCTTATCCAAACCTGGATATGGAAGTTGCGCTACGAGCCGTTCGATATCAACTAGACCGGCTTCAGGAACCCGATTCCTGGATTCAAAAATACACCCTTGCACTGGCCAAATCCGGCGAGGTGAATGATCGAGTCCTGCGCGAACGGCTTATGATCAAGCTTCTCGAAATCGCCCAAAGCCGCAATCCGGTTCTGACGGCGGATCTGACCCTGCAGGGAGCGACGGTCATCCGGGAAAGGTCAAATTTTCCAAGTGTGGCACAAATGGCGATATCGGCACTGGACAGTGATCCCTATCAGCTTGGGGTTATTTCCCTGATTGTTCGGGATCCGGAAGTATATAAGTTTTACATGCAGACGCAACTCGATCGGGTTTTGACTTACCAGAAGCGTCAAGCCGTTAAGCAGAATGATGTGTTATACAAATTGGCTCTTGAACAATATGAGATTCTGGCCATCCTCCGATTCCGGCGTTTGGCCCTTCAAGTCGATCCGATGGATCCGGAAGCGGCGGGGATGTTTGCCGATTTTGCCGAAAAGCAACGGTTGTATGATCTGGCCGCGGCCGGATATGAATATCTCGCCGCTTTGGCGGACTATGCATCGGTTCCGGATCCCGGCCGTGATGAAACATTGTTGCAGATTCATTACAAGAATCCCGTCGACCGTGAGACTTGTCTTCAGATCGCCGAGCGAATTCGTCGTTCCGGCCGATTCAGTCCGATGGTCGAAGGACTGGCCGCCAAAGCCGCCGCTTCTCTGGGCCGTCCCCAGCAGGCCCGCGCCATTTTGGATCAGACCCAGCGGGAGATTGAACGGCTGGCTGCGGAAGATCCCAATTCTCCCGCGATCAACCCCCCAATCCTGGCATGGTATTATGCGTTTGTCGATCCGAATCCGGAAAAGGCCCTGGCTTGGGCCAACAAGGCCCATGAACAGTATAGCCAGAATCCTCAGATCCGCTCGTTGTTTGGATACGCCCTGTCTATGAGTTCCGATCCGAACCTGGCGCGGGATTATGTTCAGGATTTGACCGATCAGGATTCGATTGCCGCACTGACCTTGGCAAAGCTTTTCCTGAAGGACCATGATCAGAATTCTGCGATCCCTCTCTTGGTACAATCCGTGAAGATCGATTCGTCTCTGTTAGCGACGGAACAGGCCCTTCAGATTCTTACAGATTTGGGACAATCTCTGCCTTCTTCTCTGGCTCCCGAAGATCGCAAGATCCTGGAGGATCAATTTTCCCAAAACCTGGCGCCTTCTTTTATGCCGCCGTCCAAGCGGTTCACGACCAAATTTACCGTCAGTGGAGACAGTACCAGCATGTCGTATGGTCGTGAGATCAAAGTCTTTCTGTCCATTCACAATCTGTCGTCGGATCCGATTCTTTTCCGCGATTATAGTTTGCTCAAAGGGCGGATCCGGATTGACGCCTTTGTCCGGGGCGATCTAACGCAGGATATTCCCCGATTGATCGATGTCCGGCTTTTGCCTTCGGCCGTAATCTCGCCCGGCAAATCCATGTTAATTCCATTGCAGATCGATACGGGATCTCTGGCCCGCTTATTGTGGACCCATCCTCAGGCCAATCTGGATATTGAACTGGTGGGATATATAGATCCGATTCCGGGCGAAACGGGGCAAATCCGTAACGCTTTCCACGATATTCCTCCCGCTCGTATTATTCTCAAACGGAACGGTTTGCCGATGTCGCGCGCGATCCTGATGGAGCGTCTGGACGCGGTATCGAAAGGGCAAACGGCTCAAAAGATTCAAGCGGCCCGCGAAATGGCCGGTCTTTGGATGGAACAGCTCGAAAAAAGCCGTTCGAATGTGCCGTATCGTCATCTTGAGGTTGATCCCGTCGTCTATCTCGATGCCCTTCGTCGTTGTCTTGGAAGCGAAGACTGGGTGGTGGTCGCCACCACTTTATCGACTCTTGACGCGATGTCTGATCCCATTCCATACGAAATGGTGCGGACGATTTCCCCCTTATTGAATCACTCTGTTTGGCCGGTCAGGATGATATCCATGTTCCTGTTAAGCCGTTCCGGGTCGGGGCAATTTCAAAAAGTCCTCGATTGGATTGTCGCCTCTGATAATCATCCGCTTATGAAAGAACTGGCGGGGACCCTGGGGGATCGAAAAGGCAATATGAATTCCTCCCTCCCCGCCATCGAGGCGGCCACCTCCGAGGTCCCCGAAACAAATCATAGGGGGAAATAACCGCCTTTTTTTGATCTTCCCCCTTGCTATTGTATCGTTGAATAGGTAAAATTCCCCTTTTCTTTGAACTTGTAGAAGGATGTTTCTGAATCGGAAAGGATATGACAATGCCAGCAAAAGTCGATGTGGAAAAGTGTACCGGCTGCGAATCATGCGTCAGTGCCTGTCCCAGCGAAGCCATCAAAATGGAACGCGGAAAGGCCAAAGTGGATGTCGAAAAATGCGTGGATTGCGGGGTTTGTGTAGATGAATGTCCCGTGGAAGCCATAAGCATGGAGTAATTTGGGCGGTCCCATCGTCTAGCCAGGTCTAGGACACCGGGTTTTCAACCCGGCGACAGGGGTTCAAATCCCCTTGGGACTATTCCTTGAGTTGAGATGCACTTTCTTGGGGCATACGGTTCAATTGTCCTGTGGTTCTGTCAGCCGTTGTAGGTGATACTTGCCTTGCCGGAGGACATCCCGGTATCCATCAAGTTCTCGCTTCAGAAATTCTTCGGTCCGCAACTTGGGGTGAAAAGCCATCTCCCTCATAAGCCCATCGACCAAGGGTGCGATGGCCCGAAATGCAGTCGGGATCTGATATTCAAAAATTAGACGGCTGAAAACATCTTCGGTTCATCCCTTTCGCGGCGGAACCGGAAGTCCCAGCTCATTTAGCACCATTTGCATATCTTCCCATACCTGCTTGCGGGTTTCTTCGGTATAGTTTCGGAGAATATAGGCCGGGTGGTAGGTCGGCATTAATTTAATCGGAGGCAACATCGGAGAAAAATAATAGTCGTGAAACCGTCCTCGGAGCTTGCCGATGGCAAGGTGGGTATCTAGCAGGGTTTTGGCCGCGTGGCTGCCCAGCGCGACGATTACCTCCGGACTTAAAAGTTCCAGTTGTTCCTGAAGATAAGGGGAACATTGTTCCACTTCCTCCGGTTTTGGATCCCGGTTTTCCGGAGGGCGGCATTTGAGGATATTGCAGATAAAAACATCCGATCGCTTCAAACCCATGGCCGCAATGATCTTGTCCAGAAGCTGTCCCGCTCGTCCGACAAACGGCCGACCCTGCCGATCTTCGTCTTCTCCCGGCGCTTCGCCCACAAATGCGATTCTCGGCCGCGGATTTCCTTCTCCGGGAACGGTGTGGTTCCGGGTCTTTGCCAATCCGCATTTCCGACATGCGGCGATCTGTTTGGTGATTCGTGCCAGACCCGCTTCGGCGTCCCTTTGTTTGGCTTCGTTTTCGTATCCACTGGAAACGACAGGGGATGGACCTGTCGGGACCATCTGATTATCCCTCGGAGGGGCTATGCTCGGCGATTCAGAACCACGAACGGTAAAATCACCGACGAAAAAACGGTCCACCTGTAGCAGTTGCTCGGCTACTTTTTGTTTCCGCGTCTTCATCGTTATATCCTTTGTATCCGCTTTAGCGGATGCTTGATATGTTTTGATAGCACACGACAGTTTGGGTGAGAATATCCGCCATCAAATGCAGTTCCACCTTTTCCGTGTCGCAGACCCTCACGACGCCCGCATAGGTCTGCGATTCCGGCAGAAGTGCGGGCAACCGATTCGGCCACTTCTCCAGCAGCGTTTTATGGAAAATCACATCGCTTTTTTCGCAGAACAGGGCGATGTAAAAAATTCCGCTCTCGACCAGATCCTGAAAGAAATGGCTTCCATACGACAACTCCGGCATTAGGTTGCCCGATGGATACGACATTTCGCACAGAGTCGAGAATCGGTTGATCTCCGCGAAATGGACCGGGACTCCCAGCGAGGGCGTGGTGGTTCCCCAGCGGCCCGGTCCCATCAGAAGGGTGGTTCCCTTGAGCGGACCTTCGATTTGGGCGTTTAGTTTTCCCACCAGCCGAGCGATTGCGTACTTGTCCTGCATGGGAAGGGCAATATAAGCCGCGGGATCCACATACACGATCCGGTGAATCGATTCGGCGACCGAACCGCCCATAAAACTCCCCGAAGTCTGGAACAGGATCTGCGACGGCAAGAGGTTTTGCGGGATCTTCACCTTTCGCCCCAGCCCTCGTGTTTGAAGAGGTCGGCATTGTAACAGGTTGATTCGCGGAGAATGATTGTCTCCAAAATTGATCGTGAATTCCACATCCACCGGATAGTGATATCGCTTTTCGAGCGTCTGCATCAGCCGCCGCAACAATCCGACGACCTCGGTCTTCGAACAGACTCCATCAAGGGTCAGAATCCATTGTGGTTCCAACGGCAAGCCCAGTTGACTCATACGGCTCTCCGCGTCGCCATCCCGTTCCGCGACCAGTTCGTGGAGATCATTCGTCTCTGCGTTCAGAATCTTGCGGGCCGGGATTGCCTCCAGACAGTTTTGCTGCAGGTTCAGGACATCCAGATATCGCTGTGAGTACTGTCGCAGGTTGTCCATGGCCGCCGACGGCCGCACCATAGGTGCGTCCATTGCGACAATCCGGGGATAATCGTCTTCCACGCGGTTGACCGCTCGTGTCCCCAGACCCATCACGATTCGGGCCATTCCCGCCTCGGGATCCAGCGAACGATTCCATACGAAGGTATTAAACGATACCCCGACGCCCGCGAGGTCAGGATAGAAGTACTGGCCGTGATGCGTCCCGGACACCCGCTGGACCAGCAGTGACATCTGCTCATCCATCTGGTCCAGTCCTCGCTGGAGACGATAAGTCAGGGCGTCTTCGTTGACAGTGCTGGCGTAGATCTTGCGGACGACCTGTTCAAACTGTTGATAGCGGTCCTCGGGAGATCCCTGGTTGACCAGAAAAATGCTCTCGTACTTGCCCGCAAACGCGTTCCCAAAACTGTCTTCCAGCAAGCTGCTGGAACGGACGATGATCGGCGACTGACCGAAATACTCGATCATCTCCATGAATTGCTCTTTGATCTCGTTGGGGAATTTGCCCTTCAGGATCGCCGCGGCCAGATCGGGGGCCCTGGCGAAGTAACCTTCCGGAGACTTTTGTTCCATCCGCAGACGCCACAGCCCGTTCTGGACGATGAAGGTGTGGAAGATATCCGAGCCGATGTAAAACGAGTCGTGCCGTTCCAGAATCTCGTTCCATTTGAAATCCGGATCGCTGGTCAGGATTTTTCGCGCCAACAACATCCCGACAGATTTGCCCCCGATATATCCTGTTCCCACCAGACGCGCTTTGATGTCGAGCAGATCGCGAAGGGAAAAATACTGCTTGGCCAGCGATACCATTCGTTCCTCGCGCCCGATCATGATCCGACATATCCGGTCCACTGCCTCGACGACTTCCAAAAAGGTCGGTGGCAGACCTACCATTTCCTCGGCCTGCAAAAAGATCCGGTCCCAGTAATCCACCTTTCGTCGGGTACTCGCTCGGGCCCGATCGGAAATATAGGAAAACAGTCTGGCGGCGTCAACACTGTTGGTCACCGGGGTAAAGCCCCTGCCCTCGTCGCGGTGCGGCAGAAACATCGTGGGTGTATATCGGTTCCAGACCTTCAGCGGGTGGATGTATCGCTCGCCTTCCAGCTTGTACATGTCCAGCAGAAGCTGCGTTGTGCTGCGGATCCTCGCCACGGTCTGGTATGAATGATAATCCCGCAACAGCGCGAAATACGCGATGGTGTCCAGCTCGTACAGGTATGGACAGGTCACCATGAAAAAGTTCCCCACCATCAGGTCGGTAGCCCATGCCGACAGCAAGTCCGACAACGAATCGAAGACATAGTAGGCCCCCACTCCCTGCTCGGAGATCAGCGTGTGGACCTGGGTCGAAAAAGCTTCGAATCCGCTCTTGGCGTCCAGATTTGCGATCGTCAGGCCCTCCTGCGGTTCCAGAAGGGAGGGATGATCGGCGAAACGGACATACACCATCTTGCGTTTTTCACGAATTGCCCGCTGGACATAAGGGACAACCAATTCCTGGTAGTGTGATATATCGTCCACTTGCCAGACGACATTGTCCCCGTACTGCAGCCGCGTGAGAATATCATCCAGCGGATCGATGCCGGTACTTGGATATCGTTCCATAAAGTCCCTCGTTCTTGTTAGTATCGGACGGAATGGACGGCTTCCGACCGGAGGATATTGTACTCGATGACGCTTTCTCTGCCGCGCAAAAAAAGATCCTCGCGCCGCAGGGCGGGAGGATCTTCGATCGGCTCCGACAGCCGTTCCGCACGGCTGTATTCCACAACTTAATTAGACGACGCCCTGCGCCATCATGGACTTGGCCACCTTCAAAAAGCCCGCGATATTCGCACCGGCCACCAGATTGTTCTTCATACCATATTCCGCGGCCGCCAGGGTGCACTGATCATAGATGGCGTTCATAATCATATTCAAGCGTTTATCGACTTCTTCGAAGGTCCAGCTTAGACGCATCGAATTCTGGCACATCTCCAGTGCGCTGGTCGCCACTCCGCCGGCGTTGGCCGCCTTGGCCGGACCGAACGAGACGCCGTTATCCTGGAAGATCTGGATGGCTTCCGGCGTCGAGGGCATATTGGCGCCTTCGCCGACCGCGATGCACTTGTTTTTCACCAGGGCCTTGGCGCCCGCCTCATCGATCTCGTTTTGCGTCGCCGACGGCAGGGCGATATCGCAAGGAACCGTCCAGATACCCGAGCAACCCTCGACATACTGGGCCTTCTTGTGTTCACCCACATAATCCTTGATCCGTCCGCGTTCAATTTCCTTGATTCGCTTGACGGTGTTGAGATTGATACCGGCCTCGTCCACAATGTAGCCGTTGCTGTCTGACATGGCGATACATTTGGCGCCGAGTTGCTCGATCTTCTGGACCGCATAGATCGCCACATTACCCGAACCGGAAACGACGACTTTCTTGCCTTTCCAGTCGGTCTTGCGATCCTGCAGCATCCGCGTAACGAAATAAACCAGACCGTAACCGGTGGCCTCGGTCCGTACCAGCGATCCGCCCCACTCCAGACCCTTGCCCGTCAGAACACCCGTGTAGCAGTTGGCCAGTTTCTTGTATTGCCCGAACATGAATCCCACCTCGCGGCCGCCCACGCCGATATCGCCCGCCGGAACATCCGTGTCCGAACCGATGTGCCGGAACAATTCGCTCATGAAGCTCTGACAGAACTTCATCACCTCGTTATCGCTTTTGCCCTTGGGATCAAAATCACTGCCCCCCTTGCCGCCGCCGATTGGCGTGGTGGTCAGGGCGTTTTTGAAAATCTGTTCAAATCCCAGGAACTTGATGATGCCTAGGTACACCGACGGGTGGAAACGAATTCCACCTTTATACGGGCCGATCGCGCTGCTGAACTGTACGCGGAAGCCCCGATTGACTTGTACCTGTCCTTTGTCATCCACCCAGGGAACGCGGAACATGATTTGCCGTTCGGGCTCCACAAGGCGTTCGAAAACTTTCATTTTTGCAAACGCCGGATTTTTCTGGATGACAACTTCGATCGATTCGGCCACCTCGCGGACCGCCTGATGGAATTCCGTCTCGCCGGGGTTTCGCATCGTAACTTGCCCCATGATGGACTCGACAAATTGGCTTGCCATGGTTTCTGAATCTCCTGTCCTGTTTTAGATGATTCCCTGTTTGATTTCCCAAGCCGGAAATCCCGATCGCCGGCTTTTTGATCCCGTAAAATTGAAAAGATTTCCTTTACAAATAATCAATCGTGCTTATAGTACGATAAGTCAATGGATGGTACAAGATAACTTTTGTAATACCTATAATAAGATATTCTTATGAACTTAGAGACGATTCGCATCTTTTGTGATTTAGTGGAGATGCAAAATTTCTCCCGGACCGCGGATAAACACGGCATAAGCCAGTCAGCCGTATCGCAACAGATCGCGCAACTCGAACTGATCCACAAGTGCCAACTCATCAACCGGAAAAAACGACCGCCGTCTTTAACTTCGGCCGGCGAGATTTTTTTTCTGGCGGGAAAAGAAATCCTGGATCGATATGACCGAATGGTGAGCGATCTGGCCAACCAGAGCAAATCTCCCACCCGGATCAATCTGGCGGCGATTTTCAGCATCGGGATGCATACCCTTCAGCCGTTCGTGAAAAAATTTATGGCCAAATACCCCAATGTCTATCTGCATATCGAATATTGCGATGCGGCCGAGATCTATGACCGCCTCCAAAAAGGCGACATTGATTTTGGCTTGGTTGCCGTCCCGCGCAAAATGCGCAATATCGATGTCTTCCCCTTCGAGGACGAACCGTTGGTCTTGGTGTGTGGCCCGGGACACCCTCTGGCCTCACGAACGCAGATCGACATTCACGAATTGCAGGGGATCGAGTTCATCGGCTTTGACAAGGGCGTTCCCACGCGATCGTTGATCGATTCGATTCTCGGCCAGTATGGCGTGACCGTTCGGATCGCCCTTGAATTTGACAATATCGAAACCATCAAACGGGCGGTGGAAATCAGTTCCACGGCCGTCAGCATTTTACCCGAGCCGGCCATACAAGCCGAGCGAACGGCCAATACCCTTCGCGCGATGTCCTTCGTCAATGACCGATTTATCCGACCGACGGCCGTGCTGGTTCGCAAGGACAAACGACACTCGCAGGCCGGCCGTTACCTCCTCGAACTCCTTCAACGCCAAAAGTCCCTCGAAGAACGATAACGATTCTCGCGGCCGGTAGGGGCACACGGCGTGTGCCCGATTTGACGGCCACGCTCCGTCGTGGCCGATTGTCATTCCCGCGAACGCGCCGAATCCAGATTTCGTAGGGGCACACGGCGTGTGCCCGATTGGAGGGACCCGCTCCGTCGGGGCACACGGCGTATGCCCAATGCTTGCCCTGAGGAGGTCGATGGAACCTCGACCTCCTCGAAGGGTCATGCCGGATCGATCCGGCATGAAAGCCCCCAACTTCATGTTGGGGGTTCCTGCCATTCCCGCGAACGCGCCGAATCCAGATTTCGTAGGGGCACACGGCGTGTGCCCAATTGGAGGGACCCGCTCCGTCGGGTCCGATAGAAGTAACTCAACCGTCTCGGTTGTGTGTAAATATCCCCCCGCGCAGCGGGACTCCACATCGTTGCTCTTTTATCTTTTATTTTTGATCTTTCTACCGGCCCCAACGGGGCGACAGAATTCCTTTTCGCACTTTTCTCACCTTTCACTCCTTGCTCACCTTGTTCGCACAACTCATACCCCTTTAGTTCAATGCCAAAAGCCGACTGTTACCTTAAGGGGAATTCGTGATTCTCTCAGTTTACTCATAAGTCGTCGGACTTCAAAATCAGAAGCTGACCCCCCATCGAAACAGGACCTTTCTCTCGCATCTTGACCATCCAAAGAATCGCATTGGCTGGATAATCCTTTCCCTCATTCCGCACAAGCCGCAACTCGCTGGCAATTTTAAAAAGTTTCTTTGTCCCGGCCCTATATTCAGAATCCAGATATCGCACCGAAAGTGTCTTGCTCTCCTTGACTAATAGTTCATCGATCTGAACTGGTTTATCCAGCAATTGTCGTAAATAAACGGAACCAAAAGAGTGCCAATTATCAAACGACACAAATATGTCATCGGGCAAGCCGCACGACCGGAACAACCGTATCCATTCCTCCCTGCACTGATGAAATGCCAATAATTTGCTCACCCCGATAATCGTATCATTCGTGGCTTTGGAATCTTTTGTCTCCGAAGCATTGTGAACAGATTCTGTGATTTTCATAAGTATTAAATTTCCAGTATATGACTTAAATGGGGTTTCATCAATCAGCCATTGGCAATAGAAATACAAAATTGGGTACTTACTTTGTTCCCGGCGCTTCTCGATTAAATCCGTCGTCAACATTGCAAGCTTCCATGCATCTTTATCTTCGGGTATCCTGCCATTCATTTGTAATATGACTTCCCGAAGTAACTGTTTTGGATCGAGAAAGTTATATAAATCACCACATATTGACTTGTCTTCACTTAAATAACCGGGATATTGCAGCGCGACCGCATCTTCATACGGTGCCAATAATCGTCGTAGCCGGCGATTGTCTTGACGTACAGCCGCCAATTCTATTTTGGCTTCTTCGTGCTCATTAATCAATTGCAGATGTCGTTCCTGTGCCGCGCAAGAGGATTGGATATCCTTTATATAACTACCTATTACAGAAAGGATTCCAATAATGGTGATAAAAATTAACATGGTTCCTATTGCGCCTTTGCGATTACTCGGATCTTTCTTCCGTTGAAGGATAAGATTCAAAATAAACGGTAACAAAGATAATATCAACAATATGGTGCGTAACATATTGAACCTCCTTTTTTCTATAGAGTCAATTTAATGTGTCAGGCTTTTCCAGCCATTCCTTTCCAACCGATATCGCACCGCCGTTCCGAATTCAATTTTCCGGCTCCTTTTCCATTATCCAATCTCAAATATCCAATTTCAAATCTGTGTTATCGGATAATCCCTGACCGGAATTCCCGTAACAATTACCTGTTATCATCTTCCGGATATTCCGTCACAACCCCCGTATCGGGATCGGTCTCAAACCGCGGCCGCGTGGAAAGGTGTGGAATATAGACCCCCTGACATTGAGGACATTGAAAGGCATTTCTCTTTTCTCGCGAATACAGGACCATCGAAGAACGGTTGTCCCGGTCGAAATATAAATCCTGACTTGATAATCCAAACACCAAAAAACCGAGAATAGTACCCCGCACCTGGGCAACTCCTGTAACCATTTCCGCATTACATTCCGGACAATTCATAAAACAACCTCATTCTCAATTCAAATCAATCGTGTCCATCGCGTCGAATAATTCTCCCGCGTTTCTAACAATAGTCAATAGACAATATTCAATTACATAATCCTGTCCATCCCTGTTTAATTCGTTTCTCCGTGATCTCTGTTTCTCTGTATGAACAAAATTTGAATCTTGTTAATCCTGTAAATCGCGTCTAAGATATTTTTTCTTCGCGTCTCCGCGCCTTCGCGTGAGGCCCCAATTGAAAATCGCAAATCGCAAATCGCAAATCGAAAATCCCGTTTCATTTCATCGTGTCCCAGTCATACTCGCCGTGCCATTTCTTGTCGGTCGTGATCGTCAGCGTTCCGAACATGCCGCCTTCCGGCCGGATCCAGCCGGTCACATAGATCAATCCCCCGTTGAGGCCGCCCTTGGTCGAATTTCGGTCATAGATCGTCTCGGTATATTTGCCCTTGGTGTAGAGATACAGATAATCCGGCCGCTCGCCCTGAGCGTCCTTATAGGTCTTGGTGGCGTCGATATTGCCCTCGAAGCTGGCCGTGAATTCGGCCTCGCGCTTGCCCTGCGTGAATTCGCAGCTCCAGGTGCCCTCGATCGTCCCATCGGCCCCGATCTCCAGCTCGATCCGGCCGCGTTCCTGACCCTCGCGCCTCACCTTGGCCGTCATCGTGAAATCCTTATCCCAGGTCGGCTTGGGAAGGATAATAGGGGACAGTCACCTATTATATCTTGCATACACACATCCACATTCATTCTCCTGCCCGGACCCGATTCTGAAACCCGATTTCGCCACCCTCCATTATCGATATCCGTATGATCGCCGTCAAACCAAGAAATCCATTATTTCACACAGTCTCACATGAACCTTCGGTTCAACCTGAAAGCATGAAAATGGGGT
>CAZXPW010000045.1:0-30725 GCA_964643355.1 uncultured Pirellulales bacterium
GGAAAGTTACCGTCGCTGGCGGAGTTGACAGCTTCATCCGGCTAAAGTGGTACGGGGATTCAGAAGGGGTCCAATATACGGATATCGGACGAATCCATATCTTCGATAAAAACGGCTTATTCCTGCCGGCCAATCAGACGATAGTCCATCGATGGACCGGGATTGGAGCCCGGCCGGAAAGTGAATTCGCTTGCAAGGCGTACGCGGGAGTCAGGACATGGCCAATTCGATTTTGCTCGAAGCCGGAACCAACGAAATGGAGTTGCTGGTTTTTAAGCTCGGACGGACGCCGTTCGGGATCAATGTGGCCAAGGTCCGGGAGGTTGTGCAACGGCAAAAAACCCTCCACATTCCTCATGCACCATCGGCGGTCGAAGGAAGCTTTCTGTTGCGGGATCGGGTGTTAACGCTGGTTAATCTCGGTCGTCATTTCGCCATGGAAGGAGAGGATACCCGCGGAGGAAACGGATTGATTATCGTCGTCGAATTCAACGAGGTCACCTGCGGGGTGCTGGTTGATCGGGTCGAACGGATCTACCGTCTTCGCTGGGACGAAATCGAAGCCCCGTCAAAATATCTGATGGATATGCGAGTTCCGGTAACCGGAGTGGCCAAGGTCGATAACCAGATTGTTCTGATCGCGGATTTTGAGACGCTGATCAGCGATATTCTGGGTGTCGAAAATGCCGGGACGGCACAAACGGAGGATGTCATACTCCTGGCGGACCGAAAAAATTCGCGCATCATTCTGGCCGATGATTCCTCCATTCTGCGGAACAACCTTGTGCAGATCCTGACCCGGGCCGGATTCGAGAACCTGACAATTTGTACGGACGGCCAAGAGGCGTGGGAAACCATCGAGAAACGCCGTCATGATCCGGAAGGTCCGTGCGATCTGGTTTTGACGGATATCGAAATGCCGCGAATGGACGGTTTGTGTCTGACTCGCCGAATCAAGGAAGATTCTTCCCTGTCTTCGATCCCCGTGGTTTTGTTTTCGTCGTTAATCACCGACGACAATCTTCGCAAGGGCAAGTCGGTCGGCGCTGATGCGCAAGTTTCCAAGCCCGACAGTCGGGGCATGATCGAGGCGATCGACCGATGTCTCCACAAGCGGGCTGAGGCCGTGACCGCTGGATAAAGACCGGAGAAGGCGGCTTATTTTCGAGAACCTCGGACGGATTCCTTGATCCGCTGGATATGGCCGCGACCCATTGCTTTCACTTCGCAACCGAGCTCGAAGTATCGGCGGATCTGGTCATCTTTTAAAATCCCGAAGCAATCAATCACCGCGATAGGGCCGCCTGCCCACTTGACGATTTCGTTGGGATTGAGATTCAAATACGGCTGATGCGGTACGGCCAGGATCATCGCATCCACGCCGTCGAGCGCCGCCGGGAGATCCTGGAGTACGCGAGTCTTTGTTAGTTCGGCCTGATTGCGGAAAAATCGCGACAAGCTGGCGCCCGGAGCAGGATAGGTATCCTGACTTTCCAGTTCGTACCAATGCTCGACATAGGGATCATGAACTCGCATTTCAGCGCCCATCTCGGTGAGTTTGCGCACGACGACTTCCGAGCCGCTATACCGCGTATCGGCGACATCTTGCCGGTAACTGGCTCCGCAGATCAGGACATTGGCGCCGGCGATGTATCGGCCCATATTTCGCAGAGCGTCCCGCGTCAGAGTGGCCGCATGAAGACCGCGGGTGTCGTTAATATCGATGGCGGTCGTCGTCAGCTTGAAAATATCGTCGTCGAATCCGAGGATATGCTTATATGCCCAGAAACCCAGGCCGCCATCCTTGGGCAGGCAATAGCCGCCGACGCCCGGACCGGGAAAGATCATGTTGCTGTGGGTAGGTCGCATCTTGATGGCCTGAATGACCTTGATGAGATCCACGCCGTTGCGTTCGGCGAACAAACTCCATTCATTGAGAAATGCCAGAATCGTGGCGCGGTAGGAGTTCTCGACGATCTTGGTGGTCTCCGATTCGATGGGGCGATCCATGACGGTCAGGGGAAAATCCTTTGTATTCAGGACTTCGCGGAGAAATTTTTCCACTCGCTGGCGGGCTTCGGCATTGCAGCCGGAGCAGACCCGCCAGAAGTCCCGGATCGAGGCGACATATTCCCGTCCGGGCATGACCCGTTCGAAGCTGTGCGCCAGAATCGGTTCCGAGGAGATACCTCGATGACGAAAGGCCTTCTTGAGGATCGGCCATGCGACAAACTCGGTCGTTCCCGGAGCGACGGTGGTTTCGATCAGCGTCAGGCAATGGGGCTGGATTTTTTCGCCGATGGTCCGCATGGTTTCTTCCAGGGCCTTCATGTCGGCCTGGCCGGTCCGGAGGTTCCCCAGATCGCGTTTGCTGTAGTCGCACTGGACATCCACCACGACGCAATCGGCCAGCTTGAGGCAATCGCTGTTGTAGGTGGCGACCAAGGTGTGCTTTTGATTGACGCATCGCTCGATCATCGGATCGACGGCAGGGTCCTCGGCCTTGACCGGGGACAGGCCGCGGTTGAGCAGGGGGATCTTCCAGTAGCTGCGGGGGCTGGGGCGCTGGCAGCCGATAACGAACTTGCTCGCTTTTCCCGATGTTGGGTCCACGGTATCGGCGATGATGGCGGCCATGACCGCGCCGACAAATCCAACGCCCATGACCACGACGACCTCCTTGTTTTCCCGGCGGGCGGATTCGGCCAGACGGGAAAGCCGCTGAAACTCGGCGGGGTATTCGGATTCGAGGGGGATGGGGAAAGATTCACCGCTGGGGCTGACGGAGACCTGGACCATGGATATTCTTCCTTTCATACAGCGACCATTATCGAATTTGGATTCCCAAGGACAATAGTCTATCCGTTCCGGAATCGGGGGCAAGAAGATTGTGGCAGCGAAATTTCGACAACCCTGCGGGAATTCGCCGATCAGAGATTGTATTCCTTGATCTTTCGGTAGAGCGTTCGCTCGCCGATCTGAAGAATTTTGGCCGCTTCTGCGCGGTTGTTGTGGGTCAGGCGAAGCGTGTTGGCGATATGTTCGCGCTCGACTTGTTCCAGACTCTTGCCGAATAACGCATCCGCAGAGGCCACCGGCGCCGCAACCACGTCGGTTTGAACCTGACCGGAGAGCTGCTTGATGCGAGTGATTTCCGGGGGGATATCCTGCACATCCAGCGTGTCGGAATCGCACATTACGACCATCGTCTGGACGGTGTAACGAAGCTGGCGAATGTTGCCCGGCCAGGCGAAGTTGATCAGGATGTTCATGGCCGCTTCGGTGATCCGATGAATGTCGCGGCCGAGAGCGGTGGTGGTTTGGTTTAAAAAATATCCAAACAGCTCCGGAATATCTTCAAGTCGGTGCCGCAACGGCGGCAGGGTGATCGATACGCCGCGGATGCGAAAATAGAGATCCTGGCGGAATTTTTTTTCTTCGACGAGTTTGGACAGGTCGTGATTGGTCGCCGAAATCACCCGGACATCGACGACGACGGGTTTGGTCGAACCAACGGGAAATACCAGGCCATCCTCCAGGACCCGCAGCAGTTTGGCCTGCATCGACAGGGGCATATCGCCGATTTCATCGAGAAAGAGAGTCCCTTTATCGGCAACCTCGAAGAGACCTTTTCGGTCGGAAGCGGCTCCGGTAAAGGCGCCTTTGACATGGCCGAACAATTCGCTTTCCAGCAGGGACTCGGTCAAACCGGCGCAGTTGATGGGGCGGAAGGGTTTGTCGTGTCGGGGCGAATTGTCATGGATCGCCCGGGCGGTCAATTCTTTGCCGGTTCCGGATTCGCCCTCGATCAGAACTGACAGCGTTGTAGGAGCGACCCGGCGCAAGACATGAAAAATTCGTTTCATCGCTGGACTGCGACTGCGGACGCCCGGAAAGACAAAATCACTTTCCGGTTCGGAATATTTCCGGGCGGCCAAAGCGCGTGTGACCATCAATCGAAGCTGGTCGACATCGATCGGCTTGACGAGATAATCATAGGCGCCGCGACGGAGGGCCTGCTTGCAAGTGTCAATGGTTGCGTAAGCCGTAATCAGAATGACGACGGTATCCGGATTCTTTTTACGAGCGGCGTCAAGAATATCCAAGCCGGTTTTGTCGCTCCGCAGATTAAGATCGGCTATGATCAGATCAAATCGGCGGCGGTCAATCTGGCCAAGAGCGTCTTCGGCGGAATAGGCCGCCACCGCCGAACCCTGTCGATGCAGGGCCTCAACGAGGACATCGGCATGATCTCTTTCGTCGTCCACCACCAAAATGGCCGGATGGCTTTTCATCGTCGAGATGGTTATCCCTGCAATGCCGGGAGGTCAATCCGAAAGCGGGACCCCTTCCCGACCTGCGATGTTACGGTTATCGTGCCGCCCAGGGCGGCGATAATTTTCCGGGCGGTGGGCAATCCCAATCCGCTTCCGGATACTTTTGTTGTATAATATGCCAAAAAGATTTTGTCAAGATTCTGCGGCTCGATCCCGCAACCGGTATCTATCACCTCAAGAAACACCGTTCGTTTGTCCGATCCCGTCCGCAGGATCAACTCGCCTCCATGGGGCATCGCCTGTTGAGCGTTGAGAAACAGATTCAGAAGAACCTGCTTGAGGGCATTGACATCGACGGTGGCCATCAGAGGATTGGGCGAAAAAAACTGGCGGATCAAAACGCCTGACGATTGTGCCTGGGGAGCAAAGAAATCCGCCATATCATTCAGGATTCCGTTCAAATCCGTCGGTACCGGGCTCAATTCAGGGTTTCCGATATATCGCAAAAACTCGTCAAGAATCGCCTGCAAGCGGTCGGTTTCCTTTTGGATGACTTGCAGTTTTTTTTGCCATCGTAGCGTTTTCGAATCGGCAAGCTGCATCTCTTCGTTGAGAAGCTGCAGATTGACCTTAATAATGGACAGGGGATTTTTGATTTCGTGAGCCAGGCCGCCGGTCAGGCGACTGAGGTCTTCAACTTGTTGCTGTGTTTGTCGGAGAATACGACGGCCGGGGCGTAATCTATAACAATACAGAACAATCCCTCCTCCGGTCGCCAGCGCAACGGCACATAAAAATCCAAACGCAAATTCCATCACGGCTTGGGTTCCCACATTGCGGTTCGCCCGGTCAAACCGCGGCAGCCCTGTTGCCGTCCGGCGGTGTCAAAGGGGGCCGTTACTTGGCCGTCCGGCGATTGCCAGAGGGGCTTTTTTTGTTTTGAATCGGCCGTGTCTTGACCGGTTCCGGAGGAGTCTTGAGATCCAGGATTTGAACCCCTTTGCCCTGCAATCCCTTGTCCGATGAAAACTCTTCGTATTCCACCACTTGACCGGAACGGAGGCAACGAAAACCCTCTCCGTCAATACTGGTGTAATGCACGAAGACATCCTGTCCGTCGGCATTAATAATAAAACCAAATCCCTTTTTTGGGTCAAACCACTTAACGGTGCCCTTAGCCATGCTCGCCTCCTTACAAAATACCACTGCTGCCTGTCGGCCATCCCGGCCGGCGTTTCCTCACACTCCCCGCAGCCCATCCGGGAGCTGCGCAGGGGGGTGGCACACCGCATATTATACTCTCGGCTTGTTGGGGGGTCTATGGCCTGGTCGATTTTTTTCATCTCGACGGGGACGACCACCCTGTCCGGATCCCTGACCTTGCCTGGAGGCGTCGGAATTCGGATTCCCGCCCTGGTTTTCGGCCTTATCACCGAGTAGAACGGCTTTACGGGATAACTTGAACCGGCCCTGGTCGTCGATGGCGATCAACTTGACGGAAATATGGTCGCCGACCTTGCATACCTCGTCCACGCTTTTGATGTATCCGTCGGACAATTCGCTGATATGGCACAACCCCTCCACGCCCGGAGTCATTTCCACGAACGCTCCGAATTCCTTGACGGTAACAACGCGGGCGTTTTCGTACACGCGACCCACCTGAGGCGGCGTCGTCATATTTTCGATAATGCTCTTGGCGGTCAAATGTCCCTCGGATCCCCCGGTCGAACTAATCATAATCGTACCGTCTTCTTCGATCTCAATGACGGATTTGGTTTGTTCCTGAATGCTCTTGACCATGGATCCACCAGGTCCGATTACCTTGCCAATGTATTCCGGGTCGATCTTGATGATGACGATCCGGGGGGCATACGGACTCATGGTGGGACGCGGCTTATCAATCGCGGAGGCCATGATGCGGAGGATTTCCATCCGAGCGTCACGGGCCCGATAGACCGCTTCTTTCATAATGTCAAAGTCCAGACCTTGCGCCTTGATATCGAGTTGGATAGCCGTGATGCCTTCAGTGGTTCCGGCGATCTTGAAATCCATATCGCCGAAATGGTCCTCATCGCCGACGATGTCGGTCAGAAGCACATGTTTTCCCGGAGCGGTTACCAGGCCGATCGAAATTCCGGCTACCGGTCGTTTGATGGGTACTCCGGCATCCATCATCGCCAGACAACCGCCGCAAATGGAGGCCATCGAACTGGACCCGTTGGATTCGGTGATGTCCGAAGCGATCTTGATCGTGTAGGGGAATTCGCTCTCGTCAGGGCGAATCTGTTCGAGCGCCTTCTCGGCCAGGGCTCCGTGGCCGATTTCACGCCGACCGGGACTGCGAATCGGTTTGACTTCTCCGACGGAAGAGGGCGGGAAAGAATAATGGAGCATGAATTTCTGGCCGTATTCTTCCAGCAATCCATCGACAATCTGCTCATCACGGCCGGTGCCCAGTGTGGCCGATACCAGGGCTTGTGTCTCGCCGCGGGTGAAGAGAGCGGAGCCGTGCGAACGAGGCAGCAACCCCACTTCGCAGGTGATCGGACGAATCTGGTCGAAGGACCGACCGTCGGGGCGTTTTCCTTCGAGGATCAGAGTGCGAATCGTTTCTTCCTCGACCTTTTCGAGGAGTCGCGCAAACAGTCCGGGCGAACAAAGGGGTTCCGATTGGGATTCTTCCGGGAAGAGTTCTTCGGTGAGGGATTGCTTGATTTCTTTAACGGTCTTATGCCGTTCGGCCTTCAGGGTGATCTGATAGGCCTGGCGAAGTTTGTCGCCGATTTTCTGGCGGATCAACGAGGTGATCTTGCCGTCGGCGTCGGTTTCGATTTCGGGCAGCTCTTTGGGCACGCCGCATTTGGATGCCAGTTCGTCAATCATATCGCAAACTTGAGCGATAATGGTCTGGCCCAGGGCAATGGCTTCGATGACGGCCTCTTCCTTGGTTTCCTTGGCATCCACTTCGATCATATTCATCGCGTCGCGGCGACCAGCCAAGACCAGATTGAAATCGCTCTGATCCCGTTCGGGATGCGTGGGGTTAACGACGAATTGGCCGTTGACCCGGCTGATGCGACAAGCGCCCAGCGGACCCTGGAACGGGATCTTGCTGATGGCCAGCGCCGCCGATGCACCGATCATTCCGAGGATATCGGGATCGTGTTGCTGATCGAAGGAAAAGACAGTGATGAGAATTTGCACTTCGTTGAAAAATCCATCGGGAAACAACGGCCGAATGGGACGGTCAATCATGCGGGCAGTCAGCGTTTCCTTCTGAGATGGCCGGCCTTCGCGTTTGATAAACCCGCCGGGGAATTTTCCGGCCGCGGAGTATTTCTCGCGGTAATCTACGCTCAACGGGAAGAAGTCCACGCCTTCGCGAGGATCCGCCATGACGGCCGTGGCCAGAATGATCGTTTCGCCGCATTGAACGGTGACGGCCCCGTGGGCCTGGCGGCCGATCTTTCCGGTTTCCAGAATGAATTCCTTGCCTGCGATGGTTCGCTGGACTTTGTGAATGGTAAACATAAGATCCTTCTTTTGATCTGAATCGGTAAACTCTTGTATTAGAAAGGGCCGGACCTTCGACCGGAACCGGGACCGATCGGAAAATGGACGATCAGCCGGATCAAACGGCCGAGGGGATGGACTTACTTCCGCAGGCCCAGACGGTTGATGATCGTCCGGTACCGCTGAATGTCGGTGTTCTTGACATACTTGAGCAACGAATTTCGGTTGCCGACCATTTTCAGCAAACCGCGACGCGAAGAATGGTCCTTGGGGTGCACCTTAAGGTGCTCGGTCAGTTCGTTGATCTGTTCGGTCAAAATGGCAATCTGGACTTCCGGTGAGCCCGTATCAGTCTCAGTCATACGAAAGTCACTGATCACTTTGGTCTTCTTTTCTTTGGTCAACATCGTTTCTGCAAACCCTTTCTCTGGTTCCCGGCCCCTTTCTGTTCTCGCCGATCCATATCGGCGCCGACCGGGATGTCTTGTTTTTTTCTCATACCGCCAAACATTATAGCCCCGAATCCCGATCCTGCAAGGGGAATTTTGGAAAAACGGGCAAATTTCCCCTTGGCGGGGTTGAACGCAAGAAGTTCAGGAACCGATTCGTCTGCAATACGATCCAATCCGAAAGCCAGCTTATTATAGAGTTGGCAAACAGTTCAGCAAATCCTCCTTTGCCGAAGTACGGTTTGGTTCGGTCTTCTGAGCCAGGCCAGGATGTCCATCTTTGGGAATTATTTCCCCGGCGTAGGATTATTGGCTCCCCAGTTGGCCGGGTCGTTGCCGTAGTTTTTGTTGGGGAAAGTCGGCAGTTTGCGATAGAGCGAATGTCCGGCCCCGTCGGCGGAGGTCGGCCAGGGGGCGTCGTCGGAGTACTTGACGATATCAATGGGGATGTACACTCTTGTCGAACCGACAAGATCGCCGGGTTGGGAGACTCGAAGTTTTTCCCCGGCGTTGTCGAGTTTTCCGCTGGTCCACTGAAGAACGACAGTCCCCGCCGGTAAGACGGCGCCGAACCGCTCGCGAAAAGCGGCCGAGTTACGGGCCAGAACCATCCGTTTATTCGCGGCCAGTGTCGTGTTCATCGGAAAGACGAATTGAATTCCCTCGTCGATTACCCAGGGCAAATCCGCGTTAAGTTCATTATCGAACGACTGGAAAATAACAGGGGATTGGGTGATATTCATCAATTCAACAAATTCGTATTCGTCACTGGCATAGGTTCCTCCGGTGGGGGGGTTGTAGTAAATTTCGCTGATCACAATCGGTCCAACCTTCGGATAGGCGTTGGCCTCATTGGGTGTGGCGCGGCTCTGCGCCACAAAATCAACGCCTCCATCGGAACGCACAAGCCGGCCGATGGAAGTATTGACCAGAGACGCGTCGAATTTTTGCTCGGCATAGTAGCCGGTGAAATGGCCCGTGGAATCCAGACGAGACCGCAAATAGACCGTCTCGCCGTTTTCGCTAAGAGCAAAACGATCATGGCATCCCGGATGATCGGGGTTTCCGAAGTCGCTGCTCTGATAGAAAACCTTGAATCCGCCGCCAGGAAGAGTCGTGCCTTCGGGGATTTCGAATTTCATTCGGTTGGGATCGTCGGAGTCGCTATCGGACAGGAACCATCTGCCGATGTTGACAGGGTTGGACGAGGTGTTGTGTAGTTCGATCCAGTCTCCGACCGCATCGTCGGAATGAGCGACAAGCTCATTGATCACGATCGTCCCGGGAGGAGGAACTACCCCGTCATCATCACTGCCGGGCGAACCCCCGACGAGGGAACTGGGTCGCCAGGAGGATCCGACGGCCCAGGAAGCAAGATCCGGATTCCTCGGATTGCGCAAGGTCAGGGAAAATCCTTGTCCGTCAGTGGTGCGATGCCAGCCGTCGGAATACTTAAATGAATGGATCACCTTGCCAACGGCGTCTCTTAGTGTGATTCGTTCCCCGGCATTTTCCAAACTTCCGACGAATTCACCGGCTACGGGGATCGTTACTCCATATCGTTTCTCGAAGGCCGATCGATTTCGTACAACAACGGAGTACTTCCCGGGGGCCAGGTCGATATCCGGAAACTCGAAACGGATTCCCTCGGTGAACGCCGCCCAGGAAATATTGACGGCCTCCGTTCCGGCATTGACGACTTCGATGAATTCGCTATTGGGATCGCCGTCGGGATGATAGTGAATCTCCGAAATACGAAGGGACTCGGCGACCGGACCGACGCCATAGGTGGCCTCGTTTAGCGCGCTCCACTGCCCGTTTTCGCTGAGAATGCGGGCTTTAACTCGGGTACTCTTGTCGAGAGTCAGTGATGCGGCCGGCTCCAATACTCGGACAATCACGGTGTCGGAAGAGCGGTATTCGCCATCGAAGGCCTCCAGTTTCAACTCATACAATCCCGGAGCCGAGAATTCGACCGTCGGCAGGGTGAACACAAACCGGTAAGGATAAGGATCCCAGGGGAACTCATAGGGTTCGACGATTTCGCCGGTGATGGTAACATCTCCGGGACCGGATACTTTTGACCATTCCCAGGTCAACTCATTGGGATCGGGCAACATGCCGTCGTCAAAGACATAGCCGAACAATTCGACATCCTTGTCGGGCCACAGGATTTCCTCATCCCAGCCGGCCCAAACATAGGGGCTGAAATTGATTTCATCGGGATTGGCGTAGTTGAGCATGATCTCAACAGCGTTGAGGAACAGTTTCTTTCCGCTGGCGTTGAGATTGAAAGGTTTCAGGGAATCGATCCCTTGACCCAGGGTCAGCAACATTCGTCCGCCGGCCGGTTTGTGTTCGGAACCCCAATAGTACGGCAGATCCTGCCACGAATCCCACTGGGCGATCCACAGATACGGCGTTATATCATCAATTCGAAAGGCCTTTGCTGTTCCTGTATTGGATGCCAAGAAATCTTCTTCCCGGATGGGCAGGAAAGGCGTATTGCTGGTAACAACATTGACGCTGTCACCGCCCGTCAAGGAAATTCCGAAGAATAAAGGATCTTCGGGTACCGGCGTCCATAAGTCCGTCGGTTCGTACGAATTGCTTTCCACGGCCGTGTCCACCCACTCCCATCGGCCGTTCTTCCTGCCCGCCAGCGACGGATTCATCAAAATCAACGGCGTAGTGATCGAGTTCCATCCGGTTGGATCGCCATAGCTGATGTCGAGGGTCGCCGGACTGACAATGACCAGTTTGGCCTTGTTGAGCAGAGCGATACGATAGGCGTCCAACGGCCCCCGCATCATCATTTCGTAACGATCGACGGAGTATCCATGATCTTCCAGCAACTCGGTAAAGTCGATATCCAGATCGGTATCAGTAATCCACGCGATATCGGCCTGGCCAAGGGCTTCCCCGGCCGGAGGCGGGGGCAACGCGCTGCTGTCACTGTTGGATCCCGAGATTGTCGAGACATACGATCCTGACGGCGAAGGCGGCGGGGCGATCAGCCGTCGGGGATCGGTTCCATCGGTGGTGAAATACAGAGTGCCGGTAATATTCGGGTTAATGAGATTCAGCACATTGTCGGGAGCCGTTACCATTCCCCCGTGCTGGTGGCGGGTTCCGATATAGAAAATCGGGGCCATCGTCGCCGGGTACCATCCCTGATCGATGAACTGCCGCAAGACCTCGTCGGTTCGGTAGGGGAAGTAATCCTCGTACAGCCGATTGATCTCCGGTAGCCAGTCGTCATCCTTGGTTCGCGGCTTTGTCACCTTCGAATCGCCCCAGCGGGCCGATTCGCCGATGATCGCCGTCTCAATCCGATCGGCTCGCTCTTGGAATCGCCGCCTGGCCTTGTCGGGCGTGAGCAGACCGTCATTGAAGAAATAGTTATGGATTCGATCCGCGAACCGCAGGCGATATTCCGGATGGACACAAAGCTGCTGATGAAGCCATTGTGGATTGAAATATTTGAATTTTCGCAGGTCCGGATCGTCCCACGGTCCGGTTCGGTCCCAGCCGAGGAACAGAGAGTGTTCCGCGTCGTGACAGAAGAACTTCCAACCGTCCGGGTTTTGCCGATTGTACATCGCATAGTAGTTGTTGGGGCGGTTGTTGCCGAGAAAATTCGACAGGGGAGCGTCGTAATTCCCCGTATAATAAATAATCGCCATGTAGTCGATCAGGTTATCGACATCGAGCAGTTTTTCTCGACCAGGATTCGGCGACCCGTCCGGATTCAATCCCTGGACTCCGTAATAGGCCGGATCCGAACTGAACCCTTCGATCGCGGCCAGCCAAAGTCGTTTGTACGCCGAGTCGTTTCCATCGGTGGGATTGATCGTATAGGGGCCGGCCTCGACCTTCATGACATCGTAATCGGCACTGTCTCCGCCGAGATAATCCTGACCATATCGCGATTCCGGCCGTTCCTGCGTTTGGTATATCCCCCAGTACTGGCCGTTGAGATACAGATGGTAGTGTCGGCTTCGGGTATAGGGCTGGCTCATCTGCCCCTGCGTGTCCCGCGAGAAAACTTCTCGAACCATCGTATTTTTGGATCCGTTGTCCATCCCGCCTCGTCCGCGAAAACTCCAAGAATAGTTCTGATCCGTTCGCAGGTCGATCTTATCGAAGGAATCAATCCCCTCGTCGCCGAACAGCGGGTAGTTCAGATTGCTGTCGCCATATTGCTGACGGAAAAACAGACGAAACGCATGTTTGGGGTTCTGATCCGACCGGCTGAAACCTCCGCGGATGCGGAGCCCGGCATTGACTTGGAAACCCTCGGTGTTGTCGGGATTCAGCAGTTCCATCGAGCACGGCCGTTCCCAGTCGCGTCCATCGTTCCAGGCGTTGACATAGATTCCCATAGCGGGATCAAACAGGTTGGCCAGATCCGTTGTGATGGAGACCGACGGAATGGCCTTCATCGCATCCAGCATTTGCCCGGCGTATCGAGGATCGGTAACGACTTCGGGATCCATTCCATAATCGATCCATTGCCGTCCGCTGCCGTGGAAGGGTTCGGGCCAGGCCTCGCTGGGTCTGGATCCGTCAGGGGATTGGCCGATAACATCCGTCAGAAACAGATAGGTACATGTCTCCGTCCGGCTCGGACGAAAGCCCGTTTTGAAGGCCGCCGCCCGCAGGACGGTCGTCTTGTTGATCGGGATCATCGTTTCGGGTGTGTAGGCGATCCCGTTGGCTTCGGTTGGATTGGAACCATCCAGAGTATAACGAATGCTGGCATCGGCGGTTGCACAGGTCAGGCGAACCTCGAAGGGATCGTTAAAGAAACCGTGCTTGCGACTGATGGTGACCGGGCCGACGAAACCGAGAAAATCTCCGTTGTTGGGTTGCCCCGGCGTGGGTTGCGAGAAGTAGCGTAAATCGGTCTCCATTCGGCCATACGAGATGTCCGTCTCCTGCGGCGGATACCCATACTGCTGAAATGCAAACTCATACCCCGTGAATTTGCTGGCTACCGTCAGGCCATCCGGTTCGATCAGGGCCAGATACGACCCTTCTTTGGACAACACAAAATCCGTGTGCAATTTTCCAGTCGGGTTGGTCCGGTTTTTCCCGGACGCAAAAAGGATCCGATACTGACCGGCCTCGAGCGTTATGCCCGGAGGAATGGTCCAAACCTTTTGATGGTTCGGATCAATCGTCAGGATCCATCCCTCCAAAGAAACTGAAACCCCGGACAGATTGTACAATTCGATCCAGTCTGAAGAGTCTCCGTCCTCGTCCAGGAGTTCCCCCGAAGCCAGCGGGGGGCGGGAATTGTTCGAAGCCAGAAATTCGTTGATGATGACGGGGGAGGAGTGACGGCCCCAGGCGTGAGTCAGATATTCAAAATCATACAGATTGACTCCGTCGTTAAAATAGAAGTCCGCGCAGTTGCCGACATGCCCGGCGCACCCCGCCGGTGCCAGCCACTGCTCGGCAAAGATTACCAAATCGGGCAAATCGACGGTACAATTATGGTTCAGATCACCGGGGGGACATTGTGCGGCCGACAGAGATGCCCACAAGGTCAACAGTCCGGCACAAAAGGTTGCTTTCATCGCAGCATTCAAGGCCTGGATCTCCTGCCGTGTCAGATATCGTATTTTTTACCATGATACCAGAAATCCCGTCCAAAGTCAATCTGACGGTCGTTTCCAAGGGAATCGGGCCGGGTAGGCCGGGAATCTTCATATTCCTGGGAATCAATCTTCCTATTGGGTCCCCCCCCAACACCTGATTTTCCCTGTATCGAAGTCGGATTTCTTAAAAAAAAAGCAAAAAACTTCAAAAAAATCTTGCAAACTTGGTTCGAATATGATATGAATAGGATTGCCAGATGCCGATAATTATGCTGTTATCTGTTTCAGAACGCCGCCGGTCATGATACAATGACAAGAGCGGAGGTTTTTTTTGTCTGAGTGGAAACGGAAATAGATAATTCGTAGGGTACAGTCTCGCGGGAATCATTTGGGATAGCGGGACAAAGATGCGACATTCAAATCAGTAGTATCGTGAGGAATGATGGTGATGTCGGGAGCAGGTTGGTTTAACGGCGGAGTCGGAGGGGTGATAACCCCGATCCAGGCCCTCTTGTACGGACTGGTTGCCTTTCTTTTTCTTTCGCGTTTTTCCCCTTGCTTTTATTCTCGGACGCTCCTTGCGTGCTCGGCGCACGCAGAATGTTATAAATTTCCGTCAACTTATCACCTTGGGCGTACGATAAAACCTCGTGGAGGATACTGGATGGAAGTAGTTGGAAGAAATGAGATGTCTGGCAGGCAACATCGAATGTGTCCTTTGTACTGCAAATAAGCTTTCTTACTTTAGCGGAGGAACAAAACAATGAAAAAAGTATTAATGTTGGTTATGTTGTTGTGCATGGGGATGATTGGTTCGTCCCTTGCCGGGGAAATGTGGCAGGCAAAATATTCAACCCCCGAAGGAGCCACCCCCGCCAGCGGCGGTTTCCCGGCTGATTTCACGGCAGTCGAAGATTGGCTGGCCACCCAGACTCCGATGACCGGCTGGCCGCAGTATGTCCCCAATTACGAGTTCCCGGACGATGGTACCGACTGGTACTGTGCCCAGAACATCGGCTGGATCATCTCTCCGGTGTCCGGAACCTTCCGATTCTGGATTGCGGGCGATGATTCTCAGCGGCTCTGGCTGAGCAGCGATTCGTCGGCCCTGGATTGCAAAACCGCCCCGACGATCGCCGGCTACGACGGCTGGACCGGCAGGGACAACTGGGATTGGTATCCTACCCAGATGTCGGCCCCGATCGAACTGGTTGCCGGTCGTGCCTATTGGACACGAGCGATTCATCAGGATGGAACCGGCGGCGGCCACATGCGGGTTGCTTGGCAATCCCCCAGCATGAACCAGGGACCGCTCAACCAGGGCGGCGCTACCCCTGTGGATATTCCCTCAAGTGC
Source organism: uncultured Pirellulales bacterium (assembly GCA_964643355.1). Taxonomy (GTDB): domain Bacteria; phylum Planctomycetota; class Phycisphaerae; order Sedimentisphaerales; family Anaerohalosphaeraceae; genus FEN-1350. The sequence continues at coordinate 15,202 of CAZXPW010000045.1, forward strand.
CCTCACGGCGAAGACTCCGACGAAGTGGAGCCAGCTCGTGGGCGATGTGACGGTCAATCCGAGCCCCGCCAATGGCGGAACCGGCGTGACTTACCCCAATGCCACTCTGACTTGGGAAAAGGCGGCAACGATTACCCCGGCCCTGCCCTCGGCGATTTCCAAGTATAAACTGTATCTTGGAAAATCAGTAGCGGTCGGCGATCCGGCGGATCCCAACGCGGAAACCGTGTACTTTAAGAAAGAAATCGCTGCGGCCAGCCCGTTATCTTATGATGCGACCGGCTTGAACAGCACCACAACCTATTATTGGCGTGTCGATACCCTTCTGGCGGATGGTAATGTGGCCTATGGCCGCCTCTGGTCATTCCAGACCATTGTGGCCGTTCCGGTCATACAGACCCAGCCGGTTGATCTCAAGGTAGGTGTCACTTGCCCCGGAACCTTCAGCGTGGAAGCCCTGTCGGGAGAGCTCGATGACGGCGGTCCGCTGACCTTTACTTGGAAGAAACAGGATGGTACCGTTCTCAAGACCGAAACCATATCCGATCTTGGCCTCAAGAAATCGGAATACACCACGAATATTGTCGGCACCTATTATGTCGAGGTGAAGAATGCCGCCGGCGCCATCAATAGCAACCAGGTAACCCTGAGCAATCTGGGCCACGGGGTTGGCGCGCTCAATGTGATGGCGGTTGGCGACGGCAATTCCGCGGGCGTCGGTTCCAGCGTCAGCGGCGGCGAACTGACCCTGATCGGTTCCGGATCCGATATCTGGAACGCCTCGGATGGTTTCCAGTATGCTTATGTCGAAATCTCGGGAGACTTTGATGTGTCCTGCCGCCTGTCCAGCTTTTCCACCACCAACACCGATGGGTGGAGCAAGGCTGGCATTATGTGCCGCGATGATACCAGCGGCGGCGCGACGCATGTCATCATGGGAAGTTCCAGCGGGAATGGAATGACCATGCAGGGTCGCCGAGATACCGGTACCGCCAATAACGGTAACCATACCGGAGCCGGCGGAACGGGCGGCGCCTATCCGCACGGATTGGCCCAGACTTGGTATCGCATGACCCGTGTCGGCAATGTCTTCACCTGCTATTACTCCGTGGACGGTTCCAACTGGATCCTGTATCCGGCTTCCAACACCGGCGGAGAAGAAATCAGTAACCCATGGACTCGCACCACGATTACCGATCCGGTTTGCATCGGTCTGGCGGTCGGCGCCCATGCGGTCGGTCAACTGGCTACGGCCAAGTTTGACAACATCAAGGGATTTGCATTCCCAACCTGGAAGCCCTCGAATCCGACCTATAGCTTTGTGACGCCCGAAGGGTGGATCGATCCGACTCAGGACCTGACGGTTGGATGGACCAAGTCGTCGGATGAACCCTGCAACGGTTCCTACAATGTGTATGGCGGCGAGGCCGGCAGTACCCTAACTCTGTTGGGGAATGTGACCACAAATTCGTTCACGGTTCCCGTGGCCGCGGGCTTGCTGGACTTTAACAAGTCCTATGAATGGAGAGTGGATGTTATCGCGGGGACGGATTCAGAAACCGGCGATGTCTGGAAATTTGATACCGTCAAGCAATTCCCGACGATCATTACCCAGCCGGCCCCGTTGACCGTAGTTAAGGGCGGCGCGACGGCCAATCTAAATGTGACGGTCAAGACCGCCACGGTACCTGTCCTGGTCCCGATGGTCAAGTATGAGTGGTTCAAGGTCGGTAATGCCGCGCCTCTCCTCTCGGCGATGCCGGTGGGTCCGGATGGCGACGGCAACTATACCTGCCCGTTTGCCATCAATAACACGCAACTGGCCAATGAAGGGTACTACTATTGCGTGATTACCAACACGGTGGGACCGACGACCACAACCCAGGCGCTGGTTCTGACGCAGCGTCTGATGTTGCACTACCAGTTCGAGACCGCGGATATCACCGGGACAACCGTTGCCGATAAGTCCGCCAGCGGATTCAACGGCCAACTGATTACCCCGGGCGGCAGCACCAACCCCAAATATGGTCTTGAAGATGGGGGCATCGGATTGGGCAAGGCGATCTATTTCTACGGGCCAAACGATCCGAACAATGCCTATGTGACCACCAACAAGAAGCCGATGGAACTCGGTATTTCCGGCAACTTCCCGAGATCCGTCAGCGTCTGGGCCAAGGCCTACGGGTTCAATAACGGCGGTCTCTATGATACCGGCGCCTATGCGGACAATCAGGACTTCTGCCTGAGAACGCTGGATCAGACCAATGTCAACCGGTGGAGAGTCCAGTACTGGGGTGGTTCCGACCGCGATATCACGGCCGATAGCTTCAATAAGTGGGTCCATTTCGTCCATGTCTTCGATGGCGTCAACACTCAGCTTTATGTCAACGGCGTGCAGGTCCTGAACTGGGCCACTCCGCTGAATACCAACAATGACAACAATTTCGTCATTGGCCGGTACCAGAACGACGACCAGCGATTTATCGGCTTGCTCGACGACTTCCGTCTGTACAACTATGCGTTGACCCCGCAGGAAGCGGCCCAGCGCTACATTGAGGTCAAGGGCGGTCCGGTTTGCTACAAGGCCCTGACAGGCGACCTGGACGGCAACTGCAAGGTCAATATCCTCGACTTCGCGTTGTTCTCGGCTCAGTGGCTGACCGATACCCTGATCAAGCCCTGATAAACCCCAAAGTCCAACCATTCGGAAAAATGAAAATGAATAGAATTTGCGGAGGAACATTACAATGAAGAAATTGCTCATTTTAGTCATGTCAGTCAGTATGGGACTTGCTGGGGTTGTCTCGGCCGGACGGGGTAACTTTACCATGTACCGGTGGGACAACAACGACGGCGGCACCAGTGTCGCTCAGTACCAGCGGGATTTCTCCCAGTTGCCTACATCGAAGTTTAAAGTGGGAACGGATATCACTCGTTTTCCAACCGGTAACTCGCTTCCGACCACAGGTGTGGAATACCCCACTTGGGACAACGGCGGTAACCTGGGCGTCCGTTTTGAGGGTTGGCTCCTGCCACCCGCGGATGGTGACTACACCTTCTGGATCAGTGCCGATGACGGCGCCGAACTGTGGCTGAGCACGGATGATAAGGCCGCTAATGTTGTGCGGATTTGCTTTGTTTCCGGCTGGACCAACCAGAGGGAATGGGGCAAAGAAGCCAACCAAAAGTCGGCGCCGATTGCCCTGAAGGCCGACAAGGCATACTTCTGGTACAGCGTGTACAAAGAGGGCGGTGGCGGCGATGGTATGTCCCTGGCTTGGGACTGCCCGCAGGCCGGCATCTATGGTCCGGTGGTCATCAACCGCAACTATGTCACCGATGACCTCACGGGCATCATCCTTGGCCTCAAGGATACCCCGGGTGGGGTCGAGTGCGAGGCATTCAATGTCACCGGCGATGCCGCGGGTAACCCGCCCGATCTGACGGGACTTACGCCAATCAAGACCTTCAATCTCCCGCAGTTCGGTGTCGGATCCATGACTGGAACGGATAATTTTGCCATCCGAGCCCGCGGGATCATTCGCATACCGGCCGATGGCGTGATGGGATTTGGTACCAGCTCCGATGACGGTAGCCGGCTCTTTATCGGCGATTGGTGGACCCCCGGCGCGCCGTTGACCGAGGTCGTCCGGAATGACGGGTGGCACGGCATGCAAGTTCGGACCGGCGCCATTCCGGTCAAGGCCGGTCTGTTGGGAATCACCGCTACGATGTTTGAAGGCGGCGGCGGCGAAGGTCTGGAAGTGTATTACTACTCCGATACCATCGGTTTCCAGCAGATTCCGGCTTCGGCCCTGCTGTCCCGCATGGTTGCCAACAATCCCTCGCCCGCATCGGGCGCGATGGCTGTGGCAATCGGAACGCCTCTGGTCTGGGAGAAGCCGATTGGTAAAGAAGGCGTCACCAACAACCTCTGGTTCGGCCTGTCCGGCGGCACGATGACCCAGGTCTATTCGGGTACGGGCACGACCTATTCCCCCACGCTGGCCGCTGATACAGAGTATGTCTGGCGCGTGGACACCTCCGAGCCCAACTTGGCAGGTCCCAATCCCACGATTACCAAGGGACGCGTCTGGGGATTCAGTACCCGTGCTGTTCCGGTTGCCAAGCAACGGGTGGCCTACTGGCCGTTGGATGCCGATCTGAAGGATTATTCGGGTAGAAATCTGCCGGAAGGCAAGTACTTCTCGAACGATTCTTCGGCTCCAGTGTTCGTGGAAGGCAAGAAGGGCAATTGCCTGGCGATCAACATCGACGAAACGACCAATTCCCAGTATGCCAAGCTGGCCGACTGGGGCGATGCCACACTGGGAACCACGGGTATCAGCGCCGCGATGCCGCGGACGATGGCCTGCTGGGTCAAAGCAGCCATTGTTCCGGTGGGTTCTGCGTCCGACTGGTGCACGATCTTCGGTTTCACCAGTTACAACATGACCAGCAACGGACTGAACCGCTACAGCTTCGACTTCGATAAGCGGGGCGGTCAGGAGCAGTATTGCATCCATCGCAATGGCGGTGAGTGGAATATCATTGGGATTGATGACCAATGGCACTTCCTGACAGCCACATATGATGGTGGCGCAGATTCGCAACGGTATATCCGTTACTATGCCGACGGCAAGTATATCGGCATGTCTGGTCAGACGAGTATTTATACCCAGGATATCGTTCACATCGGAAAGCGTGCTCATAGCGCTCCGGTCTGGCGCGGCTATGTTGATGAAGCGCAGATCTTCAACTACCAGATGACCGATGCGGAAGTCTATCAGCTCTATCTGGATTCCGGCGGTACGCCGACCACCATGTGCTTCGGCCCGTATCCGGCCTATGACTTCAATCGGAACTGCGTGGTCGATGTCGCGGACCTGATCATCTTTGCCGCCGATTGGCTCAAGGACAACATGGTTGAGTAAGCGGTCCGATCGCAAGGATCGAATTTCCTTGCAGAAGTAGAATCAACACCGGGGCTCGCTTTCGAAAGGAAGCGGGCCCCGTTTTTTTGGTTGCCGACTCCAGGGATATCGGCCCGACAGGAGAGGGATTTTTTTTGATTTGGGAACTGGCTTGAAGATAATGACTGGCGGGGGGTGGGAAGCGTATCCGGAAGGGATAAATCCTGACCGGCAACGGGAGATCGTATGCGAAATGGGATTGTCATTCTTGCGGCGTTTGTATGTTCCGCGGTATCGGCTACACAGTCCGCGCAGGTCGCGATTGCGGCAAAGGAGAGCGTAAGGTCCGATGGCTCACGGATGGTTCTGATCCCGTCCGGGCCATTTATGATGGGGACCCATCTCGGGGCCGCCGAGGAGACGCCGCCGCATGAGGTTGATTTACCTGAGTACTGGATCGACGCCGAGGAGGTCACGACCGAACAGTATGCCCGTTTCATCGCGGCCACCGGGACTTCGGCTCCCGCCGACTGGGCCAACGGCAACCCCCCGGCCGGACGAGACAATCTGCCGATTACCAACATCACCTGGATGGACGCGATGCGGTACGCGATCTGGACGGGCAAGCGGTTGCCGACGGAGGCCGAGTGGGAAAAGGCCGCCCGTGGAACCGACGGCCGCTTGTTCCCGTGGGGCAAGGTTGACGATCCGGCCCGGCGCAATCTCGACTCGGAAAAATTACGGCCCGTCGGCCAGTTTACCGATGGCGTTTCGCCGTTTGGATGCCTGGACATGTCGGGCAATGCCTGGGAATGGACAGCCGACTGGTTTGAGGGATATCCGGGAACATCCGCAAAGAGCCCGCATTTTGGGAAACAATACAAGGTCATTCGCGGCGGCGGGGGCTTGTACCTGTATGGCGTGCCGAACACGGGGACCTGTACGCAGCGAGCGCGGCTGGCGCCCTACGGCGCCCACGACTTTGTCGGTTTTCGCTGCGTCAAGGACCTGCCGGGGCAAACGCCGCCCTATGATCCAAAAGAGGCAATTGCAGAGGCGGAAAAGCGATTGGATGTTTCCCTTCGGCCCCCGCGAAAACTGTCGTTTGAGACGGAATACCAGAATCTCAAGGAATCGCGGCGAATCCCTATCACGGTTGTTGGCGCCCCCGGCCAAAAAGGATTGGTCCGAACGGGTTTTCCGCTTCCGGAAGGGATGATCAACAATCCGAAATTTCTCCGGCTGCTTGATCCTTCCGGAAACCCGGCAACACTGCAGGTCAAATCCCTTTCTCAATGGGCGGATGGTTCGGTTCGATGGGTGTTACTGGATTTCATTGCCTCTTCTGAACAGATGATGTGTGTCGAGTTGACCCTCGATGAACAACCGCTAACAACGACTTCGGAAGCGGTGAATTGTGGAAAGCCACTCCAGCTCATGGCCCCCGCTCAGGTCAAGGTGACTTCTCAACCGGGCATTTTAGGATCAATTCCTTATCGTGACCCGAACGAAAGGGTGATAACAAAATATGATGTCGCGGTGGAGACGGAATCCGGATTGCAGCATTGGACATCGCGCGTCGCCGGTACATGTGAAATGACCTCAATCCCGGATGGAATAGAGTCGTATGAAGAAGGCGAATTGGTTGATGCACGGAATAATCCAACGGCATTTCGATATACAATGCAGTCGGAGAGTATTTTAACCCCAAATGGTATGTGCCAGATACTGCGTCCGACTTTGATTCATGCGGTTGCCAGGAAGCAGCCCTATGAGACGCCATCGCCGGTGGTGAAGGTCAAGGATATTCGCTGGATTTTTCGGCCGGCAGGCGAGATTACGGCCGTGCGGTTTGGCACAGAATCCGGGCCGGTGGATTTTCCGGTCGAGGGCGAGATCGTGCTCAACCAGCCGGATGAGTTGCACTACACCATCGAGCGGGTGGGGCAAAAGCCAATCGAAGGTACGCGAAGCCCCGGCTGGCTGGCCGTGCAGGCCAATGGGCAGTGGACGAAATTCGGCGTGCGACATTTCTGGCAGAATTGCCCCAAGCAACTGTTTGCATCCAAAGAAAGTTTTGGCGTCCGCTTGTGGGCGGGCAAGGAGCCCTTTGAGTGGGAAGGGGGCTTGGCCAAAACGCACGAGGTCGTTTTGGAGATGTCGCCGGACAAACCGGAGACGATGCATTTAGACCCGCTGCGGGCGGTGATTCCCCCGGCGTGGGTCTGCGGTACAAAGGCAGCAGGGGCCCTGATGCCGCGAACGCCGGAGTCGTTGGAGTCGCTGCCCTATTGGGAAGCCCGCCGGCAGATCGACATGCAGCAGTTTGTCAACGGCATGCCGTTCGGCTTTCGCGATTTCGGCGACGGGTACATGGGCGGACCATACAAGGGCAAAAACGCCTATATGGACCTGGAATATGATGTGCCGTGGAATTTCCTGACGCAGTTTCTCCGGACCGGGGATGTGTGGTACTTGAATCAGGCCGAAGTGATGGTCCGGCACCAGGCCGACATCGACACCGAGAACGCCTCGGGATTCCAATGGAAACACAGTCCCCAACACACCACCACGCAGGCCGAACTGGGCCATGTCTTCATTCGTGGTCTGTTACTGCATTATCTGCTGACCGGTGAGAGCCGCAGCTTGGAAACGGCGAAAAAGATCGGCAACTGGATCGCCGGACAGCTCAATCGCGGCGAAGGTCTGGGCAACGAGCGGCAGATCGGTTGGTCGCTGTACGCCCTCAGTGGGTTGTATGAAGTGACGCGCGATCGGGAAATTCTCAAGGCCGCGACCACTGCGTGTAACCGACTCATCGAGGGGCAATCGCCGACGGGGAAATTCAAGATCCGCTGGGACAACCGTATCGCGTTTTTCAACGGGATCGCGATGAACGGGTTGTTGACGGTGCAGCAACTCACCGGCGATGCCAATCTGGCCGAAGCGATCGACCGGGTCGCCAATCGCACGCTGGGGATGTATCCAGAGTATGCGTGCCGGACGCTCAATGCTTTCAGTTGGATCCTTGACCGCAGGCCCGACGGGCGATACCTCGACGCAATGGAGCGGTCGTGGATCAGCTCAATGGAATTTCTGCACGACCGCGATAGCGTGGCCGAAGAAACGCACGCGTGGATGTTTCCGGCATTTGCAGCGCGATATGGACTCTTTCCGGTGTTTGACCAGACGCCGAAGGTGCTGCCGGATGTGGCCAGTTTGCAGGCGATTCGGTTTGTCAATCCCGCCGCGGAGATGTATTGGAAGGTCGAGTCGAATGTGTCCGCTCCCATCCTGCTGATTCGAGAAGGACTGGCACAGGGCAAGATCACGATCGACGACCTGCGGGGAAAATCCCTTGTGGAGAAACCCTTTACCAAGGATCGCCGAATGTTCGAGGCCGACTCGTTATTATTGCCCGGACCGGGCGTTTATCGTCTGCGATGCGAAAGTCGCGATGCCTATGCTTGGCAGGTCCAGTGGGATGACCGATGTAAACTCACGGTTGTCGATCCAAAACACACTCAGTTACCCAGTCTATTGCCTCGGGCATACAGTTGCTTGAGGCCGGGGACAAGCGAAGTCAAGATCCGCCTGGAAGCAACCGGAGAAGGGTTTCACAGGGCGGCCTTGTATGATCCGCAGGGGACCATCATTTCTACGATCCAGAGATTTGTGGACTTTGAAGATGTCGGGCGATATGAAGTCCTCTTGACGGCACCGGTGTCAGGACCGGCCGAGGGCTGGTCGCTGGAACTGTACAAGCTCAAAGTTCTCTCCGTCGAAGGGCTGATGCCGTACTGGGCAACCAATCCGCAAAACCTGTTTGTGCCTGAAGGCGATTAGATGAGAAGGGCAACCCATAAAACTAAAAAAATTTCACAATTCAATGGCGATTCGCTGTTAACGATATTGAAAAGTCAACTTGTTAATTTGTGAGTTTGACCAATGACGGAATCTCCCGTATGGTAAAGGAAATGTGAATATTCGGAATATACCGATTTTTTTCGCAATCAATAGGGGGAATTCGGCGTCTATAGGGTCAAATCCGGGAATTTATTGGCTTTCTTTTAAAAAATCGTTCGATAATGAGGGTATGTTTTCTTGACGAACAAGGAGATTTGCGGTATAGTATAGAAATCAATTTCTGGATCCCTTTAGAAAGGAGACAGAATTATGAAACGAATCACGCTCCTTATCGGTATGGTCGTCACGGTTTTTCTTTGTCCCCTTCTGGTTGTGGCGGCGGGTCGATACTCTTCGTCGCGATATGCGGAAACGGTATCGGTTCTGCAATTGATGTATTCCGATGCTCAAAAAGACGCCAAGACCTATTTGACTTATGCCAATCAGGCCAGCCGGGAAGGGTATGAGGCGGTTGCCCAGTTGTTTGCGGCACTGGCACGCTCCCAGGAGGTTCTTGCCGAGAACAATCAGCTTTTGATGGCTTCATTTGACCAGGAAGCGGGAGATGCATCGTCCGGCGAAGTGGCCCTGCATGGAACCCGTCATGATATGGATCTGATGATCAATGTCGGTTTGGCCGGTGTCGGAAAACGATATTCGTTGTTTCTGGAGATGATCCGACGGGAGGGCAATCCCGAGGCCATCGCGGCAGTTGAGCAGGAAAGGAAAATTAAAGAGGACCATCTTGAATGGCTCAAGACAGGCCGAGGGTCCTTGGGATTGCTGGGAGGGCGACTGGGGGACCAGTACTGGGTATGCAATGGATGTGGATCTATTGTATCCAATAGTCCGCGGGCGGCCTGCCCCATCTGTTCCGGGCGGCCGACCGATTTTACGGCGATAACGGGATGCTGGAAGGTGATTTGGGCTGCGGAGAATAACCCGCAATTAAGCAAGGCCGAGAAGGCGTATGTGCGGAGGTATTGCCGCGCGATGTTTGCGAAAAAGTTGCAGGATTTACCCCCACAGCCGGTTGTGGGGACCTTTGATTCCGCGGCCTATCAGAAGTGGGGGTTGGGTCCCCAAAGGGCCTTCTGTACCGAAGAGATGATCTATATCGCAGCCGTGGAGGAGATGGCGGCCTCGTGGGATCGTTACCGTCGGATTGATCTGGGAGCTTTGACGGATTCGGAAAAGGAGTATCTAAAAAAGATGCACGATGCGTTTGGGCAGGGCCCTATCGATCTGTCCTCGAAGCGCGGAACCGGTGCGTTGTCCCCGGAATTGGAAAAGGTTCTTGACGATGTAGAAGTGTTGTCGGGCTCAAAAGTTCTTTTGGATATCGAATTAATTTACATCAAACGAGCGACCGCCGAATCGTGACGGGACTTCCGCTTTTGAGAAACGCCGATCGCTTCAAACGGGCTTTTTTTCTACGCATTCAATCATTGGCAACATGAGGAGGATACGAGTGCCGTTTCCAGGGTGGGATTCGACTTGGATGCTGCCGTTGTGAAGGTTGACGATTCGACGAACCAGCGTCAGGCCCAGACCGCGTCCGGGGGTTCCGGGGCTCAGTTGGACCCCGAATTGAAAGGCCCGATCGATCTGATCCGGACGCATCCCGATCCCGTTGTCCTCGATTTGGCAGATCCATTGTCCATCCTGGATCCAGCCGATGATCGAGATCTGGCCGCGACGGCCTGAAGAAAGGAATTTCAGGGCATTGTCGATCAATTCGAAAAAGAGCCGAGCAAGCAAATCGGCATCGGCCGGACATGGGGGAAGTTGACCCAATTCGATTTGTGTCCCGGTTTGCTCGATACAATCGAATAATGAATCCAGAATATCTGTTACGAGGGAGCGCGTGTCCACATCTGTTTTCTTGTCGATTCGCCCGGTTCGGAGGAGTATGTCCGCAATGTCACCCAGTTCGGCCAGATTCGTGAAAAAATCGGACCCTTCGGAATTATCCCTCATTTGTCGAATGCCAGTCAGAAAATGACGGAGGTCGTTGCGGATCATGGCGGCGAATCCCGCCAAATCCGACATCGATTCATCCAAAAGGCAGGAAAGATCGCCAAGATCGGATTGGAGAACCTGGATATCCTGTCGAGATTGCCTCTGTAGAGCTTGGAGCTGCTCCTGCAGACCGATTATGGTTTGGCGGTCCAAGTCCAGATTCTGTTGGATCTTTTGAATCTCAAGCACAGCGTTGTCTTGGGCGATTTGGGCTTCCTGGATTTGGGTACGATGCTCGGAATCGGCGGCCAGCTTTGCCCTGCGAGTTTGGGCAAGTTCGGTATTCAGCCGGTCGATTTCCTCGGAGGCCTGCAGGGCGAGGGAATCATATTGAAGGCGGAGATGTTCCAGATTGTTCTCCAGGTCGGTAACCGTTGCTTCTGATTCGATCAGAGAAGACAACAAGCATTCGCGTTGATCGGCGAACTCAGATTGGAAGTCCAGACAGTCGCGGCGATGCGATTCGGTGTCCTTTTGTGCGGAGGCAAGGGCGGCGTTCAACTCCCGGATACGAGCCGAATAGGATTCACGATCGTTGGCGACCTGGAGTTGAGCGGCTTGTTGCTGCTGGATCATCCGTTGCTGTAACTGTTCATACCTCCGCAGATGCTGATCGACAAGAGATCGGCTTTCGTCGAGTTGTGCAGTCAGTTCCACAATTCGGGCCTGCTGGCGTTTGTTATGGATCTCGACGGATCGCCGAATATCCACGATCTGGCTCGTTCGTTCCCCGACGAGCCGCGTCAGTCGTTCCTTGTGTTTTTGAAACTGGCTGACAAGTTGGCGGTTGCGTTCGCATTCGACTTGATTTTGTCGTCGAAGCGAAGCCAAATCCTTTTGCAAAGCTTCAATACGGGTTTCGAGGACATGGCGCTGACGATGCGAATCCTCAAGTTGGGCGCGGAGGATCGATTGCTCGAGCAGGAGTTGATCCCGCTGAATCGACAGCCCTTCGATTTGATCGCGGCCGAGACGGCCGATCCGTTGAAAGCAGCGAGTTTTTTGGAAATCGCTCTTTTTCCAAGCGGTTATATCGACAACCGCCGCAGACAAACGGAAGGTCTTGTCGGACTGCAGCAGGGGTTCGATCGTATGACGAAGATATCGGATCGTTCCATTTTTTCGAACAAAGCGAATATCCACGGTCCGAATCGACGGGCTTGAGGGGGAAGGTTGCAGAATCTGTTCCAGAAGAAGACGGTCTTCGGGGATAATGGAGTTGTAGAATGTCGGAAAGTCCGGTTCAAAACCGTCCTTCCGAATCCCCATGAGCAAAGCAAGGCCTGTGCAGAGTACCCAATGCTTTCGGTCGGGATCCAATTGCCATGCGGCCATGGTATTGAGGCGACAGGTTTTTTGGAGCAGGGTTTCACAGGTTCGCAACGAATGCTCCAGAGATTGGGTTGCAACCCCCTCTGGTTTTCGCAACAGCAAGGTTCGAACTCGATCCAATTGTGCCAGCAGTCGCAGGATAAACCGGCTTTTCGGCTCCATCAGGGTCTGGCGGCGACGCACACCGGTTTCCAGCTTTTCAATGCGGCCGAGAAGACGGTGATGGATCTGGTGGAGATATTCCGGAGACGGCAGTTCTTCGGAAACTGACGGCAAGGACGGTTTCAACTCGATAGGAGGATCGTCCGGGTTAACCAATCCCCGCGTTAATCGGGTTAGATGCTGCTGCAGTCGCGCCAAGTGTTGTTCGGTCTGAGATTGTTTGGCGGTCTGATCAGACAGTTCACGCCGCAGCCGGTCAAGTTCTTCCGATCGTTCCTGGATCGTCTGGCTATGAAGGCGGGCTTCTTGTTGGGCCTTTCGACGGGTCGTGGATTCTTCGAGGAGCCGATCCTGAAGTTCCGCAAGCCGCTTGGCCTGTTCGATTTGAAACGACTTCATTCGGGCCTGATGACGGAGGATTTCGTCCTGCGAATTTTTCCGTCCGGAAAGATCGATCAAGGAACACAAACAGCAGGGCCGATGCGTCGTTGTTTGGGGAATTCGGGTACTGTGAAGCTGGATGGGGACAGATTCGCCGGCATGGTCAATACTGAGCTCAATGCTTTCCTCGCGTCCGGAAAAAACCCGGCGAAAATGGCTTTGCAGAGATTCGCGAAACTGAACCTGCACATACAGAATAAGAGGATTTCCAAGCAACTCCTGGCGGGAAACGCCCAAAAGCGATTCAGCGGTACGGTTGACTTCCCGAATCGCCATATCCTCATACGCGATCAGATACCCAACGGGGGCCAGATTAAACAGCATATCGAAATTGGATTGCACGGAAGGAAGATCAGCGGTCTGTGGATGACAGGATGAAGATTCGCTCAACGGATGATTGGCGCGAGGACGCGGCGGTTCAACGGCTCCTGACGGTTGCCGCTGAACAATTGTGGTTCCGGTTGCGGCCGGTTCATTCATCCGTGATGATTCCTGACAATCCTTGCCAATTCATATTCAGACTTGTTCTGCTGCAGGTTTTATCGACCCAGCAAAGCGTAAAACTTGAATATCCAAAGGGTTAACGCAGGTTGTGCACGACGATGTGATCCGGTTTGAGAGAAAGAACCAATTCGTCCGATAATTTTGATGGATGAGACTTTTCTTTGACGAATTTCCTGTTATGGTATGCCTTCGTGGTTGGATTCAGATCGCACACAATAGAAAGGTCAGGGATGGCGGTATATTTCCAGAGTTTGTGCAGCAGCAGCAGCGGAAATTGCCTGACGCTGTGGACGGACAAGACGCGGCTGGTATTCGATTGTGGTTTGGGTTCGATGAAGCGGACACGATCGTCTTTGTTGGGTTTTCGTGAGGGTCCGGTCCGGCCGGATGCGGTGATCGTTTCCCATGCTCACAGCGACCACATCAGCCAGTATCCCTTGCGCGTAATCGAACAACTTCAATTGCCGGTGTACATCCATCGCAAATGCATGGAACAGCTTCGCGAGCGTTTTTTCTGCCCGTATGGATTCGGGCAATTGATCCTGCGACCGTTTGAGGATGGGGGATTTTCCGTCGGCGATTTTTCCATCCGGCCCTTCGAGTTGGATCATCATCCCGCCTGCGCGACCTACGGATTCGTGGTTGAAAGCGTGGTTGACGGCGGTCCGATACGGATGGTGTTCTTGACGGATTTCTGCAAGTGGAAAAAGATTGCGTCGTATCTGATCGATTCCGATTTTATTTTTGTCGAGTCCAATCATGATCTGGAACTGCTGGAGAGGTATTTCAACCCCAACAGCCGGTTCCATTTAAGCAATCCTCAGACGGCGGAGCTGCTGTGTCATGTTCGCGGACAGAGCCGCCGGGCTCCCACAGCCGTCATGCTTGGCCATATTAGTGCGCAAAGGAACGAACCCCGGATCGCGATTCGGGAAACAGCGGCCGCTTTTCGCAAGCGGGGAATTGAACTGGATTTTGAATTACTTACGGCTCCCCTGAAAACGCCTTCGACGGTTGTGAGGATTCGGTAGGGGGATTGATGATTTCATTTCCCGTGACCCAGAGAAAGATCGAACAACTCCGGCAAAAAATGGAGGCGTGCGGACTTCGGGAGTCGGACTTGGAGGAAACATTCATCGTCGGCGGTGGACCCGGCGGCCAGAAAGTGAACAAGGCCGCAACCTGTGTGTGTCTGGTGCATCGGCCGACGGGGTTATCCGTCAAGATGCGAAAAAGCCGAAGCCAGCCCATGAACCGGTTTCTCGCTCGCCGGCGGTTGTGCGAGTTGTTGGAGGATCGGCTTCTGGGGCCGAATAGTCCCCGAAGCCGGGAACGATTGAAAATCCGAAAACAGAAAAACCGTCGACGAAGACGACGGGACAGATCAAATTCAACTACGGAACAATCCGAGCGATTTTGATGTTGCGCACAGCGCCCGTCGTTCGCCATGTGGCAATGCCCAGCGGCTTGCAGGGTTCGACCTCGAAACGGATCCCGATCTTGTGGTCGGCTGTCTCAAAATCGATGATCTTGTCGTCACCGTCGATCCACGCCTCGATTCTATCCGTCGTGATGCGGAGGCGAATCGGGTACCACTTGCCGTTCTCAAAGGTCCTGCTGGTACAGGTCTGGTTGTTGGCGGCATCATAGTAATCGATATTGGACAGACCGACCAGCGAACCACCCCAGCCACCGCAAACGAGAGTACAGGGGTCTTTCCCATATGGAAAAGTCAATCCACAGAAAAAGTCCTCACCCTCGATCCGCATGGCTTCAAGGGTCAATTCGTAATTCATCCTCATCAAAGGGCCGGTCCATTTGATGCCGGTCATATCGTTGCCCTTTTCCATGACGATCATGCCGGCTTTGAGCTCGACCTTTCCGGCTTCCACATATTCGGCGGGAACCCATTGGTTCATATCCTTGCCGTCAAAGAGAACCAATTCATTCTCGGTGACCTCGGGAGCTTCCCCGGCCTTTTCAACAGATGTTGGTTTTTCAGCGGGTGGTGCGGATGTGGAGCTTGAAGGGGTGGTGGATTTGGAGGGTGAAGGCGGTTCCGATTTACATCCGAACATCGCCATTGCCGAGATGATAACAACAACCGGCAAAAATGATTTCATCTTCAATCTCCTGATTTTATTTCGGAGTCTCATCATACCGAGACCGAGGAGAAGATCAAGAAAAGAAAAAACTATACTACTCCCCAAAATTTGGACCAGGATATAAGGTGGAAGATGCGGT
>CAZXPW010000046.1:0-30470 GCA_964643355.1 uncultured Pirellulales bacterium
GGTTGCCTGTTAATTTGCTGGCGACGAATCATAAGGTTTTGTTAGAGCTCCTTAAGATGCCGTCAAGGGATAAGGTATGGGTCAAGAAAACGGTTGGTTGGTTCGACCTTTTGGTCCGTTCAACCGTCATTTGTTGACTCCTTTTTCAGTGGCGGACAACCATATCGCCGGTAAATCCAACGAAAGACGAGGGATCAGAGGATGGGTCAACCAATCGGAAGAAATCCCGAAACCGAGATCTCGACACACTGTGGCCATTCGTTGCAGTTCCATCTGAATATCGACACCCCAACAATCGGCGTGCAGACTTAAGATATCGAGAAAGAAAAGGGCGCGAGGATCGTATCGCAATGCATGCTCAGCCCAACGATTTCGCAGACTCTGAACTGTACATCGCTGAACAATCGCGGCGAGCCACGGAAGACGAGACTGACGATACAGGACATACAAATCTCGAACCGTTACAAAATGATATCCATCGGACAGGCAAGAGACGCACAAATCTCTCTCGATATACCCATTCGGCATGAGCAACCTGGGATGTCTTATTTTCAGCCGTCGCAGATACATTTCCAACCAGCGGTCATAGAAGGCCCGCAAAATTCGCATCTGTTTTCCGCCGGTCAGACTCCAGCGAATGAGCTGATCCCGAATGCCGTATATCGTCGTATAACGCCATGTTGCGGGCCGGGATTCCAGAACATGCTGAAGAGAGAGGAGTCCGTCGCGCAATGCTTCATCGTAAACGGAACTGGACAGTACCTTGCGGAAATGAAGGATAGTTACGAGAGTCCAGATATGGGTATTCAGGCACATCGTGTTGGCCAACGGTTTTCCAAATGCTTGGCTGTTGAGGAAGTCGGGATAGTTTAACCGAACCGTTTCCACGGACTTTTCATAGGTGTCATGAATGAACCAACGGCCTCCGGATTCGATCTTCTGTGCCAGAGATAGCACCGCATTCATGGCTCGTCCCGCAGCGTCAAGCATCCGAGGATCGGATGTTTTCCGATATGCCTCCAACAGCAACAGAATCCCGTCCAACTGGAACCGGGTATGGGTCTCGTCTCGATCGGATGTGTCCGGATGTCGCCAAAATCCATCTGAAGGCAGCGATAGCATAACCGAATATACAGTCCAGTCCGACAGGGCCGTATACACCTGTTTGCCCGTGTTCTCGGACAGATATCGCAGGTGGAGATACAATGTCAGGGCCATCTGCTGACATACCCCCGACAGACGAGTCGTCTCATGTCGGGTCTTATAGATCTGCCCGCGAATGATGAAGTCCCAAAAATCACCGGGGGATCGATATCGATACCACCGACACTTGGACATTGGCAGTCGCTCTACCGGCTCGAACGAGGACAATTCGTTGATTGTCTTGCCGGGATCAATCCATTCAACGAGAGGAAACTCGATCGTACAGGGGCTTTCCGGAACCATGACAAAGGTCCGACCTCCCGGCGTAAAATCCTCGATCCTAACCGGTATCTCTTCAAGGATGCGCTCGAGTCTGTCATAAACACGAACGACGGGCTTTCGGGGAAACCACCATCCATGTTTGACATTTGTTCCGTTAATCCACCAGCCCGTCGCCAGCGGTTGAAGTGTTCCATCCAATTCCAGAATGATCCGCTGTGGGGCCATACAGTCCAGCGAAATATAATGAATACAGCATCCGTACTGCCGAAGACGATCCGATCTGATTGTTGCCTTGATAAATACCCCAAATTCCCGATGAGATATTTGACGAGAAAAAACCGAGTCCGAAAAAATCTCGCGAGAGGAAATAGCGTCCGATATCAGCTCCGTCAGATGAATCCCAGTCGATATCATACTCCGATTCCTTGCGAGACGGAAGCTTCTTCGAGGGATGATGAACGAATCTCTTGATTGGATTGCTTGCGAACGATCGTTATCAATACCTCGGTTAACAAAGGACGAACTCGATAGATCTTCAGTGTATCCATGATCAGAATCGATCCAAGATAAACCAGAATTCCGATTGTTCCCAGCACCACCAAACTTAGTAGGTTATAATGATGACAAAACAGGGGACCTCGAGTCAATAGGATGGTTCCAACCATGATGACCATGGCAATCATTGGATATACGATCGGGGATAACATAGACCACAATCCGCACCGCAGGACTCGAATAATCAAATAATATCCCAACGGCTGCATAATCAAGGCAATACTGACCATCGTCATTCCCGCCCCCAAAATTCCCCAACGGGACACGAAAGGACAAATCAGAATGACCAGTAAAACCAATCGAATGAGCTGTAGATACGCGTTGATGACGGGTTTTCCGATAGCTCGATATACCGTCGAGAATGTGGTATGGAGTGAATGGGTTAGCCCTTTGATGGATAGAATCTGCATGACGGGAATGATCGGCCACCATTCGGAATTGAAAAAGACATGCACAAAATCCGCGCCGAGCGCGATAATTAAACCGGATATCGGGACGGTAATAAATGCTGTCAGACGAAGGACTTTCAAATACGCTTCCCGCAACCGCGGAATATCGTCCTGCAGTTTCGAATACGCCGGGAAGGTGACCTCCGCAATGACCAGGGATACTTCCGTTGCCGGGGCCTGTGAAAGTTTCATGGCCAAGGCATACAATCCGAACATAACCGGACCCAACATCTTGCCCACAAACAACTGATCGCCGCGGACCTGAAAATACCCCAATATCCCGACAACAAAAATCCACTGCCCATATTTCCACAAGTCCCAGGCCTTGGTCCACTCAATTCGAATATGGGGCCGAAATGGGTGAACATAATAACTGAATATTGTCTTGAGAATAACACCCAAAACTTTTCCCCAGACCAGAGACCAGACGCTACGCGTCAGAAACGCTAAAGTGATTGTAATCACAGTCTCCGAAAGACTTGAAATCATCCGGAAAATAAAATCCCGATGAAATTGAAGGTCTTTGCGAAAATATAGAGTTCCAATATTTCCGAGTGCTCCAATTACCTGAAGCAAAGACAATATGCGGATAATCCACTCAACCGTATCCCGATCCATAACCGCTTGACTGATCCAGCCGGGGTAAGCATCCTGCAGAATTCGACGATGAAGTCGAACCGGATCGATGGAGGATTGACGCTTAAGTTTTTGTGTGTAACCGGACAAGGAAATGCCGGAAGTTAAATCCGGATTATCCCATCCATCACCCGTCAGGACATGATTCAGGTCCTGACAGAGGGATTGAAGAAGTACAGGGGGAACCGGATCCGTTGGAAGCAAGGAATCGATATCCGATCGGACCTCCGAGGACAAGCCGGAACGGAGAAAGGCGGAAAGAGGCCGGTCTTCGTCGCGAAGGGCCCGAATGAATGCTGTAGGTTTTTGAAGGTGAGAGGGTTCCAGATATCCCTTCTGATCAAAAAAAAGAGAAGCCCATGGAGCTGCCATCCACAAAATGACACACAGCATTACGCCACGAAGAAGCTCAATCGTCCAGGCGGTATCGAGGTAATCTTGCGAGTCGTCGCGTTTTTGGATTAGAGCGGCGGAAAAGCCCGTCTGCGTGAACACCCCCAGAGTAGAGATAACCAGAGAAGCGATTCCAAGAAGTCCCCATTGGGCCGATCCCAATAGATTGGTCAGGACAAACAAGCTGACAACCCCCAGTAATTTGGTGGACCAGTCCAAGGCAACAAGCCACAATCCGCTTTTGACGGTCCGTTGATAGAGACCTTTGTTATCTCTTTGAAAGGGTTGGTCCCGAGATACCTGTGGGACCGAATCATGCTTGAGCACGGGATCCATGCGTTCCTGTCTTATATCAAACCAGCGGACCGGTTATCGATTGGGCAATAACTCCAAGCAGATTGTATTTTCTTTCCCTGTTTCACAACAAAGGACTCCGGCCTATAGATTTCGCAACACATTTCGATAGTTTGTCCCAAAACAAGCTGAATCGTGATTATCGGACTCGGTTTCGTCGACTGGATTCAATTATCATTTCCGTCCGTATTATACCGAGCCGATATCAAAAAGTCCATATTCATCCATTTCTGAGGAGGAAATTGTATTGACCCGGTCCGCTGAATATGGTATCCAACTACGCGGGACTAATGCATGGGAAAGGGATTGAACATGGTCAAAACGCTGACGCACAAAATCCTGGAAAGCCATCTCGTCGAAGGAACCCTCCAACCGGGAACCCCCATCGGAATTCGAATTGACCAAACGCTAACGCAGGATGCCACGGGAACCACGGCGTTTTTGTTATTCGAATCCATGGGCGTCAAGCGGGTCAAAACCGAAGTATCGGTCAGCTATGTCGATCATAACATGGCCCAGTTCGGTCCGGAAAATCATAACGATCACCTGTATCTGCAAACGGTTGCGGCTCGCAGCGGGGTGTTCTTTTCCCGACCGGGGAATGGGATCTGTCATCAGGTTCATCTGGAACGGTTCGGCCGGCCGGGAGCGACCCTTCTCGGCAGTGATTCGCATACTCCCACCGGCGGCGGACTGGGCATGCTGGCTATTGGCGCCGGGGGTCTGGATGTCGCTGTGGCCATGGGCGGAGGCGCCTTTTATCTGACTTGCCCCAAGATTATCGGCGTCAAGCTCTCCGGAAAACTTCGTGATTGGGTCAGCGCCAAGGATATTATCCTGAAATTGCTCAGTCTCCTGACAACCAAGGGCAATGTCGACTGTGTCATTGAATATTTCGGCCCGGGAGTTGAAACCTTGTCGGTTCCGCAGAGGGCGACGATCACCAATATGGGCGCCGAATTGGGCGTGACCACCAGTCTTTTCCCCAGCGACAAAATGACCGAGCAGTTCCTCGCCGCTCAAAACCGCGAATCTCTCTTTGTTCCTCTCCATGCCGATGCGGACGCCCGATATGACCGGGTGATCGAGATTCACCTGTCCGATCTTGAACCTCTGGCGGCCTGTCCTTCCTCTCCGGATAATGTTCAGCCGGTTCGTGAACTACAAGGGGTCAAGTGTCATCAAGTGCTCATCGGAAGCTGTACCAATTCCAGTCTGGCCGATTTGACTATCGTCGCCGAGGTCTTGCGCAAGGCCAAGCGAATCGCCCCCCTGGTGGAACTGGCCATCGCACCGGGTAGCCGGCAGGTACTCATGATGCTGGCGGAAACGGGGTGCTTAACCCCTCTGTTGGGCGCGGGGGCGAGGATTCTTGAATCGGCCTGCGGACCCTGCATTGGCCAGGGCCTTTCCCCGGCCAATGATGTCGTCAGTCTGCGGACCTTTAACCGCAACTTTTCCGACCGTTCGGGAACACGAGGGGACATGGTCTATCTGGTCAGCCCGGAAACGGCCGTGGCCTCGGCGATCGTCGGAGAGATTACCGATCCGCGAAACATGAAACAGATCATGGGAATCCGGTACCCGATCGTCAAATTACCCGACCACTTTGTCGTGGACGACAATCTTATCGTTCCGCCTGTGCCCGAAGCCGAGGCCTCCACAATCGAAATCCTTCGGGGACCGACTATCGTGGTTCCGGAGGCCCCCACGCCATTGCCGAAGGATCTGACCGGAAAAGTTCTCCTTCACTGCGGCGACAAGGTGACCACCGACCATATCATGCCCGCCGGCGTTCATCTGAAACATCGTTCCAATGTCCCCGAGTACAGCAAAGCGGTCTTCAACGGGTTCAACGAAGAAGGAAAACCGACTTTCGCCCAGAGGGCCATGGAACTGAAAAAGAAAGGACAATACGGGATTGTCGTGGCGGGCTTAAGCTACGGCCAGGGCTCCAGTCGAGAACATGCGGCCATGTGTCCAATGTATCTGGGCGTCCGGGCGATTATCGCCAAAAGTATTGAACGGATTCATCGCGCCAATCTGATTAACTTTGCGATTGTGCCGATGGAATTCGCCCTCGAAGGCGATTATGAGCGCGTCCGGCGAGACGACGAATTGGAAATCCCCGGCTTGTTGGACGCCATCCGATCGCGCAATCAGATCGCCGTATTTGATCGCACCGGCAATTTCGAGTTTGAATGCAATCTGAACCTCTCTCTCCGAGACCGCCAGATTCTTCTTCAGGGGGGACTGTTAAGTTATACCCGTTTTCGGTCCGCTACTGTATGAACGGGGATCCTCCTGTCGTAACTCTTTTCGGGACCGCCAAGACCAAACCCGGCCAGGAAATCTATGAAATCGCGTTTGAACTGGGCCGGGAATTGTCGGTTGCGGGATTCACCCTTGCCAACGGCGGTTATGGTGGAACCATGCTGGCCGCGGCTCTGGGTGCCAGACAAGTTGGTGGCGAGGTGGTCGGAGTGACCTGTTCGGCATTTGGGAGATCGGGAGCCAATCCGTATGTCAGTCGCGAAATCCTGACCCATTCCCTTCCGGAACGACTCGAACACCTGATTGATCTGGGGCAGGCCTATATCGTATTGCCGGGCGGTACGGGGACTCTTCTGGAATTGGCCGAGGTCTGGGAACTTAAAAACAAGCGCTTGGCCGGAAGAGATAAACCGATTATAATCTGGCAGTCCTTTTGGAAACCGCTTTTGGAAATAATGCGGTCGGCCGATCCGGATTGTGTTTCCGTGCTTCAGCCGGCTGACTCTGTGAAAGAGGTCCTTGAGATTCTCAAGTCGATTCGTGAGAAGGATTGAAAAACGGCATGAAAATCGGGTTGACATACTGGCTGCTTGTAGGAATGATGACTTTGCCGGTTTGGGCACAACCGAAAAGCACCCCGTCGCAATCCCGGTCTACAGAGGGTAAGACGCCGGCGATCAAACCCATTCGTCGGGTTCCCCTTCGTGATGGTTTTGTGTTGAATGGATGCTCCGGAGTGGTCAAAAAAGCCACCGATCAGGACCGCTGGTTTTTTGTTCCCGAAACGGAGATCACAGACGGTCGGACGACCCTCATGAATGAGTATCCGCTGGAACTCCTGCCTTGCAGTACGCTGGAAAAAATCGTCGCGATGGCCGAAACTGACAAGGCCGTCTTGTTGCGACTTTGGGCCCGCGTAGTCATGTATAAAAACGAGAACTTCCTGTACCCTGTATATTTTATTCCGACCAGTCTGGTTGATGAAGCGGCTGAAGCGATCCCGGATGCGAGTCAGGGGCGTGTCGTGCCGATTCCGGAACCGAATGAGCCGTCGATTATTCCCGCCAATATCCGCTCGCTGCTCAAACCCAAACAGGTCATCAACCTCAACAAGGTCCGATCGATGCTGGAAGTGGAAAGCGATGTGGTGCTGGCAAACAGGACAGGATTCATCCGTATTCAGCCGGGGCCGGAGTTCCATCCTGATGGATTCGGCCGCAACATCGAAGACCTGTCCTTTACCTTGTTGCGCTGTGCGGGGCTGGAGAGCATTGAGTCGCAGTTGGCCGCCGCCGGCCCTTCGCGACAGCGTTATAAAGTGGCCGGCATCATCACCCGCTATAAGGGCCAATACTATTTGCTGCTCCAGCGGGCCACGCGGACCTATACCCACGGAAACTTTACTCCCTGACGCATGAGTTCGCTGGATTCCATCCTGATGTCCGCAGCCGACCGGCGGTTCCCCGCGCAGATCGCGCAATTAAAAAAGGCGATGGTCGATGCCGCAAGATTCAGTTTCGTTGAACATCCGCGCCCACTGAATATCCTATTACGGATTATCCGGGATGTCGCTGAAAACGGCGCGTCCGCGGTTCGTCGTTACACAAAGAAGTTTGACGGTGTGGACTTGACCGAAAAGCAGATGCGAATTACAACCGCCGAACTGGCCGCAGCCCATCGGTCGATGGATAAACCGCTGCTTCGATCGATTCGGAAATCAATCGACAATGTCCGACAATACCAAAACGAAATATTCGTCGGCAATTGCTCCGTTCTTCGACGGCACCCCGGCCTGAAGGTTACCCCGATCCGCCGCGTGGGAGTTTGCGTTCCAGGGGCTTCGGCCCCGCTGCCCTCGACGGTGATTATGACCGCGGTTCCCGCCCAGGTGGCCGGGGTGGAGGAAATCGTTGTTGTTTCCCCGCCCCGATTCAAGCCGCTGCGGGGACCTAAAACGATTCATCCGGTGATTCTGGCCGTTTGTCATGAGCTCAAGATCGCAGAGGTCTATCGAATCGGCGGGGCTCAGGCCGTGGCCGCGATGGCCTCCGAAGCCGGACCCATCCGAAAAGTCGACAAAATCGTCGGTCCGGGAAACCGATGGGTCCAGACCGCAAAAAAACTGGTTCTCGGAAATGTCGGTATCGATTCGATCGCCGGTCCCAGCGAGGTGTTGATTCTGGCCAACGCCCGGGCCAATCCGGCTTGGATCGCCGCAGATATGCTCAGTCAGGCCGAACATGCCCCCGGCAGTGCGATTGTTGCGACCGATTCGGCCGCATTGGCACGAGCAACCCTGACGGAATTGAAAAGACAGGTTTTTCAATTGAATCGCAGCAAGGAAACGATGGATTGTCTGACTCAATTCAGCAGGATTGTCGTGTTCCAATCCTTCGACAAGGCCATCGAATTCGCCAATGATTTCGCCTCCGAACATCTGGAGATCCAGTGCGGTCAAGAAAGTCGGCGGATCCTCCAAAAGATTCGCAATGCCGGGGCGATCTTTGTCGGTCCCTACACGCCAGTGGCCGTCGGCGACTATATTGCCGGTCCCAGTCACACCCTTCCCACCGGGACCAGTGCCAAATTCTTCTCGGCCTTAAGTTCCAACGACTTCGTCAAATTTTCCAGTGTTATGGAGTATTCCCGAAAGAATTTGTCGGCCGACGCTGACGACATTATTCGATTGGCAAACACCGAAGGGTTGGATGCACACGCCAAAAGCGTTTCGATCCGAATCCCGTAGCGGGACCCGCCCGCCCCGGGACCTTTGGGAACAATCTCGAGAAATGTCGGCCTCGGATGATTATTCCAACTTGGCCTGAATAAAGGCCATGGCTCTGTCCAGAGCTTCCGTAAGCTTGGCGGGATCCTTTCCGCCGGCTTGCGCCATCTGCGGACGACCTCCGCCTCCGCCCCCGACGAGTGGGGCGATTTCCTTGACCAGATCTCCGGCTTTGAGACCTTTGGCCACCACATCATCGGTCATCGCAGCGATGAGTGTGACCTTTCCTTCGCCTTCATTAATGCCAAATACGATCGCAGCCGAACCGGCCTTTTTCTTGACGCTATCGACCGCCGACCGGATCTGCTCGATCGGGGAAACGGGGAGTTGTCCGACAACGACGGCCGTATCCCCGATCTTCGGTGCCGCCTTCAACAGCGTATCCGCCTCGGTCATCACATCCGTGTTTCCCTTCCGACCGGCGGTTTTGAGTTGTTTGGCCAAGTCCTTGTTGTCTTCGAGAAGCTTGTTGACGCGTACGGTAATCTGCGAGGCGGGCACCTTGAGCAGTTCAACGAGCTCATCGACGATCTGTCCGCGTTCCAACAGATATTCGCTCAAAGCATGACCCGTCAGTGCGGTGATCCTGCGTACACCGGCCGAAACGCTTTCCTCGCGGAGAATTTTGAATCCCTCGATTCGACGCGTATTATCGACATGGGTTCCGCCGCAGAATTCGCGACTGAAGGCGTCGTTGAGACAGGATTCATCCTCGGCTCCGATGGCGATCACGCGGACATGATCGCCGTATTTCTCATTGAACAGCGCCATTGCCCCAAGCTGCTTGGCCTCTTGGATTGGCAGAACCACGGAAGCGATGGGCAGAGCGGCTCTGATTCGTTCCCGAACGAGCAATTCGACTTTGGCCGTCTGTTCAGGGGTCAGTGCCTTGGGCCAGGTGAAATCAAAACGAAGGTACTCCGGACAAACCAGACTTCCCTGCTGATGGACCGAATCGCCCAAAACCTTCTGCAGAGCCCACTGCAGAAGGTGAGTGGCCGTGTGGTTCTTGCGGGTTTCCTGTCGGGCGGGATCGACAATCGCCTCGACCGGCTGGCCAACCTGCAAAGTCCCCAGAGCCAATCGCCCGCGGTGGATCACGCACTCGGCGATTTTCTCCGTCGAGTCAACCTCGAAACGAAGGAGCCGTTTCTCATCCTGAAGGATTCCCTTGTCGCCGGTTTGCCCGCCGGATTCGGCGTAGAAACAGGTCCGTTCCAGAACAATCGCGGCCTCTTTTCCGGTTTGGAGAGTACCGTTGGTGTGATAGCCCTGATCGTCAATCCAGCCCAGAACCTTCGTCGGACAATGGTCGACCTGATACTTCAGCGAATCATCCGTGGCGGGCAATTCAACGCCGGAGAGCGATTCCTTCAGCGAAGTCCCCTTTTGCGCCGCGCGGGCGCGCTGCCGTTGCTGGTCCATGAGCTCTTCGAACGCGGCGATATCGACCTTCAGACCGCGTTCCCGGGCCAGAAGCTCGGTGAGGTCCAGAGGAAAGCCGAATGTGTCATAGAGTTGAAACGCATCCTCGCCCCGGAGGGTTTTATCGGGACTATTCTGGGCCCCGGTGGCGGCCGCCGAAAAGATTTCCAGTCCCCGATCCAGGGTTCGCCCGAAGGCGGTTTCTTCGGCTTCGATTACCGAAGCCACAAATTCGCTGCGTTTGGCCAGTTCCGGAAAGGCCTGACCCATCTCGGCTGTCAGAGCGGGTACCAGTTTGCAGAGGAACGGTTCGTGAATCTCCAAGACGCGCCCAAATCGCGAGGCCCTGCGAAGGACGCGACGAATGACATATCCCCGGCCTTCATTGGACGGCGTTACTCCATCGGCAATCGAAAAGGACAAAGATCGGATATGATCCGCGATCACCCGAAACGCGTTATCCGTCGGATTGCCCAGTTGCGAGGAATATCGTTTTCCGGTCAGCTCTTCCGTCTTGCGGATGATGGACGAGAACAAATCGGTGTCATAATTGCTGGTTTTTCCCTGCAATACGGAAGCAATTCGTTCAAGACCCGCCCCGGTATCGATAAAACGAGCGGGCAGCTTTTCGAGTGTTCCGTCAGGACGGCGGTTGAATTGAATGAAAACCAGATTCCACAGTTCCATAAACCGGGCACAGCCGCCGTTGACCCGACAGACATGTCCCTTTTCGCTCTTTCGATCACATCGGTCCGGACCCAGGTCGATATGGATTTCGCTGCACGGCCCGCAGGGCCCCGATGCGCCCATCTCCCAAAAATTGTCCTTTTTCCCAAACGAAAGAACGCGATCCTTGGACAACGGAGTTAACCGGGTCCACAACTCCGCCGCTTCATCGTCCCGATGCGAGCCGTCAGTCGAATCGCCGGCGAAGACTGACGCCCACAGCCGGTCAGGATCGATGCCGTAAACCGTTGTCAGCAGGTCCCACGCCCAGGCGATTGCCTCGGCCTTGAAGTAGTCGTTAAACGACCAGTTTCCCAGCATCTCAAAGAAGGTGTGATGATAGGTATCCAGACCCACTTCTTCCAGGTCATTGTGTTTGCCGCTGACCCGAATGCATTTTTGGCTGTTGACCGCCCGTTTCCAGGGCGCCGCCTGCAGGCCCAGAAAGAAGTCTTTGAACTGGTTCATTCCGGCGTTGGTGAATAAAAGCGTCTCGTCGCCGATCGGCACCACCGGCCAGCTTGGGACAAACGCGTGATTCTGTTTCTGAAAATATTCGACAAACGCGCTGCGAATCTTCTTCGAGGTCCAGTTCATTCGTAATTACCTATACAGTGTGTCCGATAATCAGATTATTCCGGTTCCGAACCGCTTTTGATCTGGATGATCTTGTCGGCGATCTCACGGGCGACTTCCGGGTGTTCCGTCAGATACGCTTTGGCCTGGTCCCGTCCCTGTCCCAGACGCAGCTGGCCAAAATTGATCCAGGTTCCGGTCTTTTGAAGGGCCTGGCATTCCACGCCCAAATCCAGCAGATCGGCCTCCCGACTGATGCCATTCTCAAAGTCCATGTCGAATTCGGCCTGTTTGAACGGGGCGGCACATTTGTTCTTGACGACTCGCGCCCGGACCCGGTTGGCAATCGCCTCGCCTGCGGAATTCTTGATCGTCGCAACCCGGCGGATGTCGATCCGAACGGAACTGTAAAACTTCAGGGCGTTGCCGCCCGGCGTCGTTTCCGGATTTCCGAACATCACGCCGATTTTCATGCGGATCTGATTGATGAAGATCATGCAAGTCTTGCTTTTGCTGATCGAACCGGTGAGTTTGCGAAGGGCCTGGCTCATCAGTCGCGCCTGCAGACCCACATGGCTCTGGCCCATATCTCCCTGCATCTCCGCAGCCGGCACCAAAGCCGCCACCGAGTCGATGACGATGACATCGACCGCATTGGACTTGACGAGCATCTCCGCGATGTCCAGGGCCTGTTCGCCGGTATCCGGCTGGCTGACCAGCAACCCGCTGACATCCACCCCAAGCTTGCGTGCCCAGGTCGTGTCTAAGGCATGTTCGGCATCGATAAAGGCCGCCACGCCGCCGGCCTTCTGGGCGTTGGCGATCACATGCAAAGCCAGCGTGGTCTTGCCGGACGACTCCGGCCCGAAAAATTCGCACACCCGTCCGCGCGGAACCCCCCGACCCCCCAACGCCAGGTCCAACGACAACGCGCCGGTGCTGATTCCTTCCACCGCCGCGATGTTGGATGCGTCCATTTTCATGATCGAACCGGTGCCGTACTGTTTTTCGATCTGCGCGATCGCCCGGTCCAACGCGCCGGCGATCGCCGAATCGGTCTTGGCAGCGGTCTTCTTCGCCGCAGGTACTGTTTTGGCCTTGGCCATAGTCTCCCTCGCTTTCAATCCGTTGTTATGCGTTCAATTTGCTTGTCTGAATTACGGTATAGACGGGTCCCTTGGGCGTCAACTCGCTGCGAAATAATTTCAGTGAATCGACCTGGAACGATCCAAGCCGAATGTTTCGATCGGCCTCGATCAATCCAGGCACATCCCGTCCGGCCGACGGATCCTTAATCCTCGCCAGCGTCAGATGAGCGCTAAACGGTCGCTCTTCGGCCGGAAAATTCGCCTCCGCCAGTCGTCTGTCCAAATCCGCTTGCAGGGTCATCAGTTCCGGATTCTCTTTCATGCCCACCCAGATCACCCGAGCGGGTCGTCCAAAACAGCCCGCACCCTCGACCGATAGATCAAATCCCCGATGAGACGCCGCGACTTGATCGACAATCCTGCCTGCAGTTGCAACGGCCGCATCGTCGATCTCCCCGAGGAATTTCAATGTCAGATGTATCAGGTTCGGCTCAACCCACTTGATTCCCCCGCGGTTGCCGCGAAGGGCTCGCCTCAGTTTCAGCGTCAGCTCGGCCAGTTTCTGGCGGATCTCCGGAACAACTTCAATCGCGATAAAACACCGCATTTCCGACCTCGGTTCCGGTTAAAATTGCGTGACCTTCCGCAGCTGATCCGATCGTTCATCGATGTCGGCCGCAGTCGCCGCCTTGATGCCGTGGATCGAAAAATCGCCGATAGTGAACGACGCCGCCACCGTTCCGGCCACCATCGACTTCCGCAGCGAACTGAAATCCACCTTGCCGGATTTGGCCAGAAAGCCCATCATCGCCCCCGCGAACGAATCGCCGGCGCCCGTCGGATCGATTACGACCGTCGTCGGAAACGCCGGCAGAATGAACAAATCGCCGTCCTTGTCGCACATCATCGAACCATACTCGCCCTTTTTGATGATCACGACCTTCGGTCCCATCTCCAGAATGTCCTTGGAGGCCAGCATCAGATTCCGCTGGCCCGTCAACAGTTTGGCCTCGCCTTCGTTGATGATCAACATATCGATGCGGTCCAAAAGCTTCATCAGATCGTCCTTCGCCGTAACGATCCAGTGATTCATCGTATCCGCCGCGACGAACGATGGACTGGCCAACTGATCCAGCAACTCGATCTGCAGAGCGGGCGCCGTATTCGCCAGAAACACAAACTCGCTGTCCTTGAACGCGTCGGGAACTCTGGGGAGCCCTTCACTGAGCACATTCAATTCCACGGCATCCGTTCGCGCCTCGTTCATGTCTCCCTCATAGGTTCCGATCCAGCGGAAGGTCCGGCTTCCCTTTCGGATTTCCAGTCCCGTCAGATCGACCTGGCGACCATCAAATACCTGCGCCAGATCGAACGGGCAATCGTCTCCCACCGCGCCGATAAACCGAACGGGCGAGAAAATAGCCGCCGCCATACTGAAATGTACCGCCGAGCCGCCGATGCACTTTTCGCTGAATCCATACGGAGTCCGGACGGTGTCAATGCCAATCGATCCCGTTACCAATAATGACATGCCAATCCTCTCTATCCACTCGTTCCTATTCCAAATTTCCGGACCGCCGCCGCGATTCGTTTGAGCGTCCGTTCCAAGCCCAGCATATCCACCGCGTCGAAAATCGGGGGACTGATCGTTGTGCCCGTAATCGCCACGCGAAGCGGCTGAGCGACCTTTCCCAGGCCGATTTGCTTTTCTTCCGCCAACCCCCGAAGTACCTCTTCGACGGCCTCCGCGGTCATCGTCTTCAACTCCCCCAGTCGTCGCGCGACCAACGGTAAAATCTCCGTGCCCCCGTCTTTCCGCAGCACCTTGTCCACGGCCTCCGGATCAAATTCGATCGCCTCATCATCGGCGAAAACGAACCGGCATTTGCGTTCGATCTCCGCCAGGGTTCGCGCCCCGAGACAAACCTGCAGCATTCGTGATAACATCGAGTCATCGGCCGACTGCAAGGGAGATCCGGCTTGTTCGAGAAACGCCTTGAAATGCCCCAACAGGGTCTTCGGATCGCATATCTTGATATGCTCGGTATTGAAGGCCGCCAGTTTTTTTCGATCGAATAAGCTGTTCGATTTCGTTAACCGTCGGATATCAAATACGGAAATCAACTCGTCGCGGCGGAGAATTTCCCGATCCCCGCCCGGGTTGAAACCCAACAATCCCAGAAAATTTACCATCGTCTCCGGCAGGTATCCACTCCGGAAAAAATCGACGATATTGATCTCCGGCAATTCCACGCCCAGAAATTTAGCCATGGCCTCGACCGCTGGCATATCCGGTGTGCTGTCGCCCCGCAGGAAATCCTCCAGTTCTTCCGGCGACAAATGCCCCGCCGATGCCAGTGCCATCCGATCCGCATTGGCCTTCTGCTGAATCGCCTTTCGCAAAGACGCCGGCCGTTCCCGTTTTGATAGTTTTCCGCCGCCCTCGCTGACGGTCACCGACATGTGAGCATAGGCCGGCCGTCGAAATCCCAGGGCATCCTGCAGGGCTTGGTGGCAGGGGGTGTTCATCAAATGCTCCTGCCCCCGAATCACATGGGTTACCTTCATCAGCTCATCGTCGATGACCACGCCGAAGTGATAGGTCGGAAACCCGTCAGATTTGATAATGATAAAGTCGCCGACTTCGCCGGGCCCGAATTTGACCTTGCCCCGGATCAGGTCATCGACGACAAACCCCTGTGGCGCATCCACGACAAAACGAATCGCCACCGGACGACCCTCGGTTCGAGCCCGTGCGATATCCTTCTCGTCCGGGAACACCGCCGGTCTTGGATACACAAATCCCTGCTTGGCGGTCTCGGCCTTGGCCCGCATTGCGTCCAGCTCCTCGGCGGTATCAAAACAGTAATAGGCCTTGCCCTCCCGCAGCAGACGATCCGCATAGCTCCGATAAATCTCCAGTCGCTGTGATTGAAGATACGGCCCGTTGGGTCCCCCTACCTCCGGCCCCTCGTCCCAGTCAATTCCCAGCCATCGCAAATCGCTGAGAACCTGCCGCAGTGCCGTCGGTGTATTGCGTTTCAGGTCTGTATCCTCGATCCGCAACAGAAATGTACCACCGGAATGCCGGGCAAAAAGCCAGTTGAACAGCGCCGTGCGGGCGCCGCCGACATGAAGATACCCCGTCGGAGAAGGGGCAAATCGCGTTACAACTGTATTGTCGGACAAAACCAGATCCTCTCAAAACCGATATGATACGCCGATTCGCCGCAACTGTCAAGACTCAACCCATCCAGTCCGTGGTTTCACGAAGGATTGGAGGCGCAACGCTGTCCGAGTCCAGTTAGCCAAGAAAACTTCAGCGGGAATCGAAGGGTCTGGAGGCTGGTACTGGCTTTCCGGCATTCTCAGGCAAATAGAGGATGGATCATGGTAAGGTTCATACGACATCCGGATTGATATCCGTTTCCTTGTTCATTGTAATGCGGTCAAATCTGACGCAACGAAAACGATCCCCGGAAACGGAACGCTCCAAACACTGGCCAAGAGGGATGCATACAAAAAAGCACTCCCCTCTCCCCTCAATTTTTCAGTAAACCACTTGCATTTGAGTTTTCTCTGGTTTATAGTAACAGTCTTGATACCTTTTGTAGTCGGGTAGGTAGCTCAGTTGGTAGAGCAACGGACTGAAAATCCGTGTGTCGGCGGTTCAAATCCGCCCCTGCCCATTCCCCTAACTCCTTATCCCCTAATCACTTAGAAAACTTATTCAACCTCTTATGTATTCACTATACCCCTCCAAAACACCCTTTTGCGTCCCAAATGCGTCCCTTTTTTTCTACTGACCAGTCCTGAGCCAGTCCAATTTGTGTCATATTTTGAAGAATTTTTGAGAAAGTAAAAAAAATAATAGGAGAATTATGAGGTCGGGAAAGAAGGGGGGAGTTTTTTATCCATGGGAACCTGGTGAGAAGGGAACCTTGGGAACCTGTTTGAATGGGGATCCTGTGGAAAAGGTTGGATGAAAGAAGGGAAGCTATTTGAAATGTGTTGATAGGATGATCCTTGGGAACCTGGTTCAATAAGGATCGGTTTCTTCGCCGCAATTTATAACGGGAGATTGATTCAGGGGGATAGGCTAAATTTTGAAGTATTTGGGCAGGAATAAGTGGATAGGAGGGACTGGAACTATTGTGACAGCTGGGGGCTGACTGATTAGGTACTGGATACGAATGTGCCTATATCCGGAAAAATACGGATAGGGAAATTAGCGTTTCCCGTAATTTCCGCAGTTGAAAAAAGAGCGAGGATTTGCTACAATACACAGGATTGTAATTTCATTGATGAGCGGAGTGAGGTTCTATGGACATACAACATGGACTTGTATCCGTCCGAGAAATGGTAGTGTTTTCATTTCGAGGTCCGCACTACTTTCCATATTTTCATTATCGTTCAAACAAGATTCGCCTGTTCGATTTACCCATGATCATGGAAAGGGGACGAGATGGTTTCGGAAGTTAATCGACATAACCTGATAATCGTGTGGGGGCTTTTGCTGGGGTCGGTTTGTTTTGGGCAGCCGAAGTCGAGCACGACCGGTCCGGTCCCTCCGCCCCATGTTGCTGAATATCTGGCACGGCAACAGCAACAGCAGGAAACGGTTCCCCCTCCCGCCGAACAGAAGGTTTTGAGCGTTCCCGCCTATCTATGGAGACATGGATGTGGTCCGACGGCTGTGGGGATGGTCATCGGTTACTATGACGGTCAAGCGGGGTATGGGGACCTGATTACAGGGGCTGCCACATCCCAGACTGCGGCTGTGAACCAGGTCATCGCATCTCAGGGGGGAACCAATAACCGACAGCATTATGAGGATTATGCCTCCCCGGAAGATGATGAAGGTGGTACAGGTCGCTTGACTGATGATTGTATCACCGAGAACAGAACTCCCCATGCCAACAATTGTGTGGCGGATTTCATGAGGACATCCAGAAGTAATCACCCATCAGGTCATCTTTATTATGGATGGTCATATGATATTGATATTGAGCCCGCCTTCCGAGATTATGTAACAAGTCGGTATCCCTCTGTCGCTCCGACTTGTACGGATTATTCGATGGGGGATACCCTGACTTGGGCAATTCTGAAAGGCGAAATCGACAATGGGCGACCTATGGTGTTTCTGGTCGATTCCAACGGTGATGCCCGGACGGACCACTTTGTTACAGTCGTCGGTTACCGAGACACGCCAAACCGTCAATATGGTTGCCTGAATACCTGGACAACAACAGTATCCTGGCATGATTTTACCGCCATGGCACAGAATACACTTTTTGGAGTCGATCAGGGATGGTCGTTTGTCCTGCCCCAATCCAATTCCAATGCTCCCGGCGTCAGTAATGTTACCGCCTCTCAGCGGACGGATGGATCCCTGAAGGTCGATATCCGCTATGATCTTGATGGAAACAAAAGCACGATCTCGATTGCCGTCAGCTCCGATGGTGGTACTACCTGGAATGTCTCAGCCCCCTCGGTTACCGGAGCCATTGGAACCAACATTTCCCCCGGAAAGGGAAAACTCATCACTTGGGACTGTAATAATGACCTCCCCGGTGCTTATGGAACCAATTACCGTATCAAGGTCATTGCCAACGATAATTCCGCCCCTGCCGACATGGTTGTTATCCCCGCCGGGACCTTCCAGATGGGGGATTCGAAGATTGAGGGGAATTCCGACGAACACCCTGTCCATACGGTAACTTTGGATTCGTTTGCCATGGGCAAATATGAGATCACAAACGGTCAATACCGGGATTTCCTGAATTCCGCCCTCGCACAGAACCTGATTACCATTACGAACAATGTGGTTTATAAGTCCGGGTCGGGAACGAGTTATCCTTATTGTGACACAGCGGCATCGTCTTCTTATAGCCAGATCGTCTATTCCAACAATACCTTCAGCGTTCGGACCAAGAGCGGGCGGGATATGACCAATGACCCCATGGTAAGGGTAAGCTGGTACGGGGCTGTGGCCTATTGTAACTGGCGAAGCCAGCAAGAGGGCAAGCAAACCTGTTATAATGACTTTGTCAACTGGACTTGTGATTTCAGCAAGAAGGGATACCGGCTTGCGACGGAAGCCGAATGGGAGTATGCCGCAAGGGGTGGGCGAGCCGGAAGCCGGTTCCCCTGGGGGGATACGATCAATCAGACCCAGGCAAATTTTTACAGCTACACTTACAGTTATGATGTCAGTCCCGTCAAAAACCAATATCATCCCCTATGGAACGATGGAGTATATCCCTACACATCCCCTGTGGGCTTTTTTGATGGATCTTTGAAGTATAAGACCAACTACAATTGGCCCGGCAGTGCAACCAGCTATCAGACCGCCAGCGGAGCCAATGCCTATGGCTTATACGACATGGCGGGCAATGTCTGGGAGTGGTGTCATGACTGGTATGGGAGTTACAGTTCGGGATCACAAACAAACCCATCTGGACCTGGAACAGGTACTTATCGTGTTATTCGCGGCGGCGGCTGATTCGGCAACTCCAGCCTCTGTCGTGTATCGTTCGGCTACGGCCCGTACCCCCGGTACTACTACTACGGATTCCGCGTTGTCCTGGACTTTTAATAACCCTTTGTTCTTTGTCCTTTTACACTTTGCGGGGTACAGGGGCGTAGCCCCTGTTCGATAGAAAAATGAAAAATACGGAATTGAAGGTTATTCAGGATTTTTATGACTTTATGCTGTGGATGCTCCGGCATACGGAGAAGTATCCCCGTCATCACCGCTACAGTCTCGGAATGGCGATTGAAAACCGGTTGCAAACCATTCTGGGATACCTTCTTCGGGCAAAGTATTCGAAGGATAAGACGGCTATTCTGGCGGATGCGAATATCGAACTGGAAATCCTGCGATTTCAAATCCGACTCTCGAAGGACCTGGAGATCCTGACGGTTAAGAGCTATGGGTTCGGATCGGGCTGTCTGGAATCCATCGGGTCCCAAATCGGCGGGTGGATGAAGCATAAGGGACTGGAACGATGAAACGATACGGAAACCTCTGGGAACAGGTGATTGCCTGGGAAAACCTTGTCCTTGCCGCCCACAAGGCACGGAGGGGCAAGAGAGACCGTATCTCCGTACAGCACTTTGAATTTGATCTCGAACGGCAGTTACACCAACTCCAGCAGGAGTTAAGGGATCAGACCTATTGGCCCGGTTCTTTTCATACCCATTGGATTTATGAGCCGAAACAACGGCTGATCTCCGCCGCTCCGTATCGGGACCGTGTGGTTCACCACGCCCTGATGAATATCCTGGAACCGATTCTGGACCGGCATTTTCATCCGGACAGTTACGCCTGTCGCAAGGGGAAGGGAACCCATGCGGCTGCGGATCGGTTGCAGGGATGGATGCGGTCCTATCGGTATGCCCTGCAATGCGATATCCAGAAATTCTTCCCCAGCATTGATCATGCGATTCTCAAGGGGATCTTTCGGCGGCTGATCAAGGACCCCAAGACCCTATGGCTGATGGATCGGATCGTGGATTCGTCCAACGAGCAGCCGGGAGGGATCTATTGGTTTGAGGGCGACGACCTGTTTTCGCCCCTGGAACGGAAACGGGGGCTTCCCATCGGCAACCTGACCAGCCAGTGGTTCGCCAACTGGTATCTGAACGGGCTGGATCATTTTGTGACCAGCCGATTGGGCATCGGAGGGTATGTCCGGTATTGCGATGATTTTATTCTCTTGAGTCATGACCGGGATCTTCTGAAAGCGGGGCTTGAGAAGATCCAGGATTATCTGGATTCCCTGCGGCTCAAGTGCCACCCGAATCGATTGTTCATCCGTCCTGTACGGGCGGGATTGACCTTTGTGGGGTATCGAATCTGGTCAACCCATCGACTTTTGAAAAAACAGAATATCCGGAATTTCCGAAGACGGATTCGATGGATGAAACAGGCGTATGCCGGGGGGATTCTGGAGTGGGAGGAGATTCGGCAACGGATCGCCAGTTGGCTGGGTCATGCCGGTCATGCGGACAGCCGACATCGGATCCGACGGTTGAGTCGGGAATGGAGATTTCAAAGGGGCAGAGCCGAGCCAGGGTCGTGTTATTCGCGGCGGCAGCTGGAACAACAACTCCAACAACTGTCGTGTATCGAACCGCAACAACAACAACCCGAACAACCGGAACAACAACAACGGATTCCGCGTTGTCCTGCACTTTCGAAGGAAGATGCCCGGAATTGTTGGGTTTACGGATCCGACGAGCGTGGCATCGAAAGTCCTGGCTCTGTTCCTGAGCTGCGATGGACAGCCATCGGCAGCCGAATGTACGCAACACTGCCGGGCAGGTCTGGTAGGCATTGTGCCGAACGCCCTGTCCGGTCGGAACGATGGATTGCGTGAGGCAATTGACAAATAGACGATCAAGCGAAATCGATATCGACAGGAGAATGTCATGATACACCCCAATACGAAACGATGTATCTTAAGGGCGATGGTGCTTTGTACCCCTGTTCTCTGCCTGATGCCTGTTGCATGGTGCGGAGAAAGTTCGGCCGTGTCGAATGCCTTCAAGATCGACAATCGGACCAGCGGTGATCTGCCCGTTGTTACAGGATTCTCCAGTCCGTACTGTTCCTATTCCAAAGACGCCCTGTTTCTTGCCGGTGTATCGGGCGTCTCTTCGGACCAGCCCTTTACGGTTACGATCAATTGGAATGGATTGTCTCCCAGCCAGGTTCGGTGGTATCGAAATTCCTCTTTGATCGCCACGGACAGCATCGGAGGGACTTCGGTCAACCGAACTTTCAATATCGGAACAGCTTTTTCAGCGGGGGAACGGCTGTATGTTCAGGCCATTGCCGCCAATGGGAAACAGTCGGCCAGAATCCCGGCCAATTTTCAGATGATCGCCCCTCCGCCGGGATTGGGCAGCATCCTGTTCTTTCAGAACGGTAAATACAAATCATTCCCATTCAATATCGGATTTCCGGAAATCAAAAAAGACGCCCCGAAGCTTACCGATAAGAATAAACTCGCCGAGGTCGCACAGGTGGATTGGAAGAGCATCATCGAAGTCACCGCCGAGATCGACCTGAAGGGGCATTGCGAAATCAAGGCGGGCAGCGACTACATGAAATTATCGAAGGAGGATTTCAAATTAAGCGGTTTGGAGGTCGGGGGCAAATTAAAAGTTCTGATGACCATGGATTATTCAGGGGGTCGCTGGAATCTGGGGGGAGGGTTTGACTTGTCGGTCTTTGGCGAATACACATCCAAGCCGACTTATGTTGTATTCATGGTCGGTCCCATTCCCGTTCCGACTTATTATCGATTTGCCGTCGATGCCAGTGTTGCAGCCAATTGTCGTTTTACGGATGGTTCCGCGGACAAACCCGTTTTTTCCGGGGAGTTTCCAGTAAAAGCTGGACTCGAAGGCATGGCGGGAGTAGGGATTGCGGATGCCGTTTCTATGGAAGGATATCTCAAGGGGGAACTGAATGTAGAATTTCAGTTGCCGGAGGAACCTTATTTGAAAGACTGGTATCTGGAGCTGACCGGCGGGATTCGGATTTACCTGTTCTTCTACAAGTTCGAGAACGATCTGCTTTCATTCCGATGGCCGGAAGAATCTACGCCGCCTCCATCCGGATTCAATACCCTGAAATCGGAGCAGTTTGAGCCGATGGTTCGTGATTATCTGCAATCCAATTATGCTCAGTGGTATGGCGGGAATCAATCTCTGGGGGAGATGATTCCCCCGCCCGGAACCGGTGGAACGGAGATCGCCCTGCAGACGAATATCTTCGGTCAATCCAGCCCGGTTCTTGCCGTTTTGGGCAACACGAAATGCCTGGTCTGGTTATTTGATGAACCCAGCCGCAATAGTTTGGACCGGACGATGTTGATTTACAGTGTCAATTCGGGAGGCGGTTGGTCAACTCCTAAAGCGATTCAGGATGACGGCACGGCAGATGCCATGCCTGCTCTGACAGTCGATACCGATGGCAATTTTGTCTGTGTCTGGGCGAACGCATCCCAATTGATCCCCGATGGAACCGGCTTAACCGATTTTGCGGACAAGTTGGATATTCAGATAGGTGTCTATGACCTTACAGCCGATCTTTGGATGTTGGAAAGTGTAACTCAAAGACCCGCATTGGATTACAACCCCAAGGTTGCCTGTGAGGGTAATGGAAACATCACCGTCGTATGGACACACGACAACAACAATGACATCCTTGCTGAGAACGCTCCCGTTACGAATACCCTGAAAGTCCGCACAAAGACCGATGCCGGGTGGACAGATGAACAGACGGTTACGACGGTCAATGGAATCGTGAAATACTCCGATGTTGCGGCTTTGGCAGGATATCATCTTGTGTATTGTGTGGATGGCGATAGCGATTTCCAGACCGATACAGACAATGAGTTATATCACATCAGCAACGGGGATGGCGTCTGGTCCAATCCGGTACGACTGACCCAGGATGAAAATTCTGATGTGAATCCTCGCCTTGCGAAAACAACCAACGGTCTTATGCTGTTATGGGCACGAGATGGCAAAATCGTCGGTACGATGGATATTCCGGGCATGACGGGGATTGCCGAAGTCGTCGCACAGTCCGGATCATCGGGACAACGGGGTTTTGTGGCGGCAGTAAGCCCAAGCGACAATGTGTCGGTGATATGGAATGATCCTTCTGCGGCGGGTTCGGATCTCTATATGGCAACCTATGATCCGACGATCCGGGGGTGGTCGGATGTGATTCAGATTACCGACAATCGGGATATGGAGAGATCCATTGCTGCCGCGTATTCATCGGCAAACCAGTTGGATCTGGCTTACAACAAGGTACATATCCTTCCGGGTGAGGGGCTGGTAACCTTCGGACAGGTTGACTTGTGCGTGTATGATTATCAGATCGGTTCCGATCTTTCCATTGTTACGGATAGTATCACGATTTCTAATCCCGATGCGGTTCCCGGAGACACGGTATCGATCCAGGCAACCATCTCCAATATTGGAGATGTGGCAATCGGTCAGATTCCTGCGGCATTTTATTGCGGAGATACCGCGATTCCTGCCAACCAGATCGGACAAACACAGATGGTCAGTGATCCGTTGGGGGCAGGAACAACTGCCGCTGTTTCCGTGCAGTGGTCGATCCCGATCAGCGACAAGCCACTGAAAGTCATCGTTGTGATTGATCCGGACCTTCAAATCGAAGACAAGAACCGACAGAACAACTCGGATTCAGATGAATTCTTTGGAGCCAACCTGACAGTCGGAACCATCGAAATCAATCAGAGTCTTGGGGGATTTTATTTCACGGTTGAAGTTCTGAACAATGGTTTTATTGAATCCCCTGATGGAGTAAAGTGTATTTTGACCTCAGAATCCGACCAACTACTCCTGGATACAACTCCTGTTCCTGCCATTCCTTCGAAACAAGCCCTGGACATCACCTTATTTGTGTCTTCCGACCAACTCCAATATGGTTCAAATTCGTTGACGATCACTGTCGATTCGGAGAACATCGTCCCTGAAACAAATGAAAATGATAATTCCCAATCCATCCTGTTGAAACATGCGGTTCCCTACGATCTGGTTATGGATGGGATCATTAATTTATTGGATCTTGAACGCATAGTCTCAGAATGGATGAATACCGAAGGCAATCTGTCTGCGGACATTGTACCCTTTGGTGGAGATGGCAGAGTGGATTTATTTGATTTGGAGATTCTGGCAGAGCACTGGCTTGAGGATGTATCGAAATAATATGACGGATTTCCTGTATTGGTGAATTCAGCTTAATGCGGAATGTGGGATCTTTTTCCTATCCCCCTCTCGATCTCCGTCGAGCCCACATTCCCTACCCCCTCCCTCCCTATCCCCCTCCCCCCATCATCTCCTCCAGCTTCCTTACCGCCTGCATACTATTGGCATCACTATTGAAAATATAAAATTTCATCGTTGTTTGAATATTACTATGTCCCATTAAAGATTTTAATGTATGCACTGGAGTATTTAAATCAGCCAAATTCGTTCCATACCCCTTCCTCAAACAATGCACTGACAACCTGTCGGAACTAATGATCCCTGCCCTCCTGCACAATACCACAAAATCCCTGTTGGTGTTATTGACCATCACACTATTTTTCCATCGATTTACCTTGTCTTCGTTTTTCCACTGGGCCCATTTTGCCTTGATCAATAAGAGCCGATCTTCAGTCAAAAACACATAAGGATTATTACGATGGGAAATCTGTTTGAGTTCTTTCAAACACTCCATGGTCCACTGGGGAGCAGGGATCGAACGATCCTGATGATTTTTAATTGAGAAAGAAGGGAATCCATCCTTGGCTTTCCTGTTTTTAATATGAATTTTGTTATGAGTCCAGTCAATATTTTTATCCCACCACAAATTTATAGCTTCACCAAATCTTAAACCACAGCCATACATCACTGAATAAAATGCCTTGGTTCTTATGATCCTTTCCCTGTCTTCTTTCTCCCTGCTTTTCCTGATAGGAATTTGGTCAATGGCTTTAAGAAGTGCCTGGAATTCAGCAGGTTTAATAGGATACCAATCTTCTTTGGAAATGTCTGTGATGGAAATATCGTGGAATGGATTCTTTCTGAGATAGTCCCATTTGAGTGCCTGGTTAAAAAGGATTTTGGCGTTGGTCAGGTGCTTTAAACGAGTGGAGTCGGAAGGTTCTTTGTCTAAATTTAATAACTCTAAGGAGTTTATAAAAGTCTGGGCATCATGGAAGGTAATGTTTTTGATGTTTCTGTAAATTCCAAAGGTAGTCAGTAGCCGGGTGATGGTTTCCTCGTAGGCATTGACTGTGGCAGGTCGTTTGTCGTTTTTGGATGCAAGGAAACGGTCACACAGGTTTTGTAGGGTGATGGTCTTAGGTTCGATACAGATGCCGTCTTTTTGATCGATATCAAGGGACTGGGCGAACTGGTCGGCTTGGAATTTCTTGACGAAGGATTTACAGAAACGAGACTGCTTTTGGACAGTGGGGCTGTATTTGCTGAACCAACGGACGAGCCAACGTTTCCGTGATTCCAAGTAGGTGACTGTTATGTCGTTTCTTATTCTCATGCATTTACCTCTGGTTCGTTTGTTTCAGGGGACGCTAACGCTGGAGCATTTTTATATCAAGGGAATTCCGGAATCAGGCATTCTATGTGGGTATTTTTAACAGGACAACCCAGGGGGGTAGTTTTACAGGGTTTTATGGTCGTTCTATTCAAAACCCTTGATTCTTATTCATTATTTGGGGGTAGGAATTGATCCTGGACGACCATTAGCTTTGGGGTTTCCCTTACGATTAGAGTTTTTAGGTCTTTTAATAAAAGGACGGTGCAAATACAGGGGGCAATCGACAGCCGTGCATTTCGTAACTTCCCCTTTTTGCCAACAGCAACAATCCAAACATTTTGCCTTGATTGCCAACTTATAGGATTTTCCTTTCTGTACCTGTTCATAGAGTTTCTTCCAACGAATGGGGATATTCAGTCTTCCAAATTTGAATGTAATTTCTGCCATGATTTTCTCCTGTCTGGTTAATGGTTATTAAGATATATCGTTATTGGTTCTTGCTGTTAATTGGTCGAGCAATTGAAGAAGTTCGGATTTCTTGTATCGGATCCGTTTACCGACACGAGTGGCTCTCAACAATCCCTCTTGGCGATAGTATTGCAGGGTCATTTCAGGATGGGCTGGCCCATCGATGTCAAGCCTGAGAAAGGCAATGGCTTCCCGTTCTGTGAGTAACTCCGGGACCGGACGACCGTCAGGGAAGTAGGATGCCTGTTTGCATGTATGTTCATTCAATTCCATATCTACCCTCCTTTACATCTTCATACAGTTCTTTCAGTAACAGAAAACTGTTCACATCCCTTGGTGTCTTGACGAACATCTTGTCATCCAACTCTCCTGTAATGAAACCAAGCATAAGAAATGTGTCTTTGATTTTGCGTTTCTTTTTTTCCGTAAAGAATTCAATCACCATATTCCGGCTACACCGTTCAAAACCGGAATACCGCAAACCATGCCGACCTTTCGGATCACAAGCCTGAATATGGGTCTCTACAATCGATTTAATCCCTTCGAAGAGCTTTGAAAATCCACAGACGTAATCGTCTCCTTCCTTAGTCATTACTTTTGCGGCATAACAATAGTCTGTCTGATTCATCAGCTTCTTTTTCATTCCAGATCCCTTTCATGCATAACGATATTCTGGGGAGTGATGATGACACTGATTTCGTCGTCATAGAAAATCCCATATAAAGCAATTACAGACACTACGTTTTGCTCTATATGCCTTTGAAGAAAAGTGGCCATTTGACGGCTTGACCACCTTTCAAATCCTGCATAGTGATACCTCTCTTTCCCTATCATTGTAAGGGTATCGATATAGAGCATGGCCACTCTTTGAAGCCCATCGAAGGTCAATGAAAATCCAATGACTGACTCATCACTGTCATGATTTCTGATCAGGCAGGCATAACAATAACTTGTATCATCATTGATGGGGACACGGGTAACAACACCATCGAGTGTTTGAGCTTCAAAGGAGGTTACTTCTATGTCATGTTCTTTTTTCTTTTTCATCTCAACATCCTTTCATTTATTCGATTTTGGTTTTGTTGATTCGATGTTTACGCTGCTTTGATTTGCTTCTCTTCATGCCAAATTCTTTTCTTAACATGCTTCTTACAAGTTTCGTTTATACCCTTACGATAGTGGACCTTGTTTATTGGTCTTAAATGGGTATATTTCGTTAGCATTCGTTTTTTGTGCTTCCGATTTTCCATAAGTCTCTTTTGCCGAATGAATTTATTGTTCTGCGTCATAATAGGTTTCCTTTCTAGGCAACAGCCTTTTGATGGAAGGATTTGAAATGCCAATGCTGAATCCGTGTTTTAGCAATTTCGAAATACGAGGATTCTTTTTCAACACCTATGAAGTCGAAACCTAATTGAGCACAGGCAATCCCCGTAGAATTCGACCCCATGAAGATGTCCAGACAGATTCCATGGGGCGGCGTGACGAGCTCAACCAGATACTTCATTAGGGCGATCGGCTTTACGGTGGGATGGTGATTGCAGCTGGTGAATTTGGTTTTGTCCGTTTTCTTTACACCCACAGGGCATTGACAACGTGACTTTTCAGAGCCGACGAACTTCTTCCCGCATACCCCACACCGATCATTGAAGGTTCGACCGTTCCCATCGGAATTTATGGGATGAGGTTCAAGGTGTTCACAGCCGTCATTCTTTTCGTGTTTTGATGCTTTTGGGCAGTAGAAGAACCGAGCTTTATTACCAAGAGAAGCAGCCACATCTTCTCCGATGATAAAATTCGAAGGGAACCGCCCCGAATCGATCTGAGCCACATTGACTTTGTTACTGATCCCACCTCTGAATACTCTTCGAGCAGGATCGGTTTTGACAATACCCCCTGCCTGAGTGCCTCCGAATGAGCCGATTCTGCAAGCATCAATATTCAGAGCCCCCGTTCCCCATTTCAACAGATTCTTGGCAATCGAGGATTCCGACAAAGGCTTTTGAACTAAGACGATGGGTTCATAGGCAGGTTTCAACGCTGTTCCCCACCCTTTCCATTTCGTTGCCTCTTCTGAACAAGGTTCAAGAATAGCTACTTCTTTGGCTTGCCCGTAACAACCCGCAGCTTTCCCCTTCCGTTGTTCGGCACCGACAATGCCTTTTGCTGAGCATGTCATCGTGCCGATCACCTTGCCCTGCTTACCCAAGGTCTTATCAATGTCATTGGCGACATTACGGGATTTCGGGAACCCACTTCCATAGAGCCACATCAGTTGGTCACGAACAATAAATCCACTGTCTTCCAACCCACATACCAAACGGTGATACAATCGTGGGGAAGAGAACGACAGAGCGAAAGCTCCTGGCTTCAGAACACGGAACAATTCAGTCGCCCATGTTGCACACCACTGCTGATACCGAATTCCATCTGAGAATGTATCCCATTCCTTCCCCATGAAACCAATGCCATAAGGGGGATCAAACACAGCTGAGGAGATGGAGTTGTCGGGAAGCGATTCCAAGAGATTCATGTTGTCTGCTTGACAGAGAAGGGCATCCTGAATTTGTTCCATATTGATCTTCGAATTGAAGTGGCTAACCATCTGATTCAATATTTCTTTTGATGACTTCATCATTTGAATAACACCGTTCCTTTCTTAAGCTGCTTGGCTATTTTTAGACTTGAGTTTGAGAACCTCA
Source organism: uncultured Pirellulales bacterium (assembly GCA_964643355.1). Taxonomy (GTDB): domain Bacteria; phylum Planctomycetota; class Phycisphaerae; order Sedimentisphaerales; family Anaerohalosphaeraceae; genus FEN-1350. The sequence continues at coordinate 28,956 of CAZXPW010000046.1, forward strand.
GCATCGATTCGTTGTTTGGATTGGGCACAATACGTTTGGCTCTTATCGATTAGGATAAAACGTCTCCCATTACGAATGGCTGCAATTGCTGATGAACCACTCCCTCCAAAAGGATCGATTATTAGATCCCCTTCATAGGAAAACAGACGGATTGCACGTTCTGCAAGCTCAACGGGCATCGGGCAAACATGAGACCCTATTGCTTTGCTCTCTGTGTGCACATGCCACACACTCTGTGTGAGCTGTTCGTATTCTTCCTTAGACAGAACCGAAGAGTTCCCTGTGGCACAAGGCAATTCTTTTCCATCAACCGAGAAAACGAACAGATACGAATGCACATCCTTAATCACAGGGTTATTCGGAGAACAGATCTCACCACACCCCTGTGGTTGCCGACCGACATGCCCCTTCGACCAAATTATCGTGGATACATATTGGTATCCCAATTTTTGCATCATGCTGATGATCACTGCATGGATGGGTCTGTTCTTTTCAAGGGCTTGATCCTGTTTTTCCCGTGTTCGGATTTGCTGATACTCAACAATACAACGACCTCCTGAACGAAGCTTGGGCTTCAAAGCACCAAAGACATTACTCAGATATTCGATGTGTTCATCCCAAGGTTTGGAATCTGACACCCCGTCTTGATAGGTCTGATCCACATTAAATGGGGGGCTTGTAAAAACAAGACTCAAAGATCCATCGGAAATCTTGCCAATACCATCCAAAGCATCATTGCAGATGACTGCATTTTCCACGCCTTTCGACAGATCGTTGACATAACTGAGCTGAACCGAAGTTCTTTCAGCCTTCTTTTCGTGCTTCTTGCTCCTCATCACCTGATGGTATGCAGAATTCACCGAAATTTCCTCTGCATCAAGCTTTTGGATCAATTCTTTAGGAGCAAAGTTCTTATTGGCAAGAATATACTTAACCCTGCAAATCGTATCTTTGGATACTTGTGCCTTCTGTGCCAACCTATCGTTAACATCGATCTTTTCAAAATGGTTCTCTGATTTCTTTTGACCTTTTTTCCCTCTTCCACAGGTCAGTTTGAGATTTTGCTGTGCCATTCGTTCGAAGAAGAATTGAAAATGCTTGATGACCAACTTGGAACGGATCCAATTTGAGAGATGGATGTGGGAGAGGGCATTGTCGATGATCCACCGTTGGGCAGCATCCATCGATGCCATATTCACGTAAACAATTCGATACGGAATGTCATACTTCTTGCATAATTCATACTGATAATGACCATCCAACAAGATGTTCTTCTCTTTCCAAACATAAAGAACAACCGAATTTTCTGCCCGAAGCTTCTCTACATAGGTTTGCGGTTCTGCCTCATCAATCTTGTTTTGCTGAAACAATTGCAATTGGGGGTTTACTTTGAAATTTTCTTTTTCTGTTTTCATAATAATTCTCCATTTCTTATATTTAAAATTTTAGGTTTATTTGCATTAGGATCTCTAACAAAACCTGATTAACGACGAGCGGTTTGTCCGATAAAACTTC
>CAZXPW010000047.1:0-30016 GCA_964643355.1 uncultured Pirellulales bacterium
CCGACGCGATGGGGCTGTTGGCCAGGGACAACACGATGTCGATGTCGTGAATCATCACATCCGGAAACCAGGGGAAACCAGGGACAGTCACCTAATATTTCTTGTATTCGCATATCCACATTCGGAAACCAGGGAAACCAGGGACAGTCACCTAATATTTCTTGTATTCGCATATCCACATTCGTATTCTGCCAAGTTCCGTCTTTGATTCCCGATTTCACAACCCTCTATTATCAGGAAACCAGGGACAGTCACCTAATATTTCTTGTATTCGCATATCCACATTCGTATTCTGCCAAGTTCCGTCTTTGATTCCCGATTTCACAACCCTCTATTATCAGGTATCCGTCTCTGTTGTCAATCCTGTAAACCCTGTTCATCCTGTTCAACATGTTCCTTGGGTCTTTGCCCGCTTGGCGTGCGAATTATGAATCGGTGCAATCTGTGTAATCGGTGGATATTGATTTTACTTCGCGTCTCCGCGGCTTGGCGTGATGATTCCCTTCACATGCGACCAGTGGTTTTTCAGGAGGGAATCCGACGGAAAAAATATTTCAAATTTCTCTTGATGCTGCAACCCCCTAAAGGTAAACTACCAGTTTCCTTGGATCACACGAGGTGAATACTTGTAAGTATTTGTGGGGCCGACAGTTATCGCGCATGGTCGGCTCAGGCCTTCGATCCGATGGACCCGTCGAACGGCATCGCCGTTCCGCGATCATGATTGTAACTACTTTCTGTGCATGGATTTATATACACTACCCGGTGGTGTAATGGTAGCACAGGAGGTTTTGGTCCTCCTAGTCAAGGTTCGAATCCTTGCCGGGTAGCGTTTTGTAGAACTGAAATTATAACTTTTTTAAGGACATAAATATATGGCCAGTCCTGTGGCCGTCATTCTTGCCGCGGGCATGAGTACGCGAATGAATACCATGCTGCCCAAAGTCCTGCACGAAGTGTGCGGCCGGCCGATGATCGCTTATGTCCTGGATGCCTGCCGTTCCGTTGGCGTCGCAACTTCTTTTGTGGTGGTGGGTTACGGAAAAGAGCAGGTCATCGAACGCTACAGCAAAGACACGGATATTGCCTTCGTTGAGCAGACCGAGCAAAAAGGAACCGGCCACGCCGTGATGTGTTGTCGTCAGCAGTTAAAGGACTTCAATGGTCCCGTCCTTGTCCTCTGCGGGGATGCTCCGCTGATTCGCAGCGAAACGCTTAAGCTTTTGCTGCAAAAGCACTTATCCGAAAAATCCGCCGCGACTTTGGCGACAACCATTCTCGAAGATCCCACCGGGTACGGCCGAATCGTCCGCGATTCCTATGGCAATATTCAGGGGATTGTGGAAGAAAATGACTGCAATCCAGAACAAAAACGCATCCGGGAAGTCAATCCTTCCTATTATTGCTTCGATTCCAAGGTCCTTCTGCAGGTTCTCGACGAGATCAAACCCAACAATGTCAAAGGCGAATACTACCTGACCGATGCGTTGCAACTGATTATCGCAAAAGGACTTAAGGCCATTGCCATTACCGCCGTCGCCGCAGAAGACTGCATGGGCGTCAACAACCGCTCCCAGCTCAGCTTGGTCAGCAAGATCATGCAGCAGCGGATCCAAACCTATCTGATGGACCACGGCGTCACAATCGTCGATCCGCCGAACACCTGGATCGATGTTCGCGCCCAGATCGGCCAAGACACCGTCATCGAACCGTTCACCTACATTCACGGCGAAGTCAAAGTCGGCCGGAACTGTCGGATCGGACCGTTTGCGTATTTGCGCGACAAAACCGTGGTCGAAGACGACGTTGTGCTGGGCGTATTTACGGAGGTAAAAGATTCAAATTTGCAACAAGGAGTCCGTGCGCGGCATCACAGTTACATCGGCGACGCGACGATCGGCAAGTCGGTTAATATCGGCGCCGGTTCGATCACGGCCAATTACGACGGTCAAAACATTCTGCGCACGCAGATCGGCGACGGCAGTTTCATCGGATCCGGCGCGGTCCTGATTGCGCCGCTGACGATGCCGGCCAACAGCCACATTCAACCGGGCGCGGTGGTCACGCAGGAGGACGCCCAGTTGCCGGGGCGGGAGGATCGCATCCGAAAAAAATCGCCGGCGGCGCAGCGCATCCGCAAGGGCAACATCCAACCAACGGAGCGGAGGGGATAGGCCATGAACGACAAACCTCTGCTGATATTCAGCGGTTCGAGCAACCCGGAACTGACCCAGGCGATCTGCGATTATCTCGGGATGCCGATGGGCGTGGCCAAAATCGACAAGTTTCCGGACAGCGAGAAGATCATCAAGGTCGAGACCGACGTACGGGGCAAAGATTGCTTCATCGTGCAGACGACCTCCACGCCGGTGGATTCGACGCTGATGGAGCTGCTGATTTTTCTGGATTGCCTGAAGCGCGCCAGCGCCGCGCGGGTGACGGCGGTGATTCCGTACTTCGGCTATGCGCGGCAGGACCGCAAGGACGCCGGACGGGTTCCGATCACGGCCAAGCTGGTGGCCAACCTGATCACGACGGCGGGAGCGGACCGCGTGCTTTCGGTCGATCTGCACGCCAAACAGTTGCAGGGCTTTTTCGACATTCCGGTGGATCATCTTTCGGCCTCGCCGGTGTTTGTGCAGTATCTGAAGGACAAGCAGATCTCCGATCTGACGGTGGTGGCTCCGGATGTGGGCAACATGAAAACGGCGGCGATGTACGCCTCGGCCCTGAAGGCGGAGCTGGCGATCATCCACAAGCGGCGGATCAGCGGGAACCTGATTGAATGCACCGAGATTATCGGGAATGTGAAGGGACGCAACATTGTCATGTGCGACGACATGATTTCGACGGCGGGCACGATCTGCGGAGCGGCGCAACTGGTTCGCGACCGCGGGGCCGAGCGGATCATCGCCGGCGCCACGCACGGGGTGTTCGCGGGGCCGGCTCTGGAGCGGCTGCAGCAGGCGCCGTTTGATGAGGTGCTGGTGACCGATACGATCGCGCTGCCGGATGAGGCGCGGCGGATTGACAAGCTGACGGTGCTGACGATCTCGTCGCTGCTGGGCGAGGCGATCCGGCGGATTCACATGAACGAGTCGGTCAGCGGGATGTTTGAGGGAGGAACCTGACATTTTCCAGTTTTCCATTGTCGATTGTTCCTTTGTCATATCGGTTTGGTTTTCGGCGATCGGGTTGGTCACAAAAATGCGGAAGCATATCGAATACAAGAGACAGCAATAGAGGATTGTATGCAAAAGACAGTAACCTTGAAATCGGAAGTACGAAACGGGCGGGGATCCAAGGTGGCCCGTCGGATCCGGGCGGCCGGGCAGGTTCCCGCGGTGGTCTATGGGCACGGGAAAGAGCCCGAATCAATCTCGCTGGACCTGCATGATTTCAGCGAGGCGCTGCACCACGGCAACCGGATTTTCGAGACGACCATCGGCGGAACTGCCGAGACGCTGCTGGTCAAGGACCTGCAGTATGATTATCTGGGCCGCAAGGTGATTCACGCGGATCTGGTCCGCGTGGATCTGACCGAAACGGTGCAAGTAATCGTGGCGGTGGAGACCCGGGGCAAGCCCAAGGGAGGCATCGTGGATGTTCTGTTGGGCAAGCTGGAAGTCGAGTGCGTGGTGACGGCGATTCCGGACCGGATTTCGTTGTCGGTGCGGGAGATGAATATCGGCGACACCCTCAAAGCCGGCCAGATCGCATTGCCCGAAGGGGTCAAGCTGGTGACGGATCCCGAGGCGCTGGTTCTGTTGTGCCACGAGGTGGCCGAGCTCAAGACGACCGAAGAGCTCGAACAGGAAATGCCGGCGGGACCGGAAGTCATCACCAAACGAGTTCGGGAAGAAGAAGGCGAAGGCGAAGGCGCCGAGCCGGCCAAGGGCAAAGAAAAGGAAAAGTCGAAGGAGTGATCCGATCTTGTCCGGCCGTGATCGGAAACGCGGACGGATGGGCGTCGGGGCCTTCGGGAACGGCATCGGATGGCGCAGGCGGCTTGGAATCGAAGCGACCAGAGCGGATCGTGGCGGATCGTGGCCGGGCTGGGCAACCCGGGACCGGGCTATGCCGGGACGCGGCATAATGTGGGTTTTGAGACGGTCGATCGACTGGCCGAACAGTTCGGCGTCGAAATACGGCGGAAAAAATTCGGCGGGCTGATCGGCGAAGGGATCTTTGACAACCGTAAAGTGGTTTTGCTCAAGCCGCAGGAATTCATGAACTGCAGCGGACGGGCGGTATCGGCGGCTCTGCAGTTTTACAAACTGGAGCCGTCGGGGCTGATGGTGATCACCGACGATTTGGCGCTGGAGCCGGGCGTGATCCGGCTGCGGGCGAAAGGTTCTTCGGGCGGTCACAATGGGCTGTCGGACATCATTGCGGCGCTGGGCCGGGACGATTTCGGGCGACTGCGGATCGGGATCGGCGGCTGCCCGGGCGCAACGGCGAAGGATTATGTCCTGTCGCGGCCGTCGGAGCCGGAACGGCAACGAATTGAAGCGGCGATGGAACAGGCGGTACAGGCGGTTTTGTGCTGGATTCATTCAGGAATCGAGACCGCGATGAACCGGTATAACGAGCGAAAAAAACAGGACAACAACGAGAAATCGCAAGAGAAAGAATGATTGGGAGGTACCACATTGGGTACGATCGGAAAACGAGTCTATGAAGCGCTATTTCTGGTGGACACGGCGATTGCGGCGGCGGACTGGGACGGAACGATCAAGATGATCGAGTCGATTCTGGGCCGCGTCGAGGCGGAGATCCTGTCAATCCGCAAATGGGACGAGCGCAAGCTGGCGTATGACATCAACGGCAAGAGCCGGGGAACCTACATTTTGACCTACTTCCGGATGGACACGCAGAAGGTGGCCTCGCTGGAACGGGCGATCCGGCTGTCGGAAAAGATCATGCGGGTGATGATCCTCCGGACCGACGGGATGACCCAGGCGGATATGGACAAACCCACGCCGATCGTGCTGGCGGAGATGCAGCCGGCGGGAGCGGAAGGGGCCCCGGCGGGCGTTGCTCCGGCGGTTCCGACCTCGCCCGCGGCGCCGTCGCCGAACTAATGGACCGGAATACCCAAGGAAGGCATGGGAACGGGGACGGCCGTCGCTGCTCTGACGGCGCGACAATCCCCCTAAAGACCGAGGAACGACTATGGCCAGTTATAACCGAGTGATACTCCTGGGCAACCTGACGCGGGATCCGCAGATTCGTTTTACGCCGTCGCAGACCCCCGTGGCGGATTTCGGGATTGCGACGAACCGTCGGTGGCGCGGTCAGGACGGACAGGAGCGGACCGAGACCTGTTTTGTCGATTGCACGATGTTCGGCAAGCGAGCGGAGGTGATCGGCAAATTTTTCCATAAGGGCACGCCCATCTTCATCGAGGGTCGGCTGACCTTCGAAAGCTGGCAGGGCCAGGACGGGACCAAGCGCAGCAAGCTGAAGATTACGGTGGAAAACTTCGAGTTCGTCGGCGCCGGCGGCGGGGAAGGCCGCGGCGGCAACGCGCGGGGTGCCGAAGCTCCGGGACCGGAAGACGAACTGAGCGGCCCGGACGCCGGTGGCGACGAGATCCCGTTCTGACATTTACCCAGGTCAATTTTCAATTTTCGAGTTATTCGTATCGCCGAGATCCGGGGGTTAGGAAGAATTGATAATTGACTATTGAATATTGGCTATTGCTTCATTGCGGGTGTTTCCGCGATGGAGGAAAGCGAAACGCAAGGGGCGCCGCGGAAGCGGGGCCCGGACCAGTAGGAGTCAAGACGATCATGGCATTCAAGAAGAAACCGACGCAACGGAAGAAACGGTTTACGACGGGGATTCGCGAGCAGTCGCAGTGTCGATTTTGTCGCGAAAAGATCGATTATGTCGATTATAAGGACATCCCCACCCTGCAGAAGCTGCTGACCAACCGCGGCAAGATTTTTTCACGCAAGCGGAGCGGCAACTGCGCGTCCTGTCAGCGGAAAGTGAAGTTCGCGATCAAGCGGGCGCGGTTCATGGGGTTGTTGCCGTATTCGCTGTAACGGGCGAACGGCCAGGCGTGTACATTAACTACCGCAGGAAACACGGGAGATACGGTTATGAAGGTGTTGTTGTGCGATGACATTGAAAAACTGGGATACCTGGGCGACATCGTCGAGGTCAAGACGGGGTTTGCCCGGAATTACCTTCTTCCGAAGGGTCTGGCGAAAGTGCCTTCGGAAGGGAATATCCGGTCGCTGGCGAAAGAAAAGGCGGCCCGGGCCGAACAGCGCAAGCTGGAACGGCGCCGACTGGAGAAAGTGACGGCGGCGGTCGAGGGGGCCGAGGCGGTCCTGTCGCGTCTGGCCAACGAGCAGGGGCATCTGTTCGGTTCGGTGACGGAAAAGGATATCGGCGAGAACCTTCGGTCTCAAGGGTTCGAGGTAACCGACGAGATGATTCGTCTGGGCGAACATCTGAAAGAAGTGGGAACGCACGAAGTCACCGTGAAGTTGGCGTCGGATCTGATCGCGAAGATCAAGGTCGTGGTCGTAGCGGAAGGTCAGCCCGTTGAAGCCGACAGCAAACAAAAGTCACAGGAATGACGCGTCGGAAACCGTCACTCCGGCGTCCGTAGCGCCGGTCGGGGCGTCGATAGCGGGTCGATCGATGCCGGAGTCTCCCGAGGCGGAGGCGGCGACGCTGGGGTCCATGATCCTCGATCGGGAGTGTATCGGCGAAGTCGTGCAGACCCTGACGGCCGAGTCGTTTTACCGGCCGGAGCATCGGATGATCTTCGAGGCGCTGGTGCAGTTGTACGAGGCCAATTCCGCGATCGATCTGGTGACGCTGCGCGACCAGCTCAAGAAGCGCAACGAACTGGAATCGGTCGGAGGGGTGGAGTACCTGGTGCGAGTGGCCGAATCGGTGCCGTCGTCGGCCAACGCGGAGTATTACGCGGGGATCGTTCGAGAAAAGGCGTTGCTGCGTCAACTGGCGCAGGCGGCGGGAGAGATTCTTCAGGCGGCGTACAGCGAGACCGGCGAGGTCAGCGAAACGCTGGACGCCGCCGAGCAGAAGGTCTTTGCGGTGACCGAGCAGAAAATTTCCGGGGCGGCGGTACCGCTGCGGAACCTGCTGACGGAGACTTTCGAGCATATCGAGAGCCGCAAAGATTTGCATATTACGGGTCTGGAGACCCAGTATTACGAGCTGGACGAGATGCTGTGCGGGTTGCAACGGGGGGAGATGATCATCATCGCGGGTCGGCCCAGCATGGGCAAGACGAGTTTCGCCCTGAACATCGCCGAGAATATCGGGGCCAACGCCCGTTCGCCGCAGCCGGTGGCGATCTTTTCGCTGGAGATGGGTCGCCATCAGCTTGTCGAGCGGATTCTGTGCAGCCAGGCGCGGATCGATTCGCAACTGGTTCGCAAGGGATTGCTCAGTTCGGAGCAATATGCGGAACTGACGCGGGCGGGCAGCGATCTGTACGACAAGCCGATTTTCATCGACGATACGCCGGGTCTGACGCCGCTGGAGATCCGGGCCAAGTGCCGGCGGCTCAAGAGCCAGCACAACATTCAGGCGGTGTTTATCGATTATCTGCAGTTGATGAGCTTGTCGGGACGGGTGGAGTCGCGACAACAGGAAATCAGCACGATTTCGCGACAACTGAAGGCGATGGCGCGCGAGCTGGAGGCGCCGGTGGTGGTGCTCAGCCAGCTCAATCGGTCGCCGGAGGAGCGGGAGGGGCACCGGCCGCGGATGAGCGATTTGCGGGAAAGCGGGTCGCTGGAACAGGACGCGGATGTGGTCTTGCTGCTGCACCGGGAAGATTATTATCATCGCGGCGAGGAGTGGGAGGATACGCATGTGGCGGAGGTGATCATCGCCAAGCAGCGGAACGGTCCGACGGGCGTGGTCCAGTTGACTTTCAACGAGAGAATCACGCGGTTCGAGAATCTGTCGCATGCGACGGAGTAACCCTTTTCGATTTTGAGTTTCGATTTTCTATCCTGGAAATCGCCGGGTCAAGGGACGACAGGACCGTTGCAATTGAAAATTGGAATGGGTAGATTGACAATGAAAATGGCGGTCCCCAAAAACGAACGGATGACAGACGGGAGCGGGACGATGCGGCGAGACAAGACAATCACAGGGATGATCGGTTGGATCGCGGCCACAGCGCTGACTTTGGCGGGGGTCTCGGCGGGGCAGCCCGCGGCGACGAAGGTCCGAGCCGACGGTTTACGGATCGCGCGGATCGAGCCGGCGGGAAATGTCACGCTCAGTCGCGAGCAGGTGCTGGCGGCGGTGCGATGCCGGGAGGGAGAAACTTTCGACAGTCGGGCCGCGGAAGAGGATATTGCGCGTCTGGCCAAGCTCGAGGGCGTGGAATACGCCTACTACAACACGGAGGTCGTGGACAATGAGGTGCGGCTGATCTATGTGGTGGTGGAAAAGAACTTGGTTCGGTCGATCGCGATTCACGGAAACCGGGCCTTCAACGACAACCGGTTGATTCAGGAACTGAGTTTTCGCAAGGGAGATTATCTGGATCCGCTGGCGGCGGCCAAGGGGACCGAATCGTTCCGTCAGTTGTACTTGACCAAGGGATATCCGTTTGCCAAAGTGACGCTGGACACAAACAAGCTGACGGTGGGGCAGGTGGAGTATACGGTCGAGGAAGGCACTCGGGTCCGGGTGCGGAAGGTGCAGTTCGAGGGCAACCGGTTTCTTGCGACCAAGGAACTTAAGAAGGTGATCAAGACCTGGCCGACGAAACTGATGGTGTTCCCGGCGCACTTTGACCAGGAGATTTTGGATGCGGATGTCGAGAAGATCAAGGAGGCGTATCAGCGGAAGGCGTTTTTAAACGCGGATGTGACGGCCTCGGCGCAGTACACGACGGACCGCAAGGGGGCGATCGTGACTTTCACGATCGCCGAGGGGCCGGAATACAAGGTCGAGTCTCTGACGCTGAAGGGCAATCAGTTTTTTGACGAGACGACGCTGCTGGCGGACACCAAACTCAAGCAGGGCTGGGCGTACACCCCGCAACGAGGGGACAGCGACGCCAAGGCGATACAGGCGAAGTATCGATCGGCGGGGTTTGTCGACGCCCAGGTTGCGCACAATCGTTCGTTTGTGGGCGAGTCGGATGTTCGGGTGGAGTTTGTCGTGACCGAGGGCGAGCGATATACGATCGGGCAGATTGAAATCGCGGGCAATCAGGAAATTCAGGATCGGGCGGTGCGACGGATTCTGGACGAGGAGGGATTCCGTCCGGGACAATGGTACAATGCGGACGCGGCGCGGGGGGACGGCAAGGGATCGCTGGAGACGCTGATGAAACGGTATATTCTGGCCAGCGAGGTGTCGATCGAGCCGCTGGAAGCCACGGGCACGGTTCGCGACGCGCGGGTGAACCTGAGCGAAGGGCAGACCGGATCGATCATTCTCGGCGCGGGAGTCTCCACCGACAGCGGCGTGCTTGGGCAATTGATCTACGATCAGCGGAATTTCGACATCGCGGACTGGCCGGAAAGCTGGGACGAATTGATCACCGGCAAAAGCTTCAAGGGGGCGGGCCAGCGGCTGCGGGCCTCGCTGAGTCCGGGAACGGAGATGAGCAGTTTTTCGGTGACCTTTACGGAACCGTATCTGTATGACAAGCCGATGTCGCTGGATGTGGTGGGCTCGGGATATGAGCGCGAGCGGGAATCGTATTACGAGCAGCGGCTGAAGGCCTATGTGGCGCTGGAGAAACGATATGAGAGCAAGTGGTCGCGGGGGATCGGGATTCGGGCCGAGAATGTCGAGGTGTCGGATCTGGACTGGGATGCGCCGCGGGAGATCCGAGAGGTCAAGGGGGATACCCTGCTGTATGGGATTCGGCCGTATATCGACAAGAATACGACGGACAATCGATTTCTGCCGACCAAGGGATATCATTTTGAAGCCGGATATGAGCAGGTGACGGGAGATTACAATTTCGGGATTCTGGACGCGACGCAGCGATGGTATCGGACGCTGTATGAGGATTTGGCGGAGCGCAAGACGGTCCTGGAGACGAAGGTGCACGGAGCGACGATCCTGGGCGACGCGCCGCCGTTTGAGAAATTTTACGCCGGGGGTTCCCAGTCGCTGCGCGGTTTTCGATACCGCGGGGTGAGCAAGCGGGGCAAGCAATACAATCCGAATACGCCCATTGCCAATCCAGATAAGAAGGATCCGATCGGCAGCGACTGGATTTTGACGGGCAGCGCGGAGGTGGCGGTGCCGCTGGACAGCGAGTATCTGTCGTGGCTGTTCTTCGTGGATACGGGGATCATCGACACGGGCGGGCCGCGGGCGTCGATCGGCACGGGCATTCAGATTTCGATTCCGCAGTGGTTCGGGCCGGTCCCGATGCGGTTGGAGTTTGCGGCGCCGTTCCTGAAAGACGATGACGACGATACGCGGGTGTTCAGCTTCTCGATGGGAGCGTTGTTTTAGGATAGAGAATAGAGGAATGAGGATGTAGAAGTTCCGTGGTCAGGTCGAGGGGTGGGGAAAGCATGGCCTCTTGCTTTATCGCAGAGATGCAAGGCGATGTGAAGAACAAGGAAGACGAAAGAAGATCAAGAGAGAAAGGATTGATATGAGATCGAAGGGTATCGTATTCGGCGGGCTGGCGATCGGATTGTTGACCGTTATCGGATATCAGCAGGGACAGGTATCGGCGGCCAAATCGGCGATTGCGCCGGCGAAGGTCGGCGTGATGAGCATCGACAAGATTCTCAAGAACAGCAAAAAGCACGATGCGTGGAAGAAGACGATGGACGACGAAGAGAAGCGGATTCGGGCCGAGTTCGACAAGGCCAAGAGCGAGCTGGACCTGTTGCAGGCGGACATGAAGACCAGGACCCGGGGATCGGAAGATTATCAGAAACTGGGCCGGGAATATGCGGAAAAAGAGGCGCTGCTGAAGGCCAAGGATTCGTATTACGAACAGGAAATGACGACAAAGGTTCAGGCCTGGACCGAGTCGCTGTATCAGGAGATACAAAAGCGGGTGGGGGAGGTAGCCAAGAAGAACGGGCTGGATATCGTGATCGCGCGGGAAGACACGGAATTTCCGGCGGTGTCGATGCGGGATTTATTGTTGACTATACGGACCAACAAGGTCATGTATTATGCCGACTCGCTGGACATCACCGACGAAGTGTTGTCGGCGTTGGACGGCGGGAACTGATCGTCGGGACCTGAGACGGCGAGACGACGGAGATGGCCGAAACGGAAACGATTCGATGGACGGTCGAGCAGATCGCCGAGCGGGTCGGCGGCCGCGTGATCGGCGATCCGACGGCGGCGGTGGATCGCGTGAGCGGGCTGGAGCATTCCGGGCCGGGGGCGCTGACTTTTGCAACCACGCAGCGGCACATTCACCTGCTGGACAAGCATCGGCCGACAGCGGCGTTGACCGGGCGGGAGATTTCGGATTCGCCGACGACGCTGATCGTCGTGGACAATGTGCAGAAGGCCCTGATCGGCGCGCTGGAGATGTTTGCGCCGCGGCGGATCGTGCGGGCGGGGATTCATCCGTCGGCCACGGTTGATCCAACGGCGACGGTGGCTCGCGGGGTATCGGTGGGGGCCGGAGCGGTGATCGGGCCCGGAGCGCAGATCGGGGACGACAGCGAAATCGGGGCGGGGTGCGTCATCGGGCAGGACACGACGATCGGTCGGCAGTGCCGCCTGGACGCCCATGTCGTCGTATATCCGCTGTGTCGGATCGGGAATTATTGTATTATCCAGGCCAATACGACGATCGGCTCGACGGGATTCGGGTACTATTTCATTGAGGGAGCGCATCGACTGATTCCGCATATCGGCGGCGTGATCCTCGAGGATTTCGTCGAGATCGGGGCCAATTGCTGCGTGGATCGGGCCAAATTCGGCGACACGGTGATCGGGGCCGGGACGAAGATTGATAATCTGGTTCAGATCGCGCATAATGTGGTGATCGGGAAATGCTGCCTGATCGCGGCCCTGGCCGCCATGGCGGGCAGTGCCCGGCTGGAAGACGGTGTGGTTTTGGCCGGTAAGGCGGGCGTGGGCGATCATATTACGATCGGGCAAAGATCGATCGTCGGCGCCCAGACGGCGGCCGTATCGGATATCGAACCCGGAAAACAGGTGCTGGGTTTTCCGGCGATTGATCAGAAGACCTTTTGGGCGAATTATAAGGCGGTGATGCGGTTGCCGCGAACTCTGCAGCAGATCGAAGAGTTAAAAAAGAAGGTGGCTCGGTTCGAGGCCGAGTGGAAAACGAAAACGGATCTTTCGTAGAGGATTGGTTCTGCGAAGGGAATGCGTTGAGATTACAAAAAACCATTAGCGGCGAATGCAAGTTGTCCGGCAAAGGGCTCTTCAGCGGGGCGGAGGTCAAGGTGATTTTCCGGCCGGCCGAGCCGAATATGGGGATCGTGTTTGTGCGTACCGACCTTCCGGAACCGGTGCGAATCCCGGCGCTGGCCGACAACATCGTCGAACGCGATCGCCGGACGGCGCTGCAAAACGGGGCGGTGTGCATTGAAACGCCGGAGCACTGCATGGCGGCGATCAGCGCGCTGGGGATCAGCAATCTGCTGATCGAGATCGACGGGCAGGAGTTTCCGGGTTTTGACGGCAGCAGCGAGGAGTTTTTCCAGGCGCTGGAAAAATGCGGACTGGTCGAACAGCAGGCCGAACAACGAGAGCTGACGATTACGGAGGAGATTTCCATCACCGATGGCGACAAAGCGATCTATGCGCTGCCGAACAATTCGCCGGGGCTGGCGATCACCTATGAGCTGGATTATACCGAGCACACGGGAATCGGTCGGCAGTTGTTCAGTTGCGAATTTTCGCAGGAGCAATTCGCCGAGCAACTGGCGCGGGCCCGGACTTTTGTGCTGGAGGCCGAAGCGCGGTTTTTGCAGTCGCGGGGAATCGGCATGCATCTGACGCCGAAGGATATTCTGGTAATCAGTTCGGACGGTCCGATCAAGAACAGTTACCGATACGAGAACGAATGCGTTCGGCACAAGGTATCGGACCTGATCGGGGATCTGGCGCTGGTGGGCCGGCCGTTGTCGGGTCGAATCGTGGCGTATAAGAGCGGGCATCTGCAGAACCAGCGGCTGGCGCGGAAGCTGGTTCAGTTGGCGCAACGGCTGGACCGCAAGGGCGGATCGAGCACGACGGCACTGATGGATATCCGCCGGATCCAGAAAATTTTGCCGCATCGGTATCCGTTTCTGCTGGTCGATAAGATCGTGGAGATCGACGGCGACCGGCGGATCAAGGGCGTCAAGAATGTGACTTTCAACGAGATGTTTTTCCAGGGCCATTTTCCCGGCACGCCGATCATGCCGGGGGTGCTGATTATCGAGGCGCTGGCGCAGGTGTCGGGATTGCTTTTCGCGCAGCGGCTGGAACACACGGGCAAACTGGCGGTGCTTCTGACGATGGACGCCGTCAAGATCCGCAAGTCGGTGGTGCCGGGGGATCAGCTTGTGCTGATCTCGGAGGTTGAACGGGTTCGCAGCCGGGCGGCGCTGTGCCAGTGCACGGCAATGGTCGAGGACGAGATCGTGGCGGAGGCCAAGCTGAAGTTTATGCTGGTGGACGAGGAGATGGTATAAGGGGGATTTAATACGGATTTCGCGGATTCCTCGGATAAAAAATTCTAAATTTGAAGCACGAAGCACTAAACAGATGCGGAAACACGAAAGACGAAAATTCAAAACAAACTGGATTCCGGCCTTCGCCGGAATGACGGACAAAGGCGTGAAAAGTGCGAAAAGGGTCGGACAATTCAGAAGCGTCGGACCTGTAAGAGCGTTCTTTCGCCCTTTCGGGGCTAAAGATGAGTTGTGATCCGGTACCGGGGGCTGACGCTCCCGGCTACATGCTTTCGGCCCTTCGGGCCTGGGCACGGAACGCCGTGCCCCTATGGAAATTGATGGCGTAATTGCCGCCGGGATGGGGCGAAGAAATACGATTCACATGGAGGTTTTACTTTCGATATGAGCACTCAGGTTCACCCCAGCGCGGTTGTGGATCGCACGGCGCAGTTGGGACAGGATGTTGTGATTGGTCCGTTTTGTCTGGTGGATCCCGGAGCGGTGATCGGCGACGGGACGATTCTGGACGCCGGCGCGGTCGTCGGCCGCAATGTGCGAATCGGAAAGAACAACAAGCTCTACCCGCACTGCGTGATCGGGCGGCCGCCGCAGATGCTGGGCTGGAAGCCGGATTCGCCGATGGGGGGATTGTCGATCGGGGACGGCAATACGATCCGGGAATTCGTGACGATTCATCCGAGCATCCACAAAGAGGCCGAGACGCGGATCGGCAACGACAACCTGATCATGGTCGGGGTGCATATCGGGCACGATTGCACCATCGAGGACAAGATTGTCATCAGCAACCAGACGCAGATCAGCGGGCACTGCAAGGTCGAGACGGGCTGCTGGCTGAGCGGGATGGTGGCGGTGCACCAGTTTGTGACCTTCGGCAAGTGGTGTTATGCGGCGGGGATGTCGGGCGTCAATCAGGACATTCCGCCATTTGTGATCATCAGCGGGCATTATCCGCCGGAGGTGCGGTCGATCAACAAGCGGGGACTCAACCGAGCGGGACTGACCCCCGAGCAGCAGAAGAACATCATGGCCGCGTTCCGGCGATTGTATCGCGGCACCGGGGCGTTTCTGGATCGGGTGCGGGCGATGGCGGCCGAAGACGGGCACGACGAGAATGTCCGGGCGATGATCGACGCAATTCTGCGAAGCAGTCAGCATCGGTTCGGTCGGTATTTGGAGTCGTTGCGGGAGAAACATTAGTTCTTCCTCACGCAACGGCGCAAAGACGCCAAGACATTTGAAAATGGATATTTGAAATTGGAAAATGGGCGAAGCGAAGAGTTTGTTGCAAGTGAGGGATCCATACAGGCAGAATAAACTGCCGCTCTGCAATATCAAAGTCCAATTTCCATTTTACAATTTGCAATTTCAGGGGTTCTGATGCAGGCGATACGGACGGCGGTTGTCGGCGCGGGGAAGATGGGCGGGATCCATGCCAAGGTGTGCAGCAAGCTGGCGGATTGTCAGCTCGTCGGGATCGCCGATGTGGACGCGGCCCGGGCCGAGAAACTGGCCAAGGAGTTTAACTGCGACGCGTTCACGGATTGCCGGGGCCTGCTGGGCCTGGTCGATGCGGTGACGATCGCGGCCTCGACGCCGCATCACTACGAACTGGCCAAGCTGTTCATCGAAAACCGGGTCCCCGTGATGATCGAAAAGCCCCTGGCGGCCAGCGTCGAAGAGGCGCGGGCGATCGTCGAACTGGGGCGCAAACACGGCGTGGTCGTGGCGGTGGGACATTCCGAGCGGTGCAACCCGGTGGTACAGGCGATGAAGCGGCTGAAGATCGAGCCGAAGTTCATCGAGGCCGTGCGGATCAGCCCGTTTCCGTTCCGGTCGATGGAGGTCAGCGTGGTGCTGGATGTCATGATTCACGACATCGACATCGTGTTGTCCCTGGCCAACAGCCCCATCGCGTCGGTCGATGCCGTGGGCGTCAATGTCATCGCCGACTACGAGGATATCTGCAGCGCGCGGATTCGATTCGCCAACGGATGCGTGGCCAACATCACCGCCTCGCGACTGGCGATGAAGACCGAGCGGAAGGTCCGCGTGTTCAGCCGCCAGGCGTATCTGAGCTTGGACTTTTTCAAGAAGGAAGGGATGGTCATCAAGACCGATCCGAATGTGGATGTCGTCCGTTGGATCCAGGAGCAGCGGAACAATCCGGAGGCGGATTTCACCGGCGTTAATTGGACCGAGCTATTGCATATCGAGAATCTGCAGATCGAAAACAATGAGCCGTTGCGGGTCGAACAGGAGGCGTTTTTGAACGCGGTGCGCGGCACGGCGGCCCGGCCGGAAGTGACGGCCGAAGAGGGACTGGCGGCGATGGAGTGTGCGGAGAAGATCCTGGCGTCTGTCAAAGAGCATAAGTGGGAGTAATCTGATTTTTCGATTTTCAATCTGATCTGATGCAAAGATGCAAAGAATTTGAAAATGGATATTTGAAATTGGAAAATGGGGGAGAAAAAAGGGCCTCAGAGAATATCAGAGGGACACAGAGAAAATCAATGTATTCTTCCGATTTTAATACCACCAGTAAGCTCGACTTTTGCCAACTTTTTTTGTCTCACGCTACCATACAGAGGTAATCGAGCAGGGTCTTTCGTAAGAGCAGCGGGAATTTTTTCAAGGTCTTGGTGTGGATAGGGTCTGTCAAAATCAATGGAGTCCAGAACAGCCGTCGAACAGTGGCGATGGCATCCGAAAAGGTCGGTTCGGTCTTGGTGTACCAGCGGGTACTGCCCACGGACGGCCGATGATGTCGCAGGTATTCGGCAAAGATCAGACAGACCACACTGAACAGACCCAACAGAGACGGGGCCGTCCTCAGGACCGACGGTTGGACATACTGGCGGGTCGTCTCAAAACCCGACGCAGCGACCACCCTATCTTCAGCCGATGTACCCTCAGCAGGTCCTCCACCCCCTCGTCCAGGCTATCGGCCGCCTGATGGTTCAGGTTCCGCAGCCAGGCCGCGGTCTTGTGTAACGCCGACCGGGCCGAGGCCTCGTCGCTACAACCAAACGCCGCCTTCAGCTTCATCCGCAACACCTTGTGATGTTGTTTTTGCAGATACTTTTCGATATTCCGCTGTTTGTGCAGCCAGCAGCGCTGAATCAGCCCGCGTTTGCCCCACCGATCCTGCACCGCCTTCCGCAACGCCTTGGCCCCATCCAGTACAAACAAGTACGGCTTGTCCGTCGTCAATACGCCCAAATGACGCCGGCGGGCAATTTTGGGCTTGTATTGGACTCAAGAGATGAGTAATATGAAACTCAACTTCTTATGAGCAAAAGACTTAGAAATTGAGAGTGTTGGGATTCGAACCCAAGACCTACGGCTTAAAAGGCCGTTGCTCTACCTGCTGAGCTACACTCCCAAGGAGAAAAGACATATAAATATATCATCCCAAATGTGAAATGCAAGAGAAAAATGGGTCGGAATTCGACTGGCACTGGGCACTGTGGCTATAGATCCAGATCGGAAAGAAATGCCAACATCGTATTCCGTTTCGGGTGGTGCAGAATCCAATGCTTACACTCCTTCAATCTGGCAAAATCACCCGTCCCGAGAATGGTTTCGATCCGTTTCTCGTAGGTCTTTTTCTTTTGTTCCTCGATGACCCGGTGCTGCCAGGCCGAACTGAAAATGAAGTGCACATCATCGTGAAGATTACGGTCCCGGAGGATTTCCCATTCGTTCTTGTCGAACCAGATTCCCCCGCAGGTCCCGCATCGATCAATATGGAAATCGATTCCATGTCCAACCAAACGGCGGGTCAAGATGTGTCCGCACTCCGGACAAATCTTGGCCTTCGTAGAATCTGCAACCGGAAGTCTCGTTCCCTCCTCGGAGGATTTCTCCGGCAGATTGGCTCCGTGGACCTCCAGCCACTTCCAATATTGAAACGCCTTGATCCATGTTCCACCACAGGTATCGCACACCAGACGCTGGGGCAGTTCTTCGGTTTCCAACGAATGAAGGTAACTGGTTTTACATACAGGACATTTCATGTTGGCCTCCTTTTCAAGCAAATGGAACTATTATACCAAAGTCGCTTTGAGGTTGTACAACTTAGCGAAGTCACGAAGCTGGCGTTTGTAATCGCCATAGAAGAACAATTGGTGGAAGCCGGGGAAAGTCAAAACATCTTGGTTGGAATCGAACTTGGCCCGTACGGAGACTACACAGCCGCCCGCCGGCGGGACATCGAGATTGTCGATTACGGTTCCGGCCGAGACCAACAATTCGGTCGGTGTTGTCCCATCGCCGGGCAGGACATCGAGGCAGGTGATTCGCTGGCCGACCTTCCACAGCGGTCGCGGCACCGCGTCGCGGTTGCCGTGGTGGTGTAGCAGGTCAAAGGGCTCTTCGGGTCCGTCAAAGCCGCCCAGCTTCGTAGGGCAACTGCAATGGGCGCCGATGATCGCATCGCAGGTCGTATCCGGCACCGGATCCTGCTGAAAACCCGGACGGTCGAACAGGGCCTGTACGAAGATATGCGAAGCGATGGCACCGGTGTCCGCTTCGCAGGCGGCGGGGATTCCGTCGTCATTCATTCGCGACCAAGCGATGCACGGCAGCGAAATCTTCGTCGAGCCAAGGGCCCCAAGGCAATCCATCGAGATCGCGTCGGCCCCTTCGCGCTGAAGGATATTTTCGGCCACGCGGTAGCTCTTGATGCCGTTGATCACATCGTCCCGCGTTGGGCCGTCGATGATGCGGGCCTTGCGCATATAAGCGTCGGCCATAGCGACGACATCGGCCGGCACTCCCATCTGCTCATATTCGGCCATAAACGATGGCGCTGGCACATACTGCAGGTCAATACCAAGTTCGGTGAGCTTGGCTTCGGAGCGGTCTTTGCCCTTGATGACCACGGCCCGTGTCCGGCGGATCTTGGCTCCGGCGGCGAGCATCTTCATGCCGTAGGCGGCCTGGTCAAACTCGCCGATCGAGGAGTAGACCACACAGCCGGGTTTGACGGCCACCGGCTCGGTGTTGGTCGTGAAGGCCGTACCCAGAGGCGTAAAAATCACCGTCGGCAGGCCGCTGTCGGCGGCCTTGGCGGCCGTTGGCCAGGCGTGTTTCTGGCGATCGAGCACGACGAGAAACAAGCCGTCGGTCTGGGTTTGCCTTGCGTCTGCGATCCAGCCGTCGGCCTCGGCCAGCGAGTAGATCGGCTCCGACCGAAGGATGACCCTGGCCCCGACGGCCTTTGCGGTCTTTTCGATGTCGGCCGTATAACGGGCGTATGCGGCCTTGCCGTCGTAGATGTCGCCGGGCCAGAGGATGTCGTAGTCTTCTTTGCGGCGAACGAACGCGGCGTGAATGACCGGCGTGTATTTCGAGGCCGGGCCGCAAGGGCGAATTCGCGGACTGACAGCCGCTTGTGGGCTGCTTGCACAACCGCTCAGCAAAACCGGAACGATTACGACACCGGCCGCTGCTTGAAGAAATTGTCGCCGATCGATTGGATGACAGTGACCGTCGCATTTGGCCGCACATCGACTGATCTTCTTCATATCCTTCTCCATTCCATTATAAGCGTCTTTCAGAATGCCCATCCCCGAAATCCGACTCAATTCCCTTCCATGAACTTGGCGATAACAGGGTCAAGACACCTTCCGGGCATTTTGTTCCGTATATTTGATGATCTGGTTCATCATCTCGACACATCGGGCCGGATGAATACCGACGGCGGTTTCCGCTGAAAGCATCACATAATCGGTTCCGTCGAGGATCGCGTTGGCGACATCGCAGACCTCCGCGCGAGTGGGAATGCGGTTTTCGGTCATGCTCTCGAGCATCTGCGTGGCCGTGATCACGAACTTGCGGGCCTGGTTGCATTTTCGGATGATCCGCTTCTGGATGATCGGGACCTCATAGATCGGCAGAGACACGCCCATATCCCCGCGGGCGATCATAATTCCGTCGCAAATGTCGATAATAGCGTCGATGTGATCAATGCCCTGGCGATTTTCGATCTTGGCGATGATTTGGCCGCGCGGCCAGCGACGGCCAATGTAATCGCGGATCAACTCGATATCGTGACGATTTCGCACGAATGACTGGGCCAGAAAATCCAGATTATGTTCGATGCAAAAGTCGATGTGCATCTTGTCCTTTACGGTCAATCCCTCAAAGGACAACGGCACATCCGGCATATTGACTCCCTTATGTTCCTTGAGGATTCCGCCGACGACGACGCGGGTTCGCAGGGCGCGTTTTTCGTGGGCCTCGATCACAAGGTCGATGTTGCCGTCGTCGATGTAGATATTCTGGCCCTTGTGAAAAGGGCTCAGTGAGCCGCGATAATCGAACGGGATTCGGTCGCCGTCGCCTAGGACATCGTCCGGAACAAGCCAAACAAGCTGTCGCTTCTTGAGGACTATCGGTTTGCCGCCTTTGAGTTTGCCGATCCGGATCCGGTAGCCCTCCAGGTCGCCGAGGATCCGAATCCGACGGCGATTCTTTCGGTTCAGTTCTCGGATCAGGCGGATTCGCTCGAAGTGATCGTCGAGAGTCCCGTGGGAAAAATTCAACCGAACGACATCCATCCCGGCCCGCATCATTTTTCGCAGTTCCGCCTTCCGACTGGAGGCCGGGCCGAGCGTACAGATAATTTTCGCTTTGGGCATTTCATTCTCCGATCGATTTGGCATTTTACGCGAAATCTCTTGGAGGTCTTAGATTATCAGATCGATCCGAGAGTGTCAAAGCCGCCGGAATTTCTTTTTCCACTTATGGCGCTGGTGTATAGGGTCCGGCCCGGATTGAATTCTGACGATAGAGTAAAAGCGACTGGTCACCGGTTGTGGTCCAGACGCCGATCTCGGCGCCGATTTCGGCCGGCCAGTGAAAGGTGGTGAGAGACTGTCCCGGAAGGGGATAAAAAAATGAACGACCCTTCGATTCGATTTGAACATTCTGACGAAAGGCGTTGGGATTGAGAACAACAATGACCCGGGAACCGTCGGGGTTAAGAAAGGCCACATTTTCAATGCTGTTGCCAGGGTTGAGGGTCGAGTCGATATGCCGGGCGCCTCGACGAACGAACTTGGAGGCGTGACCGAGTGCGTAATATTCTTCTTCCCGGGTAACGATCCCGTTGGGATCGATCGTGACTACGCCGCGGCAATCAGAACATCCGCCGCTGATCTTGGGACCGTGCGACGGATCCAGGGCCAGATTCCATTTGGCCACGGTTTTGGCACGATTTCGAATTGCACCGACCAGAAGCGTCGAGGTATCCCACTTGAGGTTATCATAAAATCCCGTCGCCCAATCGCCACCGGAGCACTCGGTAAAATAAATGTCCCGATCGGGATGCGCATTGAACACGGTCATCTGGGCGAACACATTTCCGGCGTAGGCATGGAAGGCCGTCCCGGCGATATAAGACTTCGCCTCGGGATGGTTCAGGACGGTAATCGGATAATTCGGATTGTCCCAGTTGTGATCCCAGCAGAGGATCCGCGTCGCCAGAGTATTGGCGGCGAGTTTTTTACCGAGAGCAATGGCCAGCCGAATTTGGTCGGCCGGTTCCATTCGCATTCCGGGGTACGAATAGGGCTCATAATACGGCTCGTTCTGCAGAGTGACCGCATCAATCGGAAGCCCTTCGGTCTGATAGGCCAGCAGAAAACGGACAAAGTATTCGGCGTAGGTTTCATAGATTTCATCGCTGTCGATCAGAGTGCCGTGGAACAGCGAACCGGAAGTCTTCATCCAGGCCGGCGCGCTCCATGGGGAGGCCATAATAAACAGGTCGGGGTTGAGTTGACGGGCCTGCTTGAGCAGCGGAATGATCTCGGCATAATCATGGTGGATGGAGAAGTGCGAGAGATTCGGATCGCGCTGCCCCGCAGGCATGTCGTCATAGGTATAATCCGACAAGCGGAAATCGCTGGAGCCCATCGACTGCCGAAGAAAGGATAGCCCGATCCCTTCTTCGGGGTCGAACAAATCTCGCATCAAGGTGTCCCGCTGGTGGGCGGACATGGCGGTCATGATCAGATGTGCGGACGAATCCGTCAGCGAAGCGCCGAAACCATCCATCAATTGAAACGCGATCGTATCGTTCAGATGAATCGTAACACAGGAATCCCAGGACATCCATTTTTCGGCGAACTTCCGGAGATCGCCCAGATCGATCGAACCGTTTTTCACCAGTTCGCAGTTGGGATCAAAAGCCGGTTGTCCCGAGACGGCCCTCCAGGACCGGGACAACCTTTCAAAGTCCAGAAAGTCGACGACCCCGTCCCGGTTGAAATCGGGCTGGGCCGCCGGTTCCACAAGGGTCAGGGACGCATCGTCGAACATGGCGGTGCCGGTATGCTGGCCGGTCAGGCAAAAACGGATCGATGTGGTCCCCGCCGGGGCCTTCTGTGAAGTGAACATATATTGTTTCCAGAGATTGGGAGAGGGGACCGAGCCCGAATAAATATCGAGGACATCGGTGGCAAGGATCGTCCCTCCGTTGCGGAATTCCAGACGCAGATTGGCGCGGGGGCTGGTTTCCCACCCCTCGACCCGGGACCAGACCGAGACTCTATATTGGGATCCCGGCGCGGAGGACATATTCTGGCTCCAGGTTCCGTATTGGCCGGAATTAAAAGCCCCGGCATCCACATATTTTGTGCCGGTATGGGAGGGGAATTTCCCGCTCTGTTTCCACCCCGCCCAACCCCAGTTCCCCTCTTTCAGCCAGCCGGCGGGAGCGATCGTATCGTCCCAGGGGGTTTTGTTGGTGCCGATCTCAAAACCGGGATTGTACAGGAGTTCTTGTGCGGATGCCGGAAAAACAAGGAAGAATGCCGAGACCAACAATAAAACGGAATACCCCCTGACAGTATGCATCACTCTCATCGATGACCCTCCGATACCTTGACCGAGAGGCGGCAAACCCCGGCGCCTCCATTTCACCCCGGTCTCCAAACCGGGACGCTTCAGAAGATATTGTATAGATTCAGGGGCCAGATAGCAAGAATAAAATGGGTTTGATCGTTGGAATTTGAGGGTGTAAGATGAGCCCCAGAAGAGGGCCGACCGGCCTGGATTTCAAACCCTATTCGTATCGGGAGGTCAAAATCATGTTCAGACAGATTGGATGGTTTCTCGGGATTTGGATAACATGCGCCTGGGTGAACGGGCAATCGGCGGACCTGTGGGAACTGGGAAAGACCCATCGGGATACGCTGAAAGTCTCGACGCTTTTTAGTGCGCAGGATGTGCGCCGGCATTTGTCCAGCGACGAAGGGATTGACAAGGCAATCGGCTGGTGCAAGGCGACGGGGATTACGCGGGTGTTCATTGAAGAATACCGCGACAAATACTGGGCCCAGCGAGCGGCCATCGAGAAGGCCCGTGACCGTTTTCTCGCCGCAGGGATCGAGACGGCCGGTTGCGTGACGACCACGCAGATCGGCAAACCTTCAGGAGGTTGGCAGGGGATTTCTTGCTTCACCGACAAGGCCACGCAGGAGGAAGTGCAGAAGATCTTCGAGTTTGCCGCGTCGATGTTCGATTTGATCATGATCGACGACTTCTGGTTCACCGACTGCAAGTGCGACGAATGTGTCAAGGCCAAAGGCGACAGGACCTGGGGGCAGTATCGTTGCGATTTGATGGGTCAAGTCAGCCGTCAGCGGATCCTGGAGCCGGCGCGGAAGGTCAATCCCAAAGTCAAGATTATCATCAAGTATCCGCAGTGGTACGAAGAGTTTCACAACCGCGGCTATGATGTCGTAGGCCAGACGCGCGACTTCGACTGGATCTGGGTGGGCACCGAGACGCGGGACTATACCGACAAACAATGGGGCGGCACGGTCCAGTACGAGGCGTATTATATCATGCGCTGGCTCGGCGAGATTGGCGGGCCCAAGTGCGGCGGCGGCTGGTTCGACTGGCTGGGGACCACGGAGAAGACCTATCTGGAGCAGGCCAACCAGACGATCCTGGCCGGGGCCAACGAGATGCTGCTGTTCTGCTACGGCGGCCTGCAGGGCTCGACCGGCCCGGCGAATGTGACCGCCCTTCGCAGGGAGATGCCGGGGCTCTTTGAACTGGCCCGCCTGGTCAAGGATAAACCCATCCGAGGCGTGGCAGCGCCAAAGCCGGCCGGCAGCGATTCGGGAAAGGAAACCTATGTGTTTGATTTTGTCGGCATGATGGGGATACCGCTGGTGCCGACGGCGACGATCGATCCCAAGGCGGCCGCGGCAGTCTATCCGGTGCATGTGCTCGAGGATGCCCAGTTCGGCGACAAACTCAAGGCGATGCTTGCGGCCGGAAAGCCCGTGCTGATCACCGATGGCCTGGCCGAAAAGATCGGCGCCATCGAAGGCGGCAACAAGCCGGCGATCTTGAAGGTCAATGGCCGGCCCAAGTCGCTGCTGGAACTCAGTCGTGAGCAACTGGCCGCGATTCGCGGACCACTGCTCAAGCCCTTTGGTCTTGCCTTCGATGCCCCGAACAAAGTTGCGCTGTACCTATTCGGCGAGGACCTGATCGTGGTGGAAAATTTCAACGACGAGGCGGTCAACACGACCCTGCAATTTGAAAAAGCCGTCAAGGCCCGCACCCGACTGACCATCCCCGCCGACGCCGAAGCCAAACTCGCCGGCGGCGAAAACGAGTGGAAGCTGGAGATTCCGCCCCGCACGCTGACTGCACTTCAACTGGAGTAGTCAACCGATGGAGAATACCGGACAAATCGACTTGCTTGTCCGTAACCTGTTTCGGAAAACGAGTTACGGAAGCAATCAGTTGTCAAGGAATCCATGACAACTGCCCTTGGGCGACGAATGTCCTCAAGCAAAACGGGATGAGTCAAAACTGAATTTGAAGATTCCATGGAGTTTTCAATGAACGACGAACGGCAAGAAGGGCGCAAGGGTTTTGAACTGCGGGGCTGGCATGTGATCGTCGGATTGTTGGCGGTCCTGATGCTGATGTTCATCCTGTTCCGCGTGTTCGGGTATTCGGCGCTGGAGAAAAAGATCGCCGAGCTGCGGGCCAAGGGGTATCCGACGACCTTCGAAGAGCTGGAAAAATACAACCAACTTCCCGAAGGGACGCCCAACGCGGCGGATCTTTATCGAAAGGCGATAAACGCGTATCGAAGCCCGAACGATGAAGAAAGAAAAGTGCTTCCATATTTTCGTTCGGCCTCGCTGAAACTCGGGGAACCCAACGCGATGGAATTGGAAGGCCCCATTGCGGCCTATCTGTCCCGAAACGCCGAAACGCTGGATCTGCTGCGTCAGGCCGGGCAGATCGAGGCGTGTAAATACAATTATACCTGGGATACGGTTCAGGGATTCATTCTTCCGAATCTCAGCGAGATCCGAGATTGCGCCCGGTTGCTTGCCTTGTTTATCCTGCGGCAAGCCGAATCCAACAATACCGATCAGGCCTGCCGGGCGCTGGCAGACCATTTCCAATTGGGGGAGTCGCTTTCGCGGGATCCGTTTTTGATCTGTCATCTGGTGCGGATAGCGATTCATGCCATGGGAGTGGAATCGGTTCGGCTCCTGCTGGAAAGAACAACGCTCAGCGACCGACAAATGGCCGAGCTGGAACGACGAATGGTTACGATTCGCGATGGGCTTGGGCTCGATTTGGCGTTGATTGGGGAACGATGTTGTCTTTTGCAGCAGTCGGATATCTATCAGCAGTTTGGCTTGGGTACGGTTCCGCTTCGATTTTCGGGACTGATGGATCTGAATGTGATCCGATCGTTGGAGTTTTATGACCGGCTTGGAGCCGTGTCGAAAATGGAACCGGAAAGGAGGATCAAAGAATACCAACGCATCAGCAATGAGGTTGATCAATTGTCTGTCTTGTATTTTACGACAAAGATGCTGATGCCCGCTCTGGACAAAATCGGGTTGATCGAATTGCGGGTCATGGCGCAGTTGGACTGTGCCCGGACGGGGTTGGCGGTCGAACGGTTTCGCCTGGCCGAGGGTCGGCTGCCCGAATCGCTGGAGGAACTGGTGCCGAAATACATCGAGGCGGTCCCGATCGATCCGTTTGACGGCAAGCCCCTGCGATACAAGCGACTGGACAAGGGTTATACGATCTATTCGATCGGCGAAGACGGCGAGGACAACGGAGGCGTGCCGAAAGACCAGGTTGAAAAAGGAACACACCATGATTGGCCGTTCATGGTGGAAAGGGAGTAAACAATTGACTATTGAACATTGACGATTGACTATTGCTGGATCGTGGGGGCAAGAACAATGTGTGGATTCTTTGCGATATTTTGTGTCGCCGGGGCAGTGGGTGGGATGTCAGTTGTCGAACCGATTGTCGAAGTCGAAGAGGTTGTAACGCGGTACCTTGGGGCCAACAATGGGGCGGGACCCATGTGGTGTTACGGCTCGACGGTGATCGGGCGGATCAGCGAAGAGGTGTTCCTGTCGGTGATCGAGACGGGTAAGGATGTGCCGCCGCTGTGCAATACGCGGTGGCAGCTTTGGCAGCGGCCGGACAAGGGGCCGTGGAAAATCATCCAGCACGAGCAGGAATGCCGACAACGCGAGCCCTGCCCGATCAGTGTCTTCCCGGACGGACGGGTGTTTTTGTCGGTCAACCCTTCGACCCAGCCGCCGGGAACAAAATACGGGCCGTGCAAGCCGCTGGTACTGACATTTGACGCGGCAAATCCGGCCGGCGCGTTTGCGGCCGAGGAACCGGCGTGGGCGGCCGGGACCAAGTTCACGGATCATTCGTATCGAGGTTTCGCCGCCGACGGGAAAAACGGCGAACTGCTTCTGCTCAATATTCACTCCGAAACCGGCGACCAGTTTGTTTCCTTTCGCAACAAACAGGATCAATGGCAGGCCAAAGGATCGATCCGGTTTCCGATTCGGTCGTGCTATCCGCAGGTCCTGCTCAAGGACAAGGCGGCGTTTGTGATGGCGATCGGCGATATCGTCGAGCCCAATGAAGAATGGAAGAAGCTCAAGTTCGAAAAGACCAAAAGTCAGTGGGATTATGTTTTTCGTCGGCTGTTTTTCACCTGGACACCAGACATCGAGAAAGTTTCCTTCGCCGAACCGACCGAGATCGACACCGTCGAGAAAACGGCCGGACACATCACCAATCTCGATCTGGCTGTCGATGAGACGGGGGCTGTGCAGGTCCTGTACCTGCGCCAGCCGCACCAGTATGACTTTATCCGCGACAAATACTTCCCCGGCGAGCGAATGACCGTGACATTGGAGATGTTGACCATCCGTGACGGAAAGGTTGCCGGTAAACGGACCGTGGCCGAAAGGACGGACACCGGCGGCCTTCGACCATCGTATGGTCGTTTTCATACGGACAGCAAGGGGAAGCTGTGGATCGTTGCGGCCGGTTGGATGCCGAACGACGACAAGGAGTCCTTCGGCAATTTCCTCCTGGATCCGGAGGCGACCGGAGCCGCGGCGATTCGGCAGCTTGGATTGCAGCATCCGTTCCGATCATTCTTCACCGCGACCGTGCGCGGGGGCTCTCGGCCGTCGGATACGGTCGATCTCTTCGGCGTCGCCGACGACGATCCAAATCTGCGCTACGCACGAATCAAACTGAACTGGTAATCCGGATCCGACATTCCAGCCCAACGGTTAGTCGAACCGAATCCAGTCGATCTGAACGGTGCCTTTGGTGATCCTAATCTCGTAGCGGTTGGCCCCCTCGGCCAGTTTGGCACTGCCCAAATCCGTTTCTGTCCATTCGGTAGCGCTGACAGGGATTTTCATCTTCTGCTGCCCGAAAGAGAACTCAAACTCAGCGGGTTCGCCAACCGACTTGACCCGCGCGACGGCTTTGTAGTCTTTGGCCGTCAGGGAGTGGATTGTATAGGCCGTCCACTCGTCGGCCTGGAGGCGAATGCTCTGCTCGGAGCGGCCCCAACCCCCTCCGCCCTGTGCGGCCGGCATTTCGACCGGCACGGGTTCGGAAGTGCGATAGAACTTGGATTTCTGCGAGGCATCCTTGACGAAGTAGGATTTGTTGGCGCCTTCGTGGCCGTAGTTTTCGGCCTCGACCTTGCCCGGCGCCCGGCGGAACATCGCATTGACGACATCGGGGTAGAAGACGCAGTTTTCGAGCTTCACATTTTCCAGCAATTCGTCGAAGGCCTTCTGGGCAATTTCCTTGGAGGGCTTGGCCCGCCCGCGCGAAAAGGCGGCAATCTCGTCCCAGCCGGCGGGTTTTTTGATCGAGTAGATTCCGTTGGTCGCATCCATCTTCTTCCACGGCCAGAAGGACCAACCGATATTGTTGGCCTCGAACAACTGCATCGTCCCCCAGTAGATCGCGTTGTTCTTTTCGCCGGTCTCGCCGACCCAGACGGGGGCGTTGAGCTGCTCGCGCCGCTTGAGGTACTGGTCGATGCCGTTGAGTTTATCCGGCCGGTCCCAGCAATAGAAATGGAACTGGTAGAACAGGTTGTCGTCGAATTTCTCTGTGAAGACCGACCATTCGTTGGCCCAGTCGGCCCCTTCCAGCGTAATCATGTGCCGCTTATCGACGGCGCGGATCGCCGTGGTCAGGCGGCGATAGAGGGGTTCGAGCCGGTCTTTGTATTTGTCGTATGCTCCGGTCCGCTTGGGCATCGGCTCATTGAGCAGGTCATATCCGGCGACGGTCGGCTCGTTTTTGTAGTGGTCGGCGATCTTGACCCACAGGCCTTCGAGCCGGTCCTGAAATTTCGGATCCGCGAACAACTCCGCCTGGTCGCGCGGGCTGTCGTCGATGTTGGTGCCCGTCTGGCCGCCGGGCGCGCCGTGCATGTCGATGACCACATAAATCTTGTGCTTCTTGCACCAGCCGACGAGATTGTCCAGCAACTCATACCCTTCGGCGACATCGACGGGATTGTCGTCTTCGGTGAGAAAGAGCCGCGCGTTGAGGGCCGGGCGCACGGAGTTGTAGCCGAGTTCGGCGATGCGTCGGATGTCGGCCTCGGTGATGTAGTTGCGGCGGAAGGCCGGCCAGAACATTTCGCCCGCCTCCGGACCGATCATCTCGGCGACAAGGGCCTCGATCTTGCGCGGCCGGTCGCCCTGATCGCCGAACTTCCACATGTACCCTTCCGGCAAATACCAGTTGCCCAGCCCGACTCCGCGCAAGAGAACGATCGTGCCGCTTTCATCGACCATATTGTGCCCCTGGGTCTTCAGAAATCCTGCGGCCGGGGATACTTGTGGAAAGACTACGGCAATCAAAATTATCGGAAACCATTTGAGTACGAATGAATATGAATTGATCCGATTCATCGCTATACCTCCGTTGTTAGGTTTTTGAGATCACGAAATTACCATACCATTGTTCGGTCAACCTGTCAAACGCCGAGCAGAAACTTTCATCGGATCATTGACAACCGATTCATTATCGTTAAAGCATGGTATAATATTTTGCGAAGTGAATACTCAATCAGGACAGGAACATGAAAATATCTCGCCCATCGTTACGAATTATCGCGGTCCTTGTTCTGTCGTTTCATGGCCGGCTGGTGATCGCCGAATCTCCTCGCTATGAGGCCGAATTGGTTTTCCCGCTGCACAGTCAGCACAACCATGCCCCCGGTCTTGTCGAATGTCCCAACGGCGATCTGTTGGTCTCGTGGTATCGCGGCTCCGGCGAACGCAGCGCAGACGATGTAGCCGTGTTCGGCGCATGGCGAGTCAAGGGCCAGACCAAATGGGGCGAACCATTCGTAATGGCCGATACGCCCGGTTTTCCAGACTGTAACACGGCGTTGTTCCTTGACGATCAACAACGAATATGGTTGTTCTTTCCGACGATTCTGGCCAACAGTTGGGAGTCGTGTCTGACGAATTATAAAGTCGCTTCGTTCTATACCCCGCCGGGAGCACCTCAGTGGGACCGTGAAGGTTTGATTCTACTCAAGCCCGAGGATTTTGCCGAGCGCGGCCGAAAGCTGCTCGACGAGGAACTGGGGCTGCTCAAACTCATCTTGACGGACCAGATGCGACAGGAGATCGAGCAGGCCCGCCGGCGCATGGGCGAAAAACTTTACCAGCGGCTCGGCTGGCAGCCGCGGTGCAAACCCACGCAACTGCCCGGGGGTCGGATCCTGTTGCCGCTCTATACGGACACCTTCTCGATTTCGATCATAGCCATCAGCGACGACCACGGGCAAACCTGGCGGGCCAGCCAGCCGCTGATGGGCTTCGGCAATATCCAGCCGACGGTCCTTCGCCGAAACGACGGTACGCTGGTCGCCTATATGCGTGAAAACGGCCTTCGTCAGAAGATTCGCGTTTGCGAATCTAAGAGAGTGTATGAAAAGGGGTGTTTCGTCCGATAACTGAGGTATGGAGACG
>CAZXPW010000048.1:0-29551 GCA_964643355.1 uncultured Pirellulales bacterium
ATTATACCGCATCTTCCACCTTATATCCTGGTCCAAATTTTGGGGAGTAGTATACAGTTCTTCCAGGGTCATGGAGATTCGGCAGGTTGTTTTGTCTTTTCCCCGAAGAGGTTTCATGTGCTTGGGAAATGAACCTTCAAATAGGTAATCCCGGATCGGCTCCAATACTTTTCGGGGGATTTCAAACCGTCTTCGGGTCTGGTATTTCTTCCACCGTCGAAGGTTTTCTTCTGTGATCCTGTCGGCCTCCTGCTTGAACCGCTGATACAGGGCTTTGCAGGTTTTGCATCGGGGATCCTTCTTCGACACATACTCCAAGTTCCAGGGCTTGAAACTGACCACAGGATAACCCTTACGGTCCTTCAATACAGCATCCAAGACAGCCACCATCCATTCCAGTTCATGCAGGGTAAAAACGAAGGGCATGTCACCCTTGTATTTTTGGATTCGTTTGTCCAGCCATGGACACTCGGGAATGGACCAGGCATGTCGTTTCAGTTCGACCAGTTGATCCCCTTCAATCCTGATTTTGATTCGATCTGACATATCTTACTCGTCACTCAGATACGGTTCCAGGTAGCCAGAAAGATCTTCGAGTTGCACAACCCTTTGTTGGTTGTTTATCTCATGAAACGACACAAAATTGATCGCATCGATCAAACAGAACAACTCTCTCACACCAAGATGTAAGACATAACTGTCTTCCATAAATGAAATCGTAGATATCTTATCTCGTGTAATTGGTTCCACGTATTGGATAAACTCATCTCGCTGAAGCAGGTTCTTCTGGGATTCAGTCAATGGGATTTGGATGGGGGAGGACATAGGATCAGGAGCCTTTTGTTGTTGAATTCATATCACTTCCTTGGATTATTTTAGCGGATGGATTTTAAACTAAACAGAATGGGGTGTAAAGGGTTTTATCGAAGAACATGGTGACTTGAAAGCCAGTCCTTCGGCTCAGAATGAGCCATTGGGAACCTGAACCCTTTCGCCAAGGGATCCTGGTTGCTGTTCTACGATCTATCCTTATAATGACTACATGATAGGGCATAAAATGAACAGTGAGAGATTGTATGGCAATGGCAATCCCCAATAACATCAGTCGAAGGGATTTTATCAATGGTAGCTTGACTGTCTTGGGGACGGTAGTTCTCTCCAGTAGAAACAGCAGTTTGGCTTCCAATGCCATCTCGAATGATCTATCCTCTGAACAGTGGGCATTTCTCAGTGATTTACATATTCCAGCGGATACCGGTTATAGCAACCGTGGTTTTTCCCCTTACAAGAACATGGAGACCGTTGTATCTCAGATCCTTTCCCGTACTCCCGATGCAGTGGCGATTACGGGAGATCTTTCACTGACGACGGGGCAAATCGATGAATATCAGAATCTCAAGAAATTGCTGGCACCCCTCTTAGAAAAAGCCCCTGTATATCTCTCTCTTGGAAACCATGATAATCGGGGCAACTTCCTTCAAGTCTTCGATAGACTGCCAGGAAAGCGGCAGTCTGTTGCGGGGAAAGTTGTGGTTATGGCGGAGCACCTTCCTGTCCGTGTCATCATGATGGATTCCCTGTTTTGTACCGATAATGATCTGGGATTGCTGGGGAAGATGCAACGGAAGTGGCTTGCCGACTATCTGAATCATACTGACAATACCCCAACGGTCCTGTGTTTCCATCATGCCATTGCAGGCAGTGATGGGGATCTGTGGGAAGGACCACGACTCTATGATCTCCTTGGACCCGTTTCCAAAACCAGAGCAGTCATACCATGGGGGGCAACCGAGATAAAGATGGGACGGTAACAAAACTCACATGGCGATGAAGATTTTTTTGATTTATGTCGGTTTTGTCGTCCTGCGACAGGCCTGCAACCGCACCGCTCCGGGCTGGAGCCAGTGAACGATCGAACGAAAAAACAAACGACGAGAGCCGGCTCGGTTGTATCATTACAAGCGACATAAGTTATCGATTTTAGAGTATGGCGTTAATGAGTATGCCGCAAATTTCCCGTGAAATACCCATTTGAATCGGGGTTTCACATTTACTTGGTTTTTGCCACGCGCTCGACCTGTTCAAGATAGTCCTGAATGTTGTCTCGGGGCTTGATCTGTTGGGCGCGACGAAGCAAAGGCAGGGCATCGGCGTATTTGCCCTTGGAGACCAAAAGTTGGGCGTGGCGGACCTTGGCGTCGGCTTCAAACGGTTCGATGGCAGCGGCCCTTTCATAGTAAAAGATCGCCTTTTCCGTATCTCCGGAACGGCCTCTCTGCTGGCCCAGCAAGATCAGGGCCTCGCCGTCGAGCGGGTCGAGCATTATAATCTCTTCGAGCACGCGCGCCTCTTCATCGCCAGCGCCCGCGACTACGGCCAGCCGGGCGCGTAGTTTAAGCAGGTCCTTGCGCTGTTCGGTCGATAGTTTGTCGGCAAAAACGGTCTCGATATGGCCGATCAGGCGGCCCGTCGCTTCGTGAGCGCCCCGAGCAGCAAGTACCTTGGCCGACCGGATGGATCGCTCGGCGCTATCGGGCGGTTGTTTGTAGAGGGCACGGACATACGCATACACGGCATTGTCGTAGAGGCCTTCGTTAATATAAATATCGCCGAGCATGGCCAGTGATTCAGGCGTGGAGTGGCCGAGCGAATCCACCAATTCGAAGATTTCGGCGGCCTTGAGCGGCTGGTTGAGACCGATATGCGCATTCGCCTGAAGCAGCCACAATTCGGCACGATCGGGTTGTTTTTCGCTGAGTTGGGAGCAGAGAGTCAAGGCCTCCGCAAATCGCTGTTGTTTAAAGAAACTCCTGGCCAGTCCCATCTTCCAGTCAATTGTGACCGGATCTAAAAGAATTGCCATCCGGTAGGCGGATTCGGCAGAAAGAGAATTTCCGACAGACGAATAGGCAAACCCTAATAGACCGAAGGTAATGGAATCCTGACCGCCCAGTTCAACCACACGGGTCAGGGGGGCCAGCGCTTTTTCGTATTCGCCTTGCCGGAGGAAGATCAGGCCGAGGTTTCGCCATGCCCGACGATACTTCGGGAACTTTTCGACGGCAGTTTGATACAAGGTCGCAGCGTCGGACAGCTTATCCTGCTGGAAGTATATATTGGCTTGGGTGAATTCGAACACGGCGCTGGAGGATTTGGCTCTCGCTTTTTCGATCTGTTTGACCGCGTCGTCCATTTTGTTGGCGGCGATCAGCTCCAGGACTTTCTGCATCTGATCTCTCTCTGAGGGCGTAACCCGCGGCTCGATTTCGGTCTCGGCGGCATAACTTTCGGCAAATTGTTTTTTAAAGACCGGATCGTTCCAAATTTTCAATTCGATCTGGCCGACTCTGGAGGCGGCGGCGACCTGAGCCGAGGTTGCCTGTGGTTCTGCGGAATAGGATGGGGGAAACAGCCACAGGATGGTTAGGACAGATTGGCAGACAAGCAATCGTCGAAACGCGGAATATTGGGATCGATTCATTCTGGCTATCCTTTCGGAAATGTGATGGGAACCCTCATGCGGAAACGGACGGGTTGGCCGTTGCGTTTTCCGGGTTCGAATTTCCATTGTTTTACGGCATTCAGGGCCGGTTGATCGAAGATCGGATCGCTGGATTTCTGAACGATCGGATTGGCGACTTTGCCCTGTGGATCCACGATAAAGACGATGTAAACCGTTGCCGGCGTTTTTTTTCGCATTTCTTTGGTCATCGACGGAGCCGGTTGATAGATCACCCGAGGCGTCTGATCCAACTCGTCAATGGAAAACAAAGCGTCGATGCTTTGTGTATCGGATACAACCGTATTCAATTTGACGGCAAAGTCTCCGGTCATCCAGCCCTCGCTGAGGGTGGGATTCAGGGCCAACTCCAGTTGTGACAACGACAACGGCGGAGCGGTTTCGCTGAGCTCGGGGGGCTTATCTTCGGCTTCGGGCTCTTGTTCCTTCTGCATTTCCGGCGGAGGCGGAGGGGCCTCCAGCTTGGCGGTATCGATATTCTGAACCAACAGATCGGAACTCGGGGGTCTGGTAAGAGTCTGTGTCAATGGCAACACCAGAAAGAATATCAATGTCAGGCCCGCAGCGCCGAATACGACCGCCGTCTGGTGGGCCAGACCCCGGAACCATCGGAACGATTTTGGTTGGGCCATTCGCATAGGGCTGGTCGTTCTGTTTATTGGGATGCCTGTCGGGTTGCGACGCTGACCTTGAGGGCTCCGGCCAGTTTGGCTTCGTCGATCACGCGGACCAACAAACCCGACTGCGCGTTGGCATCGGCTTGGACGATTACGGGGACATCTTCCTTTTGCAGCATCCGTTTGACCAATGGCTGGATACCGCTCAATCCGATCTCCCGGCCGCCATAAACCACTTCGCCCTTGGCCGTCAAGGCGATCAGAATGCTTGTCTTTTCGAGTTTGACCGATGAGGCGGCCAGCGGTTTATCAACCTCGATCCCGGTTTCCTCGACAAACGAAGTGGTGACAATAAAGAACAATAGAAGGATGAAAATGCAGTCGATCAAGGGCGAAATGTCAATTCCTCCCTCGCCACCGTCATCGGATTCCATTTGTCGAAATCGGCCCATATGTACCTCTCTTTGCCTTGGTCGCCAAATGGCGACTATTCATCGATAAAAACGATCGATGTATTGTTTGTTATTGGTTTCCATTCAATTGACCCTGGAGCTTTTTATACAGGTTCTGCGTACAGACGGTTTCCAGGTGCGTCAGAAAAGTCTTATACCTCTGGTGTTGTCGGCTGAGTTGATATTGAAAGAAAAGCCCCGGAAGCGCGATAATCAAACCGGTTTCGGTGGTAATCAGGGCTTCGGAGATGCCGGCGGCGATCATGGCCATGGTTTTTTCGCCCCCCGAACCGGTGGCCAAAGCATTGAATGTCACCAACATTCCCGTAACCGTGCCGAGCAGACCCAGAAGAGGCGCAGCGCCGACGCAGATTTTCATGATCTTCAGATTTCGTTCAAACGGCGCGATCTCCGCGATCCGAAGTTCCTCGAAAAAGGCGGCGGTATCCTGAAGGGTTCGGCCCCCGGTAACGAAATCCAGCAACTCGCCGATCGGCCCCCGCCGCTGATCAGGATGGTCGATCCAGTGCCGCCAGGTCTTTTCCGGAATCGATCGGTATCCTTTTTCGCGAAGCTTGAGATAGACATCCATTCCCAGAGCGAACATCACCATCGCCATCAACGCGATCGGGGGCATACACCAGCCGCCCGCGATCCAGACAGCCACGGCCTGATTCCACAACGATTCAAACTGTGCGAGGATCACGGTCAGGTTCATACCGAATTTCCTACGGGCATTGGATGGGGATCGAACGGGTATTTGCTGACCTGATTGACGAAAACGACCGCGGTCTTTTCCATTTGGTCAACGACACGACGGGCTTTGCGTGAAAGGAAGGCGTAGAGCAACAACGACGGGATCGCCACATACAAGCCGAACTCGGTGGTGATCAGGGCCTCGGAGATGCCGGCGGAAAGGGTTTTAATATCGCCCGAACCGTACACGGTGATCAATTTGAAGGTGTTGATGATGCCGGTTACCGTTCCCAGCAATCCCAGCAGCGGCGCCGACGAGGCGCTCAAGGCCACGAAGGGCAACATGCTCTGGACCTTCAGTCGCGTGGAAAGGACCGTTTCGAACATAACTTCTTCGATCAGTTCCCGGGGCTGACGGATGTGCTCTACGCCGGCCGAGAGCATCTTTCCCACCGGACCGCGCATCGTTTTGGCGGTTTGCCTGATTGCCGAAATATCCCGACGGGCGACAGCGCTGAGCAGATCGGCAATTTGTCGCGGCGAGGGTTTTCGCAACAAGATCAGCGACAACCATTTAAACAACGCCACCAGCAGAGCGGCACTGGCCAAAATCAGGATTGGAGCCATCACCGGTCCGCCCTTGAGGATATGTTCCCATAGCGTTTCCCGTGTTTGCTCGATTTTGTGGGCATTGCCCAGGGTGGGATCCAACGGGAATGGGCCGACAGACTGTGTCACGACCTGACTTGCGGCCAAGGCGTCATCGACTGTGCCGAAGGGAATGACCGTCGGTTCCAGTGAACCCAGCCGCTGTTCAGCGGTACCGATGGTTTTCCCTTCATCGGAGAGAAATAATGCGCATGGGCCGATCAGGATAAAGGTCCCGGGTTTGACCAGACCCTCAGGATCCACGGCGGAACCGGAGAACCGCGTTCCGCCAAGCGCATCTTCCAGGCGGTCGATAGAAGCCGACAATAGATCGGCTTGGACACGATAGATATCTTCGCGGGCCAGTCCACTGTTTTCCACGGCCAGCTTGGCTTTGGGGAGGATTTCATCATACCGCTGGATTTCGGCAATATGAAGCCGCGACTCGAAGTTTCGCACATATTCGCTCAACAGATTGGTCAGATAAGTCGCCTCTTGTTGGCGACTGGCGATTTCGGTACGGAGATTACTCAGGTCCAGTGTTCGAGAATCCAGCAACCGAGAGACCTGTTGATAGTCCAATCGTATTTTGCTCAGTTCATTTTCCAGTTCGTTGAGCTTGCGGCTCAGGGGCACCTTTTCGGCGGCGATTCGTTCTCGCAAATCGTTTAGTTCGGCGACACTATCCGCCAGTTGCTTGGTGAGGGCATCCGAGGCCTTATGAAAGGCCGTCTCCTGAACGGCTGACAGCTCTTGAGCGATTGACAGGGGGCTGTTGATCAGAGTAAGGGTAACAATCCAGATTGTGAGTATGGTTCGCATGGACGAAAATCCCCTTTATCGGATTTCGACGGGCACCCGGACAAAGGATGCCGCTTTTTCATTTTTGAAGATGGCGATCAGTTCGGAAATCTGGGGAGCGAACTGATTATTCGGTTTCCATGCCCATCCCTGATCGGTGGGAATACCGCTCCCTGCGACCGTGCCTTTGGCCCCGACATAATAGGCTTGTCCAATCCCGATATACAGAGTCGCGACTTCAACCGAAGAACCATCCGGAAGATTGCGGACTTCGCTGGTCACGGTGATGTCGCGGTTGAACTTGTCCACTTCGTTGAGAATCCCGACGATGTTTTGAAACCGCTCCGAGATCGACAGATTGGTCTGGTCCGGTTTGTCGGGGATTCGTTGGCTAAGGGGCTTGATCCTTTCCCGGATCGGGTCGGGTAATCGACGGGTCAGACGCTTGATTCGATCTTCCAGCGTTACCAGCGTTTTGCTCAGAGCCGAAGATGCGTCCTTGAGTTTGTCGTTGTCCTTGATCAATTCGGCCCGTTTTGTATCGGCGTCGGCGATGCTCGTATTGGCATCCTTGATCTTTCCCTGAAGTGATTCGATCTCCCGTTGCACCAAGTCGATTTTCTGGCCGAGGATTTCGCGAGCCAGAGCCCAGTCTTTTCTTTCCTGTGAGATCACCCGTTGGGTCTGGACCCATTGTTCGAGGGTTGCGCGGGTTTTGTCGATTGCCGCGGCATTCGAATCGGCGGAGATAACTGTGGAAGAACCGACGATTGCCGCGACCAGTACAGTCAGCCCTGCGATCCGGATCCAATACCCGGTAAGTTCCGGACTGGGTCTCCGGATTCCGGTCCTTCGATTGACTTGTGCTTTCGTGTTCATGATTTGGTTCCTTTGTAGTTTGATCCTGCATTTCAGAAGGAACAACTCAGACTGATGGAAAATTCCATTCCTTTTCGATAAGATGTTTTGGATACATCGCTTCCTATATAATCCGAACGATAAACCGTCTCAATTAATGGATCCAGCAAGTTCTTGGCCTGGAACCCCAGCTTCCAGTTGTCCCCGAGTTTTTGGGTAATGCCCAGGTTAAGAGTACCGTATTCGGTCTGATAGACATCCGGCACAAAACGGCCATTGGACTGGCCGGCCCCCGCAAGCAGCGTGTCGCCTTGGACGGTGTAAAACAGACTGATTTGTGTTCCGCTTTCAGGAGGTTCATAAGTCAAATACAGGTTGTACAGATACTTCGGAGCCCCGGTCATATCGCGGGTTCGCATGGGCGCGGCGATGTTGGGTTGGTTAAATCCTGCGATCTCATCATCGGGCAGCGTGACCTCGGACTGGATGAATGTCGCGTTGGCCCCGAACGAGAATCCCTCCAGCTTGTCCCAGATCCGGCCAAGGCCCTTGCGGAATTCCAGTTCGTATCCGCTCAACTCGCCTTCCGGGTAATTGACGGGCGTAGTGTAAGTAAAGCCCACATTGCGCTGGACATATTCGATCGGATTGGTGATATCCTTGTAAAAGTAGGATACCGCGAACAACTCGTCGTCGTGCGGAGTGAAATCCAGCCGAAGATCGTAATTCTTCAGTGCGCTCATTTCCAGTCGAGGGTTCCCGATGAACACATCGCCTCCCAGAAACTCCTGCTGTTGGATGGGCGTTAATTCCTTGAAGGTCTGACGGGCGACGGTTTCGCTGTAAGTACCACGCAAGGTCGTCTTTTCCCACGGTTTGAGTAAAAATCCGATCGACGGCAGGACATCCTTTTGTTCGAAGGACACATCCGCGTCGCCGGGATTGAGGGCTACCGGACCTCCGGCACCCGGGGGTAACCAGGTGACTTCGGATTCAGCCGTGTTGGTAATCGACAACTCCGTCTTCTCGAAGCGAGCTCCCCCGATGATATTGAGCCAGGAGTTTATCGGCATGTCGATCATGTAGTACCACGCGGAGATTTTCTGTTCGCCGTCGTAATCCACATCAATCTCGGCCGGCGTGATCGGGTGGTTCTCATTCGGAAAGTAACGGCTCCAATACTCTTCCCATGTCCCCGGAAATTCGGCCGCGTTGTCGTTGAAGTTGCTGAAGGAATCCTGGTTGTAGGTTCGTTCGACGCGATCCTCAAACAAACCGAGCTTCAAATACCCCTCGTCCCCGCTCCATTGGGTGAAGGGGAACTTGGTATTGATATAATATTGATCGCTGGTCTCTTCGATATCTTTCCAGACTCGTTGGAGGTTACCAAGCGTAAAATTAGCGGCCGGCTTGTACGGCCGATGTACAGCCGGATCGGTTGAAGGAGGAACCCAGGGCGGAAATCCCGGATCATAGGATTCCGGCCACCAAAGGGAGCCGAACTGTCGTTTGTCGGGTTGGTTCAATGTCGCCGAGCTATGGGAAACCCCCCAATCCAGTTCCGGCGTCAGCAGCGAAATCAGGTTTCCGAACTCCAGTTGTGGATCAAACAGTTTATGGCGTCCCTTCAATTGAATCGTCTGGGTGGTCCGTTCGGTATATTCCAGAGTTTCCGTTCGCAAGTACGGGGCTGCGTCGCGCGCCTGATTGCCCGGATGGGTCGGATCATTCCGGTCATACCCCGGAAAATAATAGGCCTTGCCCCGAATATCTTCGGCCAATGTTGCCGTATCCTCGGCGACCGTGGTGTACATGTAACTCAAGGTTAGGGCATGGTCTCCGGTTTCCAAGCCAAGCACGCTTAGCAAGCCGGTTTGAGCTCGTTCTGTGGCTTCGGAAATATCGAACAATGAGGTTTTGAAATCGTCCTGATCGGGAGTCCCCTGGCCGTATTGCGGGGTCATGGGACTCCCGGGATTTTCCACCCAATACGAATCGTTTTTGCCGTTTTTGTAGAATGAACGGCTGTGTTCGTTAAACAAGCTAAAGAAACCCCCGATGGAAGTGTCCTCGTC
This sequence comes from uncultured Pirellulales bacterium, assembly GCA_964643355.1. GTDB lineage: Bacteria > Planctomycetota > Phycisphaerae > Sedimentisphaerales > Anaerohalosphaeraceae > FEN-1350. The sequence goes on from CAZXPW010000048.1 coordinate 9,668, forward strand.
AATGATGTGTTTCTGTCCTGCGGCGACCGATCCTTCAAAATCCCGCGGAGCGGTATCGCGCGTGATCCCGCCCCCCCCATCCCAGATGTCGCCGAACTTGTGATACGGAATCTCCCGATCGTCCTGATATTTTCCCCAGTAGTCCACGCCGCTTCCTGGGTAGGTCAGAAAATCATTGTGGCCGTGAACCCGATTATTAAAACTGGTCTTTCCGCCGATCTTGACCATGGATTCGTTCGGGACTCCCTTGAGAACGACATTCACCGCTCCACCCGAAGCGTCGCCCTGCTGATCAGGCGTGAAGGTCTTGCTGACCTGAATACTTTCAATGACCGCCGAAGGAAACTGGTCGAGCTGGACAGCCCGCTTGTCGGAGTCGGCGGTTGGAAGTCGCACACCATTCATCTGTGAGTTGACATACCGGTCGGGAAGACCGCGAATCACCGCATATTTACCATCCTGAACCGAGGCACCCGATACCAGCTTCAGCGCTGCCGCCGCATCGCCGGCCCCGGCTCGGCTCATCAGGTCGACACCGATCGAATCCATCATCGAAGGGCTTTCCATCCTTAGGTTTAACAGGGCCGTCTCCGATCCGCCATCCAGAAAAATGTCCTGAACCAGAAACTCGTCCATGTCGGTAAAGTCCCCGGTCAACGAAGCGTTGACCTCGGTCATCTGTCCGGCCGAAACAACGACATCGGGTTTCAGTAACCGCGTGTAACCGTCTTTCGAAAAGATCAGCGTGTATGTCCCGGGCTTGATCTGGTACATCACAAAGTTGCCTTCCTCCGATCCTGTGACCCGTTGCCCGGTTTCGGCAATCGAAACCCAGACTCCCGGCAACGGCGCTTCAAAATCCTTGTCATAAACCATCCCGCGAATGCTTCCCGAAGGTCCCTCCGACGGAGTATCGGCTCCAACGGCCCGTACGGAGAAAATGGTCAACAGACATACAATCACATACCGGGAGTCGGGATTCACCATGGCGACCCCAACCCCGAAACAATCTGATGAAGTCGTGACCATAACGCATCGTCAGGTTCAATGGCTCCCAAAGTCATGGAAATACAGGTAGCCGACAAATCTTCGGCTCGCGGTCGTGAATTGGGATTTTCAACGCCCTCTTCGACGGCCCGTTTGTACAAGGTCAGGGCAATCGATTGATTTCCAATGGTATTGTGGGCCTGTGCCAATTGCCGCAGCGCCTCGGCCCGGTAAATATCCGCGATTCTGTTTCGATTGTCGTTGTAGAACGACAAACTCATTTCCAATTCGGCCATCGCCTCCTTTGTTTGCCCGGCTTGGTGGCGTAAGGCCGCCAGACCCGCCATAAGGGCTACACGATGTTCCGGACGCCATTGAGCTCCACCCATTTGTCTTTGGGCTTGTTCGATTGTTTCCAAGGCCTTGATTGGATCCTGATGGCGAACGGATACCCTGGCCGATTCCATCAGGACTTCTATCCTCGCCATCATGGGAAGTAGGATCAGACACTCCTGAAGCTTATCGATTATGCGGGATCGCGGTTTCGGGTCTGAATAGTATCGATCCAACAACTGAACATAGACCTTGGCCGCTCTTCGAAGATGGTCAAAATCACCTCCGGCCGTATGGCGATCCAACTCGTGAATCCAGGACTCAAAAGTATCAGGATCGTGCGGATCCGCGGGAATCGTGGAAAATTCTCTGAACGCAAACGGTTCCAGACCGACTTCCAGTGCCTGGCCCTTTTCCGATTCGCCCAAAGCGTAATACACCCGAGCGATTCGACCCCGGATCTGGTCGATGCGCCCCTTTTCAAGATCATTCCAGTCGGATATCTCCAGGGATTGGAGCAAAAAAGAACGACCCTGATCGTGGGCTCCATGCTGGACCGCATAGAGAGCCAGCTCCGCATAGGCCAAACCTCGACGCCAATCGGAGATTTGTTCAAGATAAGTCAACGCTCGTTGAGGTTGATCCAGTTTCAGGCACGCCTCCACCACGGCCTGTTGGGTACGACATCGGTCTTTGATATGGGGTTCAAGAGGGATAGAACTTGCCGCTTCAAACGCCAGTTTCAGCAGTCCCAACTGAAAATCGGGCAGTGAACGGTCCTGAAGGATGAGCGATGATCCGCCGGTACAAGACCCCTTCGACGGGTCGGTTCGTTGGTCGCATCCCCAAATCCAACAAAACATAACGACTATTCCGACTAGGAAGGAAATCAATCGGAATTGAATGTGAATTCCGTTCATGTTGGGTAAATTTCCCTTGTTCGTTTATCCCAATTTTGATGAGAATCGGATTGATTCCCGCAATTCCCCGGATTCGTCGCCCTTGTTTCTGATCTTCCGGTATCCGTTTCGCTTAAAAAACACAAATCCGTACAATCAAATCAGTCGATGTTCGCCGCAAGGAGGTTTGATCGCGATCGAACTGTAATATTCCAGTGTGAGGAAAAGATGAAGGTCCCGTGAGAAATTTGCTTCCGTTTCATTAACCTTTTCACAGGTTTTGGTGTTCATTTTGTCAAGCCGATCTTCGAACACCAATTCTGGTTCGATGATCAACCATAAAATTGGATGGCCGGAGACTCTCCGGCCATCCAAGGGCGACATACATTCCGGCCCGTCGATCGTGAAAAGGCCGGAAAACAAGGGTTATTGCACCTGTAACCAGTTCTCGCTGAGGATCCCAAAGTCTCCGATATCCACGATGCCGTCGCCGTTGATATCCCCATTCCCCGCTTGATTCATTGTCACATCGGTCATTCCATACGCGGCAACCGAAGTCCAACCCGCAAGCCAGTTCTGATAGGGGCTGAATCCTCCGCGGAAGGGAGCCGGGGTAAAGAAACCGTCAGCCGGGGCTTTGTTAACGCTGACCACGGCCGCATTGGCCGCGCAAGGATTGATAAAGATAACGGGAAGCATCTTTTTGCCGCCCTTGGTTACCAGGGCCCCGCGAATCAGGGCTTGTATGGGCATATTCTGGTCCGGACTGGCGGCATCATACGCAGCCAGAACATTGTTCTTGGAAGCGTCAAATACCCCCCGAGCGGTGGCTTCATTGTATGCTGTCGCATAGAGATTGCGGAAAAAGACGCTGTCGGTGATTTCAGCCAGTTTGCCGGAGGTCTGGACCGTGTACATCACGGCCGGATCATTGAAACCGCCGGGAGTCCAGGAGCCGGCATTGACGGTGGAATGCGTTCCCGCATTCGTCGTCCATGTTGCTTCCCAGGATAGCGTGCCGTTGTAGCCGTATCCATTGGCTCCGTCGCCGTCCTTGTTATCCAGATTGACCAGCCGCTCGCCGAGATCCATAAAGACGCAGTTGCGGAACTGGACCCGTGCGTTGTCCCGCCAGGCGGTGGCGTGGTCACCGTCAATCGGTTGACCCACGATGGTAAGATTATACATTGTCGCGGTGGTTACCGGCTGAGCGTCCGAATCTTCGGCGCCGTCCATTTCAATCACATTATCGCCAACGCCAGAACCCTGGGCCGCGTCGGTACTGTGCCCTTGAACGAGCAGGCCAAACTGAACCTTGCCTCGCCAACCCTCATCCACATCCAAACTATCATCGCCGATGTTCCAGATATTGACATACTTAAGGTTGACAGTCCCTCCCCAGATCTCGATGCCGTCATCGACATTATTCATGATATCGATGTGATGAATGTCGGTTTCCCGACCGATGCCGCCCAGCGACAGACCATTGAGCTCGTTGGCCAGCCCCACCACCTTGCCGCCATACCGCAGGGAAAGATAACTGATCGAACCGCTGTCGTCGTTGTCGTTATTCCCGCCATACATCACCTTCGGATCGCCGGCAAAATCCGCCACCAGGCCTTCCATCTGCTTTTCATTCAAACCCGTTGGGGTTTTGGTATTGGAGCCGACCGGTTGTCCGCCATAGTGCGAAGCGGAAATCAGGGCGTTGCCCATGATCGTCAGGTTACCCCACTCATTACATCCTTCGTGCCAGGTTGTCAGATTGTCATTGGTGGAAGTCATGATGATCGGTTTGTCGGCGGTTCCATTGGCATAGATCTTCGCCCCGCGACAGACCGCCAGACTACCACCCACATTTGCCGTGCTGCGAACCAGCGTACCGGCCTCGATCGTCAGCGTCGCTCCCGGCAGGACATAGATCTGCTTTTGCAGATTGTACACATTGTCCGCCGTCCAGGTCTGCGAAGTGGCGATGTTGTCCGTCACCAGCACCTCCGCGGCTGGCGCCGTGCCCAAAAGGGCAAGACCAACCAACCCTATCCATATTGTCTGTTGTTTCATAATCCGGTTCCTTTCATGTTTCCTTGTTTCTGGGTATCGGGACTGTCAGGTACCACACCCAACTTCCAAATACCCTCCTCTTCATGATGTTATTGCACTGTCATTCGCAGTTCTTTGTAGCCGATGGATATTGGGAACGGATGTGGCAATGATTAGAATTTCACTATTTTGCGCCGTTGTATTCGGACGCTCCTTCCGGATACGCGCAAAAATGGGCATTTCATTCGCCTCTGGCACACCCATTCGCCGGTGAATTCACAATCGATTCCTCAAGAAAAGAAAACCGAGATCTATTTCCGCCTCAATCAAGCCGTAATGCAAACCGGTTATCCTGGCGGCCAATTTGGAATTCTTCGAAGCAGGATTCAAACATGGAATCCGGAGAACCGAGAATGAAAACCATTAACAAGAAAGGGGGTGAAAAGAACGGATTCTACAACAAGGAATACGGACTTGGTCTTTCGGGTGCAAAAGGCCGGGTTTTCGGGGAATGGATGCACCAATAATCGAAAACCTATTCGGAGACAGATCATGAAAACGGTCAAGAACATGTTCCCTTTTGTATGGATGATCCTTGTAATCTTCACGGCAATGACTGGAGCGGATCCGGTCAGCAAACAACGCCCAATGAAAAATGTCATTGTCATGGTTCCGGACGGCTGTGGCGCTACCCACACCACTCTGACCCGGTGGTACCTTCACTGGGATCCGGAATCCTCGGCGAAGGAGGGCAACTGTGTGGCTTATCCGCAACCGGCATCGCTGGCCATCGATGATATGAATGTCGGGTGTCAACGCACTTGGGCGACCAACTCGATGGTGACCGATTCGGCGCCGGCCGGTACCGCATTTGCGACCGGGTATAAATCGGCCGATAAGTTCATTTCCGTTCTGCCCGACGACATTCGAGTTCCGGGATATACATTGTCGTCGTCCCAGGATTACTATCGTCCGATTCCGACGGTTCTGGAAGGGGCAAAACGGGTCGGCAAATCCGTGGGTCTGGTGGCCACTTCCAATATTCAACATGCCACCCCCGCCGTCTTTTCCAGCCATGTCCCCAATCGCTCGCTCTATAACGAACTGGCCGAACAGCAGGTTTATCTGGATATCGATGTCGTATTCGGCGGCGGATCCCAGTATCTGATCCCCAAGGAAGAGGGTGGAATGCGCATCGACAAACAGAATCTCGTCGAGGTTTTGCAGGATCGGGGATATGAATATATCACCAAACGAGATGAATTGCTGAATCTGACCCCCGGAATTTCCAGGGTTTGGGGATTATTTGCCAGGGATGCAATGGCATACGAATTCGATCGTCCGATTACGGCGCCCACAGAGCCGTCGCTGGCGGAAATGACCGAGAAAGCCATTGAAATTCTATCGGGAAATCCAAAAGGATTTTTCCTGTTTGTCGAAGGCAGCAAAGTGGATTGGGCTTCGCACGCCAACGACCCGATCGGGGTTTTGAGCGATGTCATCGCTTTTGATCAGGCCGTCAGCACGGCGCTGGAATTCGCAAAAGCCGATAAAAATACGCTGGTTCTCGTTTTTGCCGATCACGGAAACGGCGGCATGTCCATCGGAAACAAATCGACGGATGAAACCTATTCCAAAATGAGCTGGGCTTCCGTGATCGAGCCGTTGACCAAGGCCTGTCTGACCGGCGAAGGCGTTGAGAAACTGCTGATCGACCTGGCCCAAGATGGCGACGGCGACGGGGTCAAGGATGATGTTTCGGAAGCGGATGTTCGTTCGACGATGGCCGTGTATTATGGAATCTCGGTTGACGACCCCAAGACAAAACTGACCGACGAGGAAGTCCTGCAAATCCAGACTCGAATCGCAGCGTTGATCAACGAGAAGCTGGTCCCTCCGGTTGCGCCGGCCGTAGCGACCTATGGTTTGAATTATGTGGTCGGACCGATGATGAGCCGCCGTTCCAACATTGGTTGGACGACCAACGGTCATACCGGCGAGGATTTGTTCGTGTATGCTTTTGGGAATACGGCGAATCTGGGAACCATTGAAAATACGGATATTGCCAGGTTGGCCGCGAAAGCGATGGGATTTGATCTCAAAAAACTCGAGTCGATCCTGTTTGTTCCGGCCGCGCCGGCAATTTCAGCTTTGGGAGCAACGATGACACTGACCAGCGAAAAAATTCTGGTCACCAATCCCAAAGACGGCACCCAGAAACTCCCACAACTGATCCCCGTCGATTTGATTGTGACCAAGGGTGCGATTACTGCGACTTTTCCGGTTGGCACGGATCGGATGCGAATTGTCAAGACAAACAAGGGCAAAATTTCCTGGTCGCTGGAGTTGGAACTGGACGGTCTGACGCTTTACACCGCACCGTACAAAACCGCCTCCGCGCCGGATGGGGTCGCCCCGGCTCTGGACCCAAGCCGCGTATTTGTGCCTTCGTTAGCGGTCAAGTTGATTGACTGGTCGGCCAAATGGTTCCGTTGAGAATAACTTGCCCATCTGGCTTCGGAGGAACCGACGGACCTTTAATTGAAAATGGGGCAAACCATTTGGTTTGCCCCATTCCATTTCATTGATCGAAGTCGGTTCAAGTCCTGACATTCTTGGACTTTCTGGTTCCTTTGATCGATAAGGTTAGGTTGCATGATCGGATTTTCTAAGCAGATATAGCCCGGTTACCTTTTTGCTCTCGAGCCGTCCTTCTGTTGGCACCTTCGATCCTGCCATCTGGCCTTGACAAGTTTCGCCGAAAAAGACCCCTATAAAACTATAACTTCTTTCATAAAAATGATTTATGGAATTTTAGGGGCCACTTTACCTTTCGAAAAAACCATACCGCCCTCTGTATGTTTGGTTTGTATGTCCGATAAAAAATCCGGCAATCATGAAGATTTACCTTGACAATTCAGGGATATTCCGCTATTCTGTTGATTACCGGTAGGGTGAGAAAACAACCGGAGGCGAAGGGATTTTGCCTTTCATTATTGTGGATGGATGAGGTCTGTTCAATAAAACAATATTAATTTCGGAGGTAAGGTGTAATGAAAAAGTTGAAAATGGTTTTGGTTGTGGGGGTTATGTTGGTTTCGGCAAGCAGTTATGGAGACATGACGGCTCTGCTGGCGCCCGGCGATGCCGTATTGGCAGTTCATTCAGGTCCGGATAGTTCGTATCCGGCCGCTGAATCGCCGGACAAGGCACTGGACGGTAATTCGAACACCAAGTATCTGAACTTTGGCCGTGAGAACAGCGGATTTATCGTAACCTCCGCAACGGCGGGTGCCACGGTTTTGCAGAGCTTCACCCTGACGACCGCCAATGACTGGGCACAGCGTGATCCTCTGGGATGGGCTTTGTGGGGAACCAATGATGCGATTACCAGCACCAACAACAGCATCGGGAACGCGGAGAACTGGACCCTGATCGGCGAAGGCACGGTAACATTGCCCGATACTCGCTTCACGGTCGGCCCGGTTGTATCGGTTGCCAACAGCACGGCCTACACCTCGTACAAGATGGTGTATCCGACCCTGAAAGATGCAGCGGCGACGAATTCCATGCAAATCGCCGATGTGTCGTTCTTCCAGTCCTCGGATGGCTCAGGTACCAGTTTTCTGGCCGCCAGTGATCCGATCCTGGCGATCGATGCCGACGGAATGAAGTCGAAAAGTTCCTATCCGGCCGGGGAAAATCCCGCCAATGCCATTGACGGCACGACCAACAAGTATTTGAATTTCGCCGGGGCGAATTCCGGACTGATCGTGACTCCCTCCAGTGGTCTGACGCTGGTCAAGGGTTTCCAGATCACCACCGCCAATGACGCCGAAGGGCGCGATCCCGCGACCTGGGAACTGTATGGCACCAATGAAGCGATCATCAGTACGGACAACAGCACCGGGCTGGCCGAGATCTGGACCCTGATCGATTCGGGAACGATCTCTCTGCCCAGTGCTCGTAACACGCTGGGTGATATGATCGCCGTTGACAACAGCGAGGTCTTTGCCTCCTACAAGATCATGTTCCCGACTTTGAAGGTGTCGGGCAACCTGATGCAAATCGCCGAAATTCAGTTCTTCGGCGTTCCCGAACCGTTGACCCTGTCTCTGCTGGGTCTTGGCGCTCTGGTTCTGCGTCGTCGTTCGTAACTGTCGTCTTTGTTTCTGTAACGATCTCGGGGCGGGTTTGAAAGCCCGCCCCTTTTCTTTAATGCCCGCATTTCCCTTTGGTGTAAAAATTGAGGTAAGGCCAAGACCGGATTTCATTTGGCGCACCGGCATTTCGCCGCTGAGCTTGTCGAATCCGCCGATGCATTTCTCGCAGTCGTATTCGTAACGGGAGTTATGTCTGTCGCAGGTCAGGCGTAACCATTCGGTTTGATAGTACCACCCTCTTCCCCAAGGAAACCTCGGATTTGTCGGTCGACATCGGCCCCACCAAAATTCCCGGGACGGGGGGTAACTTCTGGCGAAAGGCCCAACCGCGGGCCCTATCATCGATATCGGAACGCTGCTCTTCGGGCGGGTATCCCTGGCCGTAGTTTCCGCCGCCCTGGGTGATAAGTTTGTTGACCCAATCGATTGTGAAATTGTCGCGCCAGAGGCGGACCTCGGAGTGTCCGTCACAAAATCCAACGACGCTGCTATCGCCGTGGTTGATGGCGATAGGTCCCCACCAGCCCCATTCTTTTCTCGCGAAGTATTCGGGGGCGGCCAGGACGAAGTGATGACTGGCGTTCCAGTTCGAGAAGCCGCGACTTGGTTCCGACGCCACCGGCTGCGGAAAAACCGCCGAGACTTCCGTCTTTGCGGAGTATTCGGTGGCAAGGAATAATCAAGGGGAGCGGATTGACTGCCAGGGCCAAAGCGGCGGCCCGAATTGCATTCGGTCTGCCCACTTGTTCGGCCAATTCGGAGTATGTGCCGGTTTGACCATAGATGATTCCCCTGCAAGCGGTTAAGACCTGTTGCTGGAACTTGGTCAGAGCCGATAGATCTACCGCGAACCGATCGAACTCAATCGGTTGTCCCTGAAAGTATTTCCGTACCGCATTCTGCAATTCCAACCCAGCCCGCGGATTTTGTATGATGGTCTCCGGGATTCCCCGAGTCAGGTATTTCCCTATTCTCTCGGCTCTATCGGGAAGAGAAAAACGAACTATTTGGGCGTTGCGACACAGCAGGCCGCACATTCCCCACTCGGTTTCAAATATCGCGATTTGAAAAATACAATCCATATGGGTATTCTATCCAACCCTATTCAGGCGTCCACTTTTTACCTTTAAACGCAATATGGTCACGGGTTTGATTCTTGCGAAGTCATGATTGTCTTGTTATCGTATCGGGTACCAATCTCGTTTCAGGAGACCAACAATGCTACGAACGATTTGGAGTATCGTATTCGTCGGGATTCTTCTTGCCTTCCCTGTTCAAGCGGAAACCCTTTCGTATGTGGATCTCCTTGGTCGCTTGACCGATCTGGAACGGCTGGCCGTTTTACCCGATCCCGATGAGACCTGCGGCCAGTGGGCCAGTTATGACCGGACCAGCCGATATGACCCGACAACCGGCCAGTACCAAAAATGGGAAGCCAACGGGGATGGCGAAGGTTACATTCGCAAAGAGGGCGACCGGCTGGTGCTGGCCGAGATGACGGGACCGGGTTGCATCTGGCGGATCTGGTCGGCGATGCCCAAAGAGGGACACATCCGGTTTTTTCTCGACGGCTCGGATACTCCTACGATCGATGTGCCGTTCATCGGCCTGTTTAACCGGACGATCGAGCCGTTTACCCGGCCGGCGCTGGTACATGAGACGGCCAAGGGACAAAATTGTTACATCCCGATTCCGTATCAGAGATCCTGTAAAATTGTCGTGGAGGGTGAGTGGGGCCGGTTTTATCATTTCACATATTCGACTTATCCGAAGGGCACAGTGATGCCGACTTTTTCAATGAAGCTGTCTTCGGAAGAAACGGCGGCACTGGACAAGGCCGACAAAATCCTGACCGAGTGCGACTCGCTGATTGCGGCAACGGCCCAAAGGACGGTCACAATCGATCCGGGAAAATCGTTTACAGCCGAGATGGACGGACCGGCAGCGGTAACGGGATTTCGCGTCAAACTCGACATTCAGGATCGGAACGAACAAATCCGGGCTCTGCGGGAAATCGTTTTGCAGATCACCTGGGACGACGAAAAGAGTCCCGCCGTGTGGTCGCCGCTGGGGGACTTCTTCGGTACTGCCCCTGGCATCAACCCCTTCCGTTCCTTCCCAATGGGCATGACCAACGACGGATTCTATTGCAACTGGTATATGCCGTTTGTTTCGCATACCAGGTGGGAATTCATCAATGAGGGTGATAAACCGCGGACTCTGGAGTTAGAGTCGGTGTACGAACCACTCAAGCATCCGATCGAGCAGCTTGGACGGTTTCACGCCAAGTGGCACCGCGACGCATTCGTTCCGGCCGATCCGAAACGATGGCCGGACTGGACGATCCTGACGACAAAGGGACGGGGGCGATTTTGCGGGGTGGCACTGAATGTCTGGCATCCGCGCGGCGGGCCGTGCTCGGAGGTCGAGTGGTGCAGGGGGCATTACTGGTGGGGCGAGGGTGACGAAAAGTTTTTTGTCGATGGCGAAAAGTTTCCGTCAACTTTCGGGACCGGAACCGAGGACTATTTCGGTTATGCCTGGGGCAATCCGACCTTGTTCTCGAATGCGTATCACAACCAGACCCTCAGCAATAACAACAAGGGCCATATCTCGGTAAACCGGTGGCAGATTTCTGACAATATTCCGTTCCAGACTTCGTTTGAAGGGGCGATCGAGAAATATTTTCCGAACCACTGGCCGACACTGTACGATGCAACGGTCTATTGGTACCAGGCCGCCGGACAGGATGACCCCTATCAACCGCTTCCCTTGTCCGAACGACTGGGCTATTGGGTTGGTCCCAAGACCTACCGCGTACCCGGCGTCATGGAAGGCGAGGACCTGGCCATTATCGCCAAGTCGGCCGGCAATCCGCGGCCGCAGGACATGAGTGGGTACGGCGATCTATGGAGCAATCGGACACACCTGTGGTGGACGGACGCCAAACCCAATGACACATTGGATTTGACCATTCCAGTCGAAAACGACGGAACCTATCGTATCTCCGCGAGAATGACCAAGGCCGTCGATTACGGCATCGTGCAGTTGTATCTCGACGGCCAGGAGATTGGGGGACCGATCGATCTTTATAATGACGGAGTTATCCTGATGCCCGAGATCGAATTGGGTATTTTGCCGCTACATAAAGGCGTCCATGTTCTGAAAATCAGGATCGTCGCCGCCAACGAAAAAGCCGTCAAGAGATACATGTTTGGGCTGGACTATATCAAACTGGAAGCCAAAGTGCAGTGATAGGGGGAGATTGGCGTTACACCTTCAATATGGAGATACTGGAGGAATGTTGAGGATTGTCGATTTGCGGTTCCATTTCTCTACCCAACAATGGATGGATCTGATATTGGATGTAGATGGGGCACAGGAGGCATAAACCGTTGGGACACCAGTGACAGAACCGCAGAGCATATACGCCGACAATCGCCATGCTGAGCCAGACAATCCAGTTCCCGAGCCGAGCATAAACAGTTCCACCCCGACCGCACGGAACATCGGCGACCAGAAGTGTCCGGTTGTCCCGAAGGTGGTCGATTCGGCCCAGGAGCTGTCCCTGTGGGCTGATGGCCGCCGAAATGCCGTCAACTGCGGCCCGTACGATGGCATATCCGGATTCGGTTGAACGATGAATACTGTTTTGCAGATGGGGATAGCGGACGGTCTTCCAGTCCATCGTCGGGACGGCCACAAGACCGACTTCGGATTGGCCATACTGGCGGGATAATGACGTGAAGTTGTCATCCTGGCAGATCATCGCTCCGATCCAAATGCCGTCGACTCGGATCCGCTGCAGACGGCCGGTTCCCTTTTGAAACGGTTCAAAAAGCGTTAAATGCGTTTTCGTATAGTGCAGAGGATGCTTCCCGGTCGATGGAATCAGCAGAGCCCTATTTTCGTTTTCCGTCGAATCATAATACCCCACCACAATCGCAATTCCGAATCGGAAAGCCGTCTGACACAATTGCTGAAGAAAGATATCACGGTTCGATTGACCAACCTCAAAGGCCAATTCCGGAAAAACAATCAATCGGGCTCCTTGTTGAACCGCTTGGGAGATTGGTTCATTCCATCGCTCATCCAGGGTCTGTTGTTCATCCAATAACAACTGGTTCGGCCGTTTTCGACTGTCATACCCCACGGCCGCAACGCGAAGCGATTCCGTTGATTTCGCCGGGCCGAATAGGGATGGAATGCTCACAACAAACAACATCACGATCATCATGCAGAATGCGCGACGCCGAATCGCAGGATTGGCAATGGCAATACCGATCCATGCGGATACTGCGGTATGAACAAATACAATTCCGCTGATACCGGTGACCGAGACAAATCCGATCCATCGCGGCCATTGACTCCAACACCGGCCGAGGGATTGAGCCGTCCCCCATATCGGCAGAACAGTATAGTTGATCCAGTCCAGGATTGTTACGGCAGCGGCAAAAACAATGACGGAAAAAACCCCCGGCCTGAAAAGAACCAGCCCCGCGGCTGTGGATAGAAGGATCATGACCGTGATCAGATCCATCATCAGAATCGCCGTGATCGGTGCCGGCAACCTCAATAGAGCCATCTGTGGAAGAGTATATCCAAGCCCCGAGTAGAAGCCCGTCAGGACCATCGTCTTCAGAGATCGGCCTCCGGCAGCGACCGCGGCCAATCCTCCCAACGATACCCACTGAAGCGGCGCCAACCTTCCATCGATGTTGCCCGCCGCCAACAATGTTCCCATCGCCAATCCCAATAGACGGTACCGCATGACCGAACCGGTAATCATGAGGACCTCCTTTCTGTCCCCTTGAAATGGTCTGGACAATCATTGTTAATGAGTATGCGTTTCCGTATCGGGTTCCGACGCTATCGCCTGGATAATCTGTTGCAGGAAGCATCGGCGGATGGCGTCATGTCCCCGAACATTCGGATCTTCCAGATTGGGGCTGTACCACCATGTGGGATCCTGGCGTCGATAGCATTTTCGCCACCAGTCACGACAATGAATTCCATGCCCCATGAAGGGAGAATGAATATCCACGCAGTGCACATTGGCGAATTCCGTGCAAAGTTCAGCAATGCGACGGTTCATTTCTGCCAAGACCTTTATTGAGTCAGACCAGCGGGGAAGTCCGAAGTTTTGGGGATCGCTAAGTCCATCGGTGGGGTCGTAGAGATTGGCCAGAAAGATCTCGCAACCGCCCGGGAATTTCGCGTTGACCCCTTGTAGGATCTGGCGGAGCCGATCCTGAACCCGAGCCGTCCAGATCCGTCCTTGATCGATTGTACAACCGTACATGGCGCCATCCCGCGGCGTAGAACGGCCGTAATCGTGAATCAGGTCGTTGCCGCCGCTGGTGATTAACACGACGCCGAATATGTCGGAATCGAAAGTCGGGATCCGGGGCAGTTGACACATCAGGTGGTCTTTGGTCGTGGTGTAATCCACGGCCACATTCAGTGAATCCAGACGGGGAAAAACGGCTTGAAGGTCCAATCCTTTCATGTCGGGATACAGATCGTCATCGTTACGGATCAACAGGGATACATAATGGCTGGTTCGGGTCGCGCCGTAACCCCGGGTGATGCTGTCACCCAGCGCCAGGACACAAATTTTTCCCTCCCGCCACGGCCGGGTGAACGATTGAGGATTGGGCGCCGGTCCCGTCGGACCGGAACCCATCGGTCGGGACTGAAGAACCCAATAGATGCGCCAGCCGACATATCCAAATCCCATCAGGATCAGGAGCAGGATTAATCCAATGACTCTCCAGCGAATCGTAAACCATCTTGGATGAACGCGGAAAGTTCGCATCGGCCGCCCTTTCGAAAAATCCTCTAATAGTTTATATATGAACTATTGAGTCCGCGTCCAAAACCGCGGAGAAATCCGTATCTACCCGCCGCGAAGGGTACGGCGAATGGTTTCCAGAAGATGGATGAGCCGCCTCTGCTCCGTTTGGGACAAAGTTGAAATCACCCGCGAAACCTCTCGGGCATAACGCGGTTCGACGCGATCCAGTAACGCCCGACCCCGGCGTGTCAGCTTTATAATGTTGAAGCGGCGGTCGGTCGTCGCGGTTCGAAGGACCAGCTTGTCGCGTTCCATCCGGTCGATCAGCGAGGTGATATTGGGACGATTGACCAGCATCATGTCGCTCAGTTCGCTCTGACTGAGACCCTCCCCGGACGGAGGTTGATGCCGAAGCAGCATCATGAGATTTAACTGAACATCCGTCAGGCCGAAGGGTTCCAGGAATAGTACCGCGAATTTTCGGAGGCATACGGCGGTGAAATAGATATTCAAAAGGGCCTCATGGCCGACCGTGGCGAAACCGCGACGAAGATTGAGTTCCTGGGCCAACGGCATATGTCCGTCCTTCCTCGGAAAATGATTCATATAGAAACTTGTTTGTTCCAACCCATGCCTCTATCGCTCTATCTTTTGATACGATGATACGGCGATAGAAGTTCAACTCGATCCGCTAAATTCCATTTGTGTTTCTGAATGGCGACCATCGTCAAAATCGATGCGTTTCGTAGGAGAAAGAAAACAAGATCGCCGTCGCCGGATGAATGACAATCGGAGGGATTATTCAATGTACCCCAAATCCCGAAGACGGTCTTCGATGTTTTGAATGTCGTCTTTGGAATAGACCTCGGCGTCGGAGACAGCCGGCGAGGAGGCCGAGGGGAATTTTCCCACCTGCGCCTTAGATATTCTGTGAGTAAACAGGTCTTGGAGGATTCTTCCTTCCATGGATTTTGGAACGGGTATCCCCAGCCAGGCAAGGAGGGTCGGAGCGATGTCGATCAGGTTGGCGCCGGCGATACGGGAGGCAGATCGGACTCGCGGGCCGGCGGCCAGCAAAATTCCGTCCGGGTGGTGCGTGCCCATGTGGAAATCCCGTCCCTTGCGAATGGGCAACAGAATTCCGGACCGGAATGGATTGAAATATCCGTTGACGGTAATTCCGGGAAGCGGTTTCAGGATCCAATCGGGCAGGGTGTCGAGCTTCGGGCCGCGGTAAATTTGATCTCGCGGGAGGATTTTTTCGATTACCGGAAGGCCGGTGTCGGGATTGACCATGCGCCGGATTTTTTCATCCAGTTGAGATTCGGTTTGTTTTCGAAGCTCTGGATCGGTATCGAGGAAAAATACAAAACCGTCACTGGTTTGGCCGAAAGAATAGACACGGCTGTGTTCCCAGTCATACTCGAAGACGGGTTGGCTGACAGCGGCAATGATCTTGCGGCCAAAGCGGGATCGGTTCAGGATCGGTTTAAAGCCGAAAAGATCGGTTCGGTATAATAGGTCTTTCAAGAACGCATACCGACGGAGGGTTTTTCGGATTTTGAGAAATCCCTCCTTTATCAACCAGTTGCCGAACTGGAACTGGTGACTATGGGTTTGAAAACCGTGATCGGAAACCACCAGCGTCAGGCAATCGCCTCCTCCGGCCTGGAAGGCGTCGTGAATGATCCGAAATTGCTCGTCCAGACATCGGTAAAAGTCTCCCCAGATCATGTCTCGGATACGAGGGGAGTAATTCCGATGACCCGGATCTAAATACCCCCAAAGGGCATGCTGAACCACATCGGGGGCCTGGAAATGAACCATGAACAGGTCCAGCGGCTCTTTGTGAAGAATGTGCAAAGCAATCCGAGTCCGATTTCGAGAGACTTCGGACATTCGGTCGAGAAATTCTTTCGGGTATCGATGAGGTTTTCCCCGCCGGGCGCTTTCGAAAGAGAAAACATGGTAGTTGGGTACGATAGCCAGGATTTCAGAGGCCAGCTCAGGCGGCCAGGTCCAGTCTCGTTCCAGACTGGGAGTCATCAGGCCGGTAATCATGTACCCGTTGATCGGCCAGGCCGGGTAGGTCATCGGGACATTGATAACGCCTACCCGAAGACCGGCGGATCCGGCTCGATCCCAGAGCGTATCCGAGTAATTACGACTATTGACATAATTGATCTTGCGGGTTGTTCGATCCCAAAGGGCGAAATCATAGACCCCGTGGATTCCGGGATTACAGCCGGTTTGAAAAGTCGTCCAGGCCGAAGGCGTTTTGGGAGGAATGGTGGATTCGAGGACTCCGCGACAACCTTGCCGACATAATTCTGAGAGAAACGGCATATTCCCGGAGTCCATTGCAGGTTGAAGAACCCGCCATGTACCTCCATCGATCCCCAATAGCAATACCCGTCGTTTCATCTTGCCCTTACTCCAGATATCCAAGATCCCTCAATCTCTCATCGATTCGGGTTTGTTCTTCAATAGGAATGGATTCCGAAGGAAACGAGACTGAGGGACTGGGTATGTTCTCGGGGATAGACCGGGGCTTGGATGGCTGATCGATGACGAGCCAGGGAATCTGGCGTAAATATCGGCTGGAGGAACGAGGACTATGGCTATAGTTCCCCCATTCCCCGAGTCGCTCGCCATGATCCGAAGAAATAACAATCCGGCCCGGAAGATAGTCGAGCAGACGGACGACTTCTTTTAGAACCAATTCAAGATTTTCCATATAGGCCTGTCGCAAGCCGTCTCTTCCGAGACGGCGGCGAATGCTATCCATGGGAGCACGAGGCGGCATCCCCAGCCATTGGGCGATGTACCACCTCCCCGGGGTGGGCAGAAAAGGTGTGGCGATCGGACATAATCGGCGAAACCATTTCCGTTGTCGCGGAGTCTCTCCGTCGGCGCATGGAATACCCGTCAAAACCGATTGTTTGTCGAGATCGGGTGGGGGAAAACCCGGCAGGAAACCGGCCTGGCTGATATACGGGGCATGGGGTTGGAGGAAGTGGATGATAAGACGCTTCCCCGGAAAGTCGCGGAGGGCGCAGAGTGCGGCCTGCACGACCTTATCCGGATAGACGGTTCCGGCGATCGGATCCCACGCAGTCGCCCAGACATCGACGATCGAGTGAAAATGATCCGGACCATAGAAATTAAAGATGGGCTTTCGCGCATTAATGTAGGGATTGCCTGAAATATAAACGATATCGGGGTACCAGCCGGGAAACGATTGATCCCTCCATTCAACGGTCGCCGTTCCGACGCTTTCTGCGCATTCCAAACAACCCGTGGGGAAAAAGCGATTCGACAATTGCGCAAACATATCGTATCGACACGCGTCGAGGATAAGTAAATAATTCCACGATTCCTGCATAACCTGAATACGACGCCGCACGCACGATCTTCCTGCTGGAAACACCATTTTCGCCAAACGAAAAGAAAACATAACCGAAGACCTCCGATTGGGCAAGAGAAAAGCCGACCTGAACGCCAGCCGGTCGGGCTTGCGGATCAGGATTCCTCGATCGAAGCGAAAGACGGGGGGGCCGCCACTTGCGAGGATCGTTTTCGAAGGAGCGTCTGAAGAATTTCCGTAAAAATGGGTCTAATGTGACAATAGCCAGCCCATTCGAAAATCATCACCGCCAATAGATACAGAGAAGCGCCGGCCAGTCCCAATCCCCCCAAAGTCCAGATATTATATTGGTGGGGACAGATCCATTGACGGATTCCGTATAAGGCCGCTACCATCCTAATCGTGGCGGTAAGGGGGATCCAGATGATCCGAACCATGGACTGTACGGAACACCGAAGAATCCGCATGACGATGTAATACCCCAACGGCTGCATCGCCAGAGCGATAATGACCAGGGCTATCGCGGCACCCAGGATTTGCCATCGGAGAATCATCGGATACAGAAGGATCGCCATGAGAATCATTCGGGCAATTTGCAGATAGACCGTAATATGCGGTTTTCCCACGGCCCGAAAGATGGAACCGAAGGTCGCATGGATCGAAAAGACAAGGCCGCGAAAGACCAGAATCTGAAGAACGGGAATCATCGGCCACCATTCCTCACGGAAAAAAACACGAACAAAATCCGGGCTCAGGAAAAAAACCAAGCCGGACAAGGGCACCGAAAGAAAAGTCGTCAATTGCAGAACCTTCAGGAAAGCGCTGCGAAGCCGAGGGATGTCGTTCTGAATTTTGGAATAAGCCGGGAAGGTCACTTCTGTCAGGACAGTTGTGATTTCGGTTGCCGGGACATAGGAGAACTTGCTGGCCAGAACATACAGCCCGAGCGTGGCCGGTCCCAGAAGTTTCCCGACCAAAATTTGATCGCTTTTTGCGATGAAAAATCCCAGAATCCCCGCAAAAAAGATCCATTGGCCGAATGTCCATAACTCCCAGGCCTGTTCCAGGTTAATGCGAAACCGCGGTCGATAGGGGTGAACAAAGTAACTGAAGATGCATTTGAGTATAACCCCTACCAACTTTCCCCAGACCAGCGACCAAACGCTTCGGGTCCAGAAAGCCAGCGTGATTGTCGCGACGGTCTCGATCAGATACGAAGTAATCGTAAAGATAAAGTCCCGATGAAACTGCAGATCTTTTTTGAAATAGATTGTTCCGATGTTAATCATCGCCCCGATTACCTGGATCAGAGACAAAAGCCGGATAATCCCCTGGATGGTATCGCGATCGATTACGGTTTCGGAAATCCATTGAGGGTAGGCATCCTGGAGAATACGGCGATGGATGCGGAGGGGAGGAATGTCCGATTGTTGAATCAATTTCAGCGTGTACGGAGACAAGGTTACGGTCGACAACAAATCCGGTTGATCCCAGTCGCCATCGGTCATCAGACGATTAAGGTCGTTACATGCAATACGCAGAGTTTGGTCGGATAGGATCGAATCGGGCTGCAAAGAGTTAATCTGGGATCGAATCTCCGGCGATAATCCCGCGTAAAGAAATTTGGACAAAGGATCCTTTGGATCACGGAGACTGTGGAAAAAAGGGATTGGATTTCGAAAATGAGAGGATTTCAGAGTTCCGTCTTGATCGAAACAATATGTCGCCGACGGGGCCGCAATCCACAAAATTCCACATAGCAGAATTCCTCTGATCAGTTCAATGGTCCAGGCGGTATCAAGGCAATCGCGAGCATCGTCGTGTTTCTGAATAAGAGCCGCCGTGAATCCTGTTTGGGTAAAAGTATTGAGCGTCGAAATAACCAGTGATGCGATGCCCAACAATCCCCATTTGGCAGACCCCAGAAGATTGGTCAGAACAAACAAACTGGCAAGACTCAGCAATTTGTTGGATACATTGATGCCAACAACCCAAAGGCCGCCCCGTACCGCCCGCTGGGAGAGGGTTTGAACCTTGCCGGTCTGAGGGTCAGATACAGGATAATCCGGTTGTTCAGAAATATCCATAACTACCAGTCACGGAGCCATGCGACGAGAAAAACACTGACGAGATGCGTTTTCTATTCGGAATCGACCCAAGAACAATTCCCATGGCACAGACAACATTCGAGCGATTGTCATGAAATCGTCCTCTGAAAAACATTCGTCTTCTCAGAACTGACTTAGGATCTCTAACAAAACCTGATTAACGATGGGCGGTTTGTCCGATAAAACT
>CAZXPW010000049.1:0-29166 GCA_964643355.1 uncultured Pirellulales bacterium
AGTTAGGACATTTTGTTCATCGAAAATATTCAGATTTTGTGAAATATCCGGGTTATCCCCGCTGAGCCGGTTTAACGCCCGACAAGCGGCGCTGTTTGCCGGAGAATTGAGCGCCCAGGGTTTCAAGCCGACCCGATCTTTCGGGCTGTTGCTGATCGACGGGTTGTCCCGCATGGAGGAGCCGGTTGCCGCCCTGTTGTATTCCCAATTGCAGGGAATGCCGCTGGTGGGCGGATCGGCCGGAGACGACCTGAAGTTTGAGAAAACCCATATCTATGCCGATGGAAAGTTCCAGTCGGACGCCGCGGTGCTTTGCGTGGTCGAGTCGCAGGCGCCCTTCCGGACCTTTCGAATCCAGCATTTCCAGCCGACCGGGGAGAAACTGGTCGTAACCAAGGCGGATACGGTACGACGACGAGTATTTGAAATCGACGGAGAGCCGGCGGCCGAGGCGTATGCCAATCGGCTGGGATTGCGAACGGATCAATTGGGGCCGGAGGTTTTTTCAGAACATCCGATTATTCTCTCGGTCGGGGGGGAATATTACATTCGGTCGATTCAGAAAATGGAGCCGGACGGCAGTTTGTCCTTTTACTGCGCCATCGACAACGGTCTGGTCTTTTCCCTGGCCGAGGGGCGGGATCTGGATCAGAATCTTCAGACCGGACTGGACCGAATCCGTCGAGAGATGGGACAAGTCAACCTGATTCTGGGTTTTGACTGTATCCTGCGTCGCCTCGAGTGTCAGTGCAAAGGATTGGTCGGCTCGGTCGAACACCTTCTCCGTCAGGTTCCTTTCCTGGGTTTTTCCACTTTCGGCGAACAATACAACGCGCTGCATGTCAATCAGACCCTCACCGGCGTGGCATTTGGAGGATAGCGGCTTGTCGCAATCCGCGGATTCCCATCCCGTTTCTTCAGACGCTTCGCAGATCGAATCCCTCCGCAGGCAGGTCGAGGATTTACAGATTCGCCTGGCGCGAGAGGAGAAGATCAAGAAAACGCTGATCCAACGAGTAGAGCGGGGTCTGGAAACGGCCGGAAACGCGTTTACGCTGTTTGAGCGAAACATCCTGCTGGAACAAAGCGTCAGCCAGCGCACCGCCGAACTGAAGGAAAGCGAAGCGGCGTATAAGACCCTGTTCGAGCAAAGCCCGAACATGGTGATCCTCAACAAGCTGTCCGGCGAATTCATTGATGTCAATGAGAAATTCTTGGCCTTCAGCGAATTGAAACGCGATCGGGTCCTGGGGAAAACCCCCGTCGAGTTGGGATTGCTTTCGCCGGAACAAGTCCGGGCGATCCGCCAACTGCTGGACGAATCGGGCGGTACCATCCAGGATTATGAAATCAGTCAAACCACCGCCAAAGGCCATCTTTATACCGAATTGCTGTCGTCGCGGGTGATCGAATTTCACGGATCTCCGGCGGTTTTGTCGATTGTGCAGGATATCTCGGAACGCAAACGGGCCATCGAGCAGATTCGGCTCAATGAACAGCGGCTGGAGGCCCTTTTTCAACTCAACCAGATGGTCGACGAACCCCTTGATGTCCTCTGTCAGTTCGCCATGGAAGAAGCCGTCCGCCTGACGAGAAGCACGATCGGGTACCTGGCGTTTGTCAACGAAGACGAAACGGTTCTGACGATGCACGCCTGGTCTCATTCGGCGATGCGGGAATGCCGGATCGATAATAAACCGATCGAATATCCGGTGGAGAAAACGGGTCTGTGGGGGGAGGCGCTTCGGCAGCGAAAACCGGTGATTACCAATGACTATGCTCAGCCCAACCCCCACAAGAAGGGGTGTCCGCAGGGGCATGTTGCTGTTCTTCGTCACATGAACGCCCCGATCTTCGACGGCGACCGCATCGTCATTGTCGCCGGAGTGGGCAACAAACCGACGGATTACGATCAGACGGATGTTCGCCAGCTCACTCTCTTGATGCACGGCTTGTGGAGCATCCTACACCGAAAACGGGCCGAAGAATCCCTTCGAAGCAGCGAACAACGATATCGTACCATCGTCGATCACATCAACGACGCGTTGTACATCCACAACTTTGACGGGATTCTTCTGGATGTGAACGACAATACCTGCCGGCTGTTGGGGTATCGACGGGAGGAGTTGATCGGATCGCATCTGTCCCGGTTCGACGGACCGGAAAATGTCCGGCGGATCGCCGAACACATGAAGACCCTGATCGATACGGGACGACTGGAGTTTGACGGCGAACATATCCGAAAGGATGGGACGCTTGTGCCGACGACGGTCAGCGCCAGGGTGGTATCGCGGGAGGGCCGGGGCATTGCCCAGAGTTTTCTCCACGATATTACCGAGCGAAAACGGGCCGAGGAAATCCAGAGAATCGAGCGTCAGCGCCTGGCCGGCATCATCGAGGGTACCGGAGTCGGTACTTGGGAATGGAATGTGCAAACCGGCGAAACGGTCTTCAATGAGCGCTGGGCCGAGATGGCCGGATACGCGCTGGCCGAGCTGGGGCCGACCACGGTTCAGACCTGGAGGGATTTGACCCATCCGGAGGATTTGAAGGTTGCCGAGGAAATGCTTCGGAAACATTTTGCCGGACAGCTTGAGGGGTATGATTGTGAATGCCGAATGAAGCACAAGAACGGTTCCTGGATTTGGATCCACGATCGCGGCAAGGTCATGGAATGGACGCCCGACGGCAAACCCCTGCGGATGTTCGGGACCCATTCGGATATCACCGCCCGCAAACGAGCCGAGCAAGCCCTGCGCGAAAGCGAACAAAAAGCCAGGGCGTTTTTTGATTCGTCCTTTGAGTTCATCGCCCTGCTGACTCCCGAGGGAAGGGTGGTCGAAATCAACAAGACGGCCCTGGATTTTGCGGGGGTCAGCCAATCGCAAGTGGAGGGAAAACCGTTTTGGGATACCGTCTGGTGGGATCACAGCCCCGTGATGCGGGAATTGGTCCGAACCAGCATTCAAACCGCCGCGTCGGGAAAACTTTTCCGGGGAGAATCCATTCATCCGGCGAAAGACGGATCGTTTCAAACGGTCGATTTCACGGTCAAGCCCATTTTGAATGAAACGGGACAAGTGGTTCGCCTGATTGCCGAAGGACATGATGTCACCGACCGGAAACGGGCGGAAGAGGAACTTCGCGGCGCCGTGGAAGCGGCCAACGCCGCCAATATCGCTAAGAGTCAGTTCCTGGCCAACATGAGTCATGAAATCCGCACGCCCATGAACGCGATCCTGGGTTTCGCGGAATTGCTGGCCCAGGACGCGCTGTCGCCGCAACAGGCCGACTTTGTCCAGACCATCCGCAACAGCGGAACCCACCTGCTGGAACTCATCAACGACATTCTGGACTTTTCCAAGATCGAAGCCGGCAAAATGACCCTGGACTATACGGATTGTTCCCCGGCGGATGTGCTCAACGAAATCGAGTCTCTGATGGCGCCTTCCGCCAAGATCAAGGGACTTCGATTTGAGATGGTTCAACAGGCCGCGCTGCCGCAACGAATTCGGACCGATCCGGTTCGGTTGCGCCAGTGCCTGATGAATCTGGTCAATAACGCGATCAAGTTCACGGAGGCCGGGCATGTCCTGGTTCGGACAAGCGTGCAGGAAACGGAGGGAAAACCCATGCTCCGCTTCGAGGTCGAAGACACCGGCCTGGGAATCGACCCGATGGCCCAGAAACGGATCTTTGAGGCCTTCGAACAGGCCGATGGCAGCATGACGCGAAAGTATGGAGGAACGGGTCTGGGGTTGGCGATCACGCGGCATCTGGCCGAACTGCTTGGCGGGGATCTGTCCGTCACCAGCGAACTCGGCAAGGGTTCCATTTTTGTTCTGGCGATTCCCGCAGGGAATGACAGGGAAATCCAATCGGTCGAGAAATGTCCCCACGGGCGGATCTCCGAAGATTCGAACTCATCCGGGCCGCGTCGTTTTCAGGGGCGGGTTCTGGTCGCCGAAGATGTCAAGACCAACCAGATGCTCGTGCGAATTCTTCTCAATCAGGCCGGGTTGCAGCCGATGATCGTGGACGATGGTCAGGCGGCACTTGAACAGGCGCTGCGGCACGACTTTGATCTGATTTTGATGGATATGCAGATGCCGCGACTGAATGGCTTCGAGGCGGCGCGCAAGCTTCGCAGGCAGGGCATTCGAACGCCGATTGTCGCTTTGACGGCCGCGGCCATCAAAGGCGACCAGGAGAAATGTCTGGAGTCGGGTTGTGACGAATACCTCACCAAGCCACTCGATCGAAAGGAATTGCACCGCGTGCTGGCTCGATACCTTCGGGTTGCGGAACCCTTGCAACAACCGGTCTGATTTGCTATAATCCGGGCGTTTGCGTGATCCAGGATCGTCAAGTCGAGAAGGAATACCCGTATGCCCATGTTTGAATATCAATGCGACCGCTGTGGGAAAGTCAGCGATTTTCTCGAAAAGGCCGACTCGCGCGATCCGCATGTCTGTCCCCACTGCGGCGCCGACCGGATGACCAAACGGCTTTCGAGCTTTGCCGTCGGCCGGGCCGGCTGCTCCGACAGCAAAACCTGCGGAAGCTGCTGCAACACCGGTTGCCCTCATGCCGAATAAAGGGGATTCCCGTTTGGGAATCCCCTTTGCTAAACGATCGCTACTTCACATCGGTTTGCCTTTCGTTGAACTTACGGCAAGCAGGTAGGTCCGCAGGTTTTCATCCATTGCTCGGCCAGTCGAGCGAAGTCTTCCAGATCCACCCGGCCGCTTCGGTTTATGTCGGCGCCGCCGCACCAGGCACAATCGCCGACCTTGAGATAATAGTGATCGCTGAATCCATCGGCATACGGTTCATAATCGAAGTAGCCGAATCCGTTGGTGATGCGGCTGGACGCCCACAGGCGGAACTGATAAGCACAATCCTGCCACGGAACCAGCGATCCATCTTGGGAATTGACCACCTGATTGACCACGCCCGGCCAGTCATTCGGCGGGACCACGCCGGGATACCACGACTGGGCGATCCTGCCGGCATACTGGTTCTTGCCGTAATAGGCATCCAATACCCAATACCGCAGGTACCCGTCGGGATGTTCGGCGGTGATATTGAACTTCAGGTTTTCGGTGTTGCTGGACAGGGAGATCATTCCACACTCGGGAATCTCGGTTCCGTTATCGTACATGACCGAGTTGATTGTCGCATTACAATAAGTGTTGTTGACCATCAGGATGAGGTGATCCAGATCGTTGGCCGCCGGGAAATACGGCACCAGGATGTCCGGATTTATGGGATGGTCACGGTAGGCGCGGCATTTGAGGGTGTACTTGCCATTGGGGACGACGGTCGTGTTCCAGATCACCCGCAGATCCAGATTGGACCACCAGCCGCTGGAGGTCAGCTCATAGCAATTGGGGACTCCCTTGATGGTCTTGGCGCCGAGGTTCACCAGTTCGGCGATCACATCGCCGTCGCCGTCGATGGAATATCGGATTTTGTAGAGGGCGTCGGTCAGGGTTGTATAGCCGGTGTCCTCGTCGGGCGGGGTGTCGCCGGTCCATTTGCCCAGCAGGATCTGGTAATACTTGACTCCGTTGGCGATGTCCACATCGCCGAACAGGCCGTTGATATACAGCGAGCCGCCGAAGGGCGAATCATCATACGCCGGGATGCCCAGGGCCAGGGCCGTGGTCGCGTCCACATCCGCCAGACCCAGGGTCGGCTGCGCGAGCTCCTGCACGATCTCCGAAGTCGGGATGTTACCCACCGATGTGAAAATAAATCCGCTGCCGGAATGTTCGCCTCGTCCCGACGCGCCGGGACCGCCGTAGGCCCCCATGTCGTTACGGGAGCCGTCGGGATCGTTGTAGAAAAAGTCCGGATTGCCCGTATCCTTGCAGGGGCTTTCGTCGGTCAGGCGGTAGAAGAGCAAATTGACAAACAGCGGATTGGCGCTGATTTCGCCGGTTCCGGGCTGCGGCACAAAGACCGTCCCTGTCGCATTGTCGTGATAGTTCCGATAGGCGTTGTTCCAGACATCGTTGTACAAAATCCGACCTTCGTTCAAAAAGGCATAGTAGAAAATGCCGGTATGGTTGCTTGCGATGATGTTGTTCATGATCGTGTGAGAATAATACGCCGAGTTTCGCAGCGAGATGGCATTGGAGGGAAAAGTCGCGTCGCATCTGCGATCCACCAGCTTGATGTAAATCGGCGGCGGGGTCTCGCCGGTAGGAAATGATACGGACAGCCGATCATGCAGATCATGCGCCTCGTCCAGCGCACAGAATCCATAGATATATTTGCCGGTGAGAGCGTTGTAGATTTCCACCCAGGTCCGCGAGGCGTTTTCATTGAGTCCGCACGGAGGCAGATCGGGCGATGGCTCGAAGAGCTCATCCGGATACGCATACCAGTTGGTCACGCGGAATTGATACCGTGTGTATCCCGGCGTGCCCGGTTCGGACCCGGTCGCCTGGATCACCGGATTGGGGAGATCCGGATAGCACCGACTGCCGAGGTGAGCGACGACATTGGCGAACAGATCCGCTCCCGTTCGGGTCAGTTGATCGGGCGTACCCTCGAAGCCCCAGAGGATGTAAATCTTTTCCTGGACCAGCGAATAGTGGTTCAAATCATCGGGGGAGCGGCCGAGAAGAATCGCCAAACGCGACAGGTTGGGCCCGTATTCTTCCAGGACGGTGACCGGTCGTTCATACAGTTGCACAAGACGGTTCTTGGGGATCGGAATGGTATGGGGCGTCTTGAATATTCGATGGTCCGGATCCATGGCGTAGATCCCGGCGTTGTTGGCATACCAGGTATTACTCCAGTTGATGGACAAACTCATCTGTTGAAACAGCGAAGCGCCACCATCGCCCAGGCCCAGAACGGGAATACTGGAATTCTTGATTTTTGCGACCATCGCCTCCGTGCCCCATTGCCCATGGGTACCGGTGTCCGGGGCGACGATCAGGACGCGATACGGAGTCAACGAGACATCCGGTATTTCCGCCATGGGAATCGGCGTCAGCGAAGCCCCGATTGATCCGAGGATCTTCGCGTAATTCTTTGCCCCCGAATCGTCTTTGTAGTAGATAAATGCAACGCGAAAAGGCGGAGCGAAGGGTGTGGCGTCTCCGGCGAAGACAACCCCTGTGATATTATCGACAATCGTGTTGTTGATGATCGACGGTCGCCCGGCCTCTTCCACGGCGATGCCCGATTTGTTGTCTTCGATGATATTATTGCGGATAGTCAGGGGACCGCTCTGGACATACACGCCGCTGTAATGCCAGCTTCCCGGGACATTCACGCCGGGATTGGAACCGATGATCCGAAAGCCCGACAAAATAGACGGGATCGAACTGTTGAAGCTGACGACATGAATCGCGGTGTTGTTGCCCGTGATCGTTGTCACATGCGGGCCGTAACCGAGGAGTTTGACTCCGCCCTTCATCGTGATCGGACCGTTGTAAACGCCCGGCATGACAAACACCGTGTCGCCCAAATTTGAGGCGTTGATCGCCGGCTGGATCGTCGCGAAGTCGGCCGGCCCGTCATCATCCACCGTGCGGGTTACCGCCCATCCCGTTGACGACACGACAGTCGCCAGAAGGATTAAGCCCATCCATGGAATTCTTGTTTTCATACCATCTCCTTTCCGTAAACGCCATTCCCATTGATCGGATTCCGTCCGACCTCCGCGGCCGAACGGGATTGGGTTCTGTTAGTATTGTCTGTTTTCCTGACGGTCCCATCCGGCGGTGATCTCGTGCTCCAGCGTTCCGTCCGGTCGGACGCCGGTGTAACTGACTTTGATTTGGGCGTAATTAAAGGCGACTTCTTCCATCAGATAGGACGACTCCAGAGTGGCCCCGACGGGCTTGACCGAGGTGACGATTACATCCTCCAGTTCGTACAACAGGATTCGAGAGGGGCGTTCTCCAATCCTCATGATTTCGAATTTGACGCGCGGTATATGCGAGCCGGAACAACAGAATAAAAAGAGTTTGGGAGACGATTTGTCGATGCGTTTGACAATCGTCAGGTCGGCATGATTAGCCACGGGCGTCGGAGGTCGGCCTTCGACGGGAAATAGTTGTCCCGGTCGGGAGATGCCCCAATGGAAGGCGAATGCGTCGATCCAGTCTCGATGGTCTTTCTCCTGACTGTCACCGGGAATGCCGTCAACCAGCAAATACAAGTCCGATTGAAAGGGATACAGGGGTACCGGCAGCGCAGCGCCCTTGAGGGAATTGGTCAGGTCATAGACCTCCTGCAAGCTCCGCATGGTCGAAGCCGGCGGGGCTGACGGCTCCAAAGGCCCGGCGTTCAGCCCCCAGACGATGACGAACAGGCCGACAGCCGCGATCCCAGAAACGATTCCGACGGATTTACGAACGATCCTCATAGAGACCTCCGGGAAAAAAGGAATAAAAAGGGAGAAAAAGGGGATACTAAAAAGGGCGACAACGGGATCCCTTCCCCTTGACTTTGCCAATGCTTGCCAGACATACGCATACGCTCGCCTCCGCCGGAAAATCCACCCGAATCCCGATCTTCCATGCTTGCCGGATCGGTTATAGCCGAATTGGTTTGGCGTTGTCAAACGAATTCCGCCGTCCATGGATGATATTGTTGCGCATCATGAGGCGGCCGGACGCCCGTTTGACGCCCGGCCGCGGTCTATGAATCATCGCGCCGTCGAAATTCCTGCGGCGACGGGATTCACATTCATTACGGAGCTACCTGCAACCACTGTGACGCGAAGATCGCAAAGTCCGGCAGATCCACCAGGCCGTCACAATTCAGGTCCGCCGAGCCGCAGCAAAACTCGCGGGTCGTGATCGCGAAGGCCATATCAATGCTGTTGAACTCGCTCTGATAATACGGATGCTGCGGCGGATACCGCAGTTCGCGCCAGAATAATGGCAGTTCCGAACCCACCGTAAACACCGCGTCGTCCATGAAGTGGTCCGGCCATCTCCGCGTCTTCCAGCCAAAACGGGTTCCTTCACTGCTTTCCACGCGGACATCCAGCCAATAGATAATGGGCTTTTCCTGGGATCCTTCCTGCAGAAAGGCCTTGTCCGGATCAATCTTGATATCGACCTGCCAGATTTCGGTGTCGCCGCCGGGGATCGGGCCGCCGTCCATTATGATCGGATCCCACCAATACTCGCCTTCAGGCAGTTTGGCGTAGAGTTTCTCAATGAAATCCCCTTCGAAGAAGTCCATCGACCATAGCAGCTTATCGGGTTTGGACCACTCGTTCTGCGGGTCATCTCCTTCCGGCCCGATCGGGTCGTCGCTATGAATGCTCAGGTGGATCTTTTTGATCGCGCCCTTCTTGTCATTGAGCCAGGAACCCCACAGATGGACATCGGTGATCTTGTCGGTGCTGGTGCACAGGAAGTCGTCGGCGATCGTCCGCAGGGGATCCACCGCGATGTCGATGCCCATCGGAGTGATATCCGGCAACTGGACCCACTTGATCCCGCAGTTCTCGCCGATCTTGATCTGATAGTCTTCAACCTCGCCATCCGGCGCCGGGACCGTCGGGTCCGGGCCGTCATAGCTCAGAGCCACCGTGCTCCGTGTGAAGCGGAAGCGGGCGAGGCTGGCGCAGTTGGGCTTGGCCGTGATCGGCACGAAGAACGGCAGAACCTGAGTGCCCGCGACCAGCGGCTTGGCATTGAAAACCTGGTCTCCGGGCTGGGCCCACGATCCGTCGGCGTTGAAGTCGAACCAGCCATACAGCAGACCGGCTACTGAGGCCTTGACCTCGATCTTGGCCCACTTGCCGGGGACCAGCGGCCAGGTAAGGAACTTGACGCCGTCTTCATCGTCCAACTTGGCCAGATCATCGCCGGTGGCCGTCGCATTCGGCTGGCCGTCGCGCTCCGAATCGATCAGATTGCCCAGAAAGACCTTCGGATCGATCTCGTGGTGAGCGCCATTATTCATCGCCAGAGTCGGATACCCCGGAAGAAAATGACTGTCCGGAGCGTCGCCCCAGTCGAGACGACAACGGATTAAAATCAGTTCCGAAAGCTTGATGCCGTATCCAATCGGATTTCCGGCCGCATCAATCAGCGGCACGGAGTTCTGGCCGATCAGGATATCGCAGGGAGCGGCGGGTTTGTGGGTCAGAGTGCCGCGAACTCGTAACGGTTTGGCCGTTATATAGTTGTTCCCGCCCAGATTGATTTCGACATAAATATCGAAGAAGCTGTCAATCGTTCCCGTGGCGGTAAACGGCGGCACATCCAGTTTGCCGACGGTATTGTTGGCCATTTCTTCCATTTCACCTATGGAGGCCGGCGCGGTTCTCAACTTGACGGTGAACGCGCCCAGCGGGGAAGTCCCCGACAAATCCAGCGCCGTCATCTCGGTCTTGACATCGTCAAGGCCGTCGCCGTCGCTGTCGTTGGCGTCGCCGTCGGCGGGACCTTCAAAATAGACATTTGTCGTGGCCGTTCCTCCGGCCGGGATCATCTGTACCACGCCGTCAGGACCGGTCAGTTCGATTTCCGCGACGACATCCGCATACTTGTCGATTTCGACCGCAGGTTTATGGATTTCGACATGATAGTCTTCCACTTCGCCGTCGAAAGCCACGCCCCAGAACGGAAGTCCGCGCTGGGAACTGAATCGGACGCGGACATAGGTCTTTCCCACAATCGCGCCGGCCGGAACGATGAAGTTGACCGTATGTCCTCCGGGCCCGGGGATCGCCACATCGGTGGCGACTTGTTCACCCGGATCGCCCCAGCTTTGATTGCCGTTGAAATCGAACCAGGCCTGTAATATTCCGGCGCCATTGGTGCTGACGGTCAGGAAGGCCGGCATACCCACAGCCAACGGCCCGATCGCTACGCCGTCTTCATCGTCAAGGCCGGCCAGGTCGTCACCGGTTGCGGCGCCGTTGGGCTGGCCGTCCGGTTCGGGATCGATGTTGTTCCCCATGCGCAGATTGGAAATCACATGAAACGCGCCATTGTTGACCGCAAGCGTCGGATAACCCGGAGCCGCTACCGTGTCCGGAGCGTCGCCCCAGTCCAAATCCGGCCCACCCTGAACGGCGATCAGATAATCTTCCGTCTCGCCAAAGCGATATCCCTGCTGCGGGCCGGAACCGCCATAACCCAACGGGAAGGGCGGCATCGGCGGGTTCCATGGCTGTTCGGCCAGTGTGATCCGCATCCACACCTGCCCCAGCGGATGATCATACGGTCCAAGCAGCCACCAGGCCGGAAACGGCGGGGTCATCACCGGATGCAACCCCGGCGGCAACTGGATCGGCTGGTTTTGAACCGCCCATTCGGGAACGAGCAGTCCGGAAGGACATTGCATGGTATCATCCCAGTCGCCGTCGCTGTTCCAGTCGAACCAGATATTAACGAACATCGGCGTCGGTTGCGGATTAATCATGTTGACCAGATAAGTGAATTGATTCTGCTGGCACCACTTCAACTGGATCGGCATCGGCAGGCAATCGTCAAAGCCGTCCATATCCGCCTGGTCCGGCGGAGGCAGAATGTTATTGGGGCCGTCCATGTCCGGACCGATATCGGCTTCCACTTCGCCGCTGACCATCGGACCCAGATGGGCCACCGCCCGCGGTTGCAGGTGAATCGGCCCCCAGGGCGGCGAGCCGGCCTGATAGACTGTCGGGAAATGCGCGGGGATAATCCCAGGACCCGGAACCGGATAGGCCGTCATCGGCGCGCCGAAACTGTTGGTGGTATCAGGGGCATCGCCCAGATCAGCCACCGGGATCTCGGGACCGTGGGCCTCGTGCATGTGCCAGACCCAGCGGAAATCAGGTTCCTGAGCGTTGTTCAAAAATCTTACCAGCATCCGCGACAGCAAAACGCCGCCGGGCTGGATCTGCATCGGTTCGATCGGGAACAATTGATTGCCGCCGGGACCGATGCTCACCTCCAGAAAAATATCAAAGAAGCTATCGGGCGGGGCTGGCAGAGGATTACCCGGATTGATAGGACCCCGGCTGTTGGCGATCGGAACCCAGGGCAACTGTTCCTGCCGACCTCCGAGGCGAAGTTCGGGAAAAATATTTTCCAGTGAACCGCCGAACATTTCCAAAGCCATCTCCCGAGACATGGAGACAAGCTGCAATTCCTGAACTTCCAGAGGAATTCCAATTCCTATACCTCCACCACCACCGCGCTGCGATTCGTTCAGGATCCGCATCCGTTGCTGGCCCTGAGGAACCTGATCCTCGACAATGAATCCCGAAAGGGGAATCGCCCCGCCGTTGAAACCGCCCAGACGCTGGCCGTTGAAGGTCCACCAGCCGACCAGCTCAATGACGAGGTTGTGACACTCCAGATCAAAGAATAATCCCAGATGCAGGATGTCGCAATATTTGTACGGGGCTCCGGACCAGTCGGCCTTGAACAAATACTCATTCTGTTCCGGGCTGGTCGGATCCGAGTGGATCACATACACGAAGTTCGGAAACCGGTCGTCGATGTGACCCACCAATGTCGGCGGGCTGCTCCACCCGCCGCCGGCGGGGCCAGATTTGATCTTGCCTTCGATGTGGAAATCGTTGGCAATCGCCCCCGGAATGTCCATGTGAATGTCGGCGTTGAAGCCGGCGATGATCGCCAGCGCCGCCGGCGACAGCATCGCCACAATGGACAAACAAACCATCCTTTTCGCATTCATGTTCTTGTCTCCTCAATTCCGTATGATTCAGTTTTAAAATACCGTTTTTCCGATTCGTATTCCCCATCCACAGCGACGAAAATCGGGCCCACCCTCCGGCCCTGAAATGGGGATTGAAGGGTCATAATATCATGGACTCGAATATGGGTTTTTCACCATGAAAGGTTGGAGTGGTCATTGTCGAGCGCATCGCTTAACCTTTGCACGGCCACGCGCGGGGAAAGGATCACGCGGGGGAACTCATCAAGGCATGTTGCGGCATTGCCAGTCACTTCCTCCACGAACCTCTCTCCGGTCTCTCTCTCCAAAGGCATAGGTTACTCCCGATATTATAGCGATTTAATAGAATCCATTTCAAGAAAATTGTGTCGCAACCCAACAAAAACCAACATCCGGATTTTTACCGATATTGGATAACTTGTAACCGGATAGCTTGGGGTCAAACAACGATCCCCTCGGGCTATTTCCCGAGGTCTGTTTTGGGGGGCGTATTAAATCTCTTTTATGTTTTTTCAAAATTTTCGTACAAAATGCGCTTTCACTATCTTGCTATTTTTCGGGTCTCTTCAAAGTGTTAACCTCTTTTTCTGTAAGGGTTTATCGATTGTGGGGGGCAGGAAA
Source organism: uncultured Pirellulales bacterium (assembly GCA_964643355.1). GTDB lineage: Bacteria > Planctomycetota > Phycisphaerae > Sedimentisphaerales > Anaerohalosphaeraceae > FEN-1350. Next base: position 13,300 of record CAZXPW010000049.1, read on the forward strand.
ATCGGACAATTCGTGCACGATTCCAGGTAGGGTGGAGAGGCAAGGATAAATAAGACCTGACAAAAGGAGAAGACGATGGGACTGGATTTGAGAATCTTTAACGATGCGGGGTTACAGGACACTTTCATTGAGTGGCTGATTGGACATCAAGCCCAAGAAAATTTTCGTCGCTTTGGTCGATTGTGGGAGTACTACGGCAATCCGACGACCGAAATCGTCTGCGATTGCGAAGGGGACAGTTCTCGCGGCTATCGCCAGGCGCAGGAGATGGGACTTCCCGCCCGGATCACCGGCTCGATTCCCTGTGGGAGTTTTGAACAGGTCGGACTGCGCCGAGCCCTGCAGATCCAGCGTAAAGAGGTGGTCATTGAAAATGATATCGCCTGGCGGATCAACGCCATGGTGGATTTTTTATTCGGCAAGGGAGTCAGGGTGGTCAGCTCGTCGCCGGAGCCGTCGAAACGCAGAAGCATTGAGCGAATTCTTACGGCTGTGATTTCGAGCACCGGCGGTGCGGGCTTTTTCCAGGAACTGGCGGTGCTCGGGAGCGTGTACGGATTCGTCGATTGCGTCATCCGGCCGGGGGAGGAGTGGAAGACGCCGCGCCGTCCCTCGACTTCAAATCCGCGTCCCAACGAAACCGAGGTCGAAACCGCGGCGCGACTGGCCTCGGAGATCACGCTGGAATTGATCGAGGCGCCCCGGGCGTTGCCGGTCCTGGAGGAGCAGGATTATCGTCGAATGCGGTACTTTGTGCAGCACTTTCGCCAGGCCCAAAACGCCGTTGCGACCGGCGGTGGGTGGTTGTCCCGGCTGATGGGCGGCGCGGCGACCGATCGGCGGCAATCGGTCCAGGTCACGGAAATTCTGGGTCCGACGGCCTGGCAGCGATACGAGGACGGCGAACTTGTCGCCGAGGGGGACAATCTTCTGGGGGCGGTGCCGGTTGTGCATATTCAGAATCTGGCGCAACCCTATCGCTACGAAGGGCTCAGCGATGTCGAGCCGTTGATCGGATTGCAGGATGAACTCAACACGCGACTGAGCGACCGGGCCAGTCGGATTACCTTTCAATCCTTCAAGATGTATCTGGTCAAGGGACTGGACGGCGCCTACGACCGACCCGTTGCGCCGGGGCGCATGTGGTGCACGGACAACGCCGAGGCGAAAATCGAGGCCTTTGGCGGCGACGACGGCTCGCCCAGCGAAGACCGACACATCGAACAGATCCGCGAGGCGATGGACAAGATCAGCGGCGTAACTCCGGTGGTCGCCGGATTGCTGAAAAACAAGATCGGCAATCTCACCAGCGGCGTGGCGCTGAAGATGACCTACATGGGGATGCTCGCCAAGACCCTTCGCAAGCAGCGAACCTACGGCGAGGGGATTTGTGCGATCCTGCGGATGGTTCTGGACTTGTTGGATCGGTATGGAATTTTTGCGACCTTGCCCGAAGACCGGCGCGTGGAGGTTGTCTTTCCCAATCCGTTGCCGGAAGACATGAGCGAACGGCTCCAGGAAGCCAAACTCAAAACCGAACTCGGCGTGGCGCAAGAAACGGTTCTCAAAGAACTCGGCTACGAATAATTACCAAGCACCAATATCCATAATTCAAATAGTTGGAGAAAACCATGAACGAACAAGAACAATTGGAAGAACGGCAAAGCGAGGAGAAAGTGGTTCCGGTGGGCGAGGCGATTCGGTATCGCAAGCGGGCCCAGGCCGCCGAGCAGCAGGCCGAAGAGATGGAGCGGCAGATCGAACAGCTTCGGCGGGAACGCGAGGAATTGACCGAGCAGCTTCGGACGACCCGCGACGACGGGGAACTGTCCAGGCGGCTTGCGGCCGCGGGAATCGCCGATGTCGAAGCGGGCGTGTTGCTGGCCCGAAAACGCCTCGGCGATGACGGTGACCTGGAGGCCGCCATCGAGCGACTTCGGCAGGACAAGCCCCATCTGTTCGCGGCTCCTCTGCGACAAACGACTCGGATCCCGACGAAGACCGCCGGGGTTCGGGAACGAACGGGCGCGAGCCCGACGATCGCGCAAGCGGCGCAGAACGCGGCGGCCAGCGGCCGTCGGTCGGATGTGCATGAATACATGCGCGTCCGGCGAACCCGAATTCGGTCCGTGTGAAGTCGAAAGCAACGGGCTATCGACTTACGGGCCGTAACCAAACCCAAAACACGAAAGGAGAGCAAGCATGCCATTTACCGGAAAAGCGACATACTCGGCGGGGACCACCTTGCCCGAACTGGCGGAGGATGTCAGCGATCTGATCGCGATTCTCTCGCCGTATGAGACGCCGCTGCTGAACGCGCTGGGCGATCCGATGCGCGACGCGGCCAGCACGCGGCACGAATGGATCGAGGACGATCTGTTGCCGAACAAGGACACGATCAACGATGGGACCATTTCCAATCCGTTGACGGAGACGGCTTTTGATGTTGCCAACGGCGGGCGGTTCCGCATCGGCGATCAGATCCAGCCGCAAGGTTCGCGCGAGCTGATGCTGGTGACCAATGTCGTGAACAATACGCTGACGGTGACACGGGCGTACGCCGGCACGACCGCCGAAGCGATATCCAACGGGCTGACGATCCGGATCCTGGGCAACGCGGCCCTGGAAGGATCGGATCGGCCCGCGACGCGGTTCACCAATCGGGTGCGCAAGGCCAACTATACGCAGATCTTTACTGCGTCGGTGGAAGTCAGCGGCAGCGATCTGGCGGCGGGTCATCTGGGTCTGGCCGACGAGATGGATTTCCAGAAACAACAGCGGCTCCGCGAGCTGGTTCGCGACCTGGAGAACACCGTCATCAACGGCGGTCAGCCGAGTGTCGATCCTCAGGGCAGCGCAACGGTGCGACGAACGATGAAAGGCATCGTTCGTCATCTGGTCAGCAACGCCTTCGCCGTGGGTGACGCGGGATTCCCTTCCGGTTCCGATCTGGACGAAACCAAGATCAACCACGTTCTGCGCAAGATCTGGGAGAACAGCAACGGCAATGTGGATCTGATCGTTGTGGGCGGGAATCAGAAACGGCGGATCAACCAGTTTTTGTCGGGCATCCGGCACTATCTGTCGTCGGAGACGACTATTCACGATCGGATTGACGCTTATCAGACCGATTTTGGCCTGTGTCGGATCGTAACGACGCGTTGGATGCCGCTGGATATGGCGTTGTTTCTGGATTCGTCGCGGATCGCGGTATTGCCGCTGGCCGGGCGCAGCTTCCAATACAAGCCCTTGGCCAGTTCGGGCGATTATGAATGCGGAGAATTGATCGGCGAATACACGCTGGAGTTACGGAATGAGGCCGCGCACGGCCTGATCCGCGGACTGAGCGTATCGTGATACGGAAACACAGCGGATGAAAGCCCCCGGCTTTATGCCGGGGGTTATTTCCTCCGCCGGATTTGGACCTCCAACATAAAGTTGGGGGCTTCCTTCGCATGGTTTCGCAAGCACAGCCAACCCATCCTACGGAATTACGCGGTAACGGAGGGGGATGAGGAGGGTTGGGAGTTTGCACGAGTCGGCAGGATCGTGCAAACCGCCGCGGCAGGGATTGGAGGGCTGCCGCCGCGGATTGCACGGGAAAATAAAAGGCCATTTCTACCATCAGGAGGAAAACCATGAAACGATTTTCAAAGGATGTGGATGTCTTGCGGGCGCATTCAGCGGTATTCGCCGAAGCGATGGGTTTGCCGGTCTTGTGCCGGGGCGAAGGAGGAGTGATTTCGGGGACGAGTTTTGTCGTTACCGGCGCCCAATTCATCGCCAGAGGAGTCGCGGCGGGACAGGTCATCTGGCTGAGCAGTGAGGATGGAAAAGTCGATGACGCGTTCGAGGTGGTCGAGGTTGAATCGGCGACGGAGCTAACGGTCTCGGTTGTTCGGGGCGACGACGACGCGACACCGGTCGGGCCGGGCGACGCGACGGCCGTTCGTTATCGCGTTTTGACGCTGGAAGCCAAAGGGCGGGATGCGGCGTATTTTTTGACGCAATATTTCGGGATTCAACCGGGATTCGCCGACGCCGGCGAGGATGGCGAACAGATTGTCGTGGAGGATCCGCTGCGGCCGGCGGAGGTGTTTGCGATTCTGGCGGATGTGTATGGCTGCCGGGCCATTGCCGGATCGCCGGCCGATTGGGACAAGGCCGAATATTTTCGCCGTATGTACGAACGGGCGCGAGAACGATGCCGATTGTGGCTCGACGACGACGGCGACGGGTTCGGCGATACGGTGATCGACGGCGGATCGATGCGCGCCAGACGGGAGTAATCCAATGCAGACGACCAACGATTTTCGATGGCGGATGGATCGGCAGTTGAATCTGGCGATGTTGATTCAACTGGTGTTGCTGGCGTCGCTGATCCTGGGACAATGGATGGATACGCAACGACGACTGGATCGCGTCAGCTACGATGTCGCCCGGCTCGGCGAACAACTCGAACAATTCGGCCGACGGCTGGACGACATCGGAGAAAAGACGATTGCGAACGAAGTGCGATTGAGCGTTTTGGAAACCATGGCAAACAACAAACCCAAAACACAGGAGGACTTACGATGAAACGAGAAAGGATGACCCTGACGATGGCGATGACCATTTGCGCGATGGTGTTCGGATGCGACCAGCTTCGGTTCGCGCCGGGCGAAGCGATGAAGGCCAATGCGTGGGTCCATTATCGCACGGCGCAACTGGCGGCCGACGAGGCGAAAAACGAAAACGCCGGCGCGCAACTGTGCGGGTTGACGGATCTTTCGGCGCAGCAGAGCGAGGCCTTTGTGGCGTATTGCGGCATGCCCAGGGAACTTCCCGCCGCCCAAACCGCGGAGCAGGTTTTGACGGACGCGAACCGTCAGCTTGCTTGCGCGGCACGAGAGGAGGCCTGGCAGCGGCCCGATCCATGGCAGACGGCGGATACGCTTTTGCAGGCGGGATTGGCGGTCGCGGGCGTGATCGGCGGGGTTTCCGGGGCGCGGATCGCGCGAGCCCTGCAGAAGGCGCGCGACACCCAACGGGCGATTCGGGAAGTCATTCGGGGCAACGAAATTTTCAAACGAAACCATGAAGAGGCCGTCGAGGCGTTCAAACAGGCGCAGTACGGACAATCGACGGAAACGAAAAAGATCGTCGCCGAGATCAAAGCCGAATCGTGAACCCGTGGATTTCCATCCCGCGATCAGGCCTTCGGCAGGATCACCGAGAAAACGCTTCCGACACCCGGCGCGGATTCGAGTCGGATTTGTCCGTCCATTCGACCCAGGATGCGTTTGACGATGGTCAGGCCGAGGCCTTCGCCGCGGGGTCCATTCGCCGGATCGAGCTGATGGAACATTTCAAAAACTTTCTTCTGGTGTTCGGGAGCGATGCCGATTCCATTATCGGCGACGGAATAGACCGAACGCTTGTCTTCGACGCGGCCGTAGATACGAATGACCGGAGGACGATCGGGGCTTCGATATTTGATCGCGTTGTCGATCAGATTGATGAACACCTGCGTCAGTTGTCCGGCGTCGGCCAGACAGTCGGACAATGACTCGACGGTGATTGTGGCGCCGCACTGGGTTGTCTGGAAGTGGATGCTCTTGAGGACGCCGTCGATCAGGTCGTTCATCGCCACCTTGCGGATATCCAGGGATTCGCGGCCGATTCGACAGATTTTCAGCAGACCTTTTTGCAGAGCGTCGAGCTTGCTGACGCTGGTGGTGATATATTCAAGGGCGGCGGGGATGTCCTGGCTGAGCAGCTCCGTGAGCCGCTGTTCGGCCGATTCGGCGACGGTATTTCCGGCCAGGATTTTTTGAACCTGGCGGCAGGATTCCTCCAGTTCGCCGCTGAATCCCTGGATATTGACCAGAGGCGAGCGGAGGTCGTGGGAACTGACATAGATGATGCTTTCGAGTTCCTCGGTTTTAACCTGCAAGGTTTTGAGCAGATCCTCCCGTTGTTTTTCGGCGAGGATTCGCGCGGTCATGTCCGATACGAATCCTTCCAGGGCCTCCAGGTTTCCCGACTCGTCATAGACGCCGCGACCTTGCTCCCACACCCACTTGACGGCGCCGTCGGCGGCGCGGATCCTGTAGGTGATCTGGTAGGCGCGGTTTTCCGCCAGCGCTTTCTGGACGGTATCCCAGACCATATCCCGATCTTCCGGAACTACGATATCGTTATACGATAATCTGGCGTTGTTGACCAAGTCCGAGGCGGGATATCCGGTCAGGTCCATACACCCGTCGCTGATGAACTCCATGGTCCAATCGCGATTGTTCAGGCATCGGTACGCGATTCCCGGCAGATTGCTCATCAGCGTAACCAGGCGGCGCTGGCTTTCGCGGACGGCCTCTTCGGCGGTCTTTCGTTCGGAGATGTTTTTCATCGCGCCGAGCATCCGGCGGGGCTTGCCTTCCGGATTGGGAATAAACGATCCGCTGTCTTCGACCCACACATAGGATCCGTCTTTTCGGCGGAACCGGTATTCGGTTAAAAAGATCTGTCCCGAGGTCATGGCCGCGTTGAGGGCCTGTAATATCCTGTCGCGGTCCAGGGGATGGATCCTTTCGGCCCAGGCGTGGACATCGACGGACTGAAATTCTTCTGTCGTGTATCCGGTAATGGAGGGGATTGAGCCGCACCATTGGATTCGACCTTTTTCGCAGTCGTAATCGTAGATTAGTTGACCCGTCATCAGCGCAGTAATACGATACCGTTCCTCGCTTTCCTTCAAGGCGGTTTCGGCCTTTTTGCGTTCGGTGATATCCATGGCGGTGAAGACCACGCCTTCGGCCAGGTTATGGACATTCAACGGGGCCGAACTCAGCAGGATATCGAGGATCGTTCCATCTTTGCGGCGCCAACGGGTTTCGACGGCCCCCCATCCCAGGCGGCGAATCTGGTCGTATTTTTCGCTGCCGACGAAATCGTAGTCTTGCTGCGTCGGGTACAACATCCGCGAGGATTGACCGATCAGTTCTTCTCGGGAATAGCCGGTCATTTCACAGATCCGGTCGTTGATCTGAACGAAGACACGGTTGGAAACCATGCCGATTCCGGTTGGCGCAGCGCGATAAATGCCGTCGAGGGCGGCCTGTCCCTCGCGGAGGGCCTGTTCGGCCTTTTTCTGATCGGTCACATCGCGAACCGCAGCAAAGATCAGGTTTTCCCGCGGCAAGGGAAACGAGTTCCAGGACAGCCATCGCCAGGACCCGTCTTTGCAGCGATATCGATTTTCGAAGGCGTTGACGGATTTTCCTTCCGTCAAATCTTTTCCGGCCTGTTCGGTGACCCTGCGGTCGTCCGGATGCACAAACTCCAGCCACGGCCTGGCCATGAGTTCCTCGGCGGACCAACCCAGCGCGCGAGACCACGCGGGATTGAGTTGTTTGAAATATCCGTCAAATCCGGCTACGCACATTGGATCGATTGAATAATTGAACAAGCGATCGCGTTCGGCCCTGAGTTGAAGTTGCTCGGAGATATCCATCACGATGCCGAGGAGATACTGCTCGCCGCGCATTTCGATCGGGACGGCCGAAAAGAGAGCCGTGACGATCGACCGGTCTTTTCGGTAAAACCGGGTTTGGAACTGATGTAATTTTCCGTGTTCGCGAAGGGCCTCAATCATCTGGATCCGATCCCGGGGATCGACCCAGATTCCGATTTCCGTCGAGGTTCGGCCGATGACCTCCTGGCGGGAATACCCCGACAGCCGGATGAATGCGTCGTTCACCTCCAAGTAGCAGCCATCCGACAGCCGGGTGATAGACATCGCTTCGGGGTTTAGTCGGAACATTTTCGAAAACTTTTCTTCGTTTTCACGGAGCTTGGCGTCGGCCTGTTTTCGTTCGGTGATATCGCGGGCGACGGCGAAGACCTGACCCTGATCAACCAGGGGGATGGTGTTCCAGGACAACCATCTCCAGGATCCGTCTTTGCATTGAAACCGGTTTTCGAAATCCGTAACGGTTTGACCCGCGGCGAGGCGTTTGTCGACTTCGGCACAGGCGGTCTGGTCGTCCGGGTGGACGAAATCAAGCCATGGCCGGCTTTTCAATTCGGTTTCGGACCATCCCAGCGTCCGGGTCCAGGCTGGATTGAGTTCCCGGAGATACCCGTCGAATCCCCCGGTACACAGCAAGTCCATCGAATAGGTAAACAGACGGTGGCGTTCCACCTCGGCGTGTCGGCGGCGGGTGATGTCTTCGGCGAACAGGGCAACGGCGCGGATGGTCCCGTCCGGATTCAGCACGGGACTCATATAGTTCCAGTACAGGCGTCCGTCCCGTTCATCTTCGAATTCGATGGCGTGGCCTGTGAGGAAGACCGATTCGATTTTGTTTCGTTGTACAGAAGCGGTCGGTTCCGGCAGAACCTGGTAGAGGTTGCGATTGAGCAGTTCGTCAGCGGATGTTCCAAGTCGGCGGGCAATCGTTTCGTTACAGGCCAGGACTCGGCCTTCCCGGTCGATCAGGATGAGGGATTCCTGCGTCGAATCGAGCAATCCCTGCATGTGGGAACGGGTATCCAGAAGCCGTCGTTCACGATCGAGATAGACGGCCAGCAACCCGACGGCGACAACCAGCGAGAAAGCCAAGCTGAGAAAATAGCCCCAGGACTGAGCCGTATCGGTCGTTCGGAAGAAGGGGTAGTCGAATTTATGAAACGCCCAGAGAAGAAAGGCGACGGCAAGGACTCGGCGGCCGACTTGACCCAGGTCCTTGCGTTGCCAAAACGACACTCCCGTCATCACAAAGGAGATACCGACGAACAGGAAAATCGGCAGACTGATCAGTCGCTGGGACCAATCGGCCGCGACGCCAAGGATTGCCCAGATCCCGCACGCGGTCGCCACGATCCACCAGACGACCGGCAATCGTTTTTGCTGCCAGGCATAACAACCCCACAACAAGAGCAATCCCATCAGTAAACTGAATTCCTGGATGCAGAGGATAAAGAGATCGCCGGCGCGGCGGTCAAACCATCCCAGTTCGACGAGATACCGAAAGCTGCAACAGATCCAGGCCAGCGTCCACAAGCCCAGCGCCAGTTTGCGTTCGTGAAAGTACAAAAACGCATAGACCAGCGCCAAAACCACCGTGGCCCCCAGTGTCGCCACAAGCGAGAAGATGAGCCATTCCATTCCACACTCCACTTCCTAACAGTCAACCACAACCTTCTTGAACGGACTAATTTTCCATATCCGGCAGGGGTAACGAGATCCAAAAGGTCGTTCCCTCGCCGGGCGTGGATTCGATCCGAACGGATCCTCCGAGTCGGTCGAGGATTCGTTTGACGATGGCCAGCCCCAGCCCCTCACCGGGAGTCGCGCCGCCGGGATGCAACCGATAAAAGATCTGGAACACTTCCTGTTGAAACTCCGGTTCGATTCCAACGCCGTTGTCGGCGACGGCATACAGGGCGCAGCTTTCGAGGGTTTGTCCACTGACGCGGATACGACACGGTCGGGAGGGATCGGAATATTTCAGGGCATTGTCAATCAGGTTTGTAAATAACTGGTTGACCATCACGGCGTCCCCGAGGCAGACGGGCAACGGATCGATCGTCACTTCCGCCTGGCGCTGCTGGATCTGGAATCGCTGGGCGTGCAGGACCTTGCCGAGCAACTCGTTCATATTGAGGATTTCCAGATCGATTTCAATCGAACCGACGCGCGAAAGGCGCAACAGGCCGTCGAGTAACAACTGGATCTTGTCGGCTCCGGCCCGGACAAAATGCAGGGCTTCGGGCACATTGTCATTGAGCAGGGCCTGGATCTGGCTGCGGGTCTGATGACCGCAGTCACAGACCGCAAGCAGATCCCGGAGTTTTCGGCAGGCGTTATCCAATTCGCCGCCGAATCCCTGGATATTGACCAGGGGCGAGCGCAGGTCGTGGGAGGCGGTATAGAGGACGCTTTGAAGTTCTTCGTTTTTCATTTCCAGGCGGGTCAGAAGCTGTTCGCGCTGGCGCTGTACGATCTGGGCTTCGGTGATGTCGCGGGCGGTGGACAGGGCTCCCGTTACGCGGCCGTGGGCGTCTTTGAGGGGACGGCACCACCAGCCGAGCAGCCGGCGTTTTCCATCCCGACGACGCTGCCAGCTCTCGACATATATGGTTTCGTCCCCGCCGTTGAACAGGGGCTGGACGGACTGGTAGGTTTTCTGATCTCCGACAAAATATTCGTGAGTGAATCGACCGATGGCATCGTCGCCAAAGAAGGCCAGCCCCGCGGGATTGAGCCATGTATAGCGATGTTCCGTATCTACTTCGGCGACGATATCGGGGATCGCGGCCAGCGTCGCCTGGTAGCGACTGTTCAAGTCCCGCAAGGCGTCCTCGTTCTTTCGCCGCTCGGTGACATCCCGATCAATCCCGCGGTATCCCTGGAGACGGTCCTGTTCGTCAAGGATCGGAACCCCGGTGGTTTCCAGTAAAATTTCAGTTCCGTCTTTTCGGATGCAGCGATTCAGCAAATCGTGAAACGGCTGCCGATTTCGGGCGATCTGTTCGAACCGAGTCCGGATGCTCTGGGCCTCGTCGGGAGGCATGAAGTCGAACGGAGTCCGCCCGATCATTTCCCGGGATTCATATCCCAATATCTGCAGATATTTCGGGCTGCAATAGGTAAATCGGGCCTGGGCATCCACTTCCCAAATACCGTCCGGGCTGGCCTCAACCAGATTGCGAAATCGCTGTTCGCTGGTTCGGAGGGCCTGCTCGGCGGTTTTGCGTTCGGTGATATCGAAAATATAATGCACATAGAGGTCTTCCGAGAAAGGAACCCAGATGCATTCGCACCATTTGCCTTCGCGATGTTCGACTTCGATTCGCTGCGGCAGGCCGGATTCCCAGCTTTCGGGGGCCATGCAGAAGGAGCAGGGTTGGTTTTGCCCGTCGAAAGCGACATAACAAGTCGAACCGGGAACGGCGCCCATTTGTCGCGCGATCTGGTTGCAACTGACGATTTCCCGGGTTTCTTTTTTCAGGATCATGGCCGCGCACGGCAACTGGTCGATCAGCATCTGACGCAGGTTCATCTCGCGGGCGATTTTTTCCTCGGCGGTTTTTCGTTCGGTGATGTCGGTAAAGGTGATGGCGAAATGGTTCGGCTCAGGGCAGAAGGTCAGCACTTCGAACCAGCGGCCGAATTCGACGACGAAGATGTCTCCGCGGAACGGGGGTCCGCCGAGGACGGTCGATTCGATTTCGGCCATTCGTTGTCGGACGGTTTGCGGGAACATTTCACCCATGGTGCGCCCGGTGGGATCGAAGGGAACCTGGGTGATTCGCAGGGCCGCGGGGTTGACCTGGATCACGCGGATATCGATAAGCTTTCCGGAGTCGTCATGGATCAGTTCGAATAACGCAAAGCCGGATACCATATTTTCCAACGAGGCGCGATTCTGCCGCTCGCTGACTTGTAGTTTTTGTTCGGCGTCGCGACGGCGGGTTTCAATGCGGCGGCTCAACAACGACAACCAGGTCGCCAAAACCGCCATGATGACCAGGCAGCCCAGGAAAATGAACTGGAGTCGGCGAGTTATCTGATCGATCTCGGCGTGAACATCGTCCACATAGACCCCCGTGCCGAGAATCCAGTTCCACGGCTTAAAGAGCCGCACATGGGACAATTTCGGGACCGGCAGGTCGGGCTTGTCGGGACGAGGCCAATGATATTCGACCAGACCGTTTTCCTCGTTCATGGCGGTATGGATCATGTCCTCGATAAATCGCTTGCCGTATGAATCGGCGATGTCCAGACCGATGGTGTTCTCGAGGTCTCTCTGGATCGGGTGCATCACCACCTTACCCGATCGGTCGAGGATCCAGAAATAATTGCGGCTTTCGGATCCGTATCGCATGGAACGGACTCGTTCGATCGCCCGGCTTTGGGCTTCGGCCAGGGTGATCTCTCCGGATTGGGCGCGGATTTGATACTGCTGAACAATATACCAGGCCGTTTCGGTCAACTCGCAGATCATGTCGCGTTTGAGGGAAAACAATTGCGTGTGGACGAACGGAACCGCCACCCAGAACAATGCGGCGAACAAGACCGCCAGACACAACACCGACGGAATCAGGACCTGAATCCGGATGGGAACATCGAGCCGTTTGTGATCCCACTGGATCATCGCTGCGCTTCTCTGCCAGTCATCTCCAGTCTTGAGCGCACCCATGGTCAGCCACGGGGACTCCCGGAACGAGGACGCTATCTCCACGGCATCCTTTCCTACGGCGTATCAGAATAACGCCGAGCGGGACTGGTGTAAATGACTTACCCGAAAATCTCAAGGGTTATGGCAATCGTCGGATCAGGCCGAGGACGACGGCCTCGATCCGGCAATGGCGGGAGACGATGGGATTGAAATCCGCGTTGGCCGGTTGAAGGCGGACGCGGTCGGATTCCTTGTAGAAGCGTTTGAGCGTGGCGTTGTCGTCATCGACGATGGCGACAACCAGGGCTCCATTGTCGGCGGCGCTGGCGCGGCGGCACAGGACAAAGTCGCCGGAGAGGATCCCTTCGTCGATCATGCTGTTTCCGACGACCTGCAGGGCGAACAGTTGATCACTGTGGCCGAACAAGATTCGCAGGGAAAGCGGTTCGGCGTTTTCGACGGCCTCGATGGGCGTTCCGGCGGCGACACGGCCCAAGAGAGGGACGCCTTCGACGGTTTTGGCCGGTTCCGGGGGGGCGTCGCGAATTTCGTTAAGCAGCCGATGTGCCCGCGGCGACGGGAGCAAAGAGCGTGCCTTGCCCCGCGAGTCGGCCAGCAGGCCTTTTTCGCGCAGGGCGGCTATGTGTTCGAACACGGTGGGCCGGCTTACGCCGAGCCGGTCGGCGACTTCCGCAATCGTCGCCGAATAGCGACGGCTGGAATGGAAGTCCGCGATGGCTCGCAGGACCTCGATTTGTTTGGGCGTCAGCGTCAGGTTTTTCGTGGGGGTCATGGGCGGACTCCGCGGGGGCCGGGTCGGGCAGTTCGAGCGAGAATTTTTCGAGCATTAATTCGGGATGGATGGTGGCGCCGATCATCTCGGCGATCGTCGCCAGCAATCGCCCCAGGCCGTTGGGCGGTTCGGGGAGGATGGGAACTTTGCCTGGAGGGCAGTGGTTCTGATAGTCGCCGCCGGGTCCGTATTTGATCAGCGGTTGTGGATCTTGATCTGATTTGAATCGTTTGTCTTCCATAACGGCCTCGCAATCCTTTCGAATTTGCCCCTTTGCTGGGTACCTCAACCCTATCGGCAAACGGACCGGTTTTTCCCGAACAAATCCCGAACAAATTTTTATTGGCGGGACTTATGAAAATCGACCCACGAGAACTTAAACCATAACTGATGATTTTGCAGAGGATTATGGATTGTTGACAAAATAAGGACCGAATCAGGAAAAAATTCTAAATCGCTTACGAAGCCGGCGAATAGAGGGCCAGTTTGTTGGCCCCATCGACGACGGTGATTTGAATGGACGGATCCTCGGCCAGCCAGCCATCGATGACGGCCTGCGGATTATGGGACGCAAACAGGTGCATGGAAGCGATTTGGTCGGCGGGGATCTGGGAGTGCATCCAGATGCGGCGCAGGCGGCGGATCATGCGGGCAAACTTGACGGGTTTGTGGGCGAAGAGTCGGTAGGGTTTACCGGCAGATTCGAGGATCGCGTCGAGCGGACGAGTCAGGGCATGGTAGAACTCGTCGAGCGTGTGCGGCTCGCCGACGCCGCCGGGGCAGGCGGCCAGGAAGAGGATCTCGCCGTTGTCGGTGACGGCGCACTGCGTCAGTTCCAGGGCGCGCTGGGCGATGTAGAGGTCGATGTCGTTGGGCAGGCCGCCGCAGGAAACAATCAGCCGGTTGGTCGGTTCGACGGTGTGGCCGTTGTGACGATCGACGAAGTCGAAGGCGTCGGCACTGGCCTGTTGTGCGGGGCCGAAGGCGGCGAACTGGAGCCGGCCGGAAGTGCTGACGGTGGTCAGCGCATTGACGGGGCGGTCGCCGACGATGCGAAGCATCGCCTCGAGTTGATCGGCGGCCAGCGGATTGTCACGACGGGCCGGGTCATGGTGCCAGGGGTGGCGGCCGTAGGTGGAGCGGTCGTCCAGGGCCAGCGAATGGTTTTTCTCCGCGGTGGCAAAGGCGCAGGCGCCGGGAATGAAATACTTGACGGGGTTGGAGTAACCGGCGAAATAATGGCATTTAACATCGGATAAGACGACAAATGCCTCAGCGTCCCGCAGGATCGGATGATAACGGACGGGCGTACCAAAGGCGGTCGAGCCGGCGTCAATGAGGTCGGGGCTGTTGCAGTCATGGATCGTGATGGAAGGATTCGGCAGGCCGGCGGCGATCGCCAGTTGACGAATGTGCTGGGCCAGTCGTATATTTTGCGGCGCGTCGGGGCTGTGGGTCCCGGTGCACATCAGGAATCGCGCGCTGCGGCAGCCGTTCGTCGCGGCCAGCAGGATCGGCAGGATATCGGCCAGCGGCATGTCGCGGGTGGCGTCGGCGGTCAGAATCAGGATGTGCTTGCCCCGGACGAAAGTCCGGAACGATTCGACGATTTCGCCGGTCATGGCGCGACGAATCTGCGTACGATTGTCCGGCCCCTGCGGCGCGTCAAAGGGGCGGATCACGCGAGCGATGTTGGCGTCCGGGATCGCCAGCTCGATGGACATATCGCCATAGTGGAGTTGGATCATGTTATTCCTATACACGGTTATCTCTGATTCTTGCGAAACGAACCCATGTTTTCATCGACAGATCCGGATTCCCGCTTTCGCGGAAATGGCAAAACAATTTTCCGTTATACGGTTCCGGGTTTCTATTCATTTCGCAGAGAGTCCAGCAGATTTCCGCGAAGGGCGGCGGTCGTCGCAAGCCGTACCCAAAGCAGGCCGAAAGCGGCGATGACGACAGCCGTCGCAGACAACATGAGCAAGGGGATCTGATTGCCCGCGGAGCGGATCGCCGGCAGGACCGCGACCAGTCCGCACGCGGCACCGACAAAGACACCAAGGAGGACCAGCAAGACATGTTCGCGGATCAGCAGTGCATGAAGATGCGGCCGCGTAAAGCCCACGGCCCGCATCATCGCCAGTTCGCCGGACCGCTGAAGGACATTGACCCAGACGACAAAGCCCAGACCGATCGTGCCGATGATCAGCCCCAGGCCGCCCAGCAGGGCGAAGATCGACAGGTAGGTGTTTTCAACGGCGGCGAACATCGCCAACCGATCGACGGCGGGCTCGATTTCCAGGCCATAGTCGCGGAGCGAACGGCTGAGCGCATCGGCGACGGCGGTCCGGCGGTCGGGGGGCGTGTCGATGAGGAAGGCCTTGTAGCCGCCAACGGAGGGGAAGCGACGGATGAAGTTGGCCTCGGAGATGATCAGGCCCCCTTGCAGGATCGAATTATTGAGCATCCCGACAATGCGAAGGCGAACGGGATTGCCTTTGTCGTCGGTGAAGCCGATCTCGTCGCCGAGTTTTTTGCCGAGGGCCCAGAAGATGGTCGCATAGTCGCCGACGGCGGGGATGACATTGGGTCCGGGGTCGCTGTCGAGTAAATGCCAAAAAGTATCATGTTTCAGCAATACTGTTTTTTCTTCCCCACCAGCGGGTTTGACATCCTGGGCATCCTTGAAAGTAAAGGCGTTCAGATCGGTCAATCGTTTCGGATCGACGCCGCAGATGCGCGGCTGCTGGGCGCGGTTGAGGTTGAGGCAACTGGCGTCGTCGCCTTCGCGGACGCGCATGGGAATGATGCTGACATCGTTCATCGCGGCGGCATCGAGGTTGAAGAACTGTCGGCCCCGGCGAAAGCCCGGCAGGACCGCGTCTTTGCGCAGGTCCTTGAACTGCT
>CAZXPW010000050.1:0-27832 GCA_964643355.1 uncultured Pirellulales bacterium
ACATCATCCTGATCACCGGCGATGCGTTCGTGGATCATCCGGCCTTTGGCGTCGCGCTGATCGGCCGCTGGCTCGAAGCGCAAGGGTGGCGGGTGGCGATTCTGCCGCAGCCGGACTGGCGATCGGTGGACGCCTTCCGTTCACTGGGGCGGCCACGGCTTTTCTGGGGGATTACTTCCGGTTGTATCGACTCCCGCCTGCATAGCCACGCCTCGCTGGGCCATCGACGCCGTGAAGATCAATATAGCCCCGGCGGGCAACTCGGCTTACGACCGGATCGGCCGCTGCTGGTGTATTCGGCCCGCGCGCGGGAGGCCTATCCGGAGGTCCCGATTGTGCTGGGCGGCTTGGAGGCGTCGCTGCGGCGGTTTGTCCACTTCGACTACATCGAGGACCGCCGCAAACGCAGTGTGCTGGCCGATGCAAAAGCGGACCTCTTGGTCTATGGCATGGGCGAAACAGCCGTAGCGCAAATCGCCTGCCGGCTCGACGGCGGCGAGTTGGTGGAACGGCTGACCGACATCCCCGGAACGGCCTGGATGGCAACCCGCAGCCGGACCGTTCCGCCGAACGCGCTGCGGCTGGCGTCTCTGACGACCCTGCAGGAACATCCCGAGCGGTTTCTCGATGCCCACCGCCAAATCGAAAAACAAATCTTCGGGCCTCCCTTGCCGCTTGTACAGGATCAGGATCCCGGCATACTTGTCGTCAATCCTCCGGCCGAGCCGCTGACGCAAGAACAATTGGATCGGATCTATTCGCTGCCGTTCACGAGGGTCTGCGATCCTCGCTACGGCCCCGACGGAGTTCCCTCGATCAAGGCCGTGCAGTTCAGCATCACAACGCATCGCGGTTGCTTCGGCGGGTGCAACTTCTGCTCGATCTGTTTTCATCAGGGAAAGCAAATCGTTTCCCGTTCGCAGGATTCGATCCTCGAAGAGGCCGGGCGAATCATGGCACATCCACAGTTTGCCGGCACGATCAGCGATCTGGGCGGGCCGACGGCCAACATGTACGGCATGGAGTGCGGCTGCGACCAACCTTGTGCCCGGCCCAGTTGCCTGTTTCCTTCGCTCTGCCCGAATCTGAAGATGAATTCTCCGCGGATGCTGGGATTGATGGAGGCGATGGTGAAGAAATGCCGGACGAATACGCGCAAGGTGAATTGTTTCGTCGCCTCCGGAATCCGCCACGATCTGGCCTTGAAAGATCCGGTCTATCTGGCGATGCTCGCCAAGCATTTCGTCGGCGGCCATCTCAAAGTCGCTCCCGAACACGCCAGTAACCCCGTCCTGGAGCTGATGGGGAAGCCGCCGTTCGAATTGTTCGAACAGTTCGAGGAAAATTTCAAAACCGCCTCCCGCAAAGCCGGCAAAGAACAGTATTTGGTCCCGTATTTCATCAGCGGCCACCCCGGCTGCACAACCGAGGACGCAATCCGGCTGACGGAATATCTGGTCTCCAAGAACTGGCGAGTCCAGCAGGTTCAGGACTTTGTGCCGATCCCCCTGACGCCCTCGACGGCCATGTTTGTATCGGGTAAAAGCCCGAAAGGAAAATCGATCTTCATCCCGCGCGGCGCTGGCGAAAAAAAACTGCAAATGGCCCTGTTGCACTATCAGGATCCGCGCAACTACCGGCCCATCGCCAACGCCCTTCGCTCGCACAACAAGTCGGCCCTGCTTTCGCGCATCCGGGTCCTTCAGACCCGGCGCCGGCGGAAACGATAAGGGGGTCGAGTGGAACTCTGGATCCTCTTGAGTGTTCTGGCCCTCGTTGCCAATGCCGCCAAAGTCTTGATCGTCAAGCTCTTCTGCCGCGACATCGACTCGCGGCTGCTGGTCTTCGCTGGCCGGTTGGTCAGCGCCGCCGTCCTGCTCCCGGTCCTGATGATTTCATATCATGGCATTCCACTCGACGGCCCCTTCTGGGCCGTCATCGCCGTCACCGCCGTCTTCACCGCCGTCGCCAGCGTCCTCTATACCCAAGCCGTCCAGCACGGCACCCTCTCCATCGTTCTGCCCACGCAGGCGGCCGTGCCGGTTCTTTCGTTGATGACATTGTGGATCGGCTGGTCCGAAACCCCGTCACCTCGCTCCGCCGTCCTGATGACTGTCAGCATGATCTGCCTGGCCTACGCCCTCTCGGCCCAGGCCCCGCGCTCCGGCCAAAACCCCGACGGCCGCCGGTTTGTCGTCTATGCCCTCATCGCCGCCGTCCTCTTCGGCGTCACCACCATCCTTGACCGCGTCGCCATCGCCCGCGTCGCCTTCGGCGCCCTGGCCTACTCGGCCTGCTGGAACCTGGCCAGCGCTGCCCTCATGGCCGTCCAGTGTTTCCACGCACGGCTCTTCCGCTCCCCCGGCCGTCTCCGGCGCGATCTTGGCCCCATCCTTCTCTATTCGGCTGCCGTGCTGGCCGCCTTCTACACCCAACAATATGCCGTGCAACTCTCCATGGCCGTCCCCGGCGGCGTCGTCCATGTCAAATCCGTCGTCATGCTCCACCTGCCCGTCGTCATGCTCGCCGGCTACCTCGTCCTCAAGGAAAAAATCTCCCCTCGCTCCCTTATCGCCGGCCTCTTGGCATTGGCCGCCGGCTGGCTCCTCATACGCGATCTTACTCGGTAGGATATCCGGCAAAAAGAGGGACTGGGATGTTCCGCCGAAGGCGGGTTGTAGCTGTCCCCTTTTTGTGCACAAACAGTCCCGAAGGGACGAAAGTGTTTTCCGGGGGTATAAACCCCCGGGATCCGACTCCTCCAATCCGTAAAGCCCCAATTGGGCGAAACAAACCCCTCCCTTCGTAGGGCAAAGCATGTGTCAGCCCTCTTTTCCCGCCCTTCGGGATCATCCGTGCGGTTTGTGCAAAAATCCCACGGTTGATTCCATGATCCGCGCGTGGATCTTTTTCGACGGGTCGTCGGCCGTTTCCAGCTTGAGGTCCTCGAAGTTCGCCCGGCAGAAGTGGCACCCCAGCCGGTTCAGATGAAACTCCACATACCCCTGCCAGTCGCTTTCCAGCGTTCCCAGAAGCATCGCTCCGATCGTGCTTCGCTTGGGGCAGCTTAACCGGCCGGACTCCCACACCTCCGTCAGCAGATTTTCGAATCCGGCGCTGTCGTCGAAACTGACGGCCGCCGTCGCGATGGCCTCCTTGACCTGTTTGAGGCAGCGGTGTTTGATCACCGCGATATTCCGTTCGCTGATGCCGACGATCTTGCCGGTGTCCATGTTCGACAACTGGCAGTAAAACAGCAGCTCCACGATCATCAGGTCGCGAAAATTCAGGTCGGACTTGTATCCGTCCACCAGTTCCGTCAATGCCGCCCCAAGCACGGTTCGGATCCGATCTTTGTTCTCGTCTCGCCGGACATACCAGCTTGCCGTCGCCTCCCGCCCGGGCAGCGCGGCAAATGCGTCGCTGTCTCGCTCCTCGCCTCCGCGATAGACATCCTGAATCAGGCCGATGTTCTTGGCGTGCGCGCTGCGGTAACTGTTGATAATTTTTCGCCGTAATATCGTAAAAAGATAGGTCTCCGGGCTAGCGTCGCCGCGATAATCCCCCAGCCCCGTCAGAAATCCGATAAAGGTCTCCTGCACCAGGTCCTCGGCGTCGGCCCGCTGGCCGGCCTTGGCCTGCGCAAACCGCAACAGCCGTCCGCGATACTGGCCCACAAACTTCTCCCACGCCGGCCCGTCGCCCCGCCGGATTTGTTCCAGCAGATACCGTTCCGCATCCGTAATTCCGCTCATTGAGGCCGTTGCCCTCGATCCAGTGCTTTATCCCGGTTCCAATAACGCCAGAATACCCAATCGCTCGCATGATTTCAACTGCACAACACTTTCGGACGCCGCAATCCGGACATTGTGACAGAATCCCCTGTTCGATGCCGTTACCGGGGACACACAAACACCTGTACCGCCTTCGGCATAAACGGCTCGATCCGGATGTCGTTTCGCCCCGACTTGACATATTCGGTTAGATCCAGCATCGTCGGCTGTTCGATGAATCCGCCGGCATACTGGCCGTTCACCGTCGCCCTCGCCGCCGATTCCGGCCCGCCCGACTGAACCGACAGGATCAGACGCTCGCCGCCGGGGTTGAACGAATCCAGCACAAAATGTCCCGCATAGGGTGTGGCCCGTTGGATCGGGCTCAGCGTCAGGTTTCGTCCGCCGATCGTCCTCCACGGCCCCTCGCCATAGGCCGCAAATTCCGATGCCGCCGCCCACCCCTGATCGTCATAATCCGACGCCTGCCAACCCGCTGTATCCTGATCGGATACCTTCCACGATCCGTCAATGGGCGTGGATATCTTCGTTCCGTTTTCCAATTCGAAGGAAAATGTTCCGATCAGTCCCGCGGGATTTGGCTGGTCTGATGTGTTGGACACTGAGATCGCCAGGATATTCGATCCTCCGTAAAACAAACCCGTCAGATCAGTATTGGAAATCTGTTGCCAGTTGTCGAATCCCTGTCCGGTCGAATCAACCTGCTTGTCGTTGATCCACAATCCCATCGTGTTGTCGGCCGTCCCGGTGAATTTTGCCGATTGGATCTTCACACGGGCCGGAAGATCGATGCGTTTTCGGAAGTAACAGGTCCCAACCTTGGCCGTCGCCGCCGGATTACCTCCCGGCATCCAGATCCATTTACGCCCGCCGAGGTGATTACCGCCTTCGATTGCCTGCGGCGGGACCGCAAGGGGGGATTCGGGTAACGGATCGGCGATCACTGCTATTGGTCGGGTCCCGTTCGTTTGGCTCGGATCAAAACGCCCGGATAATTTGCGGGCCTGGCGATTAAACACGAACACGACGCTTTCATAAGGAGCCAAAGCAATCGAAACATCCGCCGCATCACCGATACGATTGTACCCGATCGAGCGAATCTCGTTCCGCATCGGGTCCCACAGTTCCGGCACGCCCTCGGCGTGAAATCGAAGCCGATAAGTTCGCGTTCCAGGAGTAATATTCTGATTGCACACGAAGAAAATATCCCGCCCGGCCTTGATGCGATGCAACACATGCAGCCAGTTGTCCGTCACGCCTTCGAGTACTTCCATCGTCGCCGTTATGCCGGCGTCTTTCAGCGCGGCCTGAATCTGCGCCACCGTCGGTTCCTGCGGCAACAGGTAACTTCGCCCGCCCTTGCCGCTGGTCTTACATACCGCCATCCCCGGCGTTGCGTCTCCCCACACCGCTTGCCGGATCGCCGCGATGTCTTGGGAATCCCGATCCAGCGTCGCCGAAAGCGTCGGCAAAAATCCATATCCGACCACCACTCCGCCGGCCTCGAAAAACGCCTTCGCTTTTTCCAGCGTCGCGTATGGAATCACCTCCGCCGGGGGTACGATCAATACCCGATACCGTTCGTCGCGCAATCGGAATACCTCGCCGTCGATTTTCGTATCGGCTTCCCACACGGAGTACGGCAGCCAGTCACAGTCAAACAAAGCGTCTTGCAGTCGTTCGCTCATCAAATCGGGCAATACGGCCTTTCCCGTCTGTGCGCTTTGGCCGACAAAAAGCAACGCGACCGGGCATACATGCCGTCCGCCGGTCAACAACACGCTCAATCGGCTCGCGTAATCCGCATACACCCGGTACAGCGGCCATCGCGGTTCATACCCGCCATTGTAAAAATAGGGCGGACAATCGGTATCAAAGGGCGACTTCGGATTGAACGAGTGCGGAATCATGAAGTTCACACCCGATACAAACATATGATCCGTCCACCATTTCATCTCCGGATAAGTCAAATCCTGCCCGCGGGCCCCGAAGATTTCCACCATGGCAATATCGTCGGGCTTCCCGAAGACATGGGTAATCGAACTGCCCAACTTTGGCGTCTGCCAGCACGGCATGTCGCGAACCGCCCGCTGTCCGGCTTTGAACTGGTCAAATACCGCATCAATGCCGCCCATGCTGCTATACTTTTGCAGGCGCATCATATCACCGCCGCAGAATTCCGGATGAACATACAGGGCCGAATGCTCCATGAAATGACCGATCGATTGAACGCCGTGCTGTCGGCACCATTTCGTAATCCCCCCGTACATCGTTCGTCCCCATGCTTCGGCGAATGCGTCCCGATATTGAAACCGCGCCGCGGCCTGCTCTTCTCCCGCCAGTTCAAAGCGCTGGGCCACATAGGGCTTTTTCCAATCCACATTCCATTCGGCCAGAACCGCATTCAGTTCCGTGCCCCAGTCCCCCGCCACTTCGGGTTCGTCGTAAAAAAATCCCGGAATCGTCTTGCCGAAGTCCTTCTGAAAACGATCGTAGTGCGGTTGATAAACGGTCTTCACATACCAGTCAACGCAGTCCCGGCTGGCTCCGTCAACGCTGTATTGTCCGCTTTGCAGGACCTTCGGCGCCTGCGTGTAACCGAATCGGATGACGCGCCATTTCCCCTCCGGGGCGTGCCATTGGAGCTTTCCATCTTGGACACTCGAAGCCAAATCGACCAGCGTGTCGCCTTCGATCTTCCCCTCGGCCGTCAACCGCCCGGCCACCGCCCCGATATAACGATCGCCGCCATATCCCTCGGATTCGATGTCCCGCGGTCCATCCACATCCACTGCCGCGGCTTCCAGCCGTTTGGCCGCGTAGCGGGAAGGAACCTTTCCCGCGACAACCTGGCTGGGCCACCACTTCTCGTCGAAGATCCACATCTGCAAGTCGTTCTTCTTGGCCGCCTCCAGACAAATCGCCAGATCCCGATACCAGCCCTCGCCCAGCCAGTCCCGATGAGGCCGCGACTCTGCCGTGAAAGATCCATTCCCTCCTTCGGCCACGATCCGGACATACTCCTCCAGCCGCTCCCTGCTTTCCTCTCCATGCAGCCAGAACAACGGACCCGTCAATCGCCGCGCCTCCATCGGCAATTCGCGAAACTGCGTTTCCATCCTCCGGAATGCCGCCTCGTTCGACGGGGCACATCCCCATACGCAAAACAGTCCCGTTGTGAAGATCGCGATCAATCCATTTCGAACCGTCATTTCGTTTCTCCAAGATCGCATCGATTCCATCTATATCCTATATTCTAAATCCTGAAAACAAATACTCCTTTGTGCGATTCCCTCACTTGGCGTTCGCCTCGAACACCGCGATCTCCGCAAAGCCGATATTCTGCGTGGAAGGTTTGACCGTGTCGATCAGAACGACCAGCCATCGAACCTTTCTCGGCATAAATCGTAATTCAAGCCCCATATTTGCGTCATCCGGAATCGCTCCGGCCCGTACCATGGTCCCATCATCAAACAAAATCACCGCCGAGGTGATCTGGTCAAGATCGTTGGGCCGGTCGAACAGCCAGATTCGGTCGATCGTGTGTTCCGCCCCCCAGGTCAGCCGCACCATTGCCGATCCCTTCTCTCCACGGGTACACCACTCCGTCGAGATATCGCCCGGATACCCTCCGACGAATCCGTCCGTCAATCCGCGTGTCGAATAATCCGGATGTGTCGAACTGGCCGATATCGTCGCCGCTGGCGCGATGTTCGCTCGGTCTTCCAGCACGGTCGGTAACGGCATCGCCTCGCCGACCTTACCCAGTTGTACCTCCTGCAGGCACATTCCATACCGGCTGCCCGCCGGCCGCGACTGGAATACGATCCCGCCCCAGCCCGAACTGAAATTCGCCGCATAACACAACCACAGCATCCTCCCGTCATTCCCGATATACTTCGACGGAATATTCACAAAGTACGCCTGCTCGCCGAAATTTTTCAGATAACTGACCAGCCGAAACGGCCCGGTGATCGCGTCCGACTCCAGAAGGTAAGTATGGTACCGGCTGACCGTGTTCCCTCCATCGGTGACGCACATCAGATACTTCTTCAGCGGCGGATTGTAGGTCATCGTCACGCACCCCATGTTGTCCCGCCAGGCGGCGATGGGCCTTGCGGCCTTGAGATTCCGCGTCCAGACGGGCTTGCCCGTGTCGGTGTGCCCCGCGAAGAATTCGTATTTCGACGCGTCGTTCATGTTTTCAATCGACGGCGTCACACGCAGCAGATAGATTTCGTCGCCCGTGATCCAGCTATTGTACGCAAACCGCCGCCCCGCCCCGTCCGACGCCCCGTGCGCCACCAGATACGCCTTGCCGTCCGGCGAATACCGCATCCCGCGCCCAAAGTCCACAAAATGCGGTGCCCCGATTTTGACCGGCTCGCCGTTGAGGGCCGCTTCGCCGAAGAGCGGATTGGCCGGCGTGTGCGGCGTCTGCGTCCAGGTCTTGCCCAGGTCCGTGGACCAGCGAAATCCCACAAACGGCCCCAGCCACGGCCAGTTATAGGGAATCCCATCCCGCGGCACTTGTCCGGCCGGATGCAAACAATAGGTCCCGTAGTACCAAACCCCCTGATACACCAAGCTCCCGCACGGATACCGCCCCTCGTATGGGAATGGATCGGACTTGAACACGCCCGGATTGATGACCTGTAGTTTAAGCGGATCGTCGCCGACGATCGTGGCGTGTCCGGTAGTGGCATCCCGGCCTCCCGAACCGGAGCCCAAACCATTGACATTTCCGTCGGTCCATGGCGAATACAGATTACCATCCTCCGCCCACGAGGGATACCAGGTATCCGCCCCCGTATATTCCGCGTGTCGGCCGGTAAACCGAATCCCGCGGAGCTGGTCCGATGGCGTAAACGGACAATCTGACTTCTCCTCGCTCGGCCAGACCCCCGACGGCGCCCCCGGTGCCTTGACCAACCCCTGCTCGCAAGGCATCATCTGTCCCCAGCCGGCCGCCGACAACATCACGACCCAGCCGATTACGATCCATGTACGATTCATCGCATACCCCTCGTCAAATCCGGGATCCACTCCCTTTTTGCTTGCCTACGCGACCTACAGTTTCCCCACAATCCGCTTTTTCGCAAGTGAATTTTGAATTGGCCCCGAACAAAACATACGCCCTATGCCCCGAATCGGCGACAGAATCCCCACGCAAATCATGACAAAGAATCTCTCCCGGTTAACGATATTTTGTCCTAACAAGGGGCTTGCGTTATTTTGCAATTAAGGTATAATTGTTGTTTTGTCCCCGGGGAGTAGCTCAGCTTGGATTAGAGCGCTGCGTTCGGGACGCAGAGGTCGGAGGTTCAAATCCTCTCTCCCCGATTCACCGCAAGTCCCTCCGCGAAAGAGACTTGCGGTTTTTTTATTCCCTTCGCAAGACGGCCTTACATTTCCTGCAAGTCACCGCCTTGGTGTCTTCGGTGGCTATCCCCTCAACCTGGGCCCGATGGGCGGCCTCGCGATCCCGCGGATTACAGGCGATCATCCCGTCGCCGGTAAGAAAATGCAGATCCCGCCTCTCGCGTTTTCGCCTCCGCCATGTCGTCATTATGGAACCCTAAGAAAAGGTGTCACAGTTTCGTGACCCGATTTTGCTCTCTATTCCGGCTTTGTAACACGGATTTCATCCTGCTTCTGAGGTTTTTTCTTACATGCTTTGCAATGCTTAGGTCTCGCCTGAACCCAATGCTTCAAAATTTCATACCGATGTTTCTGTTCACTTTTGTCATATATAAACCGAGTGTGACATTTGTGACATTCACGCTCTTCATCAAAATAGGCCAGATACGGGTAACAGTCACAAAATGTCTGTTCCTTGGAGTCCGCAAGCAAAGCTTTTCCGCTGCTGATGCAATCATTGCATGCCCAGTGAATAATCTTTCTGTCGGAATGCGGGTCTCTTCCTGTTCCTTCTTCTATACGGGTCAAGATATCTTCATAAGTACAAAACCATGGCACCTTCACACGATCTTCTAACAATGATTGTTGCTCGGAAAGATTTACGGTCTTCCTGCATACGGGACAGATACCCTGATTGGTTCGATGTTTTTCATCATGACTATCCATGGACCTTGTGTCCTGCTTTTTGTGCTGTTTCTCTTTTTGGGGATAAGTGATTCGCTTCACATCCCTCTCCCTGTATGGGATCGTATAAACTGATGTTTTCTTTCCCGCGAAAGCGGGAATCCAAAACCAACTACAGAAGGTTCGTAGGTTTTAATTAGAGCGCCTTATATGATATCCATCAAATCAAGAGAATCAATCCGGAAAATCTGAAATGCTCAACTATGTATCGCCCGCCCCCATTTTTGCTTTTTACTTTGTGTCTTTTATTTTTGATCTTTTATCTTTTATTTCCATATCCTATCCCCTAAATCCTATATCCTTTTGATGGCTCCGCCTCCAACGACCTCATTGGCCTCATTATACAGTACCAGCTTTTGTCCCGGGCACGGCGCAAAGATCGGCCGCTCGAATTCCACAGTCGCTGTTCCCTCGCCAACCTCCACGATCGTGCAGACATCCTTGCCCGCATACGACCGCACCTTGCCCATGAGCCGCTTGCCGACAACCCAGTCGTCTTCGATCAGCACATTGGTCCGCTCAACGCCGACGGTTTGCGAGCACACCTGCTCGCGCGTCCCCAGCGTCACCGTGTTGGCCGCCGGATCGATCCTGCAGACATACAGCGGCTGGCCCCCGGCAAATCCCAGCCCCCGTCGCTGGCCAATCGTGTAGTTGGCAACCCCCGTGTGCGTCCCGATCTTCTTGCCGTCGCTATCCAGCAAGTCCCCCGGCTCCGTCGCCAGCCCCAGCGCCTTGCGGTAGTCACCTTCTCCCGCAAAGCAAAGCTCCATACTCTCCACCTTTTCCGCCACAGGGATACCCGCCTCCCGCGCGATCTTCCGCACCTGCGGCTTGGTCAGCTCCGACACCGGAAGCTCCAGTTGCTCTAATCGCCGCCGCGGAATGCCATACAGAAAGTAACTCTGGTCCTTGTCCGGGTCTTTAGCACAGGCCAGTCGAGTAACCCCGTTGCGGATCAGTCGGGCGTAGTGCCCCGTCGCCAGATGCGTGATCCCGAACTGCGCTTCCAGCGCATCCCACAAGACCCCGAACTTCAGCGCCGCGTTGCACTCGGCGCACGGATTGGGCGTAAACCCCGCCGCATACGCCTGCCGAAACGGCTCGACGATGAATTGTGTGAATTCTTCCGCCACATTGACGAAATAATGCGGCAGCCCCAGCCGCTCGCAGACGAACGCCGCATCCGCCCCGCAACAGGCCCGTTTGCCCGACTGGCAGGCCATCGGAATAATCATCGTGATCCCGACGACATTCCATCCGGCCTGCTTGAGTCGGTACGCACTGACACTGCTATCGACCCCGCCGCTCATTAAGACGGCGATCGACTGGTTTTCCCCTCCGGAAAACCCGCCAAATGTCGGCTCCAGAATTTTCACATGGCCCCGCGAATGTCTATCCCGTTTGGTTTGATCCAGTTACGCTTAGAGCCATTGTATTCAATCCCTCATTCGTTTGCGAGCCGGAATTGATTGGCAAGACCGACCGGAATTTCTCAAACCCGGTCCAGCGCCTTGTCCAGGTCCGCGATCAGATCATCCGCGTCTTCGATCCCGATGGATAGTCGTAGCGTACTTTCGGTGATCCCGATCTTTTCCTTGTCCTGCCTGCTCATCGCCCCATGGCTCATCGTCCACGGATGACAAACCAGCGACTCGACCCCGCCAAGACTTTCGGCAAAGAGGAACACTTCCAGCCCGTCGATGAATCGCTCGACCGCCGGGATTCCCCCTCGCAACCGCATCGCGACGATTGCACCGAAGCCATCCATCTGTTCCCGGGCCAGTTCATGCTGTGGATGACTTGTCAGGCCGGGATACAACACCGATTCAGACCGGCCGTCAGCAGCCAGCCATTCGGCGATCCGCTGCGCATTGGAAGCGTGCTGCTTCATCCGCACCGCCAGAGTCTTCAGGCCCCGAAGTCCCAGCCAACTGTCAAATGGACCGGCCACGGCCCCCACGGCATTCTGATAGAAGGCCAGCTTGCTGAAGAGCTCCTTGTCGTTGACTACAATCGCACCCGCCACCACATCCGAATGGCCGCAGATGTACTTGGTCGCGCTATGCACGACGATATCCACACCCTGCGTCAGCGGCCGCTGGAAAAACGGCGACGCGAAGGTGTTGTCGGCCACCAGGACCGCGTTGTGTTTGTGCGCGATCTCGGCGACTGCGCGGACATCGACCAGTTGCAGCAGCGGATTGGCGGGTGTCTCGATCCAGACCATGCGGGTTGCCGGCCGGATCGCCTCGGCGAAGGCGGAGGGGCGTGTTCCGTCCACATACGAAAAATCGATCCCGCGCGACTTCCAAACGGACTCGAAAAGCCGGTACGACCCCCCGTACAGGTTTTCCGATACGACGACATGATCCCCGGGCCGCAGGATCGATACGGCCGCGTCGATGGCCGCCATCCCGGAACTGAAGGCCAACCCATGACTCCCCTCCTCCAGCGAGGCCAGGCACTGTTCGAACGCGCGGCGCGTCGGATTGGCGCTGCGGGAATATTCAAACGCGCTGGGTTTGCCCACCCC
Source organism: uncultured Pirellulales bacterium (assembly GCA_964643355.1). GTDB lineage: Bacteria > Planctomycetota > Phycisphaerae > Sedimentisphaerales > Anaerohalosphaeraceae > FEN-1350. The sequence goes on from CAZXPW010000050.1 coordinate 12,436, forward strand.
CTGAAAAACGAAGTTGGCCGTCTGGTAGATCGGCGTGATGATCGATCCGGTCGTCGGATCGGGTTGTTGTCCAGCGCGGATGGCGCGGGTGGCAAAATTCATGAAAGCTCCTGTTGTAGTGTTTAGGGTTCTGTTTACGCCGTGATATCCGCGAACAATGCCGACGACAAGTAGCGTTCCGCGCAGCTCGGGAGAATCACGACAATCAGTTTGCCCTTGTTCTCCGGCCGGCTGGCGACGATTCGCGCTGCGGTCAGGGCCGCTCCGCTGGAAATCCCGACGAAGATCCCCTCAGTCTTGGCGATTTCCCGCGAAGCGGCGATCGCCTCGTCCTGATCGATCGGGATGACCTCATCGACAATCTTCAGATTTAAGACCGAGGGCACAAATCCCGCACCGATCCCCTGGATCTTGTGCGGCCCCGGTTTGACCGGCTGGCCGGCCAGCGTCTGTGTCAGAACCGGACTCTGCGCCGGCTCGACCGCGATCGCCTTGAACGACGGCCGTCGCGACTTGATCACCTCGGCGATCCCCGTGATCGTTCCGCCGGTTCCCACGCCGCTGATCAGGATATCCGCCTGTCCATCGGTGTCGCTCCAGATTTCCTCGGCGGTCGTGCGCCGGTGAATCTCCGGATTGGCCGGATTGTCGAACTGCTGGGGCATAAAAATCTCTGGGTCCTCATTGGCGATCGCTTTTGCCCGATTGATCGCCCCCTTCATTCCTTCGGCGGCAGGCGTCAATACCAGTTCGGCCCCCAGACCCTTGAGAATCTTCCGCCGCTCGATGCTCATCGATTCCGGCATCGTCAGTAGCAACTGATATCCTCGTGCCGCGGCGATAAACGCCAGGGCGATCCCCGTGTTGCCGCTGGTCGGTTCGACGATCCGCCCGCCGGGCTTGAGCAGGCCGTTCACTTCCGCGGAGTCGATCATCGCCAATCCGATCCGATCCTTGACGCTCGACAGCGGATTGAAAAATTCCAGCTTACCGACGACTTGAGCCCCCGTATCGCGACTGATCCGATGCAGCCGAACCAGCGGAGTCCGTCCGATTGTCTGTGCGATGGTATTGTATATGCTCATAATTGCCTCGAAAATTGAGTTAGTGGGTTGTCTTCTCCAGCGCCTGCTCGAGGTCGGCTTTGATGTCGTCGATATGCTCCAGCCCGATCGACAGGCGGATGTAATCCGGCGTAACGCCCGTGGCCAGTTGTTCCTCCGGCGACAACTGCTGGTGCGTCGTCGTCGCCGGGTGGATCGCCAGTGTCTTGGCGTCGCCGATGTTGGCCAGGTGCGAAACCAATCCCAGCGAGTCGATGAACTTCTTGCCCGCTTGGCTACCGCCTTTGATGCCAAAGCCGATGATCGCGCCGGCTCCCTGCGGCAAATACTTTTTCGTCCGCGAATATTCGGGGCTCGACGGCAGCCCCGGATAATTCACCCACGATACCTTTGGATGCTTCTGCAGATACTCCGCCACCGCCAGCGCGTTGCTCGAATGCCGCGGCATCCGCAGGTGCAGTGTCTCCAACCCCTGCAGGAACAAAAACGAATTGAACGGCGACAACGCCGGCCCCAGATCCCGCAACAGCGTTACCCGGGCCTTGATGATGTAGGCGATGTTGCCCAGCGGCGCCAGGGCTTCGACAAAATCCAGTCCGTGATAACTCGGATCCGGCCCTGCAATCAGCGGGAATTTTCCGCTGGTCCAGTCAAATTTGCCGGAGTCCACGATCAAACCGCCGATGCTCGTTCCGTGCCCGCCGATGAATTTGGTCGCCGAATACACCACGATATCCGCACCGTGGTCGATTGGCCGGAGTAAATAGGGAGATACCGTGTTGTCCAGCACCAGCGGGATGCCGTTGTTGTGAGCCAGGGCCGACAATGCGTCCAAATCCGCCACATCCAGTTTCGGATTGCCGATGCTCTCGGCGTAGATCGCTTTGGTCTTGGGCGTAATCGCCTTTTGGAAACCGGTCAAATCGTTGGACTTGACAAAGTTGACCTTGATCCCCATTCTCGCGAAAGTATAATGAAACAGCGTGTAGGTTCCGCCGTACAGGTTATCCGCCGATACGATCTCGTCGCCGGCCTTGGCGATATTCAGCAGCGCCAGTGTGATCGCCGATTGCCCGCTCGCTACCGCCAGCGCCCCGACCCCGCCATCCAGCGCCGCGATCCGCTGCTCCAGCACATCCGTCGTCGGATTCATCAGTCTCGTATAAATGTTGCCGAACTCTTTCAGCGCGAACAGATTCGCCGCGTGTTCGCTGCTCTTGAACTGGTACGAAGTCGTTTGATAGATGGGCACCGCCCTCGCGCCTGTCGTCGGGTCGGCCTTCTGCCCCCCGTGAAGTGCGAGGGTTTCAATATGGAGATTCTTTCCAGATTTTGACATGATCCTCTCCGATAACTGAGATTGTCTCGTCTTATATCTCGAACATGACCGTCTCTTTGGTCTTTTCTCGTAGCTGTTCGGCCAGATCCGAAAGCCGGATCTCTTCCAGCGTCTGCGTCATGGCCTGTGCAAGTCTTTCCCAGACGCTTTGGCTTACGCACAACGACGCTCGACGACAACGATTCGGGTTCCGCGTGCACTCCACCAGCGTCATATCGCCCTCCAGTGCGGCCAAGATATCGTAAGCCGTGATCTCCCCAGGCGGCCGTGCAAGCATATACCCGCCGTGTGCCCCGCGAGTTGCGGAAATCAACTTGGACGCCTTCAAGTCGATGACGATCTGGCTCAGATACTTTCCCGAAATCTCCTGTGATCGCGCGATATGCTTGAGAAAAAGGGGTCCCTTCCCATCGTGTGCCGCCAATTCGATCATTAACCGCAAACCATATCTTGAACGCATAGACACTTTCATGATCGTATCCTTATATACTACTAATACTACTGTATTACAAGTAATTATAATATTATCGAAATACAAGTCAATCGAAATCCAAAGAATTCTCAAAAAAATAGTAGGCCTCAAAAACCTCATTCTCAACCACAAAAACAAGGATCCAATGGGAATTTTGATCCTCAGGGAATTGAAAAGGGGTTCTCCGCCGCACGCCAGCCATGTTCCCCAAACGCAAACTCCGGTGGAACCCCGACCGTGCACGATTCATCGGTGACGATCAAGCCAACCATCTGCTCTCCAAGCCCTATTGTACCCCCTGAAATATATGTAGGAAGCTGAAATTAATTGGCCCGAGTGGATGCACATTCAACTATGGTTTCATAAACCACTTCATGAGTTCCTGAACAACCAGCTCATGACCTTTTCGATTGGGATGGTTCCCCTGCGACATCAGATTATCGAGCTTGGTTCCTTGGTTGATTTGATCCCCAAACGCCTTTAGACTATCGACCAGACCGACCTGCTGTGACCGCGCCAGCGTCCGAATCATCTCCGCCTGTTGGTTCAGCGGATCTTGGGGGTCGTTCATCGCCGCGGACAGATCCGGAGTCGGCGTCAGGAGGATCACCTTGATCCCTGCGGCCGTGGCCTGTTGAATCATCGCCGTCAGATTTTCTCGCGCCTTGTCTACTCCGATCCCCCGATCGTTCAATCCATAGTCGATTGTGACAACATCCGGCCGAAGAGATAGAACATCCGCCTCGAACCGTTTGGCGCCGCTGTCGGAATTCTCTCCGCCGATCGCCGTTACAATCACATTAATCACCGCGTTGGGATATTGGAGCTTAAGGGCTTTATGCAGCAAATGTGGATATGCGTTGAAAGTATCCACCACCGGTGTCTTAAAATATCCCGCCGGAACACTATGTCCATGACAAACGATATTGACCGTTCGATTTCCCGGCCAGGTCTGCCGCATCAGGTCCCGAATCGCGGACAGATAGTCTTGAGGCCTTGCTCCGAAGGATCGTACCGAATACAACAGCGGCTCAAACCGGCTCAAATCCCGAAATTCGACCGCACCCCATGTCGTATTCAGGTGACCGAGCATCCGCGGATTATCCACCGTCTTTGAATAGTCGATCAGGGCCTGCGCGGCCTTCGGATTTTTCCAACTGGCCGGCCAGACGCGAAATCCCTTATCGACGAACATCGGTACGGATTCATACGCCGAGCGCGGCTCATAGTGCCAGTCGCAGATCACGATGTCCTTGGGAATCCGATCGATCGCCCCGGCCGTGCCGTTGGCGCTGGCCTCCCATTCGCCATACGAAATCTTCCCTGCGTCGATCAGCCGGTCGCCCCACATCAGCATCTCGACTTTCCGCTTGCCGACCAGGTGACGGTGATAATCCGTCACCGCCCTGGCAAACAGCTCCGCCTTGTCCTTGCCCTTGCAGCGCGGACAGTCGTCATCCCCGATCAAAAACACCTCGTCCATCCCCACATGCAGCGCATCGGCCTCAAACGCCTGCAGCAGTTCATCCATCAGATCGAAAACAATCGCGTGAACTTGGGGATGCAGGGGACACCAGCTCCGGCAATAGATTCCCTTGTTTTCCGGATATTTCCCCGGCGTTTCGTCATATTCTGGATATTTCGTCAACAGCGGCCAGGTCGTCTCCGCCCAGGACTGATGTCCCAGGCACTGAAACTGCGGAATCAGTCGTATCTTGTGCTTGCGGCATTCATCCACCAGATGGCGAATATCCGTTTTGGCGCTGGCATTGTCGCTCCGTAATTCCGGGTGCGATTGGAATTCGAATCCGTAGTTGATCTCCGTCACCAGCGTATTGATCCCGCCCCCGGCCAGCGCCGCGACCGCCCCGGTCAATTGTTCGGTCATATCCCGGCTGGTCATCATCACGTGAACCCCCAGCCATGGCTGCCCCGAACGATTCTCCGTCCCGCCGATCCCAAACCCACAAACGAATATCAGCGCCAGAAGGACGACTTGGGTTTTCATAATCTTGTTCTCCGACAATCCTTACTTCGCCCTATCCGCCCGGTTCGGATAGAGCCAATGTCATCGGATCAGCGATCGACCGAAACCGGGCGGCTTTCGCTCCCGCATACCTGCATAAACAGGTCCCGAATATTCTGAAATATCACTTCCTCGACATTCTCCGCAAACGGGCCCGGCTGGCCGTAATAAATCATGCTGATATCGGGCTCATAACCGCCTTCGCGAAGAACCCGCAGCGATGGGATATAACAACTGACATCGTTGCAGTATCCGGCGACAACCAGATCCTCTTTCGGGAATTCCCGTTTGGCCCGCAACGAATAATCCACCACGACTTCTCCGCCCATCGCCAGGAATGTCAACCCTTCGCTGAAGCGGACCACCTGAAGGGGATAGGATAGGGTCCGGGTGGGGTTGCCCTGATCATAAGCATCGAGCATGAGTCGTGCGCGGCGCTGGCGATATTTGTCGGTGTCCTGCGATTCGGTTTGAAATTGTTCACGGGTGTGCGGAGCGAATTCCAGATCGATCACCCGATATGCGGTTCGCAGCGGCGGGCGAATCTCTTTCAATTCTCCCGTCAGAACCTTCTCCACCGCACGGGCCAGTGCCCGCCCGTACTGATCGGCCAGTTCCACGGTCCCCCGCGGATTGGGATTCTGGTCGCCCCCACACAGGATCATAAACAACGCAATCGCGCCGGGATGCGCCGTTTCCACTTCAAGCTGCGCCGCGCCGGCATAGTCGCCGTTGACCTGGTAAAAATCTCCGCCGGTCGTGGTATTGTGGCAGGCATATCCGAACAACACGGCTCGAAGGGCTCCATCCTCTCCGGTAACGCCCAGCACAGGTACCGAATGATCCATCGGTCCTTTCGAATTCACTCCGATGCGGAAACCCGTGGCCGTCTGTTCACGGCGATTGATCGCAAAGTCCGCCGTCCCCTGTCCGCAAGACAATTTCGCCGGCGCCAGTTTCCGAATCGCCTCGCTCGCTACCGCCTCCAGATTGTCCGTCAACTTTGAGGCGTACTCCCGCACGCGGTCCAGTTCCTTTTCGTCGAACTCGAACATCACGCAAAGATTCGGCCAGATAACCGGCCCGGCGTGGGTGTGAGAGGAATTAAACAACACCTCCGACCTCTTCAATCCGTGACTCTTTGCCAGTCGTTCCGCGACGGCGTCGGATATTTCCTGCGGCAATCCGATCACATCCGTTGTGACAATCACCGCGCGACCGCCCTGATGATCCTGGATCGCCAGGGCTTTGGCCCACAACTCCATTCGAACGCTGTCGGCCGGTTTGGTCCTTGCCGCATACCCCGTCAACCAAAACGGCATCGGCGGCGTGATCGTTCGTTTGGCCGCTCCGGCCTGAAAATCTGCGGCATACAACGAACCGGAAACGAGCAATCCGAAACAACACACATATCTAAATATATTCATTCCGTTTTCTCCTTGATTCGTCGGCTCACCGTTACGGTTTATGTCCAAACCATCCGCGAACCTGGACCAGATCCGTTCGTGTCTTGCCGTTTTCCGTGATCCGAGCCAGAAAATAGACGCTGCCGTCATTGCCAATGGCCAGCGAATTGACATACAGCGGCCGGTCGCCGTTCTCGTAAAAGATCGCGCCTTGATCGCGGTAAGTCCCCGTGGGAATATCCCAGGTAATCAGATGCAGATTCTCAAGCCCTTTGGCCTCTCCCATAGCGGTGCTTTCTTTGCCCTTGACGCGCCGCCCGTTTTCGTAAATCGGCGCGCCCGTCAAGTAATGAATTGTCCGCTCATCCGGCCCCAGCCCAAATCCCAGATACCCGTAGCTGAACTGGTCGAACATGCCGCTGAGCTTGGAGGGCGTCGAGGTCAATCGCTCCAGGACTTCCATCCTCGGCCCGCTCCGCAGATTCAGCCGAAACAGATACCCTGAATTCCCGTGAACTCCGTAGATGGCGTTTTCCGGGGCATACCAGAAGGTCTGCCGCCAGTTGTACCCCATGTGTCCGGCCGAGGTCGGATCATACAGTCCGAAGTAATCTTTCTTCATGTCTTCGCCGACGATCGGCGACACGGAATCGCTTTCAGCGTCGTAGCGAAAAATGGCGCCATCCGAATTCGTAAACCACGCCGAACCGTCGTCAAGATTGACGGCGATCGAACGGCAAATCGTTCGATACCTTTCGCCTTTGCCGTTCTCCCCTTCGGCGAAAACCGAATCAAAGCTTTTCATGTCCCTTTTAGCCACATCGAAACGGAAAAAGATCCCGCCCGGCCAGGTCAATCCGAAGATCCGTCCGCGCTTCGTGTCCATGTTCGTCGTCAGCACGCCCTCGTTTTGCGGTACGATGCCGAGGTCCTCGAATCGACCGGTCTTGATCTCATACGCCAGCAGATGCCCGCCCGGATACGGTTTCCACCCGGCCGGAGGGATCCCCATCTTTTCCATCCCGTCGATGATGCTGTAATAGCCGATGTGCGTGGAAAAATAAAGTTTGCCGTCGGCCTCGACGAAGTTGACATGGCTCTTGCCCTGCACGATGGTGTTTTTGCCGTTTTCGCCGCAGGCCTCCGTCAGGTCGCCGAGATGCTGGATCTTCTGCGTGGCCGGATCGAACGCGAACATCTGCGCCCCGACATCAAACCGTTCGCTGCACAATACATAATAAATCCGTCCGTCGCTGCCAGTCCCCATCCCGTTGTAGGTGTCGTGCGCGTCGGCAAATCCGGAATTGAATGTCCGCGCCGTCAGTCTCGGCGTTGCCGATGATTCGGTTGCTACTGATAGCGAATGAACAAAAAAAACCACGACAAGGAACGACAGAAGGATCGCCTTTCGGAACAATCGCCTTCGCATGTTGTCTCCGCTCGAAATCGTTTACGCCTTCGCCAGTTCCGCGGCGTATTTGCGGATCTTCGTAATCGCCGCGATGATATGATCCATATCCACCCGCGGCCCCAGCAGCATCGTCTGCATGAACCATATCGCATCCTGGCAAAGCTTGTCGTTGGCCGGACACCGGGTGCGATCTTCCCAAGCGTTGATCCCATCGTCTCCGAAGAGTTTTCGATAAACCCCGGAAGCGATCTGGGCCTTGAGATAGGGTTCCTTGTTCAGCGGCGAATACCCGCTCGAACACGGAATCCCCTCGGCCTCCAGCGCCCGCATGAATTTGCTTCGCGACAGGCCCCCTCCAAACGCCTCAGCATCATAGCGGAACATATACAGATGATACGCGCTGCGGCTGCATCCTTCGTACAGCTTGGCGGGCTTGATACCCGGAATCTGTTTGAGATGGTTGGTCAGATAAGACGCGTTTTCATCGCGGATCCTCGTTTGTTCCTCCAGACGCGTCATCTGGGCCATCAGCAGTGCCGCCTGAAACTCCGTCATCCGCAGGTTGGCCCCGCGCCGGCCCATGTATTGAAAGTTGTATCCGGCGACATTCCGCCCGCGACAATTGTTGTGGAAGGCATAGCACTTTTGTGCCAATTCAGGATTGTTCGTCAGGATCGCGCCGCCCTCGCCGGCGTTGAGGTTCTTGCTGGCCTGAAAACTGAAACACCCCGCCGTGCCCAGCGAGCCGAGATTGCGACCGCGCCACCGACCCAGATGCGCCTGGCAGGCGTCCTCGATCACCGGGATCCCGTGCTTGGCCCCGATCGCCAAAATCGTGTCCAGGTCCGCCGGCGATCCGCCGATATGCACCGGCATGATGGCTTTGGTCCGTTCGGTGATCGCCGCTTCGATCTTCCGCGCGTCGATTTGAAAACTATCCGGATCGCTATCCACGAAAACCGGCAGTGCAAACTGCAGCAAAACCACATTCAGCGTCGCGATGAAAGTATAGGGCGGCAGGATGACCTCGTCGCCCGGTCCAACGCCTATCGCCTCCAGCGAAGACAGCAGTGCGCTGGTTCCGTTGGCGGTAGCCACACAGTAGGGCGAGCCGTTTATTTTCGCCCATTCCTCTTCAAACTGATTGACCTTTTGGCCGTACCCCCGGAACCACTTGCCGCTATGGAGAACATCCATCCAGGCCTTGTCCTCCGTCTCGCCGATGACCGGCCAAGAGGGAAATCCGGAACTGCGGACGGGTTTTCCTCCGAGTAATGCGGGCTTTTCCGTCGTTGAACCTGCCGCTGAAACCGCCTTGACGGAAAAAAAGTTTGTCAGATTCGCGCCGCCGATTGATACCCCCGCGCCGACCGCGGCGGTCCCCAGAAATTCCCGTCGATTCATTTTCGTCTTCATGAGACTCGTTCCTCCAATCTGAATTTGCCGGCCTCTGACCCGTTAAAACCTGCAATCCTGCTCCGGAATTACTCTCTCAAAAAGCCGGTTACGCGGGATATTATATCCTCTCCGTTCGGTCCGCGCCAAGCGACATTCAAGTTCCCGGCCGATTCCGTAGAGAAGACAAGCCGGACGCTCTCTCCGCCGGATCGGAAGGTCGAGAATCTCGAATCGTTGGGATACCGGATGGACCTGTTACGAACTCGCCTTGCATCGTGCCCAGTAGTCGGGGTAAAACTCCTTGGCTTTGGCTTCGAGTTCTTGATCGCTGATGGAAGTCAGCCGGCCTTCCACATCGTACTGGTCGATCACCCAGCGGGCCAACTCGTGGACGCGGATCTTATTGATCCGCTCGTCGCCCTTGAGCCCGAAGAACTCATTGAGCCAGTGCGCCACGCCGTCGGCGCCGCTCTTGTCGGTGATCGCCACGCGAGGCGGACGACCCAGCAGAGTCGTCGTATCGAAAATATTGTAGATCCGTTCGTCCTGGCGCAACCCTCCGGCGTGAATCCCAGCCGAAGTCGTGTTGAATGCCTTGCCGGCAAAGGGATAGTTATCCGGGATCGGCAGCCCGATTGACCGCATATAATCGGCCAGTTCGGTGATGACGGGGGTGTTGATGCCGCACAACCCGCCCTTGATGGCAATATATTCCATGATCGCGCCTTCCAGCGGTGGATTGCCCGTCCGCTCGCCGAATCCGAACAGGGTGGTGTTGCACGCATCGCAGCCATAGAGCCATGCCGTGGCGCCGTTGATGTGGACCTTGTGGAAGTCGTTGTGGCCGTGCCATTCGAGACGGTCGGAAGGAACGCCGCACTCGCGGTTGAGCTTGTAGATCAGCTTGGGGATGCTGCGCGGAAGTTCGGCGCCGGGAAAACTGAGGCCGAAACCCATCGTATCGCACAAACGAACCTTGGCCGAAAGCTCGGCCGGGAATTTGTCGCTGATTTCCATCACCCGGTCGATGAAGGGCAGAACAAATCCGTCGATGTCGGATCGCGTGATGTCTTCGAGGTGGCAACGAGGCCGAACGCCGGCGTCGAAGGCGGCCTTGACCACATCGCAGTAGCTTTCCATGCAGGCCTTCCGGCTGGGGAACTTGAGTTTGTGGAAGATGTGGTAGTCCGAGCAACTCGTCAGCATTCCGGTTTCGCGAAGGCCCGCTTCCCTGACCAGGCGGAAATCGCCCTTGACGGCGCGGATCCAACCGGTGCATTCGGGGTATTTGTGCCCCAACTCGCGGCACCGCCGCAGCGTCTCGCGGTCGTTCTTGGTGTAGAGGAAAAACTCTGTCTGCCGGATCACGCCGTTGGGACCGCCGAGCTTGGCCAGCAGATCGTAGATGTGGACCATCTGCTCGATCGTATAAGGCGGCCGCGATTGCTGGCCGTCGCGAAAAGTCGTGTCGGTGATGACGATGTCGCGATTCTTGACCGCGCCGAAATCGAACTGCACGGGTTTTCCGTCGATATTCTCGACGACCGGGCCCGACAAACGGATCAGCGGCGGCAAAATGTGGGGAAAACGATCTTCCAGAAGATTCGGCCGCTCCGCGTCAACCAGCGGATGGGTTTTTCGTTCCGTATCCATGAGCGATCCTTTCGATGGGTGTTGCGGTTATCCTTCGACCTTGACGCCCTGCATCTTGCAGACATTGCGAATGAAATCCACCGCTGCGCCGACCGTCTCGACCGCCAGGGCCGCGTCTTCCTCCATCTCGATGCCGAACTCCTTTTCGAACATCGCCACCAGCTCGATGGATTGAACGCTCTCGGCCCCCAGATCGACCGCGAAACTGTGTTCCGGGCGAATCTCCGAAGGGTCGATCTTCAGGACACGGGCGGTGACTTGTTTGATTCGTTCTTCAATCGTAGCCATAACATCTCCTGTTTTGCGACTTTATGTGGCCATTGCGATCCGCCCGCGGCGAACCGCCTCATTGCGGGCGGGGGCGGTAAGTTCAAAGACGGCGTCCCACAGGGCCTGATCGGCGTTCGTCCACTGGCACCCTCGTCGGCTCATCGCCATCCGCGCCGTCTGATAGACGCTGGCCCTTCCGAATCCCTTGGTGACCACACCCTCCACGAACCACGCGAACGATGGGATATGCTTCGGCAACGGCTTGCCCGTCGCCATCAGGATCGCCATCGCTCCGACAAAGGCGCCGGTATTCAGAAATACTCCGACGGAGGTCTTGGTATGGTCGCCGATCAGAGATCCGACCTTGGTCGACCCGGTATCGATGGACTTCTTTCCGTCCAGCATCACCGACACTGTAGTGTAGTCGTTCTTGAGGTCGCTGTTGGTCGTCAACGCTCCCAGGTTGACCCATTCGCCGACATAGGCGTGCCCGAGAAAGCCGTCGTGATACTTGTTCGAGTATCCTTGGACGATCGACTCCTCGACCTCGCCGCCGATGCGGCACATCGGCCCGATGGAGTTTCCCTCGCGGCATTTAGCCCCCAGCAGGATAGATTTCTTGCCGATGTAACACGGCCCTTCGATCCGCGTGAACGGATGCACCTGCACGCCCTCGTCAAGATACACCGGTCCGTTCTCGGCGTCGATGACGACCATCGGATGAACCAGCGCCCCCCGCGCGATATACACATCGTTTCCGGTGCCCCGGATGGCGTTGGGCTGTTCGACCGTCCCTTCGATCCCGCTGCGACCCAACGCGGCAAAATCCCGCGCAATCTGACCGGGATTGGCCAGAACCAGGTCCCAGGTGTAATTCCAAGTTGCCAGTGTCCGTTGACTTTTTGCCAAGGTCGCCGCCGCCGCGGAAACAAATGCCTCAATCGAATCGCAGGGGAATTTGGACGCACTCGCCCGATCGACTCGCGCATACAGAACATTCCCTTTGTCGTCCAGGACGACTTCGCTCGCGCCTTGGGCCGCCGCCGCCAACCCCTCCGCCTTGACTCGCCCATCGAGAAGGATCAGATCGTCGCCGGAAAGCTTGGACAAATCGTTCACCGCCCAGGCCGTCTTCTGCCGGTAAACCGCAGCCATGTAATCCGGGACAAAACAGGCGATATCGGAAAGGCCAAGCCGGGCGATGAGTTTTTCGGCCAGGCAGGTGATTCCACAGCGAAGTTCCCAGATCGGGCGACTATAGACAAGCGGATAAAAGTTGGCTCGTACTGACTCGGTTCTGTCGATCAGGATTAACCGCATATTCCATTCCCTCGGTTCGCCGTTTTCTCGACAAATTTCAAATGTCTCTCCCGCACTTCCACCGTCCGGCCGTCCCCCTGTCGCTCGTTTAACGACATGGGTACCTACTCAGCCGACATGGAGTCCGCATTATAGTCAAACAGCCGCTGACGGCAACTCGTTTTCTCGAAGAATTGCGTTTTGAACGGAATGATCGAATCAGGGATTCCGGTTGAGGATTTGTTTGTCCCGAAAGTATTCCAGCCACCCCTTGGTGATTGCCCCGGCGATATCCAGATTTTCCTTCGCGTATTCCTCGATCGTTTTGCCCCAGTAGAATCCGATCCACCCGTCTGCGATCGGTCGCGAGCCCTCGATAAACCGGTTCAATTCCTCCACGCTGCACTCCAGCGGAAATATCTCTTCGACCATCAGCGGTTTTCCCAACTCATACACCGCCAGCGCCTGTAAGGCCTTGTCCACCTGGCCCTTCTTCGGATAAAAATGCACGCTCACAAAATCCAACCCCGCCCCAACCTCCTTCGAATGGAAATACGGCTTGGCTCCCGGAAAGACAAATGCCCACGGAATCTCTCCCACCGTGATCAATCGTGACGGATCGTGCTTGCGAATTGCCGTTACCAGCGTATCAATCCACTTTCTCGCCACCTGCTCCTGTTTACGACCCTTCAGCCCCAGCGAGATCCGCTGCACAAAATTCATTCCCGCAAATTCACCGACCAGCCACTCGGTCTCCGTTTTTTCTCCCGGAGCAATCGGCTCATTCATCAGATCATAACAAAACACCGCCGGACTGTCGGCGCAAACTTTCGCCACCGCCGACCAGAATATCGCCTGCGCCGCCCAGCGATCGGACTCGCTCAGCGCATCGTACCAGGCCGGCACTTCCTTTTTAAGATAACATCCCAGCCCCGTAATATCCAGATATAGCCCCATCTCTTCCGCCAGATTCACCAGCCGTGCCAACTGTCGCAGCGCCTCGTTGTTGGATTCTTGTGGCGATTTCAAAAAACGCGACACCTGCAAGTGAATCCGCACGGTGTTGGCCCCAAGCTCCTTCATCTCTCGAAAATCGCCGACGACTTTCTCCCATTCCGTATCCCAGTACGCCTCGATCAGTCGTCCGGCCGCATCGTGATCGTAATTGAATCCCCATACGATAAACCGCTGACCCGTTTCGCTGCCGACAAATCCCTTACCGTCCGGCCCGACAACAATCCGTTCCATTTTCGTCGCCGGCTCATGCGGGATTCCCACCGCTTTCCGAATCCGCCCGGGAGCATTGGTCGTGATGGATTGTGCTCCCCATTGAATAAATCGTTTGGCTACGGCCGCATCGTCCACCGTCCAAACATGATAGGCATATCCCGCTTCCATAACTCGTCGTACAACCGCTTCCTCAATCAGGTCATGAGAAGAACTGAATCCCTCCGCTCCGCTGGCCTTGAGCGTCTCCAAAATTTTATCGATCGTCGGCGTTATCTGTCCTGCGTCATTCTTTTTGAATCCCGACAACAAGTAGGCCTTGTACTGAGGCGCCCCCGCCTTCACCGCCGCAACCACCTCCGGATTGAAAGCGATCACGACGATCTGTTCCTTTGTCAATCCGCTGCTGGCCAGCTCTTCGAGCAACTGCGGCACCATCTCCGCCGAGCCCTTGACCTCCACATAAAATCGCTTCCCCGCCGGGACCACTGCCAAGACTTCCTTCAGCGTCGGGATCCGCGTCCCCGCCCACTTCGGCCCCTTCCACGACCCTACATCCAATTTCCGAAGCTCCTCCAGCGTCGATTCCTGCACCTCCATCTTCACCCCCGCCACCCGCTTTGTGTCCCCGTCGTGAATACAGACGATATGCCCGTCCTTCGTGCGATAGAAATCCCCCTCGATCGCATCGGCCCCCTGTTCCCACGCCAGCCGAAACGCCGGCAGCGTATTCTCCGGCGCATCTTCAGACGCCCCTCGATGCGCCACAATCAGTACCCCCGCGTTCCCCGTCGTAATCATGGACAATATCACCCCCGCGACAATCGCCTTATTCATATATTTTATTTCCTTTATATCGTAATATAAGACAACCCGATTGAACCCGGCAAAAACCCGTGTCCGGTTTGCGGCGTTGGACCCGACGAAAATCTTCTTTCACCGTCTCAGTCGCCTTTGAGGATCTTTGGTCCCTTCATAATACCGGATTTCGTGCTCGAATTGTACGAAAAAGTCGAATCCCGAAATCGTTAAGTCCATCAACAACAAAGAAATTAATACTTTTTTTCACACCCGACAAAATAGCACGATCGTGAAAACGCATATTGTTCGATCCCCGGTTACGAAGTAGAGAAGATCGACGGTGCAGCCCGGCAAACCTGCTGCGATAGGGACGATGGAATCTTCGGAATCATTGGCTGATCACGGACACGGTTGAAACAGGGACTTGCCGGAACGCAAGCGTAATCTCCGTTTTTTCAACCGCAAGACTGGCTCTGCGACGCATGGAGCCCCAGGGCCAATCGGGCATTTCATTTTTGGGATTTTATGATATCATTATTTTCTTTTGACTCGGACAGGAAATGGGATTTGGATATGGGGTCGTTTCAACGACATCTCGAAGGGCCCGGCGGGATTCGGGAAATGCTGGTCATCGCGCTGCCGATGGTGGTCTCCAGCGCCTGTGATACGATTATGATCTTCACGGACCGGCTGTTTTTGTCGCGGATCGGATCGGAACAGATGAGTGCGGCCATGGTCGGCGGTTTGACCAGTTTTATGCTGACGACTTTTTTCCTGGGCTTGACGGGGTATTGCACGGCGCTGGTGGCCCAGTATTTCGGGGCGGGGCGAAAGGATCGCTGCGCGACGGTCCTGACTCAGGGATTGATTGTCTGCGCTGCGGCCTATCCGGTGATCCTGGCCAGCCGGCCGGCGGCATCCCTCCTCTTTGACGCGATGGGAATCGCGGCCGAACAGCTCGGACCCCAAAAGCTGTATTTGTATCCGTTCACAGGCATTTTTCTGAAAATCCAAAAATGTTAAAATAGGCA
>CAZXPW010000051.1:0-26428 GCA_964643355.1 uncultured Pirellulales bacterium
GACGCTTCGCGGATCACGGCGATCATCACCGAGCGCGGCGTGATCGAGCGGCCGAACACGGAGAAGATTGCCAAAGTCCTGGTGTAAATTCTCACGCAAAGGCGCAAAGACGCCAAGAAGGATTCAGGATTTAGGAGATAGAATTTAGGAATAGATTCCGGCTTTCACCGGAAGAACACGGGCAATCCTCGGAATATCGCCCGGATTCGATAAGGAAGACGATGCGAGTTTTGTTTGATCTTGTTCATCCCGCTCAGGTACATTTCTTCAAAAACGCCATCGGTCGATTGAAGACCAAGGGCCATACGGTCATGATCGCAGCGCGGGGCAAGGATGTCGCGCTGCCGCTGCTGCATGCGCTGGGGATTGAGTACCGCTCGATCAGCGAAAAGCGCGGCGGGCGCCTGGGGCTTGCACGGGAATGGTTCGTACGGGCGTGGCGGCTGTATCGCCTGGCAAAGGCATTCAAACCCGATGTGATGGTCGCGCGGGTGGGCGTGACGGCCGGTCCGGTGGGCAAGCTGCTGGGCGTGCCGACGGTGGTCTATGACGACATGGAACAGGCGCGGCTGCAGGCGGCGGTGGGGATGACCCTTGCGACCTACATCTGTACGGGGCTGGGCTATAATCGCGACTTTGGCGTAAGGCAAGTCCGTTTTGCCGGGCCGCCGGTGCTGGCCTATCTTTCGCCGAAGTACTTTACACCGGATGCCGAGCGACTTCGTTGTTGCGGGGTCAATCCCGACGAACGGCTGATTTTTATACGCACGGTGGCGTGGGGGGCGTCGCATGATGTCGGCCGCAAGGGCAGCGGACCGGCCGACTTGCGGAAGATGATCGACCGGTTGTCGAAGTATGGCCGGGTATGGATCAGTTCGGAACAGCCGCTCCCGGATGAATTTGCTCCGTGGCGCAATCCGGTGGCCGTGGAGGACATTCATCATTTGCTGGCGTTTGCGGCGATTGCCCTGGTCGAGGGGGGAACGATGGCGGCCGAAGCGGCCGTGCTGGGCACGCCGGCGGTTTGTATGCAGAGTTATGACTTTGGTTACCTTGTCGCGCTGGAAAAACAATATGGGCTGATCGCCCGCGCGGGATCGGTGGCGGGTGCCCTGCCGATTGCCGAGGGGTTGCTTGAACTGCCGGACCTGCGGAAACAATGGGCGAAAAAACGCGAGAAACTGCTCGCTGAAAGCGAGGATGTAACGGAGTTTCAGTTGCGGATGATTCATCAGGCGAAACAGGAACATCCGGTAAAGTGGAAGTCGAAATGATGTGCCTCACGCAAAGGCGAAAAGAATTTGAAATTGGAAAATGGATATTGGAGAATTGAAAAGACAAGGGAAGGAAGTCCATTATATCGTCTTGAATATGCGTATCGTACGATACCATACTATTTCCTATCACCTAAATCCTGAAACCTAAACGATTATGGCAGGATGGATCAAGCAAATTTGTAATCGCATCGACCGGGCGATGAATGTCGATTCGTTCCGGTGGCTGGGACGGCTGGGACTTGTGCGGCGGGACCAATCCCCTGAGTTTGAGCGGCTGCGGGAACAGGCCCGATCGCTGATTCCCACCGACGGCAATCTGCGACTCCATCTGGGCTGCGGCAAGGTCTGGCTGCCGGGGTTTGTCAATATCGACCACCGTGCGACCAGCGCGACGGATCTGAAGTGCGACATTCTGCGGTTGCCGTTCGACGACGACACGGCCGTCCGGATCGAGAGCTATCATGTGATCGAACATCTGGGTCGGCACGATGCGGTGCGGGCGATTCGAGAGTGGTACAGGGTACTGAAACCGGGCGGGGTGCTGGTGATTGAATGCCCGGATTTTGATGCGGTCTGCCGGGAATATGTAGATGGCAAGGTGGACCGCATCGACAATATTTTTGGACTGCAGCGGTTCGAGGGTGATTATCACAAATTTGGGTATAACTTTCTCCGCCTGCAATGGTTGTTAGCCCCCTTGGGATTTCGATCGATCGAACAGAAACTGCCGACGGATTATCATAAGGATCAGGAGCCGTGTCTGCGGGTAGAAGCCATGAAACCGTCAAGAAATGAATGAATCTGTGACCATCATGGATGTCGTCGCCAACGGTTGGTGTACCGGTTGCGGGACCTGCGCGGGGTGCTGCCCGGCCGAGGCGCTGGCGATGGAGCCGACCGCCGACGGGCGATATGTGCCGCGGCTGGATGGGCGCTGCACGGAGTGTGGTTTGTGCCGCAAGGTTTGTCCGCCGGCCAACGAAAACTTTGGGCCTCTCAACGAATTTGTGTTCGGCGGGATGCCGGACCATGTCCTGATCGGCAATCACCGCGGATGTTTTCTGGCCCATAGCGCCGATGCCGACATTCGGTTTCGCGCGACTTCGGGCGGGTGCGTGACGACGCTGCTGCTGCATTTGTTGCGAAGCGGGCGGATCGACGGGGCCGTCGTGACGCGTTTGAGCGGGGAGGATCCTCTGCGGGCTGAATCGTTCATGGCTCGTTCGGAGGGGGAGATTTGTTCTGCGATCGGATCCAAGTACCTGCCCGTGCCGGTTAACGCGATGTTACGGAGCATCCGTACGCAGCCCGGCCGTTTCGCCTATGTCGGCCTGCCGTGCCACATCCACGGCCTGCGGCGGGCGCAGATGGCGATCCCGGCGCTTCGTGATAAGATACCCTTTGTTTTCGGGCTGGTGTGTTCGCATGTCATCGGCAAAGACGGAGTGGAGTTTGTCCTGGGCAAGATCGGCGTCCGTGTCGAACAAATTCAACGGATTCAATTTCGCGGCGACGGCTGGCCCTCCGGGTTGCGAATTATTCTGAAGGATGGCAGCGAACGATTCATGCCTAATCTTCATTCCCGGTGGTCGGAAATCTTCGGTGGGAATTTCTTCGGTCATTTCTACTGCACGATCTGTCCCGATCAGTTCGCCGAATATGCGGACATCAGTTTTGCCGACGCATGGATTCCGGAGGTCATGCGGACTGATACGGTCGGGACCTCGATTACCATTCCCCGAACGGAGCGGGGGGAACACCTGCTTAATCAGGCAGCATCAGATGGGCTGCTGGTGAAAACGCCGATCGAGACGGCCAAAGCGATTCGTTCCCAGACATGGCCGATTCTGTTTAAGAAACGGAACATCCGGGCACGGATGTCCTGGCTTCGGTGGTTCGGTAGAAAGCTGCCCGAGGGCCTGTCAGCAGATGTTTCTCGTTTTCCATCGCCGACATGGACGGATTATTTCGTCGCTCCGACGGTCTATCGCAATCTTGCGGTATCGAAATCAAACATCGGCCGACGCATTTTGAATTGGATGCCCTATCGAGTTCTTGCCCTTTCGCGGGGGGTCTATAAGCGGCTGCTGATCCTCAACGCCAATTCTTTATTCGCCCGCGCTTGCTCTCAAGGTAAAGAGAAGGTTCGGATTGTGATCACCAATTCGCACGGGGACAATCGGGGCGATGAAGCGGCCCAGCGGAGCATGGTCCGGACGCTGGCCGAACTGATCCCGCAGGCGCGGTTTACGATCCTGACGAATTCGCCGAAAGGGCTTTCGATGCCGGAAGGTGTCGAGGTTCTGCCTGCCTTCGCAGCGTGGAATCGGCGGTTTCCGTTCTTTCATCTGCCGATGATCCTGCTATGGCTGGGATTGCGGAAGCTGGGATTGAAATTGTCGGGGCTGAACTCATTTCCCCTTTTCCGAGGGTTGAGCGCCTTGTCTTTGGCCAATGTAGTGATCTCGGCGCCGGGCGGGCCATACATTGGGGATCTGTATCGCGGGCACGAACTGTCGGAGCATCTGCTGCACCTGTGGATCGCGCAGAAACTCGGCAAACCGGTGATGATTTATGGGCCGTCGATGGGTCCGTTTACGAAGGGGCGAAACCGAATCCGCCGACGATTGCTCGACTCGGCCTCGGTGATTACCCTTCGCGATCCGATCAGCAAGCGATACCTTGATGAGCTTGGCGTGAATCAGCCGTTGGTCTATGTGGCGGCGGACTCGGCGTTTCAAGATTCGGTTCTCATCGACCCCGGGCGGTTGGGAGAAATCCTGCTCACGGAAAAAATCCTCGATCCGGCCGATCGCGACAGGCCGCTGATCGGGATTACGCCGGCAGGCGTGAGGTGGAATTTCCGTACCGTCCCCGACTCGCAGACGAAAATGGCCGAGTATGTGGCGCTGATGGCGCAAGCGGTGGATCATCTGGTTGAAACCTATCGTTGCCGGGTGGTGTTCTTCCCCCAACTCTACGGCCGGTCCAGTGACCTGCCGCTGATCCGGTCCATCATCGAAAAGACACATTGTCAGGATCAGATTCGGATTTTATCGAATCAATACGACAGCGACATTCAGCAGGCCGTGATATCTCGGATGGAACTGATGATCGCCAACCGGTACCACTCGGCGATCTTCGCGATCAAGCAGGCCGTGCCGGTGGTCTGCATCGCCTACGAGCACAAGGCCAAAGGCGTCATGCGACAGGCGGGGGTGGAGGAGTATCTGATCGATATCCAGAATCTGGCTTTCGAGGGGTTGATTGAAACGATCGGCCGTGCGTGGGAGAATCGTCCCGCCATCCGTCAGAGATTGCGGGATGCCTTGCCATGCCTTTGCGAATCCGCCCGCATCAGTTCCCTGGCGGCCCTGGCCCTTTGCGATGGTGTCCGAAGGAACGACCTCGATCGGGGGAAACTCGCCGATTCCATCAAAAAAATGGCCCAATCGAGCGGTTTTGCGAAGGAAAATCCGGAATTTCCTTGAAAATTTTCATGAAATCAGATAGAATAAAGCCGGTTAAGCAGAACTTTGTCCGGAGGGAGTAAACATGAGTATAAGGGCGTCTCTTGTGGGGATCTTTCTTCTGGTGATGGCGGCGGTATCTCCGGCGGCATTGACGCATCACTGGACATTCGACGGCAACGCGCTGGATTCCGTCGGCGCCAATCACGGGGTCATCTATGGGGCCACAAACGCCGAGGGAATCCTGGGCGGGGCCCTTCGGTTTGATGGGATCAATGATTATGTCTCTCTGCCGCAACTGGCCGTAACGAGTCGGGAGTTTACGATCGCCGCATGGGCCAACCATTTCGGAAGGGGTGGCGGGCCGGATCATGTCAATGTGATCTTTTCCCAGAGAGACGATTCTACGGGGAACGGTAAATGCGCATTGACTTTGGCAACAGAATCCAGAGTGCTTGATCCTACACCGTATGCCGCTTCAGTAATACGAAGTTCCAGTTCTTCGGCTCAGGAAATTACATCGCCTCGGATGCCTTATTATGAATGGCATCATTATGCGATGACTTTAAGTGGAGACACGTTTATTTTTTATATCGATGGTGTAGTTGTGGGAAGTGAATCCAACTTACAAACAGGAAACTTTACAACATCGATAGATTATATCAATATTGGACGAGAGCGATGGTCCGGATATGATCGTCGTTTCTTCAATGGCCTGATCGACGATGTTCGGATCTATGATTCGGCGCTGAGCGCCGAGCAAATTCGGTCGCTGGTTGTCGTGCCCGCGCCGGCCTCGCTGATTCTGGCGTTGTCCGGGCTGGGGGGGCTGGCCGTCTTTCGAAAACGATAACTGCCTTCGCGAAAAGCCCCTTGCGTTAATCATATTCGTGCGGTTCGTTTACTTGCTATTGAGGTTGGAGACATTCTCTTTGGAATCAGACAAGGGTTGGCGCTTTTGGAGGAGGTCCCAACCGCCGATGACCGCGCCGAGGATCAGGATTACGCCGGTGTTGAACACGCGGGCCAGGGCCGAGACGAGTACACCCTGAGCCATGCCGATGCCCATCCACTCGCTGAGGGCTCCCCAGAGGATTTCCTGTACGCCGAGGTTTCCAGGCGTGAGGTTGACATAGAAGCTCAGCTTTGAGAAGGCATAGAACACCGCCAGCGCGGCCAGGTCCAGCGGCAGGCCGAGGGTCAGGAAATACAGGTGATACAGCAGGATCGTCCGCGCAAAGACGGCCAGGCCCAACAGAACGATCTTGAAAAGGTACGCCCAATCGGCCAGATTTTCAACGCTGACCTTCAGGACCTCGGCGGATTTGTTGTGCAGCCAGAGCAGGGGGCCCAGGCCGAAACGAAGGCGTCGAAATCCGGCCTCGACGGCGGCGGGGGCGGCAATGGTGCCGATCGCGGCCAGCGTCAAGACCTTCCAGGCGGCAAACGGACCGATGCGGACATGGGGACTGAAGATCAGGACGATCACGGCCACGACGAGAAAGTTCATGCCCGTATCCATCCAGGCCATCGAGGCGTTGGCGGCGATGTATCGGGTGTAGGAGACGCCGTAGTCGCGCTTGAGGATGATGCCGCGCGAGACATTGCCGGCCTGAGCGAAGATGGTGTTGAGGAAGCGACCGAAGATGAACAGCTTCAGCCAGGGCAAGGCGGGCAGCGTGCGGCCGCTGCATTTGATCATGACAATCCGGAGGCGCTCCCCCTGGAGGAGATAGTACAGAAGCTGCATCGCCACGATACCGGTCAGGACCCAGCCGTTCGGGGAAAGGGCGATGGACAGATCGGAGCGGCTGTCGTAGAAGAATTTGGCCAGGTAGGCCAAGCACACGATCGCCAACAGCCAGCGGAGGATCGTTTTCATTTGTTTCACGCTTATCTCCAAAATCAACCCCCGGGATAAACCCGGGGACTTCCATCAAATTGGATCCGGAAGCCCCCAACTTCATGTTGGGAGTTTTGTTCCTTGAATCATTGCCTCTGCTTTGTCGATACAGGCAAGCCAGAACGATTCGTCGTTGCCTTTGGGCGTTCGCCAGGGTCTTCCTCCGGTGCCGTAACGGTGGACGAGGATCGGGCGGTTGTCGCAGGCGAACAATTCGAACTCTCCCGCCAACTCGGCCCAGACGGGATCGGCGGGGGCGTCGAGGGATGCGGTCGCCTGGGGCAGGATATCCTCAAAGAGGATGGGGGCGAGCTTTCGTTGTCGGGCCGCGTGCGCGATCCGCCAGCCGGTATCCCGACTGAAGGTCCCCAGCGTCCGTTCGGCGAATCGCGCGTAGGACCGCGCCGCCGGAGAATGCTCGTATCGTCGGCGATTGAGCCAGCCGCCGAGACGGCCGAGTTGGCGAAGGACAAAGACGCCGGCGTTGCAACCAAGACAATCGTTATACGGACGCCAGTCCATCGGGATGTGAGTGGCCAGGTCCCGGCAAAAAAAACAGAATACAGGACTTGGAAAGTCGTGATATTTCCCGACCTTCCAACGGGGATAGGGAGCCCCGATCGCCCATGCGTTCGATTGGTTGAGGGACTCGATACACAAGCAATCCCATCCGGCGGCGAAGACATGCACATCGGGATCGACGACGAGGACGAATTCAGTTTCAACCATATTCATTGCCGTATTGAGGGCGAAGGCATGGGCTTTTGAGCCGGTCAGTTCCCGGCAATCGATCGGTTGAATTCGACATGCCATTCCCGACGGGTCAATGTTCGCCAAATCCGAGTCGGCGCCGTTGGTATTATCGAGGATGAGCGGGCGGAGGGCGTGATCGCCGGAGGATCTGCGCAGCAGGTTATGCAGCAGCCGCCGAATCCAGCTTGTGCTGTGCCAGTTGACGGTAACAATCGTGATGTCGGCCATTCGCGCGGGCCCGCCGGGACGATTTCGATTTTCAGGAACCCGAATTCCTTCGATTGTTATATCAAAAACGGCCGATATTGGAAATGGCGGTTTCGACTTTTCCGTCCGGATCGGGTATAATCGGTTCGGTCGCCAGGATTCAGGAGTCCCGATTGAAACTGATAATCCAGATACCGTGTTACAACGAACAGCAAACCTTGCCGCAGGTCCTGCAGGATCTGCCGCGACAGTTGCCGGGCGTCGATACGATCGAGACGCTGGTCATTGACGACGGCAGTACCGACAACACGGTGGCGGTCGCACGGCAGCATGGCGTCGATCATATCCTGATGCTGGGCAGTAACCATGGGCTGGCGACGGCGTTTTTGCGGGGTGTGGCCCGTTGTCTGGAGCTGGGGGCCGATATCATCGTCAATACCGACGGCGACAACCAGTATGACGGATCGTGTATCGCCGATTTGATCGGGCCGATCGTCGAGGGCCGGCTGGATGTGGTCGTGGGGTGTCGGCCGATCGAACAGATCGAGGCGTTTTCCTGGTGGAAGAAACGGCTCCAACGATTCGGCAGCCGGATGGTTCGGCAATTTTCCGACACCGACATCCCCGATACCACCAGCGGGTTTCGGGCGTACTCGGCCGAGGCGGCGATGAAGTTGCATGTGTTCAATCGTTACACCTACACGCTGGAGACGATTATTCAGGCCGGGCTGATGGGCCAACGAATCGGATCGATGCCGGTCCGCGTTAACGCTCCGACTCGGCCGTCGCGATTGATCCGTTCAACGCCGGGCTATGTCGGACGGTCAATCTCGATCATTCTGCGATCGTACATCACCTATAAGCCCATGCGGACTTTTTTCTTTGCGGCGATGATTCCGATGTTGGCGGGATTCGCTCTGTGCGGGCGATTTCTCTGGTTTTATGCAACCGGTTCGGGAAAGGGTCATCTCCAATCGTTGATCTTGGCCGCGGTTTTGTTGATCCTGGCCTTTCATTTGATGACGCTGGGGGTCCTGACGGACCTGATCAGCGCCAATCGACAGCTCATCCAGGAGACCCTGTATCTGGCCCGCCGGCAACTGTATGGTAACCGGAAGCGGTCCTCGCCGCCGGAATCGTAAGCAACTATACCACAAGGATTGTGGCGGTGTCAGTTTCCCAAAATTTCAGAAAATCCAAATCCAAACGGAAAACCGCCGAATCTGCGGTCAAGCCCGTTGCGCAACCGAATCCGCGCGACCGCTGGATCGTAGGGTCGATCGTGATCGTGTTGCTGGCCTTCGGGATTTTCAAGGCAATCGTGTTGTGGGGGGCCTATCCGATTCCCAATCCGGATTTCCCCGGTTTTATCGCGACGGGTAAATCGCTGCTGGCCTTCCAGTTGCCGGACAATTTCAAACGAGCTCCCGCGGTCGGTATTTTCCAGGTCTTGCTGAGCCGCATCCTGCCGGCGGCCAATCCGGAATTGACGGCGGGCTGGTTGCTCAATGCGATTCTATCGGTGTTCAATCTTCTTCTGTTTTTTTTCATCGGCCGACAATTTCTGGGAAATATGGCCGCCCTGGTCGCGATCGTCGCCATGCTCAATCCGTGGGTCCTGATCGCGCAAGTGGATCCCGTGGCGGAAACCACGATGCTGTTTTTTCTGTTCCTGAGTTTTTGGCTGATGATGTGCCGGTCCCGCTGGGCCTATCTGACGGCCTCGATCGCCTCACTGGTGCGATACGAATGCGCGGCCCTGATCGCCATCGCGTTTATCCTGGACTGGTTCAACGGCTCGAACCGGCGGCAGAGGTGGGCGGCTGTTGGGAGCGCGGCGGCGGCTTCGATTCCGTTCTTGCTGTGGATGCTGGGAACCTGGATGTATTGGAATCCGACGGCCAGTCACTATCTCAAACACTACGGCCACGGAAACTGCATAACCGAATATTTGACCTGTCTGAGCAAATCGGGATTTCTGTTTCTGTTTCAATGGCCCCCTGCCGTGGCGGCGGGATTTTTTCCGCGGTCGAGCGCTGTGTCGCCGCCGGCTCTTCAACAATCGGTCCAAGTCGTATCGTTTGTCGTGCTGACCGTGGCGGGGATCGGTAGTACGGCTTCCTTCCTTTTCGGCGTGCTTGATCGAAACGCCGTTCGATTGGCGATATGGACATTCTTTTTTCTGTATCTGCCGGTGCATTTGTTTCGGGCGGATACGAATTATCGTTATACGGTCCCGATTACCGGATTGTTATTGCTTTTGTGCTGTATCGGCTGGAAAGACTTGCTGGGGGCTGCAAGCCGTATTTCGTTGCCGCGATGGATCCCGCCGGTTCTGGGGATTCTCTTCATTGTCGGATTGGCGGTCTGGTTGTTCAAGCTTGCGGCGATTCTGCCGGCGGTGAACAAATGGTATCTCAAAGGTCGCGGGTTACCGTGGGCGGGCCTGGTTGCGATCGGGATCATCTGGATTCTTGAAGAGTTCCGTCAGGAATGGTCAGGCGCGCTTTGGAATCTGGCTCTTTCGTGCCTGGCGGGAGTGGCGGTGGTCTCGGTCCAGTTTCCGGCCGCGTCCGTAATCGGCAACGGCACCCGCATCGAATTCAAACGGCTGGCCGACTGGTATCTGGCCAATACCCGGCCCGGCGAACGGTTGGCCGACCGATATGCGGGGACGCTTCGGCTGATCGCGCCGTCGCGCAGCGATGATTTTGTCAATATGACCCGCGAACTGGCCGGAGAAACCCTTGAGCAATTCATTGAAAAGTGTTATAATCTGAATATTCGATATGTTGCATGGAGCCCGCGCGGCAGCGCCGGTTCCAAAAAGGGTCTGGAGGCCGTCGGCAAGATTCTGACCGAGCCCGTGGATCATGGCCCGTTCCGATTTGTCCATCGTATCCAAGCGGGTCCTGGCCAGTGGATCAATGTGTTTCGCCTTCGTCGCCCGGACGAGACGAGGGATTTGCCGCCGGGGAGCTGATCATGGCCGCGATTTCGCGAAAAAAGACAATTCGTCAGTCGCCCCGTTCGGAAGTCGGTTCCGTAGGGGAAGTTCCTGCGCCTTTGGAACGGGTGGCCGAGAGGGAAAAACGACTCCATTTTTTCTTTGTGGTTCTGCTGGTCTTGTTCGGCGTGTTTCAATCGATCCGATTTTACGGACATCAACTCGTTCCCAATTCGGATTTCTTTGATTTCATCAAGGTGGGGCGGGAATTGTGGTCCTTTCAAACGCCCAGCTCCTTCAAGCGAGCGCCCGTCGTGGGTCTGCTCCAGGTGGGAATCAGCAAGCTGGTCGGGGGTCCGCGACCCGACCTGACGGCCGGATGGCTGCTCAATTCGGTTCTGCATCCGTTCAATATTCTGCTGCTGTATGGCATCGCACGGCGACTGATCGGCCGCTCGGCATTCGTGTTTGCCGCGCTGACGATCATCAATCCCTGGGTCCTTGAAGCGCTGGTTCAGCCGGTGGCCGAGACAACCTTGTTGTTTTGTATCCTGCTGACTTTCTGGTTGTTGTTTCGTCGTTCTCGGTGGGCGTATCTGGCCGCTTCCGTTGCGACGATGACGCGGTATGAAGGCGCGGCGTTGATTCTTGTGGCCTTTGTCTGGGATCAGATTGAAGCCGCCACCCTCCGCCAACGATGGATCAGTCTGTCTCTGTCGATCGCGGCCTCGGTCCCCCTGGCGTTGTGGCTGTGGGGAACCTATATATATTGGGATCCCAGCGCCAGCCATTATCTTCGTCACTATGGGCATCGACAAGTGATTAAAAATTACTGGGGATATCTGTGGCAGGTGACGCTGCTGAACTGGTTTCGCTGGCCCATCGAGATCAAACGGTATTTTCTGGATCGTCCGAATACGGCCGCCGAGGTGCAGGAGATGATCGCCGAGCTCAAGCCCTGGTACCGACTGGTCAAGGTCTTCGGAAGCGGGGCGGCGCTGACGGGGATTGTCATCGGACTTCGGCGACGACGGTGGGACATTCTCGGGTTGTTGTTGTTCGTGATTCCGTTTTTCCTGGTCCATTCCTTTCGAGCGAGAACGCAGCCGCGGTACTGCATGCCGATCGCCTGGATCGTTCTGCTGCTGTGCTGGTACGGATTGCGGGAGTTCTGGGGGTGGTTCAATGCCTCTCCGTCTTTGACTCCGACGGGCAGCGTCTCCGTTCCCGGCGGCCGGGACAGATCCATTCTGGATGGGTTGGATTGGTTTCAAAAACGGATCCGGGCCGTTCGGGATGGACTGCGGAGTCGTCCGGCGGCCTTTTCTCTGATCGTGATCGTCGCGCAAATTCTCATCGTCGCGATCGCGGCGCTGTGGTTACAGGTGCTGTGGGGATATTTGCTGACTCCGCAGGTATCCCAGCGAAGCCCACGATCCAATCCATTGTTGTATGCGGGACTGACGATGGTCCTGATCAGTCTTGGCGCCGAATTGGTTGCCCGCCGTTTCCGGTTTCGACCGGGTCTTGTTACAGCCGGCGCGGTGATGATTCTGATCGTGGTGTCCAACCAGTTTCTGGTCGTCTACAAGCTTGGCGACGGCCAGAACGACAAGGAATTTCTGATGTTGGCCGACTGGTATGTGCAGAACGCCAGGGGGGAAAAACTGGTTACAACCCTGCCGCAAATCGTCAGCTTAAACGATCAATCCATCGAGCCGCATCTGATTCGGACCTCTTCGATTCCGGGCGAAACGCTGGATGACTTGGTTCGAGAATGTTACAAACAGAAGATCGCCTATCTGGCATGGGACTCGCGAATCGGGTTGTTCAAGAGGGATGCGTATTACAAAAAATGGCGGATGGACCGGGTGGCCGAACTGCAATATCCGAGAGATTATGGACGCCTGGAGTTTGTGGCCCAGTTCAAACACAACGATCGCCGATATATTAATCTGTATCGCCTTCGGCCGGAAGCGGCGCCGCGATTGAGGGAGACTCAACAACTTCTCCTCCCCGGCCGTTTACTCCGGTGATTTCGATACGAATCTGCGGAATTAACTTACCGCAACGACTTGTTTGACTTCGGGGATTTGCTGCTTGAGATACCGTTCGACCCCCATCTTCAGGGTCATCGCCGCCCCCGGACACCCGCGACAGGCGCCCTGCAGTCGAACCTTGACCGTGTTGTCGGCATCAATATCCACCAGTTCAATATCGCCCCCGTCCTGCTGCAAACGGGGTCGGATCGTCCCAATGATATCCTCAACCTGCTGCCGAAAACTTTTGTTTGGAGCAGAATCGCTCGAATCACACATGAAATCATCTCCTGAAAACGATTTTGATCGAATTATACCCCGCGCCAGAAGGGAACACAACTGAATTTCGTCGGATTGATGTCGTCGATTTGGCGCATTCCAATTGTTTTCTTTTTCGTTTGCGCCTCAAACGATGATTCCGAACATCTTCTTCGGACAGACGACAACCTCCAGTTTCCGGAAATAACGAATATAGAAATCCATATATCCTGCATTGGCGGTCTTCCTGCGTCCGATCCAACGGAAAGGGCAAAGGAGAGCGAATTTCTTCCGGGGTCTTGTGTGGACGGGTTTGCTCGTGTATTCTTTTCGGTACGGAAAATCTTGGAGGCGATTCCGATCCTGCGGGAGACCTGTTTGCTCCGGAATCGGTTCTATCGCCGGACCATGAGAGGCAGATGATCCGCCAAACGGATTGTACCAGCGGAATGGGACGACCATGACAAATCGAAATGAGCTTCTGGGGAAGACCTTTGCCTGTTCCTGCGGACAGACGCATACGGTCCCCACGCGGACCCTTCTGTACGCCGAGGAGGCCATGGATCGCCTCCCTTCGATCCTGGGGTCTTGCGTTCAAGGACGACGAATCGTGATTCTGGCGGACATCCGAACCTGGGCAATCGCCGGAACGCGGGCCGAAAAAGCGCTAACGGCAGGGGGCTGGGCTTGTCCGGTGTTGATGATTCCCGATCAGGATTCCAAAAGTCCGATTTGCGACGACGACACCTTTGCCCGGTTGAATCGGGTTTTTCCCGATGCGGATGCGGCGTTGGCCGTGGGCAGTGGCGTTGTCTGCGACCTGACGAAATGGCTTTCGTTCGAACGCCGGATCCCATTTGCCGTTGTGGCCACGGCGGCCACGATGAACGGGTACACTTCGGCCAATGTAGCGCCGACGGTCAAGGGTGTCAAAACCCTCCTCGTTGCCCAGGCGCCGGTGGCGGTCTTCGCCGTGCCTTCCATCGTGGCCGGAGCGCCGTTTGAATTAACCGCCGCCGGCCTGGGCGATGTGATCGCCAAACCCATCAGCACCGCCGACTGGATCATGAATCACCTGTTCAATGGGGAACCCTACTGCCGAACCTGCAGCGAATTGATCAATTCGCTGGAGCCGTATTATTTCGATTGTCCCGAAGAGATTCGCAAACTTCGCCCCCCGGCGATGGAAGCCCTGATGAACGCCTTGCTCTATTCGGGGATCGCCATGACCATGATCGGCACTTCCGCTCCGGCCTCCGGCGGTGAACATTTGTTGAGCCATACTCTGGATATGATGTCCGGAATGGACGACCGGGAACATGACTTGCATGGACGGCAGGTCGGCGTCGGAACCATTCTGTCCGCCGCTCTGTACGAGCGGATCTTCGAAATCCAAACCCCCGTGCTCCGGTCGATGCCGACGCTGGATCGGGCGTTCTGGGCGCGAAGGATCGACAGCGTACGCCGACAGTATGAACAGAAAGCCCCCGTGCTTGAAGCGATGGCCGGAAAGTTGCGCGATCCAGAGCGGTGGCGTGCGTTTCTGGAGCAATGTCGTTCCCTGTCGCGCACACCCCGGCAAATCAAACACTGTCTTCAGACGGCCGGCGCCGCCCATACCTATGCCGACATTCGGTGTTCGCGCGACCGGTTCCTCGACGCCGTTGTTCATATGCATGAAATCCGCAAGCGGCCCACGGTTGTGGATCTGGCCTGGATGCTCGGAATCTTGCCGAATGCGGCGGAGGACCTGATCGATCAGTGGCTGACCCCGCGGTGAAACGAACCAAACCGACGGCGCGTTTTTTCGGGGTCGCCGTCAACTTGTCGGAATCCCCGAAGCTGCCGTTGATTGTGCCCTTCCGTGCGGCTGGCAACGGATTGCGGTCGAGGTCTTCCTGTCCGATGTCCCCGAACAAATTGACCGGTCCGGTCCGTATGGCCCGCTGGAGGGAACCGTCGATGATTTTCCCCCGTTTCCTTGCGGAGTCGTTCAGCGCCGTTTGGCTTGGACCGAGAACCCAAAATACCCCGCAGAGGTTGCTGGGAACATGATTGCATGCAATCTCGATGTTCCGGTTGGCGGAAAACCCTATCGCCAAATCGTTGTAATTCATTTGGGACCCGGAACGATCCACGGAAAGTCAAAGTCCCCCCATCCAAGGGAACTTGACTGAACCCCTTAAAACTTGTTGGCCAGGATCCTGGCCAGCCCCCCCAGCGAGGTTTCGCGGTATTTTCGCTGGAGGTCCCGACCCGTTTCGTTCATCACGCGTACGACATCGTCAAAACTGACGATATGACGGCCGTCCGTCGATACCGCATAACTGGCGCATTCCAGCGCCCGCATGGACGCGAAGGCGTTCCGCTCAATGCAGGGAATCTGGACGAATCCTTTTACCGGATCGCAGGTCAGGCCGAGAAAATGCTCCAATCCCATCTCCGCGGCATACTCGATTTGCTCGTTCGTCCCGCCCAACAGATACGCGGTCGCCGCCGACGCCATCGCGCATGCCGTCCCGATTTCGCCTTGGCAGCCCACTTCGGCCCCGCTGATCGAGGCGCGAGACGCGACCGAAATGCCGAACAAACCGCCCACGGCCAGCGCCTTCCACATGTCCCGATCCGCCATATGACAATCATGGTATAGAAAATACAGAATCCCCGGAACCACCCCGCACGAGCCGCAGGTCGGCGCCGTGACGATCTGTCCCCCGTCGGCGTTTTCTTCCGCAACGGCTAGCGCATATGCCGAAACAAGATTCATATCCCGGATCGTTCCAATGTGGCGACTGGCCGAGTGCAGCAGGGAACGAGCCCTGCGTTTCAATCCCAGCGGGCCGGGAAGAGCGTCCCCTTTCGCCTCCACTCCTCGCGTTACCGCGGATTTCATCGACGCCCATACGGATCGCATCACGCCGGGAAATTGCCCGCCTTCTTTGTCGCGGATATAGTCCAGGAACGGCCGTTTCGAGCCCGCGCACGCGGCCAGGATTTCCGTGATACGATCCGTATCGTACACCGTGTCGTCGCGATTGCCGGTCTTTCGGCCCGGGTCGTAGAGTTCCCCGCCCCCGATACTGTATACCGTCCAGGACCGCACCGGTTTTCCCCGGATGTACGCCCGGAAGATCATTCCGTTGGAATACAAGGGAAGATGGTGTTGGGGTTTCCAGATGAATTGGATCCTCTGGCCGGCGAACACATCCGAAATCGCCTTGTCCGTAAGATGTCCTTTCCCCGTCGCCGCAAGACTGCCGTACAAGCTAACCGTTATTTTGTCAACGCGGCGGTCCAGTTGTTCCCGAAAGATCTCCGCGGCCTTTCTCGGGCCCATGCTGTGAGAGCTGGAAGGACCGACGCCTTTTTTATAGATCGATAGAATCGACTTCATGGTGGGATTGCTCGGTTGTCATCTCCGGGTTTGGGAGTTCTGATGGGCTGTGGGAACCGGAACCATATTCGATCAGCCCGATTCCTCCGCTTGATTTTTGTCCTCGTTGATGAGGGCCGTATATCGCCTCTGGTCTTCATCCGAAAAACAACAGAAAATAATGTCTATCGAACAGTTCATCTTCGATTGGTAGGTCCGTACGGCCCTCACCGCGACTCGGGCCGCCTGATCGGGAGGATACCCGTACACACCGGTGCTGATACACGGAAACGCGATGGAGGCCAGTCCCTTCTTGCACGCCAGATCCATCGAATTCCAGTAACAGTCATAGAGCAGCGTCTCCTCTCCGTGATTCCCCCCCCTCCACACCGGCCCGACCGTATGGATGACATGTCTGGCCGGCAGTTTGTGCCCCGAGGTCATCTTCGCCTGGCCCGTCTGGCATCCCCCCAGCCCGCGGCATTCCTCCAGAAGCCCCGGCCCCGCGGCTCGGTGAATCGCGCCATCCACGCCGCCGCCCCCCAGCAGCGTCTTGTTCGCCGCGTTTACGATCGCATCAACGCGAATCTTCGTGATGTCGCCCTTGACGATCCGAATCATGATCATTTCTCCGACCAATACCAGACGGTGACCACGCCTTGAACCTGGTCCTCCGAATGGGAAATCGTGATCAATCGGTCCCTGCCGATGGCCGTGGCAAACTCGGCCGCTTGCTTGAACAGGGTTTCCCAGCTCGAAAAGATCCCTCGGAAGACTTGAAATTTGACCTTCATCAGTCGCTCCTTTCATGCATCAGGGATTTTTGGATTTTTTAGTGTCCCTGGTTTGTCCGGATTGTTTTCAAGTGCGCTTTCGGTTTCTTCGGATGGGCGCCTCGCACATCGTCTCGACCGATTTGGCGGGGATACCCATCAAAGCGTTCCGTGCAACCAGAATACCATATCCGGCCTGCAATCGCTATCCTCCATTCCGGCCGGGAGGGGCACAGGGCATGTGCCCGATAACCTTACTTTTCCCGCCTTATTGCCCCGCCAGTTCCGCGATCTCCTCGGCCGTTAGCGCCCGATCATACACCCGCACATCGTCGATCAGACCCGTAAAGTACTTGCCCGTCTCGTCGGCCCCGATCCGCATACGCCATCCAAACCTTCCTCACATTCCCCCCCCAAAAAAACGACCCCTTTATCAATAGGTTGCCCCGCCGACAATCCGAAGATCACCGGCGGGGCAGTGCCTGCGGACGACCTTTCGGCCGTCCTTGTTGTGGCAAACTCACAGCCACGGATCAGTTACAATATACTTGATTACTAAACGATACAAAGTATAATTGTCAAGAGAAAAATAAAAAATTCCGATCGATTATAAAGGAGAGAACATGCGGGATTATACCCTCGGCTTGGATATTGGCAGCAATTCCATCGGTTGGGCTTTGATCGACTCCGTTTCGGAGAATCCTCACATTGTCGATCTTGGCGTCCGTGTTTTTCCCGAAGGAGTGGATCGCGATAAACAAGGTGGCGAGATCTCCAAAAACGCCGCTCGCCGCGCCGCCCGAAGTGCCCGACGAAACCGTTTCCGACGGGCCTACCGCAAAGATAAGCTCGTCCGTATGCTCCGCCGCAACAACCTCCTTCCCATGGATCCCGCCCAATGGAATGCCCTCTTCCTATTCGATCCCTATTCCCTTCGCGCCAAAGGCCTGGATGAGCAAATTGGCTTGCATGAATTCGGCCGCGTTATCTTCCACCTCAACCAGCGGCGCGGCTTTCTGAGCAATCGAAAATCCGGTAAGGCCAAAGAGGATGGCGTTGTTACAAAAGGTGCCAATGACCTTCAAAAGAAAATTCAGGAATCTGGCTGCCGAACCATGGGCGAGTACTTTGCCAAAATCAAACCCGAAGGAAAAGAAATTCGCGGCCATTACACCTTACGCCGGATGTACCAGGATGAATTCGACGCCCTCTGGGATTCCCAAAAGCGATTCTACCCCAATATCCTGACCGATGACCTTAAATCTCAAATCCGCGACCAGACCATCTTTTTCCAACGCCCCCTTCGGCTTCAACCCGAATTGATCGGCGACTGCGAACTGGAACCCGGCCAAAAGCGTTGCCCCCGCGCTGACTTTCATGCCCGCCGATTTCGTATCCTGCAGGATGTAAACAATCTGCTGATCCGAAATCCCGACGGAACCGAGCGTCCTTTGACCAGCGACGAACGGCAAAAAGTTCTCGACGAGTTGTTTCTCAAAAAAGAAGTCGAATTCGATTCCCTGCGAAAAAAACTCGGCCTTCTCGAATCCCAGACATTCAACCTCCAAGAAGGAAAAGCCAAAAAAGAAACGGCAAAAATCAAGGGCGATGAATTCTTCGAGCAACTCCAAAAAATCCTGAAAAAGGGTATCGAACGCCTGTCCCCTTCTGATTTGGCCGAAATCAACGATCTGATTATCGATGACGACCTCTCCGATGAACAGGTCATTAAAATGCTCGTGGATCAGTATGGCTTCACCGAAGAGCAGGCCCAGAAAGCCGCCAATATAACCCTACCGGAAAAGTACGCTCGACTTTCCCGTCTGGCGATTCAAAAATTGTTGCCCCACATGGAGAAGGGCAAGAAAACCCATGAAGCAATTCAAGCCGTTTATGGCTCCACTCAGGCCGTCAAATCCATCGAAATCGTCGATCGTCTGCCCCCTCCTGCCGATCTTCGTAATCCGATAGTCACCAAAGCGCTCTGGGAGGTCCGTAAAGTGGTCAATGCCATTCTCCGGGAATACGGAAAACCCGCCCGCATCCAGGTTGAAATGGCCCGGGAACTTCGCGGCTCGAAAAAGGAACGCGATGACATTCGCGACAAAATCAAGGAAAACGAAGAAAGAAACGAACAGGCCCGTCAGGAATTGATGGCCAACCATAATATCGCCAATCCATCCCGCGATGATATCATCAAATACAAACTTTGGCTCGAATGCAACAAGACTTGCCCGTATACCGGAAAATCTATTCCTCCCTCCGCCTTGTTCGGTCCCTATCCGGAATTTCAGATCGAGCATATCTTTCCGTATTCTCGCTCTCTCGATGATAGCTTCATGAACAAAACCCTCTGTCATGCGGACGAAAACATTCACCGAAAACGTGAACGAACGCCGTTTGAGGCCTATTCCGGTACGGAGCAATTCGAAAAAATTCTCCAGAGAATTGCTATCCTTCCTTGGCCAAAGCGTCGTCGATTCACCCAGGAAACCATCGAGTTGGAGGACTTCATCCAACGCCAATTGAATGATACTCGCTATATTACTCGTGAAGTGCTTCGCTGGCTGAAATCCCTCGGCGTTCCGGTAATGGGTACCCGCGGTCAGGCCACCGCCGAGCTTCGGCATCAGTGGGGATTGGATTCAATCTTGGATTTCATCGGCAACGGTCAGAAAAACCGCGACGACCATCGCCACCATGCTATTGATGCCGTCGTCACTGCCCTGACCTCTCAAAAACATCTCCGCGCCCTTGCTGCCAGTAAATACAGTCGAGACCCGAACCAAAAATTCGCCCCCCCCTGGTCCGGATTCCGTGATGAAATGGCCCATAAGGTCAACGGGATTTTTGTATCCCATCGGGTTACCCGAAGAGTATCAGGCCAGCTTCATGAAGAAACCAATTATGGCCCAACAGGGCATAAAGATGACAATGGCCAGAAGATCTATGCCTACCGAAAAAAACTCGAAGACCTCACCGGCGCCATGGTCGCCAAAATCATCGATCCGGTTGTCCGTCAGGTCGTAACTTCTCGAATGCTCGATTTCGGTTTTGATCCGGAAAAGAATTCCGATAAAAAGCCAAAAAAAGAGTGCTGGAATTCCCCACTGTATATGCCCAATCCTAAAGGCGGAACCAAAACCCAAATCAAGGCCGTCAGGATTCGAGAGGTCATGAATAACATGATTGAAATGGTCGATAGTAGATGTAGACCTTATCGTGCCGTGGCGCCTGGGAATAACCACCATATCGAAATCATCGAGGTTCATGATAAAAAAGGAAAGACCAAACGGGAGGGGAAAACGGTAACTCTCTTTGATGCAATTAAACGAGTTCGGATGGGCGAACCGGTGATTCGAAAAAACCATGGTTCCAATAGTCGGTTCTTTTGTTCGTTGGCGAAAAATGATTCGTTTATGTTGGAGGTTGACGGTAGCTTTGTTTTACATCGGCTTCAAAAATTCGATCAAAACGGGGTTCTTGTGTTTCGTCCTCATACCCACGCTGGGAAATTGAGTGATAAAGATTTCCCTCCTTTGATCCAAAGAAAAAAACCCGGCACATTAAGAGGTTATAAAGTTTCTGTGGACCCTCTGGGAAGGATTTATCCGGCCAATGATTAAGCGTGTGATCGAGATATCGCACGCACGGACGCACCTCAGTATCCAATACGACCAACTCATCGTCAAACAGGATGGTCTCGAAAAAGCCCGTATCCCCGCCGAGGATATCGGCATTCTTCTCGTTGACCATCCGGCCACAACCTACACCCATTCGGTCTTTACCCGCCTCGTCGATTTTGGGGCCGCCGTCGTCGTCTGCGGCCCCGACCACCATCCGGCGGCCATGTTCCTGCCCCTGGCCGCCAATACCACCCAGACCGAATCCTTCCGCTTCCAAATCGCCGCCAAAGAACCTCTCAAAAAGCAACTTTGGAAGCAGATCGTCCGCGCCAAAATCGCCCATCAGGCCCGGATTGTCGCCGACAACGAAAATATCTCCGCCGGTCTCCGCGCCCTCATCCCCCAGGTCCGTTCCGGCGACCCCGACAATGTCGAGGCCCGCGCTTCCCGGCTCTTCTGGTCCGCCTTCCTTCAGGGTCTTCGTTTCCGCCGCGACCGCGAAGGCCCCGCCCCCAATAACCTCCTCAACTATGGCTACATGACCCTCCGTGCCGCCGTAGCCCGCGCCGTCGTCTCGGCCGGCCTGTTACCCGCCCTAGGCGTCCATCACTGCAACCGCTACAACGCCTTCTGTCTGGCCGATGATCTAATAGAACCATTTCGCGGTTTTGTCGAATCCCGTGTCCGCGATATCATAGCCGAATCCGGCGGCATCGAGGCCCTCGACGAACTGACCCAGCCGATCAAGGCCCGCCTGCTGGAGATCCTCTATATGCCAGTAACCATTAGAGATACCGAAGGCCCCCTGATGGTCTCCCTGCATCGTACCGCCGCGTCCCTCGTCCGTTGCTTTGCCGGCGACCAAAAACATATTGACTTTCCCAAAATGACGGCTTGATTCGAATGACTAAACCCTAAATCCTATATTCTATATCCTGATATAACTATGAATATCGAAGGGTACCGTACCATGTGGGTCATGGCCATGTTTGACCTCCCGACGGACACCAAGCAGGCCCGGAAAGATTATACGGATTTTCGAAAATCCCTTCTCAGGGATGGGTTCTGTATGCTACAATATTCCGTGTATGCGAGGCATTGTTCCAGCGAGGAAAACGCCGATGTCCATTACAACCGCGTCAAATCGTTTCTGCCCCCCGACGGCGAGGTTCGCATCATCGCCGTCACCGACAAACAGTTCGAACGCATGCACATTTTCTGGGGGAAAATGCGCAAACCATCTTCCCCGCCGCCCAAACAACTCGAGCTTTTCTGACTCGTCTTGCTCTCAAGCCCTTATGCGCTCAGAACTTGCGAAAAAGATATTGTAACTGATCCGTGCCTGAGAGCAAGCCACAACCGCCCCGCTGAACGGCATCAGTAAGGTCGAATTGTAACTGATCCGTGCCTGAGAGCAAGCCACAACTTCCAAAGTGGTTATGTGTAAGCAACACTCATTGTAACTGATCCGTGCCTGAGAGCAAGCCACAACCTTCGCAACTCCTGATCCTTCTTCGCCAGCATTGTAACTGATCCGTGCCTGAGAGCAAGCCACAACTTTCACAAGTGTATGAATGGCAAATCAGAGATTGTAACTGATCCGTGCCTGAGAGCAAGCCACAACCGGCGATGCAGTCTATGATTCCGCCAAGGAATTGTAACTGATCCGTGCCTGAGAGCAAGCCACAACCTAGACTGGACCAAGTCCAACTATAGCCAAATTGTAACTGATCCGTGCCTGAGAGCAAGCCACAACTCCGTGATGACCTGATCCTTTACCATATCATTGTAACTGATCCGTGCCTGAGAGCAAGCCACAACCTTCGATTCAGCGCAAGCTTAGCGGCATTCATTGTAACTGATCCGTGCCTGAGAGCAAGCCACAACGCGTGAATGACCTTGCCGCTTCGGGGGCTTATTGTAACTGATCCGTGCCTGAGAGCAAGCCACAACTACGCGCATATGGACTCTCCTTTGCGGTTATTGTAACTGATCCGTGCCTGAGAGCAAGCCACAACTACTTCGAGGAAAAACTTGGTCATCTGATCATTGTAACTGATCCGTGCCTGAGAGCAAGCCACAACATTTTCTCAGTCGATTTTGTCGCAGGCGTGATTGTAACTGATCCGTGCCTGAGAGCAAGCCACAACATGGACTTGATCGTGGCTGAAGTGGTTGCGATTGTAACTGATCCGTGCCTGAGAGCAAGCCACAACATTGCACATCCTTTCCTGAATTTTTGCATTATTGTAACTGATCCGTGCCTGAGAGCAAGCCACAACCCAACAGTGCGTTAGAGAATCTATCACAAATTGTAACTGATCCGTGCCTGAGAGCAAGCCACAACTTCGTCGACACACAATCGTTACAGATTTATATTGTAACTGATCCGTGCCTGAGAGCAAGCCACAACGCATGGCCGAACCGCCTGCCCTTGCACCGAATTGTAACTGATCCGTGCCTGAGAGCAAGCCACAACAAGGACGGCCGAGACGATCCGAACTTACTGATTGTAACTGATCCGTGCCTGAGAGCAAGCCACAACGTATACAGAACGGAGATAAAAAACAATGGTATTGTAACTGATCCGTGCCTGAGAGCAAGCCACAACAAAAAAAGTTCAGATCTGTTTTCCTTGCACATTGTAACTGATCCGTGCCTGAGAGCAAGCCACAACCACAACATTTATTACTGGCATACTGCACCTATTGTAACTGATCCGTGCCTGAGAGCAAGCCACAACACGCTAGCCTCTTTAAGCTTCACCGTGTCATTGTAACTGATCCGTGCCTGAGAGCAAGCCACAACAAAGCGTTGGCGGTGTCCTGCAAACGATTCATTGTAACTGATCCGTGCCTGAGAGCAAGCCACAACCGCCCATGCTTCGGGACAAACACGTTGTGAATTGTAACTGATCCGTGCCTGAGAGCAAGCCACAACATCCGATAGCCACTTGACGAATTCCTCGCATTGTAACTGATCCGTGCCTGAGAGCAAGCCACAACTATGCCGGCTCGAAACACCCTCCGCCGCGCATTGTAACTGATCCGTGCCTGAGAGCAAGCCACAACCTCTTTTTGGACACTGAAATTGGACGGATCATTGTAACTGATCCGTGCCTGAGAGCAAGCCACAACGATCACACGATCCTGACAAAGCCCCGTCCATTGTAACTGATCCGTGCCTGAGAGCAAGCCACAACATGTCCGCACCCGTCGAAACCCCTCCGCCTATTGTAACTGATCCGTGCCTGAGAGCAAGCCACAACGTGTTTGGCGTTTCTGCGGGCTTCGTTTGGATTGTAACTGATCCGTGCCTGAGAGCAAGCCACAACCTCGAATTGAGCCGGGCGGCGGCGTGGATTATTGTAACTGATCCGTGCCTGAGAGCAAGCCACAACTCGCGACGCGTCAGGAGTAAACAAAACCCAATTGTAACTGATCCGTGCCTGAGAGCAAGCCACAACGATAAAGAAGGAAATCCGGTGATCGAACCGATTGTAACTGATCCGTGCCTGAGAGCAAGCCACAACCGCATCGCATTCCTCGTCGAAGTGCTTGGTATTGTAACTGATCCGTGCCTGAGAGCAAGCCACAACACCGGGACTGGCGACAAGGCGCCGATGCTATTGTAACTGATCCGTGCCTGAGAGCAAGCCACAACGAAAACTTAATGACCAATCCGGCATAGGTATTGTAACTGATCCGTGCCTGAGAGCAAGCCACAACTAAAAATCGCAGAATTTTTATTGACAAAAATTGTAACTGATCCGTGCCTGAGAGCAAGCCACAACAAAACGGGCGAGCGTCCGAGCAAGTTACCATTGTAACTGATCCGTGCCTGAGAGCAAGCCACAACAAGTAGTGGGATAGCTTCTTGGTGTCGCTAATTGTAACTGATCCGTGCCTGAGAGCAAGCCACAACCGGCCGGCGTATTCCGAAACTCCGGCTCGCATTGTAACTGATCCGTGCCTGAGAGCAAGCCACAACCAGTTTCATTTTCCATATAAATTTATGATATTGTAACTGATCCGTGCCTGAGAGCAAGCCACAACTCCGGCGACACACAATCGTTACAGATTTATATTGTAACTGATCCGTGCCTGAGAGCAAGCCACAACAGAACGGGCGAGCGTCCGAGCAAGTTACCGATTGTAACTGATCCGTGCCTGAGAGCAAGCCACAACAACGCCTTGCTCGCCACTTCCGCAAGTTCGATTGTAACTGATCCGTGCCTGAGAGCAAGCCACAACATACAGCCCGTTGGTGTTCAGGATCGCCGTATTGTAACTGATCCGTGCCTGAGAGCAAGCCACAACCGTCAAAACTTGGAAGGTCGGTTCGGATGATTGTAACTGATCCGTGCCTGAGAGCAAGCCACAACAAAAACTCGCAGAACCAGCTATTCGGTCCGATTGTAACTGATCCGTGCCTGAGAGCAAGCCACAACCTGGCACGGCGTTGGGTATCACGCAGGGACATTGTAACTGATCCGTGCCTGAGAGCAAGCCACAACGGGATCATCGGCGGCGTGATCGGCGGCAAGATTGTAACTGATCCGTGCCTGAGAGCAAGCCACAACAAGGACTGTGTTCGGGTGGCGGCGGGTATATTGTAACTGATCCGTGCCTGAGAGCAAGCCACAACAAAAACTCGCAGAACCAGCTATTCGGTCCGATTGTAACTGATCCGTGCCTGAGAGCAAGCCACAACGCAGGTCACAATCTGGATCATGTTGCCGCTATTGTAACTGATCCGTGCCTGAGAGCAAGCCACAACCGCAGTCGCCGGGCTTTTTGCAATTACGGCATTGTAACTGATCCGTGCCTGAGAGCAAGCCACAACTAGATATGCGTCCATCGCTTCCGGGATTTATTGTAACTGATCCGTGCCTGAGAGCAAGCCACAACGTCATGTAGAGCCGGTCGGGCGCCGTCCATATTGTAACTGATCCGTGCCTGAGAGCAAGCCACAACTAGCAGCAGGTCGTTGAATTCATAATCGCGATTGTAACTGATCCGTGCCTGAGAGCAAGCCACAACATTGTATTGGTAGGTAACAAACACTTTGAATTGTAACTGATCCGTGCCTGAGAGCAAGCCACAACAAACGCCGAACAATCCACATAACACACTTCATTGTAACTGATCCGTGCCTGAGAGCAAGCCACAACCGATTCAAGTACTTATTCTGCGTCTTGGCTATTGTAACTGATCCGTGCCTGAGAGCAAGCCACAACGGCGGGATTCGAAGCCAGAAGAAATACAAATTGTAACTGATCCGTGCCTGAGAGCAAGCCACAACACCGACGCAATCGCACTCAAAGAAGTAATATTGTAACTGATCCGTGCCTGAGAGCAAGCCACAACCATATTGTGGTATTTATTACTGCGTTATGTATTATATACTTATGATCTTGTATTTTGATTTTGGGGCGGGGGGCGGCCCCCGAGGAGTGTTGTTAATGAGGGTTGATGGGTTTTGTGGTTTGTGTTTTGGTTGTGGTTTTTGAGCTGCAGCTGCATGACAAAAGCTCCTTGGCTGGATATCCCCTGAAGACTGGATAATATTGTATGTCAGTATCTCTCCGTGATGATAGTATACGACAGCAGGGGAAGATGGTCAAATGAAGATCGCGCAAAAATGCGCCTATTTTTTAGAGGTTGCCTGTGAAGGCGTAACCTGCTATACTCTAACTGATCGAATGCGGAAACGGATGAGTGTGCGTTTTTTTCGCACATAATACATGAAGGAAAAACTCATCATCAAAGGCGGCAAGCCGCTCGTGGGCACTTTAGTGGT
>CAZXPW010000052.1:0-25734 GCA_964643355.1 uncultured Pirellulales bacterium
GTTAGGACATTTTGTTCATCGAAAATATTCAGATTTTGTGAAATATCCGGGTTAAGATCCGGAAATAGTGATCTTTATGGGAAGAATCTGAACACTGGCCAGGAAATCCTGATTATAAAAGAAGTTGGAGAACAAAGCAAACCGTCAATTGACGGAAGAATTGTCGTCTGGCAGGACGGGCGATTGGGGGATTCAAACACGGATATCTGGATGACTTGCATTGGAGGAACAACTCTCAGTGCGGACATCAACGGAGACTGCCGGGTGGATTTTGAGGATCTGGCGATTCTGGCCGAACAGTGGATGATGACGGCGTATTAATGATTTTCGATTTTCAATTCTACCCTCACTCCAAGGCGAACAACGCCAAGGGTTGTCGATTGAATTTTTGGGCCTTGGTCAGGGCATAGTTTCACTTTTGGCGTTTTGGCAGAGCTGAAAACAGAGCGATTCGAGAGAATCGTTCAATTTTCGAAGATCGAAATGGGCCTGGACATGTTCGCGGCCGGCATGGGCCATGTCGGGCCAGGTCTGAGGATGGTCAATCAGCCAGCACAATTTTTCGGCCAGGGCGTCCGGATCCGCGGCGGGGACCAGGAAGGCGGAGCGACTCGGTACCACTGAATCGCGAAGTCCGCCGACATCGGTTGTGACGATCGGCAGACCCGCTGCTTGGGCCTCAAGCAGGACGGTTCCCAGCGCTTCGGAGACGCTGGACAACAGGAACAGGTCCGCCGCGTACAATCGTTCGATTACGCCAGCATAATCCCTGGGTCCTACGAGGAAGGCCCGATCTCCGAGGCGCAATTCGCGGATCAGCCGGCGCAACTTCTCCTCTTCGGATCCATATCCGACCATCTCATAGCGCAACTTGCGATGGGGGAATCGTCGCACGACTTTGGCAAAGGCCTCGATTCCAAAGTGAAGGGCCTTTTCAGGGACATATCGTCCGACGGTCAGGATCAGTAACTCGTCTCGTTGGGATCGGGCCGAGTAATCCCGGATCGGGAATCGTGCCAAATCGATTCCCATCGGATGTTCCTGAACCAGAGCAAGATTGGCTCCCAACTCCAACAAACGCTCTTTTGTAAATCGAGAACATGCCAGAAGTCGATCGGCACCTTTGAACAGGTCCCGATACATATCCCGATGCCCGGCCAGAGCCATCCGAATGTCGTAACCGTGAAAAGTGGTGATCAGTCGCGGGGCGACGCCGATCTGCTTGAGAACAAGGCCGGTATTGCCGGAGGGACCAAAATGGGCGTGGATCAACTCAAACGATTTGCCGAGGCACCGCAGCCCCAGAAACAGCGCCGGGTAATCGAACCGGTTTCCGCCATGCCAGCAGGCCCTGATCAAGCGAACAGTCCGTCGCGGGGAGATAAGAAAAGCCATGCTCGACAGCGCGAGGGCCTTAAACCGACGGAGGATCTTGTTGCGAGGCAGGGTATAGGCAAACGAGGTTTTGACCAGCAGGCCGTAATCAACGACGGATGGATGGAGAGTTGTCTCTTTGGTTCGGTTCTGGGACAGGATCTCGACAGAATGTCCGCGATCGATCAGATAGGTGATTTGATTGAGGATGAAACTTTCCGATAGGGCCGGAAACCACTGGACGAGAAACGCGATCCTCATGATGGGCCCCGCCGGAAACCGATACGGTTCTTCCATTTGAAATAGCCCGAGAGGATTCGAGGACCGCTTCGCGGAAACCATTGTCTCAGGCGAAGTTGCGCTCTTTGAGCAGGCGTAAGCAAATCCGGAACCAGACGCAAAAACGGAGACAGATCCGCGCTTGGGTCTTTGCCGATTTCGTTGATCCAGCGAGACACAAGATGGCGGGCACACGGAAGAAAACGATCCCGCCGACCATCCCGACAAGAGAACTCCAGATGGCGCAGGAGGAATTCGCAGCGGAGAGGAATATCGGCACGGTTGCGAAGCGTGATACTTTCGGCACGGCCGGCCTGATAGATCGACAACGGTTGGGGGATATAGCCGACCTTTGGATGGGGATACGAAATACGCAGACCCAGATCGGCATCCTGTGCCCATTTGCGGCCGACCTCAAACATTCCGACGGTCAGGAGAATATCCCGTCGGACGATCATGGTCGTCATGGATGTCGGAGCGCCAGCGGAAAAGGCAAGCAGGTAATCGTCAAAATAATCTTTGCCGGCCAGAAGATTTACGGCCTTTTGGGAGGTATGGGACAGGGTCTGACGATCGCTGTCTTTATAGCGAAGAAAGTAGTTGGAATAGCACCACACAATGTCGGGATTGCGGGCCAGCAGGTCCATCTGGCGGGCGAGTTTATCGGGCAGCCACTGGTCGTCGGCGTCGAGAAAGGCGACCCATCGACCGGTGGCCTGTTCAATTCCCCGATTCCGAGCTTCCGCGGCGCCGGTCTGAGGTTGATGCATATATCGAATCCGGTCGCCATAGCCGCGGACGATGTCGGCGGTGCCATCCGTGGAGCCGTCATCGACGACAAGGATTTCATCCGGGGCTCGGGTCTGGGCCAAGGCACTGTCGATGGCGCGAGCGATATACGGCTCGACATTCCAGGCGGGAATCACGACGCTGACGGTATCGGATGGCGTAGATGCGGGTGTCATATTCGACCGGACCTTAGTGTTTTTCACGGCGGCGAAGATCGTCGATGA
The DNA here is from genome assembly GCA_964643355.1 of uncultured Pirellulales bacterium. Classification (GTDB taxonomy): domain Bacteria; phylum Planctomycetota; class Phycisphaerae; order Sedimentisphaerales; family Anaerohalosphaeraceae; genus FEN-1350. The sequence goes on from CAZXPW010000052.1 coordinate 2,667, forward strand.
TGGTCACCAGGATCGTTTGAAGGTCGGTCTCGGGTCGATAACCGATGGTTTGGCGAATGCGATCCAGACCCGGCAGGCGGCGCATCATATCGTCGAAGGGTTTTCCATAGGCCTGTTCATACGAAACATATTGAATAGGGCTTTTGCTGCCGGTCATTTCAACGATCCGGCGCGCGAGGTTTTCAATGGTGATCTCTTCGGCGGAGCCGATATTATAGACGCGGCCGGGCGCGGCGGGACAGTTCATCAGAGCCGACAATGCACGGACGACATCGCCAACATAGGCAAAACAACGGCTTTGCTTGCCGGAGCCGTGGATGATCAGCGGTTCGCCGCGAAGGGCCGCCCGGACGAAGCGGGGAACGACCATGCCGTACTGGCCGGTCTGGCGCGGGCCGACGGTGTTGAAAAGTCGCGCGATGATCACCGGCAATTGATATTGATCAAAGTAGGCCAGGCCGAGGAATTCGTCGATGGCCTTGCTGCAGGCATACGACCAGCGCGAAAACCGGGTGCTGCCCAGGACGGTGTCGTCGTCTTCATGGAAGGGAACTTTTTCGCTTTTGCCGTACACCTCGCTGGTGGAGGTGATCAGAACTTTTTTACGGAATTTGTTGGCGACGGACAGGACGACTTCGCTGCCATGGATGTTGGTCTCGATGGTGTGAACGGGTCGATCGACGATGAGTTGAACACCCACGGCCGCGGCCAGATGATAGACGACATCGCACTGATCAATCAGCAGGTGCATGATTTCGGTGTTTCGGACATTGTCGAACACGAAACGGAAACGGGGGTTATCCTGCAGGGGAAGGATGTTGTCGAGCGAGCCGGTGCTGAGATCGTCAACGGCGACGACTTCGTGTCCGGCGGCGAGCAGATGCTCGGCCAGATGGGACCCGATGAACCCCGCACCGCCTGTGATTAATGCCTTCATGGGATCAATCCTTCGATTCGTTCAATCTTCACTTGTTTTATCGGCGCTTTTGGCGCAGGGGTTGACCCGTCCGGCCGAAATCCGCGGAATATTTTGAGCGATCAGATCCTCAAAGATGCCGACCAAGGCGTCGTTGAGCCGGTGGATATCGAAATTCGCCTGGACATGGGCTCGGCCGGCCGCAGCCATTTTCGGCCAGATTTCGGGATTGTCGATGAGCCAGCAAAGCTTATCGGCCAGGGCGTCGACATTGCCCGGGGGGACCAGAAGAGCCGATTGGCCCGGGACGACGGCATAAGGGATTCCATCGGTTTCGGTGGCGACAATCGGCAGACCGGCGGCCTGCGCTTCGAGGAGAACCACACCCAACGGTTCCAGGATGCTGGGCAACACAAACAGATCCGATTGAACCATTTGTTGGATCACTTGTTCGTTGGACCGCGGGCCGAGAAGCGAGACGCTTTGCGTCAGGTTCAACTCGTCAATCAGCCGCCGAAGAGCATCCTGTTCCGGACCGAAACCGATGATATCATAGGAGATGTCGCGATTCGGAAACCGGTCTTTGATTTTCCGGAACGCCCGGATGCCGAAGTCCAGTCCTTTTTTCGGGACATAACGGGCAACGGTCAGAATGCGTAAAGGATCTGTGGCCGATTTTGGGGGACGGGACCGGAGAGGAAAACGGTTCGGATCGATGCCCATCGGATGAATGCGAATGGAATCGGGATCGGCGCCCAAGCCGATCACTTTATCCCGGGTTGAGGGAGAATTGGCCATCAACAGATCGGCCGTTTGGAACAGACCGCGATACATATCACGACCTTCCCCAACCGCCATTTGATAATCGTAGCCGTGAAACACGGCGACCAATCGCGAAGTGGGATCGACCTGTTTAAGGAAGGAGGCGAGATTTCCGTTGGGACCGTAATGACAATAGACGACATCGTAGGATCGTCGGATCAGAGACAGGGCGACCCGATATTCGAAATACAAAAATCCTTCCGGGCGGTTCAGGAAATGTCGAAGCGTTCGGACGGTCATCCGCGGGCGGTGGACCAATCGTACCAGCGTTGCCCATCCGGCCTGAAGCCGGCAAAGCCATTTGTTGGAAGGGATTGCGGGATGAGGAAAAAAAGAACGATCGAGACGATATTTCAGCACATCTTCATGCACGGGCTGACTGGTATCGACCTTCGGATAGGCAAAGATGTCAATCGCGTGCCCGCGGTCGATCAGGCCGGTGATCTGATTGAGGATAAAAACCTCGCTGGGCGTGATCATCGCGTTGGTCACAACCGCTATTCGCATGGACGGTTCCTCACGAGATCTTCAACCCGCCGGGCCACCCCTTATTCCCTCCCCGTCTTGGCGACCTTCGCCAGCGCCGCAAACCGATCCGTGTTCACATCCGAAACCGGATGAATTTTAGCCGAGCTGCTTGAGAATTTCGTCGGGGATGTCAAAATTGGCATAGACATTCTGGACATCGTCGTGGTCTTCCAGTTCGTCCATCAGCCCCATGATCTTTTTCGCCGACTCGGCGTTGTCAACAGGGATGGTCGTTTGAGGAATCATCGAAAGCTCGGCGACCTCGAAGGCGATGTTGTGCTTCTTGAGTTCGGCCTTGAGCGGCTCAAATGCCGTCGGAGCGCAGGTCAGTTCATACACATCGCCGTTGTTCTTGAGATCATCGGCTCCTGCCGACAGGACGATTTCCATCAGGGCGTCTTCGCCGATGGCGCCGATTTTGACGGTGATCAGTCCTTTCTTGCTGAACATCCATTTCACCGAACCGGCTGCGCCCATCGTGCCGCCGCGTCGCTCGAAGATCTTTTTCACTTCCGGCGCGGTGCGGTTGCGGTTGTCGGTAAGGGCCTCCACCAGCACGGCAATTCCGCCGGGGGCATACCCTTCGTAATGCACTTCTTCATATCCAGTCCCCCCGAGTTCGCCAGAACCTTTCTTGATGGCCTTCTCGATGGTGTCCTTGGGCATATTGGCAGCTTTGCCCTTGTCGATGGCGTATCGCAACGACAGGTTTGCCGCCGGATCGCCTCCTCCGGCTCGCGCGGCGACGATGATCATGCGGGCAATCTTGCTCCACACTTTGCCGCGTTTGGCGTCCACGATAGCCTTTTTATGTTTGATTCCAGCCCAATGGGAATGTCCTGACATGATTGGTGTCCTCAATCCGGTTTTTGATTGTCCGAGGGGTTCAATGGATGACCCGGTTCAACGGATAAGAAATAATACCCGATGCGCCCGCGCGTTTCAGTTGCGGGACCAGCGTACGAGCGACGCGATCTTCGACGATAATCTCCACGGCCACAAACGACGAATCCGCCAATTCGGAGATGGTGGGGCTTTTTTCGGCCGGAAGCAGCGCCAGGATCGACGGCAGGTCGTCCTTGCGGGCGTTGAGCTTCATCCCCACCCGGCTTTTGGCGTCGATGGCAGCGTTGAGGAGGATGGAAATATTCTCGATCTTGGTCCGCTTGAACTCGTCCTGCCAGGCCCGATGATTGGCAATGAACCGGGTGGTGCTGGTCATAATCGTGTCGATGATCCGCAGATTGTTGGCCTTGATCGAGGACCCCGTCTCGGTCAGTTCGACGATTGCGTTAACGAGGCGCGCCTTGACCTCGGTGGCACCCCAACTAAATTCGACTTTGACGGGAATATTTTTGGATTCAAAGTATCGTCGCGTCGCGCTGACCAATTCAGTGGCGATGATCCCGCCGGCTAGGTCCTCGGGTTTTTGGACGGCCGATTCATTCGGCACGGCCAGGACCCATCGTGTCGGCAAGTTGGTCGCTTTGCTGTAGCGCAGCTCGCAAACTTCGTGAATATCCGAACCGTTTTCCACGATCCAGTCGTGGCCGGTAAACCCGGCGTCGAGCACGCCGTCGGCCACATAACGGCTCATCTCTTGAGCCCGCAGCAGAATCAGCGAGATTTCATCGTCGTCAATCCTCGGAAAATAACTTCGCTCGTAACCGGATACGGTAAATCCGGCTTTTTCGAACAGGGCGAAGGTGGCCTGTTCCAGACTTCCTTTGGGGATTCCGAGTTTCAGAATGCGTTCGGACAAAAGCGATCCTTTCGGTAAATATCAGCTTTTCTTTCGTTTGGGGGCCGATTTGGCGGCCTTTCGGGCGGCGTCGGCGGCCGCAGACATCGCCTCAGCATGGAGCAGGGTCGCAAACTCACGGGCCTGGGCAGCGCTGATCTGACGAACCAGGAATCCCTGGATCTCTTCATCTGTCGATTCCGGATGCACAAGACCCTCAGTCTTGAGATAATCGATCATGACGCGGTTCAGAGGGATCGTATGGCCATCGAGCGCGTGCAGAAAGCAATAGTCGATCGCAAAGGGGGTCAGGCCGGCAATCAGATCCAGCTCCTTCCGGGCTTGTCGTTTCCCCTGTTCGCAAAGGAATTGCAGACGGAGCTGATCATGACGATTGAAGATGGCCATCAGACTCATCAGCAGCGAGGTCGCAATCGAACGAGCGTCGGCATCGCGAACGCCCATCGCGTCCAGAACCTCATCCTGACGCGAAACACGGAGATCGTTATCATCCGCGAAGTGCTCGCGAATCCTCTTGAGGGCGGCGTGCGTCTGCGCGGCGGTCCAGTGCTCCAGAAAGATCCCATCGATCAGCGCGGGCAACGGATCCGGATACTGGGGCAATATTAGCTTTCCGCGTTCCTGTCGCATCCGACGAAACAACTTGTCGATCTGTTTGGAGTAGTCTTTGCTGTTTTTCATGACCTGTCCTCGGACGGATCGCCCTCAACCTCGGTTTCATCCCACCCCGCCGGTTGATCCTGAAACTCTTTGGAGACCTCGTCGATCAGATGCAGTGTTTCAAGCGTTTTTTTGAATTGCGTGTCGCGAACCAGCAACAGATGGGGACAGAAGCGGCTGGTCAGGACATCGCCAAGGCGAAGCTGAATCGGGCGCGACGCATGTTGGATCGCCTCGAAAGTACGCTGCTGCGCCTTTTCATCGGCGGCGAACACGCTCAGGAACACCTGGGCCGTCCGCAGGTCTGGAGCGACATCGACATGCGTAACGCTGACCAAGCCTTCGATTCGAGGATCATTGAGGTGGTTCTGGATGGTATCGCTGACCGAGTCGCGGATGACGCGAGCCATTTTTTCCTGACGACGGGATGGGGGACGATGCATGGACATTTGAGTATGAACGCGACTTTATCTTTCGGCCATTTCCCTTGGTCAATCCCTCACAGAGTCCGGGCCACTTCCACGATCTCAAAGGCCTCAAAGACATCGTCCACTTTGATGTCGTCGAACCCGGCGATTTTGATTCCACATTCAAAACCCGTCTTGACCTCCCGAACATCTTCCTTAAAGTGTTTCAGCGAATCGATCTGACAATTGTCCCGCAGCACGATGTTGTTGCGGATCAGCCGCAGGCGGGCTTTCTTGGTCACCAAGCCGCTGGTCACATAACATCCGGCGATGGTCCCGACCGACGAAATCTTGAAAGTGTTCCGGACCACCAGGCGACCCATGGTTTTTTCCTGTTGTTCCGGTTCCAGCATACCCGTCATGGCGTCCCGGAGGTCATCGGCAATTTTATAGATAACATTATAGAACCGGATATCGACGCCACGGGCCTCTGCAATCTCGCGGACTCTCTCGTCGGCGACGACATTGAAACCGATGATGATCGCACCGGAGGCCTCGGCCAGAACGACATCCCCCTCGTTCACGCCGCCGACGGCGGCATGCAGGATCTTGATCTGGACTTCCTTTGCGCTCAGGTCGGTCAGGAATTTGGGGAGCATATCGATGGAACCCTGGACATCCGCCTTGACGATCAAGTTGAGTTCCTTGATCTTGCCGGCCTCGATCTGGGAGAACAGATTGTCCAGCGTGACCTTGGACCGTTGAGCCAGGGTGCGTTCGCGGGAGAGAATTTTATTCTCGTCGGAAATGGACTTGGCCCGATTGATGTCATCCAGACAAAAGAACTTGTCTCCGGCCTGCGGAACATCATCCAGTCCGGTTATCCCAACGGCCATTGAACTGGTGGCCTGCTTGAGTTTTTTCCCCCAATCGTCAAACAGGGTACGAACCCGCCCGTGGGCGGATCCGGCCAGGACAACATCGCCTTTGCGCAAAATGCCTTCCTTGACCAGAAGCGTGGCGACTACCCCCTGGGTACTGGTCATTTTGGCCTCGACAACCCACCCTGTCGCCGGAATCGTCGAATCCGCTTTGTAGTCTTTCAATTCGGCGATGTAATCGAGATATTCGATCAGATCATCGATACCCTGACCGGTCATAGCGCTGGTTTTGACGATTTCGGTGTCACCGCCCCATTCGGTCGGCACCAGCCCCTGTTCGGCCAACTGGCCATAAACCCGGTGCAGGTCCACGCCGGGCAAATCGATCTTGTTAATGGCCACGACGATGCTGACCCCGGCGGCCTTGGCATGGTGAATGGCCTCAACGGTCTGGGGCATCACTCCGTCGTCGGCGGCGACTACGAGAATTACGATATCGGTCATATTGGCGCCGCGGGCCCGCATGGCGGTAAAGGCCTCGTGACCGGGCGTATCGAGGAAGGTCACCTTGCGACCATTCTTTTCCACATTGAAGGCCCCGATGTGCTGAGTGATTCCGCCCGCTTCTCCTGCGGCAACACTGGTAGATCGAATCTTGTCGAGCAAACTGGTCTTGCCGTGGTCCACATGGCCGAGAATCGCGACGATCGGAGGCCGTTTGGTCAGGTTCGTCCGGGATCGGGCAGCGAATTCGGCATCAATCACCTGCTCCCCGCTTTGTTTTTTCTCGACAACCAGTTCGGTTCCCATCTCCAGAGCGATCAATTCGGCCACTTCCGTCGAGAGGATCTGATTGGCCGTGGCCATGATCCCCTGAGCCAGAAGCTTTTCGATAATCTCTCCGGCCTTGGCAGACAACGCCGCCGACAAATCCTTGACGGTAATCGGTTCCCGGACCACCGCTTTTTCCGGTCGCAGGGTCGGATGGGTTTCGAGGGTTCGTTTGGCCTCGATCCTCCGAGACGGACGGGCACGGAGCGATTCTCCGCCGGCCGCGGCCAGACGCGCCCGGCGATCCTCCATATCCCGCTCGCGAAGCTTTTTGAAATCCTTGGCGCGAATTTCGTCGCTGACTGGTTCCGATTCGCGTTTCCTGCGTCCCTGGGTTCGATCACGGCTCGGTGCCACACCCTTGGAACCAGCGCCTTTCCCGGAAACTCTGTCTTTTTTGCCTTTCCCGAGAATGGTGGAGCCCATGCCCTCGGGTAACAACGGTTCCGAAATGGGCTTGTCGTATTTGGGACGCGGGGTTCGAGGACCCGGAGCGGTTCGGGGCCTTCGATGAAATTTTTCTTCCGGTTCGACGGCTTCAACCCGGATGACCGTGGGACCGGTCAAGCGGGCTGGGCGAGGTTTTTCAAGCATTGGACCTGCCGGAACGATCACCGGAGGTTTCGGGGGTTCGGGGGGCTGAACGGGCTCGACTACGGGGGGCACTTCCACAACCGGTTTCGGGGACACAACCGATCCTTCGATTGGCGCGGCGGATTCGACCGGGGGGCCGGCAATCGCGACTTCGCTTACCGCAGTTTCCATGACCGGAGGTTCCACAGGGGCTTCGGCGACCGCCACAGTCGCCGTAAGATCCGGAGTTGGCTCAGATACCATCGGCTCGGCAGGCGTCGTAACGGCGGGTGTTTCATCGGCGGCGGCGGAGACGGTACACTCGGCGGAGGGCGCTTCGGTTTCCCCTTTATGTCGAGGCCGGCGACGAACGCGGACTTTTTCCAAGTCCACCCGATCGGCGGTTTCCAATGTCGTGGAGTGAGTCCCTTCGCTGAACCATTCCCGGATCGTCGCGGCCAGACCGGCGGAGATCGTGGACATATGATTCTTCACATCCAGATTTTCGGCCTGGCATTTTTCGACAATGGCCTTGCTGGAAACGCCCAGCTCATTGGCCAGAATAAACACTCGTGTTACGGCTTTTGCCAAACGCAAATCTCCCGAACAAATATCCAGCCCGGCTGTCGGATCGATTCCGGATCAGTCGGACACATTTTCTTGCCGCGCCAAGAAGTTTTCGGCCTGTTTTTTCTCCGATTCGGAGGAAATTTTCTTGGCCTCTTCGGCAGCCGCGGCGACAATTCCGTTGGCCAGAGACTCATCCAGGTGCAATTCCTCAATCAGCGGCCCGGCCCCGACTTCTTCCAGATCCAAAACGGAAATGATTCCCAGAGCCAGCAACTTATCCACCAGAGCATCCTCCGCGCCGGGCACGCGAGCCAGACAAGCGCTCATCCGCTCGACTTCCTTATTGTATTCCGGCGGAGTGAGAATGTCGATATCCCATCCAGTCAACCGAGCGGCCAAACGAACATTCTGTCCGTGTTTGCCGATGGCCAAACTGAGCTGGTCGTCGGTAACAACGACGGTGGCCCGACCCAGTTCAAAACACAGCGCGATTTCGCTGGCCTCGGCGGGTTTAAGGGCGTTTCGAATCAAACTCTGCGAGGAATCGCTCCATCGAACGATATCGATTTTCTCGCCGCCGAGTTCATCGACAATATTTCGAATGCGGCTTCCACGGACACCCACACAAGCGCCGACGGCATCCACTTTATCGTCCACGCTGTGGACGGCGATTTTGGTTCGGTAGCCGGCCTCGCGGGCCAAGGCCTTGATTTCGATCACCCCTTCTGCAACTTCAGGCACTTCCAGTTCGAACAGACGCCGAATAAAATCGGGGTGTGTTCGGGACAGAACGATTTTCACCTGGCTGGAGGCGTCGCGAACATCGAGGATCAGGGCCCGGATCCGTTCGCCCGGGTGATGAGACGAGCCGGCAATCTGTTCGACCTTGGGCATCATGCCTTCAACACGGTTGTTCAGATTGACGATCAGGGCACCGCCTTCGTACCGGCCGACGATACCGTTGACGATCTCTCCTTTGCGTTTGACATACTCGGCGAAGATACTATCCCGTTCGTCGGCCTTGATTTTTTGGATCATGACCTGCTTGGCGGTCTGGGCGGGGATGCGCCCCAGCCGGCGAATGTCCAATTCCGCGCCGTCTTTGAAGGCCCGGATATCGCCGGTCGCTCGATCGATCGTGACGGTGATATCGCTCTCGGGACTCTGGATTCCGAAGTGCTTTCGGGCAGCCGACACCATCGCCGATTCCAAGTCCAGAAATATCGATTCTTTATCGATATTTTTGTCCCGCGCGATATTGTCCACGATCCGTATCAATTCCTGATTCATGATCCCTTGTTTCCTTTACCCAATAAAAAAAGTGGAATCCTTCAGGATACCACTTTAATCCGCACCCATCCCGGCGGTCAAACCAACCTGGAATCGCCGATCAAACCATGACCGGTTCCTCCAGCCGCGCATCAAATGAATGCAGCATCCCTGAAGTATCTAAAAAACGCCGTTTCATTGACTTAGGCGCAAAAAGACAGTGCCGCAACAACTTGGGCCTACCCAACGAATGCACTGTACAACAATCCTATCATCATCTTGCACCTTCCACGAACTCGTTCTGTTTCCAAACGAGACTATTATAGAAGGAAATTTTTCCCTGTCAAGCAATTCGTACCGAAAATGTTACAAAAAGCCGCAAAATGCCCCCAATCTATGGAAATGTTCCCGCCGGGGCAAAATCGAGGATCAGTTTGTTATCCTGAACCCCGGCCCCGGTCAATCGAATAAACCGTTTATACGGCGGAACCGGAAAAACAGGGTCAAACGGGGTATTTTTCAGGAAGGCGCCAGCGGCGTCCCGAATCCACTGGTCCTTGTAGAATTGCATTTGTTGATCGAAAATTTTGCCCCCGACGATTCGGGCAGGTCCGGTAATATTGATGGAGCCGGCCTTGATTTTGAGCAAATTAAGCCATAGTTTGCCCTGTTCGTCAATCCGGGGCTTGGCAATCATGCTGATGATCACGGGAAAACCGACATCCACCGCCCCCATCAAATAGATGGTATCCTGCGCGAATACGATTGAAGGCGCCGAAAAGGTGACCCCGTTGAGATTGATTGGCCAGGACCAACCAAGGTTTTGCTCTTGAGTTACGATCTCGTTGAGACCTTTCTGGTCCACCACGATCCGAAAGGGCTTATCCAATTGAATCTGATTATTAAAACTGGGGGCCAGCTCGTGAGTCAGATAGGAGCTGACCTCCTCAGTCTGCCGCACAGGCATAGGGGCGTATTCGGCCGGAGGAGTCAGAAACAGTTTCAGAAGAACCAGGGCGGCCGTAACCGGAATCACCAGCAGGAGAAACGCCGTTGCTATTCTTCGTATTCTTGTTCGTTTGGGTTTCAATTTTACCAATCCGCGAAAATGCATCTTGCTTTAGCCGGGTTTGAGATTATAGTGTTTTGCCGGCGTGAGGAAAGGTTTTTTCCGCGGGAGCCCCCTCTTTTCCGGCGGAAATCCAGGGAGCATGATTCGGATATTTCAGAAAGGGAAAACTGTGACAATGCATTTTGGCGACCGGCTTTGTGAAGCGGTAAAAAGCAAAAATACCCCCTTAATCGTCGGGTTGGATCCGGTATACAACCGGCTTCCCGAAGCTATTCGGGAACATCGGGATATGAACGACGAAAACGATCTGGATGCGTCGGTGGACGCCATCTTCAGTTTTAGTACCAAGGTCCTTCGGATCGTGGCCCCGCTGGTTCCGGCGGTCAAGATCAATATCGCCTACTTTGAAAAATATCTGTGGGAAGGGCTGGAGGCCTATTATTCCCTGATCGCGGAGGCCGACGATCTGGGCGTGGAGGTGATCGGGGATGTCAAACGAGGCGATATCGGGCATACGGCCGAGTGTTATGCGCAGGGACATCTCATGAATCCGGAATTTGCGGAACTGGAGGATGTCGTTTCCCCCGACGCGATCACCATCAACGGTTTTGCCGGGGCCGACGGAATCGTTCCGTTTGCGGACATGGCTGATAAAGAAGGCAAAGGAGTATTCGTATGGGTTCGAGCCAGTAATCCGTCCGCGGCATCGCTGCAGGATTTTGCCGACGCCGGGGGAACCAAGATGTACGAAAAACTGGCACAAATCGTTTCTCAAATCGCCGGCGAAAGCGGCCGGATCGGAGCAACCGGCTACAGCAATATCGGTATGGTCATCGGAGGAACAAGCCCCGAAGCCACAACGGCCCTTCGACAGAAGTATCCGAATCTTTGGATCCTGGTTCCGGGATTCGGTTCGCAAGGAGCAACGGCAGCCGACTGCGTTCGATTCTGCAAACCCGATGGTACGGGGGCTCTGATCAACGCTTCTCGGTCGATTCTGTATGCTTATGAAAACGCCCAGTATGCCGACAAGTTCGGGACGAATTGGGAAAAGTGCATTGAACAGGCCGCCATTGACGCCAAGATGGAGTTGTCCAAGGCGCTTCGCGGTTGATTGAGTTGTTTGATCTAGGATCAGGGACGATATGAATCGCGGATTTTTTGCGGGAAAACGGATTCTGGTCATGGGCCTGGGTCGGTTTGGAGGCGGACTGGATTCGGTGATTTTCGCAGCCAGCATGGGTCGTGAGGTCATTGTCGCCGACCTGGCCAACGAAGCGGATTTGCTTACACCAATGAAGGCCTTACAGGGCTTTTCGAATGTTCGCTATCACCTCGGCGGCCACCGGGAAGAAGATTTCGGTCCCCAGGGCGCCGACATCATCGTCGTCAATCCGGCTGTCGCCCCGGATAATCCGTTCGTTCGGATCGCGGAAAAGGCCGGCAAGCATATCACTTCGCAGTTGGAAATTTTCTTTGAGTTATGTCCGGCCAAGATTGTCGGCGTCACCGGTTCCAACGGCAAAAGTACGACGACCACGCTGACTTCACACCTGCTGGAAGCGGGCGTTGATCAGCCAGGGATCGGATATCGGCGGGTCTGGCTGGGCGGCAACATCGGCAACAAGCCCCTTCTGGAAATTCTCGGTCAAATCGAGCCGGAAGATGTTGTGGTACTGGAAATGAGCAGCTTCCAATTGGAACAACTGGCACGGATTCGTCGCGCCCCACAGGCGTCGGTTATCACCAATTTGACGCCCAACCATCTGGACCGTCACGGGACCTTCGAAGCGTATTGTCGAGCCAAGGAAAACATTTTCATCCATCAATCGCTGGATACAAAACACCCGGCTTTGAGCGTGTTTAATTCCGAAGACCCGGTGACACGAAGCTGGTTTGAAAAGTATCGAAACCAATCCGGGCGTTTGTGCAGGGCCTTTTGTCCGGCGGATGTCCCGTCCGAGCTGTCGGAGGGCTTTGTGCTGGCTGGGCCGGCCAACCGCGCCAATCTGGCGGCGGCACTGGCCGTGGCGGAGTATTTCGGCGTGGCCAGGGATCGTCTTCGAAAGGCCGTCGCGAGTTATCGCGGCCTGCCGCATCGGCTGGAGCTGGTAGTCCGGAGAAAGGGGGTCGGTTGGTACGACGATTCCAAGGCGACCACGCCCATCAGTTCGATCGCGGCACTGGAAGCATTCGATTGTCCGGAGATTCTGATCGCCGGTGGATACGATAAGCACATTCCTTTCGATGACTTCGGCAAGGTCATCGCCCAGAAAGTCAAAGCGGCCATCCTGATCGGCCAGACGGCCGACAAAATTGACGCAGCCATCACAGCCGGCCGAACACCTGACAGCCGCGTGGAAGTCCATCGTGTCCGTACGCTCCCGGAGGCAGTCCAATTGGCCGACCGGCTCAGCCGGCCGGGAGATGTCGTTCTGCTCAGCACCGCCTGCGCCAGTTACGATATGTTCCGTCATTATGAACATCGAGCGGCCGTTTTCCGGGAGTCGATCGAAGCTCTCGGCACCTGATTATAGGACCGGCCCCGACTTTTTTTGTCCGCTTGTTCGGTTGTGTTCGAATTTCGCAATCCCTTGCCTCAATGGACTCCGAAATCGTCGTATCAGTCCTGATTTCTCACCATGATCGGGAATTTGGGTTGGGTTCGATTAAGTGACCCTTTTGTTTAACCGATACCGAGAACGGAAAAACAACTTTTGGGAGAACGAAATTATGAAGGCGGAAAGTGAACGCAGGCGGGAAAGACGGCTCCGGTACAACTGGCCGATTTGGTTTTCCGAAAACTTCAGCACGCTTTTGACCCAGGGGCAGATGGTGGATCTGTCCAGTTCGGGCGCCGCGTTTACTTGTTATTCCGACCGCTGTCCCGATGCCGGTGAGAAAATCACCGCACGATTCAGCGTTCCGCGGTATGGCGAGGATGACTCTTTTGATATGGAGAATTTCATCCGGGACGGTCAGATCTGCCGGATCGACGAGATCTCGCCGTTTATCCGCCGTGTGGCGGTTCAATTCGGCGAGCCGCTGCCTTTCAAGCCGGGCGAGAATGCCGACGACGAGGCAATGATGACCGAGGATTTCGGCAACGCCTCCGAGGGAACCATAGCGGTCGCCGCCAACTGATCCAACCATTCAATCCATGCATCGTATAGACACATCCGGGGAGGGTGCGTCTCGTTTTTCGCACTTTTCAAGAAGACCATTCTATCGTATGATACCCTGCCATGCTGACACAGGGACTCATCCAGATCTACACCGGAGACGGCAAGGGCAAGACCACCGCGGCCGTCGGACTTGCCATTCGGGCGGCTGGACAGGATCTGCGGGTTTTGTTCTGCCAGTTCCTCAAACCCGAGACTCTGGATTTGGGCGAACGAACGATTCTGGAGACAATCCCGAAGATCACCCTGCGAATCATCGATCACTCCTGGGACATGCGGTCGTCCCTGAAAGATCCGATCGTCATTGAGCAGACGCGGAACAGGATCCGAATAGCCCTTTTAGACATCGCGGCCGAAATCCAACGCTATGATTTGATCATCCTTGACGAGATCGTCTTTTGCCTGAATCATCGTCTGGCCGAGCTGCCGGACCTTAAGCGATTGATCGAACAACGAAGTCCGAATGTGGAGATCGTTCTGACCGGCCGAGGGGCAACGGCCGAACTCGTCGCGATGGCCGATCTGGTAACGGAAATGAGGGCGGTCAAACACCCTTTCGATTCCGGAATTCCGGCGCGAAGGGGAATCGAATATTGAGTTTCAGAAGGATACACACGGAATGAAAACGGTGGCGGCTATTCTCTGTGCGGCGGGGGCCAGCAAGCGATTCGGCGGCAGCCGCAAGAAACCCTTCGTGAATGTGGATGGGCGGGCGGCATTTTTGCGGAGCGTGGATTTGTTCGCCGACCGCAAGGATGTCAAGCAAATCCTGCTGGCGATCTCGCCGGAAGACGAGGAAACCGTTAAGGTGGTCTGGGGCGCGCATCTGACATTCGGGGGCGTGAAGATTTGTCACGGCGGGGCCGAACGCTGCCAGACCATCGCCAAGGCAATGGAACTGGTCAAGCCGGAGATTGATTTGATCGCCGTACACGATGCGGCTCGATGTTGCCTTACGGCCGACTGGCTGGACGCGGTGATCGAAGCGGCAGGCAAGACCGGCGCGGCCATCCTGGCCTGTCCGGTGGTGGCAACCCTCAAACGAGTGGTCGAGGGGCAGATCGTCGAGACCGTCAATCGCAACGACCTCTATGAGGCCCAGACCCCGCAGGTTTTCGACGCCAACCTGCTGCGAAAGGCCTATCAGAACCTGGATCGGTACCCGCCGGCCAGGGTCAGCGACGACAGTTTCCTGGTCGAGGCACTGGGCCAGAAGGTTACGGTCGTAACCACGGACCACTCGAATATCAAGATCACAACCAAAAACGATATCCCCATCGCCGAAGCGATCCTTCATTCCCGGCCAAAACCCAAGCCGGAAGGGCCGATCGGGCCGTATGTGGAGGCCCAATGGTAAGCCGGAAAAGTATTCCAGAACCCTTGACAGGGTTTGGGAAAATGGTATCGTGTTGATCTGGATTGGAGAATTCCGCTATGGCTATGGAAAGGAATTGACAATGGCGAGAATCGGATGTCTTGCGGTGGTTTCCCTGCTCGTATGGACCCTTGCGGGATGCGAAGAGCCCATCAAGGATGATGCCCGGTTTCATTTGGATCCGGAGATGGCGGCCCGGGCGACCGGCGAGGGATTCGCCACACCGGAGGCGGCCGAGGTCGATCTGGTCGAAACGCTGGCGGCCGGCCGCACGCAGTATCGGGCCAACCTCGAAGCCCTGCAGAAGTATTATTCCGCCAAAGGAAATGTGATCAAGCGGCAATGGGCGGAAAAGGAACTCAAGATGCTCGGCGAAATGCCGCAGTATCGGTATCTGTCGGCGCCGGAGTCGGTGATGACCAAGCTTAAGGCCACCGATTCCATCGACGCGGCGGACGAATTGTTCGCCAGCGCCATGAAGGCGTATAACTCTCGATTCCTGCTGTTGTTTATCGACGCCTCCAAGTACCGGTTGGCGCTGAACCGGTTCAACCTCCTGCTGAGTCAATATCCCACCAGCGATAAGGCCGACGACGCGACATATCGTTGCGGAACGATCTATGAATACTTCGGCGATTATGAAATCGCGGCGACTTGTTATCAGCGGGCCTATCAGTGGAACGAGTTCACCCCGTATCCGGCACGATATCGGGCGGCCCTGTTGTTGGATGACAAGCTGCACATGCGCGCGGAGGCGACGACTCTGTATCAATTGGCCCTGGAAAAAGAATCCCTGACAAAAGAGGAACGGGATCGGGTCGAAGAACGGATCTACGAATTGACTCGGGCTTCCGGCACGGTACCGCCGGCCCAAATGAAATAGCGCCGAGGGTTTCCATCGAATTGAAGAGGGATCCGCTCCCGGCGGGGGGTGGATCCCTTTTGTTATGGTGATAGGACAATGGAACTGGAACGATCCGTGCAAGAGGCGATTCAATCGCTGGGACTGGTCTGCCGCCAAGACCGCGTGCTGCTGGCTGTATCGGGCGGCGTTGATTCGGTCGTCATGGCGGAAGTTCTCCGGCGGATTCACCGGCACAATCCGATTTGCCGGGGGTTTGCGATCGGCCATGTGAATCATCATCTGCGGGGCGTTGATTCGGACGAGGATGAACGCCTGGTTCGCCAACTGGCCGACCGATGGAATTGGCCCGTGCTGGTTCGTTCCGTGGATATCGCGAAACGGAGACAATCCCACAAACAATCCATGGAAACCGCCGCGCGGGAACTCCGTCTCGGCGTTCTGGCGGAGATGGCCGCCGAAGCCGGATGCAGCAGGATTGCGACCGCTCACCACGCCGACGATCAGGCCGAGACAATGATTCACCGCCTTCAGCGCGGAACGGGATTTCGGGGGTTATGCGGAATCGCACCCATTCGACTCCGGAGACCTGATTTGCTGTTGATTCGTCCAATGCTGCATCTGACCCGAAATGAAATTCAAGACTATGCCCACAGACACGATCTTTCGTGGCGCGAAGATTCGTCGAACGCATCCCTGGATTACACCCGCAACCGGATCCGCCGAATCCTGCTGCCGGAACTGATTCGGGAATCGCCTCGACTTCGAGAACAGCTCGGGGAATTGGCCGGACATTGTCAACGGTTTCAGCAACGGGTGGAAGATGAATGCCAGCGGGTTCTCCCAAGCGTGATTCAATCCCGACAATCCGGACAAACGATTCTCAATCGAGGCGCCCTGGCCCCTCTTCCGGAACCCGTTCGCGTGGAATTGCTTCGCCAAGCGCTGGTGGAATTGGGATGCGGCGAGCGGAATCTTGGAATGCGGCACTACCGCTCCCTTGATCGGCTGATTCAGGGTCCCTGCGGGCGAAGTCGAAATCTTCCCGGGGGGTTCTGCGCCCATGCGGATTCGTCAACCCTGATTCTGTGCGGAAGTGCCGTTGGATCTTTCCGTTCGGAGGCAAACGACGACGGCGTGGAATTACCAATCCCCGGCCAGGTTATTGTAGGCCGATTTGAGATCGAGTCACGAATCCTGAATCGTGAGGAGTGCGACCTTGCGGCGTTTCGAAAAACCAAACCGCCGACGATGGAATGGTTTGACCTGGATCGGATTGCTCCTCCGTTGCGGATTCGCCGCCGCAGGCCCGGGGATCGGTTTGTTCCTCTGGGACAGACCGAAGAAAAAAAAATCGGGAAGTTCCTGACCGCGCAAAAGGCCGGGGATGCTTTGCGCCGCCGGCTCCTGATCGTCGAAGACGCCCACCAGATTCTCTGGGTGGCGCCCCTGCGAATCAGCCGGGCCGCCTGTCTCCTTCCGCAGAGCCGGCAGATCGTTGAAATCACCCTCCGATCGGTTGCCGGGGATCCGCAAGCATCAACGAATCACGCTTTGACCCGTCGGTGAAAAATCGTATAATACCGCTTTTGAGGAAACCTCCATGCAGGAAGTGCTTGTTGGATTAACGCTCATTCTGATCCTTCTGGTCGCGGCGGCTTTGATTATCATGCTGCGTCAGATGAAATACGGAGCGATTCTGCGCGACGAGATGCTCCGTCAGAGCACAACCGTGGGCTTGCTGCAGCAGCAGATCGAGTCCATCCGGGGTTCGCAGGAAAAGACCGGCCAGTCGCTGGAACAGAACCTTCGGTTCGGCCAGGAGCACATGGGCCAATACCTCAAGACGACACAAGAGACGCTGGCCAAACTCAACGATCAGCTCGGGCAACTCCGCGCCGGCAGCGATCAGATTCTCAAGGTGGGTCAGGATGTCCGCGGGCTGCAAGATATTCTCAAGAGCCCCAAACTTCGGGGCCAGCTCGGGGAATATTCGCTGGAACGATTGCTGGGCGAGGTTCTGCCCTCCAACAGTTTTTCGCTGCAACACTCGTTTCCCAACGGCAAGCGGGTCGATGCTCTGGTGCGAATGGCGGATTACTCCGTCGGAATCGACGCCAAGTTTCCCCTTGCGGTTTTTGAGGAGATGATCCAGGCCCCGACCGACGAGGACCGAACCCGTCTTCGCCGCAAGTTTTACTCCGATTGTGTCAAACACATTGACAAGATCGCCGGGGATTATATCCAGCCCGACGCAAAAACGCTGGACTTTGCCCTGATGTATATTCCGGCGGAAAATGTATATTATGAGACGATCATCCATTACGATCAGGACAAGGTCGACCTGCGGGCCTATGCCCTGCAGAAGAAAGTGATTCCCGTTTCGCCAAATCTTCTGTATGCGTATCTGATGACGGTGGCGATGGGGCTGCACGGATTGCAGATCGAACGGCAGGCCGAGCAGATTCGCAAGAATCTGCAGACGATTTGCGTCGGTTTCGGCTCGTTTTTTGAGGAATGGAGCACCCTCGGCGGCCACTTGCAAAAGGCGCAGGGAAAATACAACGAAGCCAACGGACGACTGCTCAAATTTCAACAACAGTTGGAGCAGATTCGGACCTGGCAGGAAGCTCCCGAATCGAGTTTGCGATAATCAAGAAAGGAATGGTTCAAGAAATGCGTACGATGCGATGGATGGTGATTTTGTCCCTGATGGGTTGTACCGTATCCGTCGGCCATGCCAGGGTGATCCCCAGCCCCGACGGCAAAGTTCAGACGGATCTCTATACCAACGACGCCGGCCGGTTGTGCCTGCGGCTGGTTCGCGGCAACACACCCATTCTCGATGAGTCGCCGCTGGGGGTCGTCGTCAACGGCGTCGATTTCGGCAACGGGGTCCAGATCATGTCCATTGAGCATGAGGCGATCCAGCAGAGTTATCCCTGGAGGGGCGTGCATTCGGTCGCCGTCAACACCTGCAACAGCGCCGTCGCTTCGGTGAGCCATGCGTCCAGTAAACTGGCCTATACCGTCGAGCTTCGCGTATTCAATGACGGGATCGGTTATCGGTATGTAATACCGGGAACCGGAGAACGCATCGTGCAGGGCGAAAGCAGTTCGTGGAATGTCGTGGCTGAAAGCCATATCTGGTTCCACAGCAAAACCGAAAATTATGAAGGGTACTATGCCAAACAACCTCTGGAGCAGATTGCGGCTGGAACCGCGATGGCCTTTCCGGTCGTTGTTGAACTGGCCGACGGAACGCTGGCGGCCTTGACCGAAGCCGGATTATTTGCCTATAGCGGAATGACCCTGAAGGCCAACGGGACCACGCTTTTGTCGGCCGTATTTGAGGACGATCCCGAAGGATGGAAGGAAACCGGAGAGGTTCGCACGCCGTGGCGCGTGATCCTGACCGGTCCGGATCTCCATGCGCTGGTCAACAGCGACATCCTTCACAATCTTTGTCCGCCTCCGGATGCGACGATGTTCCCGCAGGGCTTGGCCACCGCATGGATCCGGCCCGGTCGGGCATTGTGGAACTGGTGGTCCGACAGTTCGCTGGATCAGGCCCAGCAAAAGGAATGGGTCGATAAAGCCGCCGAACTGGGATTTGAGTTCTACCTGGTTGACGCCGGATGGGAAAAGGCCTGGGAACAACCCGAAAAGAACAAATGGGCCGCGCTGAAGGATGTGTGCGATTACGCCAAGGGAAAACATGTCGGGATTCATGTCTGGAAACACTGGAGCGAAATTGAAAAACAGGAACCGCGAAAAGAATTCTTCCGCCTTTGCGCCGAGGCCGGGGCCGTCGGCGTCAAGGTCGACTTTATGGACAGTGAATCCCGTCAGCGGATCCGTTTTTATACGCAAACGCTGATCGACGCCGCCGAGTACAAGCTGATGATCAACTTCCATGGCGCCAACAAACCCACCGGGGAGTCGCGAACATACCCCAACGAAATGACCCGTGAAGGTATTTTGGGTCTGGAATACAACAAATGGTCGGATATCCCGCCCCGTCATTATGCGACACTTCCGTTTACGCGGTATTTGGCCGGACATGGAGACTTTACGCCGTGCACATTCAACCCCGACAAACTCAAGGGGACCACGGCCGCCCTGCAACTGGCCAGTTCCATCGTCTTTACTTCGCCGTTGATGCACTGGGCCGATCATTGGAAGTTTTATGTCGGCAGCCCGGCCGTGGATGTCATCAAGCAGATCCCTTCGGTCTGGGACGAAACGCTGGTTCTGCCCGGCAGCAAGATCGGTGAACTGGCGGCGTTCGCCCGTCGCAGCGGCGACAAGTGGTTCGTGGGCATTCTCAACGGCGGGGGGAAAACGCGATACACCCTGAATCCGACCTTTCTGTCCAAGCCGCAATACGACGCGGTTTGGGTAGCGGATGTCGCGGGCCAGCCCGCCCAGATGGCCATCGAGCGGACGACTCTCGAGAAAGGCACGCCGCTGGCGATCAACCTGGAACCCGGAGGCGGCTATGTGGCTGTTCTGACGCCCAAACCGTAACACGATATGTGGAGCATGGGACAGGATCTTGTCGGTATTCTTCTGGTGTTGTCGGCTGGTCTGATTGTCGGCCATCGCAGCAGTCGAAGTCGACGGTGGTGGACTGTCGGATACGCGGTTCCTGTTGTCCTTTTGTTTCTGATCGGCCTTCTTCGTCATACGCCGCGGCTTTCGACATTTCCGGTTTTCCGGTGGATTTTGAGCGGGCGAAACGAATTCTTTCTACTGGCGGTAATCGTTTCGGTATTGTTCGGAAACCTGATCCCGCGGATTCCGAAGTTGCGTCTGAAGATTCTGGTCGCAATCTTTATGTCCATCGCCGGGATCTATTATTGCGTCAGCCCCTTCGCCCTGCCGATCGTCCTGTATCGGTCTCACCAGCGATTGCAGACGGTGGTCGATCCCGCGGGAGTTTGCATTCAGCAAACTCCTTATACCTGCGGACCTGCGGCGGCCGTAACGGCCTTGAGACGACTCGGGATCGAGGCACAAGAGGGTCTTTTGGCCATCCGGGCGTATAGCAGCCCCGTCTCGGGCACGCCGGAGGACTGGCTCTGCCGAGCGATCGAATCCCTCTACGGACAGCGGGGAGTTCGTTGCCAGACCCAAACATTCGATTCGATCGACTCCCTTCGAGATCTGTGCCCCGTTATCGCCGTCGTTGAATTTGCACCTCTGGTGGACCATTACATCACGCTTTTGGAATTTCGTGAGGATGTTGTTGTTGCCGGTGATCCGGCGGTTGGATTACAATATCTGACCTATAAGGATTTCAAAAAACGCTGGCGCAAGATTGGGATCGTGGTCAAGAGAGAAACATCCACGCAAACAAATAAGGAGAATTCCGTATGATCAGACGATTGAAACCCGTTGCAAGGACCCGCATCTTCGTAATCACAATTGGATTGATCACAACCGCTTCTCTTTTCGCCCAGACTCTCCCGCAGGAAACGCCTGATCAGTACCGACAACGGATGGCGTGGTGGGAGCAGGCCCGCTTTGGCATGTTCATCCACTGGGGTCCGGTCAGCTTGAAAGGTACGGAGATCGGCTGGTCGCGCGGGGGCGAGCGCCGCGGCACCGGAGGAACCGGCGAGATCCCCGTTGAAGTGTACGATAACCTGTATAAGCAATTCAATCCGGTACGGTTCAACGCTCAGGAGTGGGTCGCATTGGCTCAGGATGCAGGAATGAAATACCTGGTCTTCACGACGCGGCATCATGACGGTTTTTCCATGTTCGACAGCGCCCTGACGGACTACAAGATCACCAATACTCCGTTCGGCCGTGATGTGGTCCGGGAGTTGGCCAACGCCTGTCATCAGGCCAATTTGCGGTTGGGTTTCTACTATTCCCCGCCCGATTGGCATCACCCGGACTACCGGACTGAAAATCACGCCCGTTTTCTTGATTATTTTCACGGTCAGATCAAAGAACTATGCTCCAACTACGGTCGGCTGGACATTCTCTGGTTCGATGGCCTGGGCGGAACGGCCAAAGACTGGAATAGCGAAAAGCTCTTTCCGATGATCCGCTCGCTTCAGCCGCAGATTATTATTAACAACCGTGCCGGCCTGCCCGCCGATCACGATACGCCCGAACAGGAAATCGGCAAATTTCAGAACACGCGCCCGTGGGAAAGCTGCATCACCATTTGTAATCAGTGGGCCTGGAAACCGGACGACACGATGAAGTCGCTTAAGCAGTGTCTCGACACCCTTGTCCGTTGTGCAGGTGGCGATGGTAATCTCTTGTTCAATGTCGGCCCGATGCCCGACGGCCGGATCGAGCCCCGCCAGGCCGATCGGCTTCGCGAGATGGGCGCCTGGCTTCGGCAATTCGGCAAGAGTATCTATTCGACCCGGGGCGGTCCCTACAAGCCCGGACCCTGGGGCGCATCGACTTATCGCGAGAATCGAATCTTTATCCACATCCTCCAGTGGAAGGAGGATCAACTGGTCTTGCCCTCCCTGCCATGCAAGGTTACCAGCTCGACTCTGTTGACCGGCGGAAAACATACCTTCAAGCAGACGGATGAAGCGATCGAAATCGAAGTCGATCCCCGAGACCGGCAGGACATTGACACCATTGTCGTGCTTGATCTGGACAGACCCGCCAACACCATCGCACCGATCGGAATCCGCTCGGCCTCGCTGGCTTCGGGGAAAATAGCGACGGCATCCAATGTATATCAAAACAGCCCGGATCATCGCCCTGACAAGGCCTTCGACGATGATGACGCCACTCGTTGGGCCACCGATGCCGGGACTCACCAGGCCTGGCTCCAGGTCGATCTCGGCAAGCCCGTTGGCTTCAATCGTGCCATCATCCATGAGGCGTATGCCGGCCGGATTCGGAAATTCCAACTCCAGCGACTGGAAGGTGACGCCTGGAAGACATTCTTCGAGGGTACGACCGTCGGCGAAAAGGGTGAGTTCAAGTTCCAGACCATCGCCGCCCAACAGGTTCGGCTCAACATCCTCGAAGCCACCGAAGGCCCGACCATCTGGGAGTTCCAGATCTTACCGCCGGCAAAAAAATAAATTTGGACTTTTCCGAGCGGTTTTCGAATCCAAAAGGTTACCAGATCGAGCGGATCGGCCAGACCTGAAAGGCCTCGACAGCCATCGTCCCCTCCTCGGCGACCAGAGAGATTGTCTGGTCAGCCGGATCGGCCTGAATGACGGCGGTAACACAGACCCGGTCATCGGCAGCATAGACCTCCAGAACCGACTTGTCGAGGAAAACATGTAGCGTCTGGACAGAGTCAGGATTAACCCGGATATTTCACCGTCCCTTCTGACCTGGCTGTTCGGGACATGTGGTGT
>CAZXPW010000053.1:0-25703 GCA_964643355.1 uncultured Pirellulales bacterium
CAACCGAATTCATCAGCGGCGATGCCCCGATCATCACCAACATATACATCGCCATGATCGCCATCACCGGCACTCCCATGGCTCGTCCTTCGTTGCTGCGGCGGGCCTCCTGCATCTGGCCGGTCTTGGTGTCCATACTCACCAATTCCATCCCTTCAATCGATGACCAGTTAAACAGGTGGGGTACGGCCTCTGAATCGATCCCCGCCTTGGCCAGTCGCAGTCGCCGCAGTTCGTTGTTGATCGGGTAGCCAAGCCATTGCCGCAGTTTATCGATGGCCGAATTCTTGGAGTAATATCGAATCGACGCCGCCTCGTGGTTGTCGCCGGGCGAGACCACCTCGGCGCCGATTTCCAGAAAGGCGTGCAGCTTGCCCTGGCGGACCTGATCCGACAGTTCCAGTCGTCGCTGGGCGGGATCTTTCGAATCTACAGGCAATACCTCCACAATATACTTGGGCTCAACCTTTTTTCCGGTTTTGGGATCGATCACATCGGTTTTGTTTCTGGCCTCCGCCGCGGCGACAATCGCCGGCGCCAAAACTCCCGACGCATCGACGATCGCCAGACGCTGGTCCTCCGTGTCGCCCATCTTTTCGGCGAACAGCGCAAAGATAAATCCGCTGCACATCAGAATTGGAGCGATCGCCAGCCCGATGATAAACCCTTTGGTCTTGACGATCGCCTTGTATTCCCGCATCGCCACCAGCAGAATCTTATTCATGACCGGCCTCCTTCGATCCCGGCCCGGCGATCCGCAGAAAAATGTCATGCAACGACGGTCTGGCCAGCTCGAAACTGATCAGTCGCGTCTGTGAGCACAACCTCGACAGCGCCGCCTGCGGATCGGTCCCCGATTGCAGAATCACTTCGCGGACCTGTCCCAGATCGCGAATCAGCTGAACCTCTTGTCCCAGTTCCGGCATCGTCGCGCCCGGCGCCAGCCGAACCCGCAGAACATCCTGATGAAACTGATCCTGGATCGCCGCCAGGGTACCGTCCAGCACCTTGCGCCCTTTGAAAATCATGAAGATAAAATCGCACATCGCCTCGGCCATCCCCATATCGTGCGTGCTGAAGATCACGGTCGTGCCTCGTCGCCGCATCTCCAGGGCCGCTTCCCGCAGCGCCTCGACATTCACCGGGTCCAGTCCGGTAAACGGTTCGTCGAGAATCATCAGTCGCGGTCCACCCAGCGCCGCGGCGATGAATTGCACCTTCTGGCTCATCCCTTTGCTGAGCGTCTCGACCTTGTGATTGGCCCGATCCGCCAGATCGAATCGCTTGAGCCATTCGGCGATTTCCTTTCGCGGGTCGCCCCCGGACTTGAGCCGACCGTAGTACCGCAGAAAATCCCCCACCTTCATCTTGCGATACATTCCGCGCTCTTCGGGCAAGTACCCCACGCGATCGCCGCAGGGTCCGGCCACCGGTCGTCCCAGCACGCGGATTTGTCCCCGATCCGGCAGTAGAATATTCATGATCATCCGCAGTGTTGTCGTCTTGCCGGAACCGTTGGGCCCGATGAACCCGTAAATACTTCCCTCCGGCACCGACAAGCTCAATTCGCTGACCGCCGTAAATGTTCCGAAACTCTTGCTGACCCGGTCGATCTCAACAGCCGCTACCATTTTGTTCCTTTCGATACTTCGAATTGATCCCACTTAACCCGGTTCTTTGGCTGCGCTCCATTGAAAATCAGAAAATCGAAAATTCCCTGAGCATTTCTTCCACCAGCTCCATCGGAAGCCCCATCACATTCGTGAACGAGCCCTCGATTCGCTCGACAAATTCGTCGCCGCATTCCTGAATTCCGTACGCTCCGGCCTTGCCTTCCCAGTCGCCGCTGCGAATATGCGCTTCGACCTGCTCATCCGTCAGCGCCCGCGGGACCACCACCGTCACGGCCGACCGCACCCGTTCGATCTTCCGGTCCCTCCGGATCAAGGCAAGCCCCGTGATCACCTTGTGCGGGGCCGAAAACAACATCCGCACAATCCGTCGCGCGTCCTCGGCGTCGGTCGGCTTTCCGATAATCTGCCCGTCGAAATCCACAACCGTATCGGCACCCATGACCAGCCGATCCGGCCGCCGATCGGCCACTTCGGTCGCTTTGGCCAGCGCCAACTCCATGCAGTACCGCTCACTATAGACGCCGTCGAGAGGAAATTGTGACTCATCCACCGAAGAAGGATCCACTTCGAACCGGTAACCCGCCCGCGTCAGCAGATCTTTCCGCCGTGGCGACGCGGAGGCCAGCACGAATTCCGGCATGTGCAAATTCATTTTGTCAGGGTTGTCGGCCATCGCTGCGTCTTAATCGTCACCGTATCGGCGATTCTCCGGCAATACGCTTCGTATGCCGCCTGCATCTGATCAAGGTCCTCGGGGATATACCGGGAGAACAACTCCCGCGACAATTCCCCGTTCATCCGTCCCGTCATCAACTCTCGCCGGTCCGCCAGCCTCTCTCTCGTTCGCTCGTCCACCGGCCATGTCCCCGTCAAACCGTCTGACAACATTCGTCGATATCCCTGGGCCCGAAGCGAGGGCCGAAGTTCCCGCAAAAACCGCGTTAACGCGTACACCTGCGCATAATACGCTGCGACCGTGTTGTCATCCTCCAGGACCTGCCCCGGGTTCAACTCGATCAGGGCCCGCAGTGGAATCAGTCCGTTCCGCTGAATCGCCAGCTTCAGTCCCCCGATCCGCATGGCATTTCGCTGCGGCCGAAACACAAATTTTCCGTTTTGTACCTCATAACTCTCGTACTGGGTCGCCATCCCCTCGTCCAGCCAGCTCGGCAGCCGATAGGCAAAATGCATCCCAACGAATTGATGCCATCCCTCGTGTCCCAGGGCCGAGAGGGTCTGTTCGATACCGATCGGATACGCCACGCAGGTCCCCCGCAGACAATACGCCCCCTTACGAATCCGCTTGTAGATCCCCGCATCGTTTCCCGCAAAGGAGTCCGTAAACGACTCCCACTGTCCGCGATCCGCCAGGAGATACACCTTCATTCGCTCCCCCGCCTGGGGCGGGACCGAAAGAACCTGCTGGTACTCCAGATACGCCGCCTCCAGAAATCCCGCCAGCCGCGTAGCCACCAGCGGATCCAACAGGGTCGTATGAATCCGATAATGCGGCGTTTCGATCACCGCCCCGGCATGATGAGCAAAGGACCACTCTCGTACCGCTTCAACGCCATTTTGTCCCTTGATTTGCCGCAGCAAATCCTCCGTTCCGCCCGCCTGCTGTCGGGCCGCTTGGGGGCCACAACCCAGCCCGACCAGCGACACAACCACCCCCATCAAAAGCCACAAAAATCTCACCGCGGACCCCTGATCATTTGGCGTTCCCAATCCTCAATTTCCAAAATTCAATCCTCTATTCTCGCGTAGTCGGCCCCGAAGATCTCCGCCGTGAACAAGTACACCTCGGTGTCCGGGTCTTTCCATGCGTCCGACGGCAAATTTGCCTTCATCGTGCAGCAGTACGACAGAAATTCCTCCTTTGTCCAGCCGGTCTCGGTCGCAACCTGCGGCAGAAAACAACCGCTCCGCCGCCCGCGAATGATGTAGATCCCGTCGGTTCCCAGCCGCAGGGACATCGGATCCCTGGTCTTGACCAGCGGCGACAGCGCCGAGATCTCGATATGCAACCGGTTCAGATCTCCTTCCCGAATCGGAGAATGAAAAAATCTCGGATCCTCTCGGGCCGCGGCTCGTGCCATATCCCGCACCAGTTCCGCCAGCGGTTTTTCGGCGATGAATTGTCCGATACATCCCCGCAGTTGCCCATCCACCGTCAGCGTGACAAAGCAACCCTGCGGCGGGGTTTTGGGATCGCTTGTCGTGATCCGCGGCGCCGGAGTGCCCCGTATCGCCGCCCCTACCGCCGCCTTGGCGGTCTTCAATAACGCTTGCTTTTGTTCTTCGGTCATATGCGTCTCCAGACCCTCCTGACAATCCTACCCGAAATTCCCTTTTTCACAAGCGCCGAATCAAGGTCTCTGCAATCCCGTTGGTGTTTGTCCTTCACACATTCCACCGCAGATTACCTGACGGATAAATCTTCCTCCAGATTGAGTTTTTTGTACAGCTCCTTGCGCTGGCCTTTGTCGGTCGTAAGTGTCGCCCGCGCATAGTCGGCCACCATCGCCGCGGCCGCCCGCGGCACGACGATCACTCCGTCTCCGTCGGCCACGACGACATCTCCCGGCTCGACACGCACTCCGCCGCATTCGATCGGCCGATTGACCGACTCAAGCTCGTTGCGGCCCGGACGGATACCGCGGCTGACCTGTCGCAGATACAACGGCACGCCTTCGGCCGCGATCTCATCCACATCCCGGGCTCCGGCGTCGGTGATCACCCCCACACAACCCTTGAGCTTCCAGGACATGATGTTGTTCGACCCGATCGTCCCGGCCTCGACCCGCTCGGCGTCATCGAAGACCAGCACCGTCCCCGGCCGGATCACCGGCACAAATGGCTCCGACGACATGGTGCTGTACCATTGCCCTACCCACTTGTCAAACGCGCCCGAATCCCGCATCTCGGCCCAGGGCTTGTTCGTCGGTACATACCGTACCGTCAGGGCAATCCCCACGATACGATGCGAATAGGATTTCGTATCCACCCATGACGGATGAATCGCCGGGTCCATCAGCCCCCGATTCGGCAGACCCGCCCGGTCCATCCCGTCGCAGACATCCGTCACCCGCAGCCCTTCGAACAAGTTCAAGATCTCCCGGTCCTCCTTGTCCGTATAGACCCGCGTCGCTAAAAAGTTCTTCCCGGCCCGCAACTCCTGTGGCGCCGCCGACTGCGACACCCCATCCGGCGACAGCATGGCCAGCAAGGACAACATCCCAACAAACACCCACGGCCTGGCACGGTACATTGGGGATTTCAACACGGTCCGCATGATGGACTCTCCTGCTTCCAAAGGTATCATCTTCGGTCGCCTCGCGACCGTCTCTCCATCTTCGCCGATCCAATTTCCAAAGTCAATCCTCCTGTCGTCTGAGAACCATTTTCTCTCCCCCCTTCGCGAAATCATTTTAGGATCCCGTATGTGTTTCGGGTCCGGCATAGAGTGTCGGGAATTGAACTTATGGAGTGCCGATACACGGTTCAAAAGGGTCGTATGCAAAATCCCGCGCAGCCGAGATGACTGGATTTCTTGTGGTCCTTGTTAAAGCGAACGACTGCCGGAAGTCATTCATCGTGTTTAGACAGACCAGATCGAGGAATGGAAATCAAACTGGAGAGCAGCCAAGTCTGAAATGATGGCATCCCTCAACCAATATCCAACTTTCTGCCGTGACGATTCGATCGTTCCCTCATTGGGCTGGAACCTGATTCAGGCGCCGGCGGCGGGGATCAAGGCGTTACGAATCGGTTCAATCCAGCGCTTGTTGGGAATATCGTAGAGGATAAAATCGCTATCGAACTGCCAATAGCCCCAACTCCAGCCGCGCTGTTCGGCCTGACGGGCGACGGCGCTGATGTAGCGGATGCGGGAGGCCATCTCGGCCTTGTCGTAGGCGCCGAACTCGCCGAGATAGAGGGGCCGCTTGTTCTTCTGCGACCAGGCGTTGGCCTTGTCGAAAGCATCGGTGATAACTTTGAGCTCTTCGGGCGTGGCATTCCATGGGATGCCGAGCTTGTCTCTCTGGTTGGTCCAGGGCGCTCCCTGATGCGTAAACTCAAAAGGGCTATAGAAGTGGATGGTGGCAATGATGTTGCGGTCGGCCTCCGGGAGCTTGAGGGTATCGAGCTGGTTGATGTTATTCCACTGGGTGGGGCCGATGATGACGGTGCGGGTTGGGTTGGTCGCGCGGATGACGGCCAGGGCCTCGGCCAGATACTGATTCCACAGATCGGCGTTAAGTCTGTCGTGGGGTTCGTTGAGGATCTCAAAGAGCACGGTCGCGGGGCGGTCTTTGTAACGCTCCGAGATCTGCCGCCAGAAGGAAAGGAAGCGGGCCTTGAGGGGTGCGGGGTCTTTGGACATCGTGGTAAACTCGTGGAAGTCGAGGATCACCATCAATCCGGCGGCCGTGGCCGAGTCCGTCGCCCAATCGAGCGTGGAAAGCCAGGAGTCTCTGAGCTTGTCGCCTTCGCCGAAGGCGCGGTCTCGAAGCGGATGGAGGTTAATCCGCACATGGTTGAAGCCGGCATCCCGGATCATCTTGAAGTACTCGGTCTGGAAACGGGCCCTGCTGCGGTCACGCCATAGGGGATCGTAGCCGATGATATTAACACCGCGGCCGAGCCGTTTGTTTTGCTCGAAGGCATCGACGGCCGTCGGGGCTGCCGCACGCGAGGTTCCGACGACTATCCCAAGACACATCGTTGCCGCGCTTATCCATCCGATCATACATCTATTCATAAGTGGTTCTCCATTTGTTACACAGATTCACTGCCGTTTCTGTCTCAGATATCCTTTTGGACGCAGAGGCCATCGATCTTATTGCGTGGTTTTGGGCAGGTACTCTTTTCGGGTCGGCGAGAAGACCTCGACGGCCACGGAGCTTTCGAGGATTTGGGCGCCGTGCTGGACATTGGAGGGGACTGTCCACGAATCGCCAGGATGGGCGTCGAATTCTTCGCCGCCGATCGAAAGACGCAGATGTCCTTTGACCAGATAGCCGGTCTGTTCGTGCGGATGGGCGTGGAGGGGGAGGGCACTGCCCTTGTCGAGGATGAACTCGACCATCAGGGTCTTGTCGCCGAAGACGAGTGTCTTTTGCTGAATTCCCGGGAGCGATTGGGTGTAGCCATCCTTATTGTGTTGAGTGAACATGGATTTGTTGTCCTTTTGATTTCAGGCAAACCAAATCGGTGACTGGTTTATATTCTCCGTTATTCAACAGAGGATTAGGATACAGGAACTTGGATAACGGGTCAAAGGCAAAAATAGATCCCGAGAAATCGGGACCTTCACGAAAATGGCGCATCGGATTCCAACAGCGGCTATGCGTTGCGGATAGACGATTGAAGAAAAGCCAGGCGGGGTGTAGAATCGCTGGTGTGGAGTGGATTCTCCGGATTTTACGATCCTGTCGGTCAACTGGCTGGTGGATTGCGCGGAAACTTCCGAGAATCCGGGATGCAAACCCAAGTGACATTCAATGATGCCTTCATCGTGAAAGGGAACCGGGATTGGAAAAGCCAAAGGCGCTGGGTTGGCGGATTGTCGGAGGGGTTGTGCGGGTGGCGGCGGTTGGTTATGCGGTGGTGCTGGCGCTGGTGTGGGGGTGCGCCAATTCGATGATGTATCATCCGCCGCACAGTTATGTGGATGGGGCGCAGGTCCGTAAGATCACAACCAAGTCTGGACGGAAGATTTCGGCGGTGTATCTGTCAAAACCGGAGGCGGAGTTTACAATCCTTTTCAGTCACGGCAACGCGGAAGACCTGGGGACCTGTGAGGATTATCTGCTGGAGGTCCACAGGCGAGGGTACAATGTTCTGGCATACGATTATCAGGGATACGGGACCAGCGAAGGCAAGCCGACGGAGAAGAATACCTACGAGGACATCACGGCCGCGTATGAGTACCTGACGAACGAATCGGGAGTGCGGCCGGAACGGGTGATTGTGCTGGGGCGGTCGATCGGGTCGGGGCCGACGGTGTGGCTGGCAACGCAGCGGCCGGTGGGCGGGATGATTCTCGAGGGGGCGTTCACCTCGATTGTGCGGGTGGGGCTGGGGGCAAAGATATTGCCGTTCGATTATTACGACAACCTGGCGCGGATCGACGATGTGCATTGCCCGCTGTTGATGATTCACGGTCGGCGGGATCGGGTAATTCCGTTCAAGCACGGGCAGACGCTGTATGAGAAGGCCAACGAGCCGAAGATGTCGCTGTGGGTGGAAGGGGCGAATCACAATGATCTGATCGAGACGGCGGGGGGGACCTATTGGACGGCGATCGGAGAATTCATCGGAATGATCAAAGAGAAGGGGATTTGAGAAACCGGATCCTACGACATTGCGCAGGACTCTATCGCTTGCCGTATTCAAATTGAGAATTGCGATTTTCATGAGGCAGGCGATCGATACCCGCAAAACACGATCGCCTGCCTTTGTCTATTCAAGTCGATGATCCCGGAAGTCTATCGAGGAAAATTCGGACTTTTTTCTCTTTGCGACTTCTTACGGGAGGATGATTTTCCCACCGCCGTTATGTTCCTTACGGCAAGGAAATACATCCATTCTCATAGGGTTTTGTGCAGACCAGCCAGTTCAGACAGAATTCCGCCAAGTCCAGGAGATTGACAACGCAATCAGGCTTGCCGTCGGGACCGATTACATCAAAGACATTCATCCCCCAGGCGCCGCATTCATTCTCCTGGATTTGCACGGAAAGTCCCTGGACTTCTAGGCCGTTGTACGCCAGATCCTGACTGACCAGCGAATAACGAAGGGTCGTCAAATGAGGATCCTTCTCCAATTGAGTATCATCGACGGCCGATACCGCTACGGTTTGCGGGAGGTCCCAATTGTCCGGGGTAAAGGTCAGAATCCCCGGTTCGACCACCACTTGAATCGGATCAGACGTATCGTCGATATGGATTTCCACGGAGTCGGTGGGAAGCGCCGATAATGCCACGGAAAAGGTGTCGGGCAACGCCGCACCCTCGCGAACAACGGTGTTATCCTCCGTTTCGAAAATAACGATATTCGCCGCATCATCATCAATAACGACGACTCGCAGGGGGGTTCGGACATATCCGCCGGCGTAGGCGGGATCGACGCTATTGACATCCGTAATCATCAAAACCGTTTCCGGGCCTTCTTTGACCGCATCATCCACGGCTTTGACCATTACCGTCTGGGGAATGTTCCAATTGGAGGGGGTAAAGGTCAATATCCGTTTTCCCCCGGAACCCGAAACGCCGCCCCCGATCAATTGCAGATCGTTTCCAAAGGTATTATCATTCGGATCCACGGGGATGGACACATCCGTCGGATCGATGGTTACAAGCACATCCGCGGTCGGTTGCTGAAGAAGCTTGACATCGAAGGTATCCGTGGTTTCCCCTTTCTCAAAGACGATCGTCGCCCCCGAGGTGTGAAGGAATTCGATCCGGTCCTGGATCGGATTGGCATCGCCGACGATTTTTATATTGTCGATCGCCCACCACCAGTTATTACTCGCATTGAAATAGCCAAAGGTTACCACCATGGTATTGGCTGAAGCGGGATTGTTGATCGAGACCGTGAAGGTTTCATTGGTCGCGTCCGGTTTGGAGGTCCACCGGAACAACTCGACGGCCGACCCCCCGTCAAACGAAACGGTCACATTCGCCGTCTGGTTGCCTTCGGGGCGCCAACTGGAATCAAACGAAAGCGACATAGTATTTTGCTTTACTCCCGAAATGACGATATGGGGACTGCGCAGATAGGTATTGTACGAACCGCCGGGATGGCCCTGATCATCCCACTCGTCGGAATCGGCCACGGCGAGAATACCGCCGGCGTTGGTGAATTGTTCCCGGTTCTGAAAGTCGGATTGCATCCAGAAATCACGGTCGGCAAAGCACCACCCGAACCACTCAATCACGCCGTTGTTCGCCGAATCAGCATAGACACCGGGAACTCCGCTTCTGTCCACAGACCACCCGGACGGCGGGGTGTGGGTCCAGACATTTTGCTTACCGGTCGTGTTTCTTTCCTCCACACTGGGTCCCAAGGGCAATCCCTCAAAATCCTCGGAGAAAATCGTTGTTTCTTCCGCTCGGGCGGGAGTGTATCCCGACAGACAGACATTGAAGAGCAGACTCAATGCCAGAATCGTATAGAGTATTCCTATCCCACTTTTCATCTCTCTTCCGCCGGTGTTCATTTTTTGTCTCCTCTCAATCTAAAGAATGGTTTGTGAATCCCCACAATGGGATTTATATCCATCGTTCCCGGGACCGGTATTCAATGAAATGGAACGGATTGAAAACCATAACAAGATTGCATGAGTCTTGATTACAAGAAGCGAGAAGACGCGGCGTCCATTCGTTCTATCGGAATGTCGGAACCGAAACCCTGTTTCCACTGACTTTACCTCCGAATAAACGGTTCCACGCTATCTCAAATCATGGAAATAAGCAATAGAAAATCGAGAAATTCCCTATCCGTATTTTTCCGGATACATGCCTTGCCCGCAGGATTAGCAGAAAATTAGCGGATTTTGAGGGTGGCCAGGGCCAGGGCGGCGAAGGCCAGTTCGAGGAGCCAGAAACGGACGACGACCTGGGTTTCGCCCCATCCGGCCAGGTGGAAGTGGTGGTGGATGGGGGCGCAGCGGAAGATGCGTTTTCCGCCGGTATATTTGAAGTAGCCGACCTGAAGAATCACGCTAAAGAGTTCCATCATGAATACGCCGCCGATGACCAGGAGCAGGATTTCGTGACGGGTGACGATGGCGCCATAGCCCATGGCGGCGCCGAGGGGTAGCGAACCGGTATCGCCCATGAAGACCTGGGCGGGGTGCCAGTTGAACCAGAGGAAGCCGAGCATCGCGCCGGAGATGGCGGCGAAAAAGATGCACAGTTCACCGGCCCCGGGGATGTGAGGGAGCAGGAGGTAACTGGCCCAGGTGACGCCTTCGGGATAGGCATTGCTCTGGGTGTAGGACATTTTTTCGGAGGCGACAAAGCACAGCAGGATCAGGACCGAAGAGACGATGCCGATGCAGCCGGAGGCCAGGCCATCCATGCCATCGGTGAGGTTGACGGCGTTGCTGGTGGCGGAGATGTAGAGGATGGTGATGATGGCGAAGACGCTTCCGGCCAGCGGGATGCCGTATTTGTAGAAGGGCAGCCAGAAGCGCGTCGCGTCGGGGATGGCGGCAAAGTCGGAACGGTAGAGGAAAAAGGCCACCAGCACGGCGCCGCCGAACTGGAAGGCGAGCTTTTCCCAGGCGCGAAGTCCGTCGCGGGTTCGCTGGTGACTTTTTGCGGTGAGCTTGAGCCAGTCGTCCACCAGGCCGATGGCGCCATACCAGACGACGACGAAAAGGGCCTTGAAGACAAAGGGATTGCGGAGGTTGGCCCAGAGCAGCGTCGAGCCCAGGACGGAACCGAGAATGAGCACGCCGCCCATGGTGGGGGTGTTGGCGCGTTCCTTCATCAGCTCATTGAGAGCGGTGTGGAAGAATTCGGGGCGGTCGCCGATTTTTTTCCGCATGAGCCAGCGGATGACGCGCGGGCCGGCGATCATGCAGATGGCCCAGCTCGTCAGCGCGGCCAGCACGCTTCGAAAGAGGACATCCTGATAAGCGTAAAAACCGACCTTGTTTGCTTGCATCCAATGCAGCAGATGATAAATCATAGCAAAAAAGTCTAAACACGAATTCCGAAATTTTCAACAAACCGAATAACCAATTACCCAGAAGCCAACGGATCCTGACTCATTTGAATAACAATTTCAGGGCCTCGACGGCGGATTCCAGTTTTGCGGATCGGGAACCCTTGACCAATACTATATCGGCGGGTTTGATGAATTGGCGTAAAGAATCGACCATTTCCGGGGTTGTGGCGAAAGCCCGAACGATGGGGATAGAGCTGGAAGAGGCATTGACGACTTCAGCGGCAAAGGGCCCGGAGGCGAGTAATACTTCCACTCCGGCATCGGCGGCTTGCCGGCCAAGCTGGCGGTGGAAAGCGGCGCTGTCGGGGCCGAGTTCGGCCATCGAGCCGCAGACAAAGACCCGGCGGCCTGTGGTGAACGACCGAAAATAATCGAGCGCATTGGCCATGGAAGCGGGATTGGCGTTGTAACAGTCGTTGATCAGGCGAATCGGGCCGAGTGTTTCGACCTGAAGACGCATGGTTACTGGTTTGATTTGCTCGACAGCGGCCGCGAAGTCGCGAATGGTCATTCCCATCTGCCGACAGATGGCCCAGGCCGCAACGGAGTTGGCAAGATTGGCCCGACCTACGAGAGGGACTCGAAGACGAAGGCCATCGAGGGTGACAGAGCCACCGGTTTCGTCGGTCTGAGGATTGAGGCCGCGAAGGTTACATGTCTTGGAAAAACCGAAAGTCTGATAAGGAAATCCCTTACTGTCGCAATATCGGCACAAATCGGGGAAGTCCCCGTTGATCCAGAATATGCCGTCGTGTGGGAGACCTTCGATAATCGAAGACTTTTCTTGCACGATTCCTTCGAGAGATCCGAACCCTTCAAGATGTGCAGGGTAAATATTGGTAATCAAGGCAATATTTGGCAGCGCAATTCCAGTAAGATAAGATATTTCTCCCGGGGCGTTTGTTCCAAGCTCTGTAATAATGGCTTTGTGGCAATCTTCGGCCCCGAGCAAAGTCAGAGGCAAGCCGATGTTGTTGTTGAAACTTTTCTGGGCACAGTGGACGGGCCATTTTGTGCCAAGGGCATGGGCAACGATTTCGCGAGTGCTGGTTTTGCCAGCCGAACCGGTGATGGAAATGACGCTGGCGGCAAGTGAGAGCCGGTACCAACGGGCGAGGTCACCAAGAGCGGCGACGGTATCGGCGACTTGCAGGACGATACCGTGTTCGGGCTGAATGGGACGGGAACTGATCGCACAGACGGCGCCGGCGGCAAGAGCGGCGGGGATGTAGTCGTGGCCGTCGAAGTTTTTGCCGGCAATGGCAACGAAGCACTGACCGGGGGCGACCGTGCGCGAATCGGTATTGACGACGGCGACTTGCGCGGAACGATCCCCGGAGCCCAGAATTCTGGCTCCGATCACCTCCGCGATTTTGGAAAGAGTCATGGATCTCATTGTCACTTCTTTGATTCAGCCGCGTCATTTTTGCAGAGCGGATTATACTCAAAACTGTGGACTTTTAAAGGGCCGCCTGCGAAAATAGAACGAGGCGGGTGAAAATGAATCGAACCTTTCAACGAGGATGATTATGGGAGTTCTATGGGAGATTGTTCAGACGGGGCTGATGTACGGGCAGAAATGCAAATCGGATACGATCGAGGATCGCGTCAAGTCTCTGGAGGATCGACTGAGCCGGACACAGGAGACGCTTCGGACTCTGGTTCGCAAGATCGAACAGATGCAAGGGCTTGATATCGACGGGGACGGACGGGTGGGATGAAGAACGGAGATCGCGTCAAGAAGCAAACCATTTTCGAATGGCTCTTTCCGGGGTTGAAGCCCGCCGAACCGGAACCGCCGAAGGTCTTACTTCGAATCAAGTCATCGGAACCGGCGGCCCCGCCCCGGCCGAGACTCAAGCCCGAACCGGAGGTGTTGTTCCAAGAGACCCTCAGCGGGATTGGGCTGATTGTCTATGTACGGGCGTGGAGGGCCCGGCAGTTGCGGTTGTCGGTTTCGCAAGCCGGCACCGTAACGATGAAGGTCCCGCCGGGGGAGTCGATCGCCCATGCACGGCAGTTTCTCCGGAGCAAAAAGGAATGGGTCCGGAGACACCTGGAGACATTTCGTCGATTTCCCAAGCCGGGGGCGGAAGGAGACGGCGAGACGCTGGAGCAGGCCGGACGACGCATCGTTGCACGGTTGCGGGAACTATCCGGGCTGCACAACTTGCCGTTTTCGGGAGTGTCATTCCGTCATCAGAAAAGTCGCTGGGGAAGCTGCAACCGGCAGAACAGATTGAGTTTGAACATCGGCTTGGCCCTGCTGCCGCCGGAGCTGCTGGACTATGTGCTGCTGCACGAGCTGGTTCATACGCGAGTGAAAAGCCACGGGAAAGCGTTCTGGGCCGAACTGGTCCGATTGATGCCCGACGCGCAGCAGCGGCAGGAGGCGTTGAAGAAATTCCGGCCGGACTAATTTTCGATTTCCAATTTTCAATTATTCATTATGATGATGCCGCGAATGGAACCCATATAACTGGATAATTAGAGTTGATATTCTAAGGAGCGAGCCGTGGGCAAGGTACTGATCATCGGGGCGGGAGGCGTCGGCAATGTCGTCGCGCACAAGTGCGCGCAGGTTCCGCAGGTGTTCGAGCAGATCTGTCTGGCCAGTCGGACGCTGGCCAAGTGCGAAGCGATCGCGGCCAACCTGCCGCGGCCCATCCAGACGGCCCAGGTCGATGCGGATAATGTCAAGCAAATGGTCGCCCTGATTCGCCGCTTTCAGCCGGACCTGGTGATCAATGTCGCGCTGCCGTATCAGGATTTGCCGATCATGGACGCGTGTCTGGAGATGGGCGTCGATTACCTCGACACGGCCAATTATGAGCCGCCGGATGTGGCCAAGTTCGAGTACAAGTGGCAGTGGGCATACCACGACCGTTTCCGTAACAAGGGGATTATGGCCCTGCTGGGCAGCGGGTTTGATCCGGGGGTAACGAATGTGTTCTGTGCTTACGCGCAGAAACACTACTTTGACGAAATCCATTATGTTGATATCGTCGATTGCAACGCCGGCGATCACGGCCATCCCTTCGCGACCAACTTCAACCCGGAGATCAACATTCGCGAGATCACCCAGAAGGGCAAGTTCTGGGAAAACGGTAGCTGGGTCGAGATCGATCCGATGAGCATCTCGCAGAAGATCGACTACCCGGAAGTCGGCCCCAAGAATTCGTTCCTCCTCTACCACGAAGAGCTCGAGTCGCTCGTCAAGCACATCAAGGGCCTCAAGCGGATCCGCTTCTGGATGACCTTCGGCGAGGCATATCTGACGCACCTGCGGGTGCTGCAGAATGTCGGCATGACCAGCATCGAGCCGGTTGAGTTCGAGGGCCACAAGATCGTGCCGCTGAAGTTCCTCAAGGCCCTGCTGCCCGATCCGGGCTCGCTGGGCGTCAACTACAAGGGCAAGACCTCCATCGGCTGCATCTTCGATGGCGTCAAGGGCGGACAGCGCAAACAGATGATGATCTACAATGTCTGCGATCATGCCGAGTGCTGGCGCGAGGTCAAGGCCCAGGCGGTGTCCTATACGACCGGCGTGCCGGCGATGATCGGGGCGATGATGATTATGACCGGCCAATGGCACGGCGAGGGCGTGTTTAACATGGAGCAATTCGATCCAGATCCGTTCATGGAAAAGCTCAACCTCCACGGCCTGCCGTGGAAGATCATCGAAGGCAAGACGATCGACAACTGAGTTTGACAGTCAATCGGTTCGAAGGGAGAAACCATGCGTTATCTGCAGATTGCCGGTTTCGTGTTGGGATTGATCGCATTTCTGATCTCGGCCGCCTTCATCGGAAATCCGAATGGCGACACCCTCTGGAAGACCGGCGTCGGTTTCATGCTCTCGACGATCGCCCTTACCCTTCTATGGCCGACGAGAAAAAAGACATCGTAAAGTAGGATGGTCCGAGTCTTCGTTTGAATTCTTGGCATATGTGCCATTTAAAGGATATATACTTTATGGAATAGGATGCAATCGGATTGGTTCAAGGGAGGATTTAAAATGGAATCGGATGGGGTCGTACACAACGCACTTGAAAACCAGGGTGATCGTATTCTGGGAAAATATGTTCTGTTGGCCCTTTTCCTCCTGCCATTCGTTCATATCGGGATTATTTTCAGCGTGGCTATTCATGAAGTATTGGGACATGGTCTTACTGCCGAAGTTCTCGGGGGCGTCTTTTCAAGTTTTTCCCTCAACTGGGATGGAATGGGCTACGCATTTGCGTTTCTAACCAACACAGCATCGGCGATGGATAACATCATTTTCTTGTTTTCCGGAATACTGGTTACTATCGTCGCGGGCTGGCTCTTACTATGCATTGCCTGTATGATCAAGAAACAAATGGGTGTCCGCCTGGCATTATTAATCCTTTCGTATTGTTGTTTGATGGATGGAATTCCGTATTTGCTCTGGAATTCGTGGAATCCGGTACTTCCGGGAGATGTAGCAAAAATCTTGACTCTTTGGCAACACGCGGGTTATTCACATGGAGACTTGCTGCGAGTCGGGATTTTGATAATCTCGGGAATCATGTATGTAGGTTCTACTTATCTGTTCTTTCTGCTTCTCTTCCAGGGAATCGAGTCGTTGCTTTGGGGCGGAAAATCAATGTCCTTAAAAACCCGTTTCTGGGCGGTATTATTCTTTATCGTGGTCCCCGGAACAGCGGGAAATTTTACTTTTGACTGGAACCAAGTGGCACCGGGTGTTGGTTTTCTTCCGACGATTGCAGGCATTTCTTCAGTCCTCTTATCTGCCGTAGTGATTTTCTTATTTCCCTTAAAACCCAAAATAACTACATCAGGGGTCTATATCCGAATGTATCACGTCCTATTTGCATGGTTTCTTGAGGGAATTGTGATTTTGTCCATGGTCTTTTGGCTTCGAGAAGGAGTGGTCATCCATGAGTTGACCTTTTCATAAGGTGTTTCCGGTTTTTCAATAATGTCCTTACAAGATCCTTGCGGTTCGGCTGTGTTATCAATAAAGTACGCGAGCGGAAGTGGTTGAACTCGTTTTCCTTTAGTACGGTACGGATGTGAATTACGATTTGTCTCGATTATCGACGCCGTGTTATATGATCGATCTGGGCCTCTTGGAAGGGAACCTCAAGGTGCTGGCCGATGTGCAGGCCCGGACGGGGTGCAAGATATTGCTCGCCCTGAAGGGTTTTGCGGCCTGGAGTACCTTTGAACTGTGTAGCCGGTACCTCCACGGGGCCGCGGCCAGCAGCTTGCACGAGGCCAAGCTGGCGGCCGAATACTTCCGCAAGGAGGTCCACCTGTGCGCCCCGGCCTACCGCGACGACGAGATGCCCGAGTACCTCAAGATCATCGACCATGTCGTGTTCAACTCCTTCGCCCAGCTTCGCCGCTTCCGCCCCGCCGTCGAGTCGGCCGGACGACCGGTGGAGATCGGCCTGCGGATCAACCCGCGGCACTCCGAGGTCAAGACCAAAATCTATGACCCCTGCGCGCCGGGATCGCGGCTGGGGATCCCCATCGAGCAGTTTGAGCCCGATGCCCTGGACGGCATCGATGGGCTGCACTTTCACACACTCTGCGAGCTCAACGCCGACTCGCTCGAGCGGACGCTGGCGGCGGTCGAGCGGCAGTTCGGGCGGTTCATCCCGCGGATGAAGTGGGTCAACTTCGGCGGCGGCCATCACATCACCCGGCCAGACTACGATGTTGATCTGCTGTGCCGCCTGATTACCGGCTTTATCGACCGCTACCGCGTGGCTGTCTATCTGGAGCCCGGGGAGGCGATCGCCCTCAACACGGGGTTTCTGGTCTCGTCGGTGCTGGACATCGTTCACAACGACCTCGATATCGCGCTGCTGGATACCTCGGCCTCGGCCCACATGCCGGATGTTTTGGAGATGCCGTACCGGCCGCGGATCGAAGGTGCCGACCAGCCGGGCAAGCTGAGGCACACCTATCGCCTGGCGGGGCCGACCTGCCTGGCCGGCGATGTGATCGGCGATTACTCGTTCGACCGGCCGCTAAAGGTTGGGGATAAGCTTGTCTTCCACGACATGGCCCACTACACCATGGTCAAGAACACCATGTTCAACGGCATCAACCTGCCGGACATCGTGCTGTATGATCCCAAGAACGACAAATTCAAGCTCCAGCGACGATTCACCTACGAGGACTTCAAGGGGCGTTTGTCATAAAACACAACCAATATCCACAGATTACACAGATTTCACAGATTTTATAAAGGGATTTAAGGAGGAAATCCGTATGACACAGGACCATTCGGATTCTCGGTCGGCAAAGACCGATCGGAAAGGCAGCCCCCGGGATTGGCGGACAGAGGCCATCATCGGTGCAGCGATGGAAGTTCATCGTGTTCTTGGTTATGGTTTTCTCGAATCCGTTTATCAGCAGGCGCTGGGCAAAGAGTTTACCTTACGCAAGATTCCCTTTTGTAAAGAGGTCGATCTACCGCTGGAGTACAAGGGTGAGACGCTCGATGCCTCCTACCGCGTGGACTTTATCTGTTATGGGGCAGTCCTTGTGGAACTCAAAGCCCTGGCCCAGTTATCCGGTACTGAAGAAGGGCAGGTCATCAATTATCTCAAGGCGTCAGGAAAAACCGTGGCTTTGTTGATCAATTTCGGCCGACCTTCATTATCATTCAAACGCCTGATCTGGTCGGAAAGAAGAGGGGATTCGGATGATGAGATATCTACCAATCCTCTTGCATAATCTGCGAAAATCTGTGTAATCTGCGGATAACTCTTTGTTTCTGCCATCCTGATATATGAAACGAAGATCAAAAGATTACGATCCGAATCTTAAATCGTGGAGGTCGCATGAAAGTCGTCGCGTTTAACGGAAGCCCTCGCAAGGAGGGCAACACGGACATCCTCGTTCGGCAGGTTTTCACCGAGCTGCATAAGGAAGGCATCGAGACCGAGCTGGTCGAGCTGGCGGGTTTGAAAATTCGCGGGTGCACGGCCTGTTACGGTTGTTTTACCAACCGGGACAAGCGATGCGTGATCGACGACGATCTGAACGGCTGCATCGAGAAGATGATCGACGCCGACGGGATCATCCTGGCGTCGCCGACCTATTTCGCGAATGTCTCGTCGGAGATGAAGGCCCTGATCGACCGGGCGGGTCTGGTGTCGCGGGCCAACGACGACCTGTTCCGCCGCAAGATCGGCGCCGCTGTGGTGGCGGTGCGACGCGGCGGGGCGTGTTCGGTGTTCAACGCGATCAACGCCTTTTTCCTGATGTCGCAAATGATCGTGCCGGGGTCGATCTACTGGAATATGGGGTTCGGGCTGGAACGCGGCGATGTTCGCGAGGACGAAGAGGGCCTGCGAACGATGAAGGTACTGGCCGGCAACATGGCTTGGCTGCTGAAAAAGACAAGGAGTTGATCGGTTTCAATTTTCGTTTGGCAAGTTTCCATCGGATACATTGATTCGTGCCTGTTTCGGTTCATGTTTCCGGGCGGACGCCGTCCGCTACCGGCCATAATCGAGCATCGTCCTCCGGCGAAAAATCGTGAGTAAACGGGAGATTCCGCGCATACTACTGGTAGAAAGCGGGCCCGAAGAGGAACGACAATGGATCCGGCACAACAACCGATCAGAAGCTCAATGACAAACGACATGGGCGATGTCGAGGCGTGGCGGGCGACAGCGGACAAGCGTCAATGATTGGCTTGTCCGAAACGGCGCTGGTTGCGTTCGATGACTTTTCCGAGCCACCACCAGGTAGCCCAGCCGAGGATCACCATGGTCAGGGAGAACAAACCGTAGGAAATCCACCACTCAACTCCCGATGTCATTGCGCTAAATTCGGACATGCCGCCGATGCTGGCAATCAGATTCAGAGGAAGAAAAACCACATTAATAACCGTGAGATTCTTGAGTAAGACATTCATATTGTTGTTGACAATCGTGCCGCGGGCGTCCATCAGGCCGGACAGAACCATCGAATAGATCCCGGCTTGCTTGCTGGCCTGTTGGTACTCGATGATCACATCTTCCAGAAAACTGATTTCTTCCGAGGCAAGTTTGAGACGATCGGGGACGGCTCGAAGTTTGGCCAGAACGGCCAGGTTGGCCTCAAGAGCGTTGTGATAATAGATGAGACTTTCGCCGAGGGCGAACATCTGAAGCAGGTAACGGTTTTCCATGGAGGTAACGATTTTGGCCTGCAACTCCTGTGACATCATCTTGATGGCCTTCAAATGCGCCTGATAATGATGCACAAAGTGCAAGAGGACACGAAGAACACAATCTCCGACGGATTGAACTTGTTTGAAGCCGCGGCCGGTTAGAAAAAACGCCCCGCGAGGAACGATAAAGATCGCCCGGTTTCGGCTGATTACGATGCCAAGCGAAGAGACATTGAACTGGACGGGGGGGGATTCGGCCATGGCGACATTGTCGGGGCATTTCCAGATCAGCAGGGTGTTATCTTCGAAGGTTTCGACGCGAGGCACTTCATCGGGGTCATAGACGGATTCCAGGTCCAGCGGCTCCAGTCCGGACACCCGCAGGAAATCTTCCTTTTCGGCGTCGGAGGGTTGATGGTACACGAGAACCGCAGCCGATTCCTTGTCGCACTCCAGGAGGCGCGACGATTCAATTTGATAAGCGGAAATCATCGTCTTGTTCCCGACATTGAAATTATGTTTATTCGATACATAACCACCACATCGAAACGGCCGGGAAAAGAAATCATGATCCGGCCCGTTCTGGACGCAGGAAAACCCGGTCGCTATCCGGGGATCGTTTCAGATTATCCCCCATTTGATCGATTGCAATGGAAAAATGCGTATTTTAAGTCGATTCGTTAGGGGAATCAGGGGAGGATGGGGGGGGGAATATATCCGACGGAGGCAGAGAGGAGTCCCGCATTAATTCGCCGGAACGGCGGTGGTCTCGGACAAGGGCCTGAGGAAATCGACCGAGACCATTGTGAAACAGCGTCACCAACAACCAGGCCAGAACCGTGGCTCCACAAGCCAGGATCAGGCATCCGGTCCAGAGGGATACGGTGTGCGAAAAGAAACGAGTCCATCGGCCGCTGTCGGAGTGGATCATCGCGATATTCCGAATCCACGGCACGCGATCGTGAACGGCGGCTCCGACCTTCCAGGCAAACCGAAAAATCGGGTAGAGAGTCAGCGGATTGGTAATCCAGACGGCCGCCAGGGCAACCGGAAGATTGACGCGGAAATAGATCGCCCCGAGCGTGGACAGAAGCATGTGGAACGGGATCGTGGGCGTCAGCGAGATAAACACGCCCAGACACAGCCCGCCGCGAAGGCTGCGAAAATGAAAATCCCACAAGTGCCGCGGAATGCGTTGCCTTCCCAGCAATCGGAAGGCGAATCGCCGCGAGCGCTTGGTATGCAAAGACCAATGCTTATCCAGATACCGTCGGATCCATTTCATTTGGATTGTTTCCTGGTTCATCCCGCCGCGATGGTATATCCGATTTTGAGCGTCAGGGCAAGCCGAATCGACGCGATTTGAAGTTTCAGCCGGAAAACGACGATCCCGGCCCTTGGAAACCGATGCGAAACGAGTATAATCAACGAGTGGCATTTTCGATCCGGATAGAAATGGACAATTGAATCGACGGGAGCAGACCATGAGACGAGGCGTTCTTTCACGGCGGGGATTTTTGAAGGTCGGCGCTGCGACAACGGGGGCACTGCTGCTATCGACCGCTGGCGGCATCCGCGCCCAGACGACGGAGACAAAGGGTCCATTTCAGCTGTGCTTGAACACCGCAACGATCATGGGCCAGAACCTGCCGATCACCGAAGAGA
The DNA here is from genome assembly GCA_964643355.1 of uncultured Pirellulales bacterium. Classification (GTDB taxonomy): domain Bacteria; phylum Planctomycetota; class Phycisphaerae; order Sedimentisphaerales; family Anaerohalosphaeraceae; genus FEN-1350. Next base: position 21,205 of record CAZXPW010000053.1, read on the forward strand.
TCGACATCGCAGCCCGGGCCGGATACGACGGGATCGAGCCGTGGATTCGCAAGATCGAAGACTACCGTAGCAAGGGAGGATCGCTTTCGGACCTGAAGAAACGAATCGCCGATGCCGGCCTGAAGGTCGAGGGAGCGATCGGGTTTGTCGGCTGGATCATGGACGATGAGGCGGCGCGGGCCAAGGGCGTCGAGCAGATGAAGCGGGACATGGATCTGGTGGCCCAGATCGGCGGCACGCGAATCGCCGCTCCACCGGTGGGAGCGACGGATAAGCCCGGACTGGACCTGGAGGCGGCGGCGGCGCGGTACCGGGTGATCTTGGACGCCGGAGACGCCATCGGGGTGATTCCACAACTGGAGTTGTGGGGACATTCCAAGAACCTGCACCGGCTCGGCCAGTGCATGCATGTGGTCATCGAATCTGGCCACCCGAAGGCGGGGCTACTGGGCGATTTTTACCACATCTACAAGGGCGGATCGGACTTTGCGGGCCTGGAGTCGATCGGGCCTTCGGCGTTGCAGGTCTTTCACATGAACGATTATCCCGACATGCCGAGGGCAACGATTGCCGACAAGGATCGCGTTATGCCCGGCGACGGTGTTGCGCCGCTACCGGCGATTATTAAGGGTATGCTAGCGCGAGGATGCAAGCCGGTTTTTTCGCTGGAGCTGTTCAGTCGGCAGTTCTGGGATCAGGACCCAATGGTTGTGGCCAAACAAGGCATTGAAAAAATGCGGGCGGTGATTGGAAAAGCCAGAACATAAGCCGGAGAATCAAAGTCCAGGACATTGATTCCTGAACGACCTTGGGGGTGTCGAAGCGGGGATTATCTTGCGTCTGAAACCAAATGTCATATTCGATTGGTGCTCCCTACCATACATTTTCTGTATAGCCAGCAGTTTTGCGCCTGTTATCATCTGCGCATATTTATTTCTGTAGCAAAGATTTACGAAATCTCGGGCCTGGCACAGAATTTGTAGAAGGATAAGAACGGAAAGACGGAGGTCGTCATCAAAACCCGATTGGGTCAAGAGAGAAAACCTTCGGTTTTCAATTTTTGAAACGGTGGTCTTGTGGTAGATTGATTTCGATCCAATCCGATCGTTTACGGCAATTCGAAAAGGAAAGGATGAAATGTGGACGATATTCTTTTCCTGCTGGTTCCGCTGGTGATCCTGTGCATCGTTTCCGGACCGATCGCTCTGGTCCTGAGTATCGTGGCACTCTCGAAACTCTCTCAACGATCCTACGCTACCGGACAGTCGGCGATTCCGCCGCCGATCCATACCGGACTCGTTGAACATTCGGTAACGCCCCTTGTCGAGCGTGTAACAACCGTCCGAGAACAACCGTCAGCGCCGATACCGATGATTTCCCAACCAGCAACGCCGATCCAGACGACCGCGGCATCCACGGAATTTGTCCAGCCGACGGCCGAAATCCCGTCCGCAGCGTCGACTGGGTCGCCGGCCAAGTTCTTTACCAAAGAACCGGAAGCGGGATATCCATCGCAAGCTCAGGCCGGAGAATCCCGGCCTTCGCTTGAGCAGATCATCGGCACCCGGTGGGTCATGATCGCCGGCGTGATCAGCGTGATCTTTGCCGTCGGTTTCTTCCTCAAATATGCCTATGACAAGCAAATCATCGGTCCGTGGGGTCGCATCGCGATCGTAGCGGTCGGTGGATTTTCCGCCCTGCTCATCGGCGAATTCACGCGCCGCCGCGGGTATCAGATTGTTGCCAAAGGCGTTACCGCTTTGGGTTTTGCGATCCTCTATGCGGCGGTCTTTTCGGCTTATCGTGTGTATCACTTGATTCCCGCGATGCCCTCGTTTGCCTTGGCGATCGTTATCACCGCCGGCGCAATGGCCTATGCCACCAAGTTCAATGAAGTGCTCATCGCGATTCTGGCCTTGCTGGGTGGTTATCTGACTCCAATTTTGGTTTCGACCGGTCAGAACCTCCCGGAACAACTATTCCTCTATGTATTGATCCTGGATTTTGGCGCGACGGCCTGCGCGGTCTATCGCAAGTGGCCCGGTGTGAATCTATTGTGCTTTCTTGGAACCTATGGCCTTTACACCGGCTGGTTCGAGGGTTTCTATCGATCGACGATGAGGCCCATCGAAGGCCTGCCGCCGCAGATGGGTATCGCTCTGACCTGGTTGTGTATCTTTTTTGTAGTTTTTTTGGCTATGCCGCTGGTTTATGGTCTGATTCACAACAGTCCCGCGCGAAAACAGGATGTGACGCTGATCCTGAGCAATGCGGCGGCGACGCTGTATTATCTCTGGGCGATCCTGTATCCGGTCCATCGCAACGAGATGGCCCTTTGCTGTGTTGGCCTGTTTGGGATTCATCTGGCCGCGGCGCTGGTCTTGTATCGCCGATGTCCGCAGGACAGCGATTGTCGGATGGCTCTTGTAGCGATTGGATTGTTTTTTGTCACGCTGGCGATTCCGTTGTATTTCACGATGTACATCGTGGCCTTGTCGTGGGCGGCCGAAGCCGCGGTTTTGTGCTTCATCGGCCTGCGTTACCGCAGTCGGCTCACACAAGTCGCCGCGGCTGTGGCGATGGCCTTATCATTGTTCAACTTGGTCGTACAACTGCCGCTCCATAACGAATCGTTTTCGCTGGTTTTCAATCCGCAATTCGGCTCATGGTGTTTTGTCGCCTCGATGGCGTTTGTGGCGCATCTTCTCTATCGCCGAGACGACGCTCTTGTTGCAGAGATTCGTTCAACCGTCGTTCAACTCCTGTATTTCCTGTCGGTCATGATCCTGTCCGTCGCATTGATTCTGGAATGGTATGGGGAATGCCGGTTTAACCATGCGGCCGATCGGATCAACCTTCCGGCGTTTCTCCGAGGCCTGTATGTTCTGGCATCCGTAGTCCCTCTGCTTTTTTTGATCCGTCCGGTCAGTCCCGCTGGGCGCGGCATGCCTCAGTCGGCTCTTGCGCTGGGGGTTCTGGCGACGGCCTATGCTTTGATCGCATTTCCACTGGTACACCATTCGGCGTATCGACTCTTCTTCAACGGCTGGTTTGCCTATGGGGCCGTGTTCTGTGCGTCGCTGTTTGTGCTGGCCTTTTTGCTTAGCCGCAGGATGGAGCCGGCGGATTGGGAACTTTCCGGCAAAACGATTACCTTGTTTGTCCGGTTGGTCCCGGCCATCCTGATCAGTATGGAGTTGTTTCTGTTCTGGCATTTTCGAGGTTCGTCGGAAACAAAGGCCCGCGACTGGTATTTTTACCCGACCTTTCTGGTTTTTATCCTGTGGACGCTCTATGGTCTGATCTTGATCCCGCGACTGGGCGCGATTGCCGGTGTTGTCGGGACGATGATGCTGGTTTTTCTCTATCCCGACGCGCACTTTTCAGCGTTCCCCCTTCTGGTCAACCGGTGGTTTTTCATGGGGATATTGTTGATTGCCTCGATCGCCGGCGCGGCGGCGATGGCTCGATGGCTCATTCCCGCCGACTCAACCGATCGGCCGATCGGGGCGATTCTGGCCCTGACCGCGACTATTACTCTTTGGCTTGTGGTCACCGAGGAGATTTACCTTTACTGGTATTGCCGCCATCTTTACGGAGATCGTCCGGTCAACTGGTATTATTTCTCCAACATGTACATCTCGATCTTCTGGGCCGTATATGGGGCCATCCTGATGGTAGCCGGATTTGCCAAACATCTGCGGCTGGTGCGGTATCTGGCGCTGGGACTGTTTGCGCTGCTGCTGGCCAAGGTCTTCCTGATCGACATGTCCAATGTCCCCAGCGTCTATCGCATGGCCGCATTTCTGGCGACGGGTCTTACCCTGCTGGGCGTGTCATACCTCTATATGTACGCCAAAAAGAAAGGTATGTTGGATAGGACTATATAGTATAGGTTCAGTCTTTTTTGTTCATCGGGAATAGAGAATGGAATTATTCGACTTCTTGGTCGTAGGATTTCCGCATGAGTTCTTTCAAAAATTCCCGATGATCTTTTATGTCGGCTTTTGAAAGTCGAATTCGATATCGTCCCCACTTTGTATAATCGAGGAGGTCAAGGTCTTTTTCTTGAATCTGGGTATCCATTTCTTCAGACTTAATGAGTCGGACTTCTATCCGAACAGCATTTTTCTGGGGTTTAAATATTACGAAATTATTCGTATGCCCTCCTTGAGATAGACCAATATAGAATTTGTTATACTTCAATTCAATCGAAGGATCAAAGGATTGGATCAGGCCTAACATTTCATCCACGAGAACAACAGTTTCCTTGGTTGCACGTTTATCCCAGTACGATCGATCCACGATCTCGAACTCCTCATCTTCCTCTTCTGTTCCAAGTGTTATCTGATCCAAAACTTTGGTACAGACCAGAGAAAGATGGTCTACACATTTCATCGCTTTCAATTGAATTGCTACTAACGGGATAAAACCGTTAAATAGACTAACCCGGATATTTCACCGTCCCTTCTGACCTGGCTGTTCGGGACATGTGGTGT
>CAZXPW010000054.1:0-25152 GCA_964643355.1 uncultured Pirellulales bacterium
AACTTCCACCTTATCCAACGGGAAATTTGGTCTTGACAATGGGGAGGGGGTTAATCTTTGTTTATTAGAATGACTTAGGAAAGATGGTCAGATCAAGAAAATCGGAAACTTGCCATAAACGGGGGCGTTGGTGCGTCTGGTTGGGCATACGACACGAATCGGGGGCAGGGGAAACTGCGTCGATTCGGGGTTGTAAGTTCTTGCTTTGCAAGGGTTTGGCGGCACGGAATGATCCCGGATGGGAAGCCAAAAGGTAGTGGAGGGCCGCACTCCGTTGCGGCCGAATGAACGGCCATAACAGAGCATGGCCATCCAAGAGGGCATATATGCGGCCCCGACAGAGCGGGGCCCTCCGGAAGGGCATTTAGGGCGGCCCTGACGGAGCAGGGCCCTCCAACCCGGGTCAAAAATTGTCTCGAAACGAATTGCGTAACGGTACGGGTGGTGGTATGCTATTCCAATTCGCCCGAAAGTCAGCGGGGGGGCTGTACTCCGGCCAAGTTCCGGCCTGCAGCAGGATTACGGGCGAAGGACCGTGGTTGTCAATGGATAGCGATCGTTACACCGTACTGGTGCGTAGATTCGTCAAAGCAAGAGGAGCATCACTTTAAGTAAGGAGATGTGAACCATGGCAAGACCGGTAACACTTTTCACGGGTCAGTGGGCCGATCTACCGTTGAAGGATTTGGCCAAGAAGGCGGCGGCGTGGGGCTACGAGGGCATGGAGTTGGCCTGCTGGGGCGACCACATGGATGTCTTCAAGGGAGCCCAGGACAAGGACTACTGCAAGCGGCAACTGGCGATCCTGCAGGAAAACGGCCTGAAGTGCTGGGCGATCAGCAACCACCTGGCCGGCCAGCTCGTCTGCGACCTGAACAACGACAGCCGTTCGGACATGTTTGCCCCGAAGGACTGCCACGGCAACGCGGAAAAAAAGCGGGCCTGGGCGGTCGAGGCGATGAAGAACTCGGCCCGCACGGCCAAGAACCTCGGCATCAAGGTCGTCAACGGATTCACGGGTTCGTCCATTTGGCATTTTATCTACAGTTTCCCGCCGGTCTCTGATGCGATGATCGATGACGGCTTCAAATTCTTCGCCAAGATGTGGAACCCGATCCTCGATGTGTTCGACGAATGCGGCGTGAAGTTCGCGCTGGAAGTGCACCCGACGGAGATCGCGTTCGACATCGTGACGGCCCAGCGGGCGCTGGAAGCGATCAACTATCGCGAGACCTTCGGCTTCAACTTCGACCCCAGCCACCTGCACTGGCAGATGGTCAATCCGGCTCGCTTTATCCGCGAATTTCCGGACCGGATCTATCACACGCATATGAAGGACGCGGCGCTGCAATTGGACGGCTTCAGCGGGATCCTTGGCTCGCACCTGAACTTCGGCAAGCAGGAACGCGGCTGGGATTTCCGTTCGCTGGGCCACGGCGGCGTGGATTTCGAAGAGATTATCCGGGCGCTGAACCATATCGGTTACAGCGGCCCGCTGAGCGTAGAGTGGGAAGACTGCGGCATGGAGCGCGAGCGCGGGGCCAAAGAGTCCTGCGAGTTTGTCAAGAACATCAACTTTTCGCCCTCGACACATGTGTTCGACGAGGCGTTTGACAAGAAATGATCGAAACGGAAACCACCTTTCGGCCGCGGGGAGACAAACCCTTCCCGCGGCCGCGGGGTGATTCGCCCGGTAGGGCAGAGCCGGGGCGGATGGATAGGCGATTCGCTCCGATTGATTTGACAAGGCGTGAGATGTGGGTTGTGGTTTGGGAGTGTCATTGATGAGCGCGGGCCGCACGGTAGTCAGATGTCTGTGGGGCTGCGGGAGGGTATTGGCGGCGGGAGGAGAGAGGGGCGACATTTTTTTCATTCATTCACAGAAAAATAATCGGCCGTGGAATTTGTACGACGGTCGCGAAATCGTTTTTGATCTGAGGGAAAATCCATGAACCTGAATCGAAGATCGTTTCTCCAACAATCCGGACTGTGGGTTGCAGGGGTAGCCGGCCTGCCCTATATCATTCAATCTTCGGCCATCGGCGCTGATGGCTCGGTTGCGCCAAGCAATCGGATCACGATGGGCGCCATCGGCGTTGGCGGCATGGGCATGGGCGACCTGGGCGGATTCCTGAACCGCAGGCAGGTCCAAATGCTGGCCGTGTGCGATGTGGACGACAACCACGCCCGCGACGCCAAGCAACAGGTCGATAAGAAGTACGGTAACAACGACTGTACGACCACGCGGGACTTCCGTCAGGTCATCGAACGCAAAGACATCGACGCGATTATGACCGCCACGCCCGACCAGTGGCACGCCCTGATCGGCGTGGCCGCGGCCAGGGCCGGCAAACATGTTCACTCGCAAAAGCCGCTGGGGTACAGCATTCCCGAAGGCCGGGCGATCGTTAACGCCGTCAAGAAATACGGCATCGTCTGGCAGACGGGCAGCCAGCAGCGGTCGGATGCCCGATTCCGTCAGGCCTGCGAACTGGCCCGTAACGGGGTATTGGGCAAGATTCACACCGTCGAGGTGGGGCTTCCAAATAAAAACAGCGTCAACGGCGCCGACCGGACCTTCAAGGAGCCGCCGGCCCATTTGGACTACAACATGTGGCTGGGTCCGGCGCCCGAAGCGCCCTATTGCGACGCGCGTTGCCACTGGAATTTCCGCTGGATCAGCGACTATGCCGGCGGGCAGATCACCGACTGGGCGGGCCATCATTGCGACATTGCCCAGTGGGGGATGGGAACCGAACTGACCGGCCCGGTGGAGATCGAGGGAACGGGCAAGTGGCCGACAGATCCGCTCTTTAACACCGTGGAAGAGTACGAATTTTTCTGCAAGTACAAAGAAGGATTTGTTATGCATGTCGCCGGCAAGTTCCCCAACGGTGTACGGTTCGTCGGGGACAAGGGCTGGGTGTTTGTGGATCGCGGGCGGATCGATGCCGAACCCAAGTCGATTCTCGAAACCAAATTCGGACCGAACGATATTCGGCTCTACAAGAGCGACGATCACCACGGAAATTTTTTGGACTGCATCAAGACCAAGAAGGAATGCATCGCCTCGGCGGATATCGCGCATCACTCGATCGCGGTCGGACACCTGGGCCTGATCGCGATCAAACTGGGTCGCAAAGTGCAGTGGGATCCGGAGAAGGAACTGTTCGTCAATGATCCCGAAGCCGACAAACTCCTTCAGCCCCGTCCATTACGGGCCCCGTGGCGTTTATAAGCGAAACCAGATCAACCAGAATGGAGAGACACTATGGCGGGACAGACTTTCAATCGAAGAGCGTTTCTCAAGGCCGCCGCGGTAACGGCCGCGATTCCGGCATTCGTACCAAAAACGGTATTGGGTCAGCAGGCACCGAGTAATCGGATCGTCCTGGGCTTTATCGGCTGCGGCAAACAGAGTACGCACCTGCTGCGGACCTTCCTGAACTGTCCGGGTACACAGGTGATCGCCAATTGCGATGTCGATCGACTCAAGCTCGAACGGAACATGAAGATCACCGAAGACCATTACGACAAGACGGGCGGCAGCGGCAATGCGGGCGTGAAGGCCTATAAGGATTTTCGCGAATTGCTGGCCGTCAGTGACATCAACGCGGTGGTCATCAGTACGCCGGACCACTGGCATGGATTAAACACCGTTGCCGCGGCCAAGGCAGGGAAGGATATCTACTGCGAAAAGCCGCTGGGGCACAATATCGTCGAATGCAAGGCGATGGTCGCGGCCGTGCGAAGATACAATCGCGTGTTTCAGACCGGCTCGATGCAGCGGTCGGACGAAAAATTCCGCCATGCCTGCGAACTGGTTCGCAACGGCTACATCGGCAAGGTCCACAAGGTCGTCGCCAACATCGGCGGACCGCCCAAGGCCTGCGATCTACCCGATGAGCCGACGCCGGAATATCTGGATTGGGATTTCTGGAACGGTCCGGCCCCGGCGCGGGGATACAACGCGGAATTGTCGCCGCATATCAGCAAGGATATCTTTCCGAACTGGCGGAATTACCGCGAATACGGCGGCGGCATGACCACCGACTGGGGCGCGCACCATTTCGATATTGGACAATGGGGACTTGGAATGGATGAAAATGGTCCGGTTGAAGTTCTTCCGCCGGACGGCAAGGAGGTCAAAAATCTGACCTTCAAATACGCCGACGGGCGGATCATGGTCCGCGCCGGCCAGGAGGAAGGCCACGGCAATGTCAACGGCGTTTTGTTCCTCGGCGACAAGGGCAAGGTGGAGGTCAATCGCGGATATCTGAAAACCTGGCCGGAGAATCTGGCAACCCAGACGATCGGCGCCAACGAGATCCGGCTGTACAAGAGCAACAACCACTACACCGACTTTCTGGACGCGGTCCGCACGCGGCAAAAACCCATCTGCGATATCGCCATCGGCTACAGCACGGTGGTGGTTTGCCATATGGGCAACATTGCCTACCAACTCAAACGGCCGCTGAAGTACGATCAGGCCAAACAGGAATTCGTCAATGACGCCGAGGCCACCGGCCTGATGGGCCGTACGATGCGGGCGCCGTGGAAATTATAGTCTGCCGAACCGATTGATTTTCGAATCCTTAACGAAAGGAGACGAACGATGAAGAATCAAAGCTCGATCAGTCGAAGACAATTTCTTCAAGGGGCGGGCATGGCCGTTGCAACCGGATTTTCCGTTCCCTATTTTGTTCCCGATCGCGCGATGGGGGCCGAAGGGGCTCCCGCGGCCAGCGAGCGAATCGTCGTCGGGTGTATCGGCGTCGGGCCACAGGGCACCGGCGACATGGGGAATTTTCTGGCACAGAATGACTGCCGGGTCGTCGCGGTCTGCGATGTGAAAAAGAATGTGCTCGAAGACGCGAAAAATCTCGTCAACAAACATTACAACAACCAAGACTGTAAACCCTATGGCGATTTCCGCGAACTGGTTGCGCGCAAAGACATTGACGCATGTCTGATCGCCACCTGCGATCACTGGCATGTGCTGACGGCCCTGGCGGCAGTCCGATCGGGCAAGGATGTCTATGTGGAAAAGCCGCTGGGCATCAGCGTCGTCGAAGACCAGACGCTGCGGACCGAGGTAAATCGCAACGGTCGCATCTTCCAATTCGGCACGCAGCAGCGGTCAAGCTGGCAGTTCCGACAGGCATGCGAATTGGTCCGCAACAAAAAAATCGGCGATCTCAAGACCATTCGCGCCTGGTGCGTGGGATCCTCGGCCGGCGGATCGCCGAAACCCGTTCCCGTTCCCGAATGGCTCGATTATGATTTCTGGCTCGGGCAGGCGCCGATGGTTCCCTATACGGAAGATCGCTGCTCGAACAAGTACTGGTGGTTCATCTCCGATTATGCGCTGGGCTATATCGCCGGCTGGGGAATCCATCCGCTGGATATTGCGTTGTGGGGCGGCCAGGAAAAGATGGAGTGCCCCGTCGAAGTCGAAGGCAGGGCGACCTTCCCGACGGAGGGCGTCTGCGACACGGCCCTGACATGGGAAGTGAAAATGAAATATCAGAGCGGTCTGGAGATCGATTATCGCGCGCTGCCGTCGGTTCCGGACGAGTGGAAGACCCGGTATCGCAAGCCCAATGACCACGGCACGGCCTTCGAGGGCAGCGACGGCTGGGTCCATGTCGATCGTGTCGGGATCAATACCTTCCCGGAGAATCTGGCCAAGCACGAGTTCGAGCCCAACGATGTGCGTTTGATCAAGAGCGACAATCATGTCCGAAATTTCCTCGACTGCGTTAAATCGCGGGCCAAAACCATCTGTCCGATCGAGGATTCTGTACAGGGGGACATCCTCTGCCACATCAGCGATATCGCGACACGGCTGGGACAAAAGCTGACCTGGGACACCAAGGCCGAGCGATTCGTCAACAATGCCACCGCCAGCCGAATGCTTTCGCGTGCGATGCGGGCCCCCTGGAAGCTTTCGTGAACGAAGCGGAAAAAGAGTCTGAAATAGGCGACTGTTTTTATTTAATGGAACAAGTGGAATGGGAGTTATGACGATGAAAAGCATGCTTTCAATTCTGGGGTTATTGGTTCTGGCGACACCGGTACTGGGCGCCAGTGAAGAGAGTTGGATTTCGTTGTTTAACGGTAAGGACCTGGACGGTTGGAAGGCCGCCACTGAAAATACGGCCACCTTTTCGGTCCGGGATGGCGCGATCGTGGCTCACGGCAATCGCTGCCATCTATTTTATGTCGGGCCGGTCAATAACGCGGATTTTAAGGATTTCGAGTACAAGGTTGATGTAATGACCGAACCGGGCAGCAATGGCGGTCTTTATTTTCATACCGAGTACCAGGAAACCGGTTGGCCCAGCAAGGGATTCGAGGTCCAGGTCAACAACAGTTTCAAAGCCGACCCCCGCATGACCGGCAGCTTGTATCAGGTACAGGATGTGATGAATGTATCTCCGGCCAAGGACAATGAATGGTTCACGGAACACATCATCGTTCGAGGCAAGCGAGTTCAGGTTTTCATCAACGACAAGCAGGTGGTCGATTGGACCGAACCGGCCACGCCCGATCCCAAACTGGGCGACCGTAAGATCGGATCGGGAACCTTCGCTCTTCAGGGGCATGATCCCAAGAGCGTTGTGTATTACAAGAACATTCGCGTGCGACCGCTTCGTAGTCGTGGGCAGGGACAGCCGGGCGATCGCCAGGGGCGTCGCGGGCAATGGGTGGATCTATTCGATGGAAAGACGCTGACCGGCTGGAAGCAAGTCAACGGCACCGCCAAGTATGAGGTCGTCGATGGCACCATCAAGGGCACGACCGTCGAGGGCAGCCCCAACTCGTTTTTGTGCACGGAAAAGGCGTTTCAGGATTTCGAACTGGAGTTCGAGGTCAATGTCGATTCACGGCTGAACTCCGGCGTTCAGATCCGCAGCAACGCATTTGAGGACTACCAAAACAATCGAGTGCACGGTTACCAAGTCGAGATCGCGACCAACGGCACAGCCGGTTCGATTTACGACGAGGCCCGAAGAAACGGCTGGGTCAATCCCAAACAGGTCAGCCCGGAATCGAAGACCGCCTTCAAAGACGGTCAGTGGAATCAATTCCGTGTCGTCTGCGCCGGCAAGCGGATGCGGACCTGGATTAACGGTATTCCGGTCGCGGATGTCATGGATGCGATGACAAGCAAAGGATTTATCGGGTTGCAGGTTCACAGTTTCGAAGGAGACAGTCCGGCATCGGTCCAGTGGCGCAATATCCGAATTCGCGAAAGAATCCCGGCCCGAGAAACCATCAAGGTTGCGTTTGTCACCGGCGGTCATGATTATGAACACGACAAATTCATGGAAATGTGGAAGTCAATCGACGGAATCGAAGTTGTGCATCTGGCGCAGGCCGACGACAGCGAGATTTTTGAGACCATTTTACCCTGGGAATACGATGTAATCGTTCTGTATAACATGTCCCAGAAGATTTCGGAGAAACGGCAAAATAACCTTAAGCAGCTTCTCAGTCAGGGGATTGGTCTTGTCGCGATGCACCACAACCTTGCGGCCTACCCGGACTTTGTGGACTATAAAAACATTATTGGAGGCAAGTTTTATCTGAAGGCCGAAGGCGATCAACCCCAGTGCACTTACAAACACGGCGTGGATATGAAGGTCCGGATCGCTGACAGGAATCATCCGATTACCCAGGGGATGGAAGATTTTACGATCAACGACGAGTCGTACAAGAATGTCTGGCACGCGGGGGACAATCATGTCCTCCTGACAACCGACGAACCCACCAGCGACAATGCGCTGGCCTGGGTGCGGTCCTATGGCAGGGGAAAAGTCTGCACGATCGCTCTCGGACATGACGGGACGGCCTACGCCAATCCGGGTTTCCGCAAGTTCGTCGCGCAGGCCATCCAGTGGGTTGCGCAATAAGAAAATTATTTGAATCCAAGATCAAACGATAACAAGGAGAATTAAAGTATGAAACATTGGATGCAAACAAGCTGGTTGACGGGGATCGTATTGTCATGTGTGGGGCTATCTCTGGCCGCCGTAACCCCCGAAGAGATCGACAAGATGGAAAAGGCCATGCCGGCCAAGCCGACGATAGCTCCCCAAAAGCCGCACAAGATCCTGGTGTTCAGCCTGTGTAAGGGATTCAAGCACTCCAGCATTCCCTACTGGGAAAAATCGCTGGAGATTATGAGCAAGAAGACCGGGGCTTTCACGATCGACATCAGCACAGATATGAATGTGTTCTCGGCCGAGAATCTCCAGCCGTATGACGCTATTTGTTTCAACAATACGACCGGTCTGGAACCGACGCCCGAACAGGCCAAGGCGATCAAGGAGTTCATTGACAACGGCAAGGGCATCATCGGCATTCATGCTGCGGCCGACAACTTCAACAAGAATGCCGAATTGCAGGAGATCATCGGCAACAAGTTCACAGGCCACCCGTGGACGGATGGGGCCGGCGAATGGGCGTTCAAGATCGACGATCCGACTCACCCGCTGATGAAGGCCTTCGGGGGCAAGGGGTTCCGCGCGATGGATGAAATCTATCGAACCGAGCCGCCGCTGTATTCCCGAAGCAAGATGCGGGTGCTGATGAGTCTGGATATGAACGACGAAACCAACAAGAAGCCCAGGGGACTGAAGCCCTCCGACTCCGATACAGGCATTAGCTGGATCAAGAATGTCGGAAATGGTCGGATGTTCTATTGCTCCCTGGGTCATAATCACGGGATCACCTGGAATCCGATGGTCCTGCAGCATTATCTGGATGGGATCCAGTGGGCCCTGGGGGATCTGAAAGCCGACGCCACGCCGATCCCGGCGCCCCAAGACAAGTAATCTCGCTGACGGGCCGAGAATAGATCTCATCAAGGAGATGTGTGCATGATTCAACGGAAGCAATGGGGTTGGCCCATCGGAGTCCTGTTTTTATTTTCGATAATCGCTTTGTCTCAACCGGATCCTCTGGGCGAGAAAAGCAAGGTCTTCGACGACCTCCTGGCGCAGATCGCCAAATATGAATTCGGTCAGAGCCGCGAAAGTCAGACCCAGTTAAGCGAACTTATGAAAGGCCTGCAGGGCGATGCGATCAAAGCGGTTGAGCAGAAATTCCTGGCCTTTCTGAAATCCAACGCTACCGGTCCCGGAAAACAATTCGTTTGCCGACAACTGAGCTTGATTGGATCGGAGGCATCGGCTGAAACTTTGGCCGGGATGCTCGGCGATCCGCAGACGGCGGACATGGCGCGGTTTGCGCTGGAACGAATTCCCGGAGCGGCAGTCGATGAGGCCCTTCGTAAGGGACTGGACAAGACGACCGGCGCCGCCAAGGTTGGGATCATCAGCACGCTGGGCCTTCGCGGGGACAAAGCCAGCGTGCCGGTTTTGCAGAAACTGATATACGACGCCAATATCGAGATCGCTTCGGCGGCGGTGACGGCTCTGGGACAGATCGCCGATCCGGCCGCGACAGCGGCGCTGAGCGAGGCCAAGACCAAAACGACCGGCGATTTGCAGATCCAGGCGCTGGATGCGTATCTGAGTTGCGGGGATCGTCTCGAGCAGGCCGGTAAGCCCGAGGAGGCGGCCAAGATCTATCGCGAAATTTATGAGGCACGGGTTCCGGGCGTGATTCGAGTGGCAGCCTTTCGGGGAATGATTTTTTGCTCGAAGGACCAGGCCGGCAAGATCATCGTCGAGGCAATTCAAAAAGGCGATCCGGAATTGAAGTCTGTGGCGTTTGTCTTGGTCAGCGAGATCGAAAAACCCGAAGAAATTGCCCTGGTGGCGGCTGAACTTCCGAAGCTTCCCCCGGCATCGCAGGTCCAGTTGATCACTGCGTTAGCCAACCGGGGCCAGGATGTGGCGCGTGCCGCGGTAATGGGTGCGGTTACAAGCTCCAACGAAGAGGTTCGTATTGCGGCCTATAAGGCCCTGGCCAGACTCGGCAATGCCGATTGTGTGAGGGTACTGGCTACGGCGGCCGCCTCTGCCAAAGGCGGCGAACGCGATGCGGCACGGGAAACGCTTTATTCCCTGCGCGATCCACAGACCGACAAGATGATTCTTGATTCGATTGCTTCGGCCGAACCGGCGATGAAAGTGGAACTGATCCGCAGCATTGCCGAACGGAATATCCTTGCGGCGGATTCCGTGCTCTTGGCGGCCGCCGCTGACCCCGACCGTAAGGTTCGGCTGGAGGCCTTCAAAGTCATACAGTCGGTCTCCACTGAGAATCAGTTGTCCGCAATGCTGGACTTATTGGTCAAAGTTCAGAATGATACGGAACGGATCGAAGCCGAAAAGGCCGTCGCCGCGGTTTGTCGGCGAGGGGGCGATCCGGTCAAATATGCTGAGATCCTTATCGCGAAGATGGCTTCCGCACCGATCGCGGGGAAGGCATCGTTGTTGACGCTGCTCGGACAGATCGGCGGAGAGAAGGCCTATTCAACGCTTTCGACGGCTGTCGGCGATGCGGATGAGTCCATCCGCGATGCGGCAATCCGCGCATTGGCCAATGATTTTCCGGACAGTCGTGCCACTGAAATTCTGCTCGATCTTTCGCAGAATGCGACCAAGGCCGTCAACAAGATCATCGGCCTGCGGGGGTATATCCGGATGATCGGTCTGACCCAGACGGCGACGGAAGATCTGGTCGCAATGTGCGAAAAGGCGATGTCGCTGGCAACCCGAGTGGAAGAGAAACGAATGGTCCTCTCGGCGGCTTCCAAAATACCCGACGAAAGGGCCGTGATGTTTGTCTCCAAGGCCGCCTCCGATCCCCAGTTGGTCGCAGAGGCCAAGGCCGCCCAGACTGAACTGGATCGTTTGCTCAAATCGGTAACGATCGTTACGGATTCGGGTTTTCTGGACGGCAAGACGGCTCGGATTACGGGAATGGGGGCGATGTACGATGAGAAGAGCGGTTGCATTGCCAACTGGCAGGACGAAAAAACCGTAGCGGTCTGGACGGTGGTTTTCAAGCAGGCCGGAAAGTTTGAGGTCGAAGTTCTTCAATCAATGGCCGGCTCCGCCGGCAGCGGATACAAAATCGTTCTCGAAAAGCAAGAACTGTCCGGCCAAGTCAAGGAAACCGGCGACTGGGCCAGGTTTGAAACGGTCAAGGTCGGATCTGTAAGGATTGATCGGCCGGGAATTTATACGATCGAGTTTCAACCCATCAGCAAAGCCGGTGAATTTGTCGTCAATCTAAAGGGAATTTCTCTAAAACCCGCCGAAAAGACTTTGAAGAGTACGCTCGGTTCGGCTGATTTTTCCGCATGGAGAGAACCCTTGGGCGATTGGCAGCTTGTCGCCGATGCGGTCCTAAAAGCCGACAATCCGGCCGCACTGGAGGGCAAGCCCGGTACAGGGGTTCTACTGAACGGTCCGACCGGACGAACCGTCTATCTGTTTAGCAAGGCGGAACATGGCGACTGTGCGGCCCATATCGAATTTGTCGTGCCCAAGGGTTCCAACTCCGGGGTTTATTTCCAGGGCCGCTACGAGATTCAGATCCTCGATAGTTGGGGCGTCAAGGAACCCAAGTATTCCGACTGCGGCGGCATCTATGAACGATGGAAAGATGACAAGGGGTACGAAGGCGTCGGTCCCCGCGTGAACGCATCCAAAGAACCCGGGCAGTGGCAATCCTTTGATATAATCTTCCGTGCCCCACGGTTTGATTCGTCGGGAAACAAGATCGCCAACGCCAAATTTGAAAAGGTCGTCCACAATGGCCTTCTGATCCATGAGAATGTCGAAGTTACAGGCCCGACTCGGGCGGCCGTGTACGAAGACGAAAAAGCCCTGGGTCCGTTGGTATTGCAGGGCGATCATGGCCCCGTGGCGTATCGAAATATCTGGATCGAACCGCTGAAATGATAACCAATGACACTCATTGCCGGAGATATCGTATGAAACGAAAACAAATCCTTCTGTTCGTTGTGATTCTGAGCTCAGGATTGCTCGGATCGGTCGTGGCGCAGGATGTGGATCCATTTATGGGAGACTGGCAGGGCATTCGCCGGACCGTCAGCGGGGTTACCGGGGATCTTTCCATGCAGGTGATTGCGCTGGGGAATAACCAGTATCGGATGCGGGTCCTGGAATCTTTCGAATGGCCGCAGGATCCGGTGGCCATTATGGAAGCGGAGCTCCACGATCAAACCGTTCGTTTCAAAAACGCCGAAAACGGAATGCAGTGGTCGGGCCAAGGCGAGGGGACCCTCAAAGAGGGAAAGTTTGAAGGAACCTACAAAGGGACCGACGAAGGTTCGTTCTTGATCCGGCGAGTGGTTCGGTTGTCTCCGACGCTGGGGGCCAAACCTCCCAAAGAAGCCATTATCCTGTTCGATGGGAAGAACCTGGACGCATGGCAAAAGATCGGCGGGATTTCCGGGTTGGTGAATCTGGCGGCGCTCATCGGCGGAGACAACGCGGCGGCGTATTTGCGTACCCGTGTGCGTTCGGAAGGGGAACAAAAAGTGGTCCTGGAGATCGGTAGTGATGACGGCGTCAAGGTCTGGCTTAACGACAAGGTCGTTCACGCCAATAACGCCAGTCGCGGCGTTACGCCGGGACAGGATAAAATCCCCGTTACCTTCAACGACGGCTGGAACAATCTTCTCATCAAGGTGACCAACGGCGGCGGCGACTGGGGCGTCTGTGTCCGTGTCGCCGACGCGCAAGGCATGGTTGCGCCCGGAATCTTTGAGATGGCCGGTCGGGAAAATCAGGAAGGGACCCGCGAGACCTTCGAAAAAAACAACGGATTTTTGACTCGATGGCGAATCGCCGGGCCGTTCCGCATGGACGGCAAAGATGGAACCTCATTGTTCGATGTCGAATTCGATCCGGAAAAACCGGGGACACGGGTTGAGTGGCAACGAGTCACTCTCGAAGCCGAAAACAATGCCGCGCCCTGGAAGCTGGCGGATGGGGTGATGGAAGTCCGCGGCGGGAATATCGCGACCCGTCGGCCGTTCAAGGATTTCTCGTTGCATCTGGAATTCCGGCTTCCGTTTATGCCGACTGCTCGCGGACAAGGTCGGGCCAACAGCGGCGTCTATCTGCATGATCAATACGAAATCCAGATTCTGGACAGCTATGGCCTTGAAGGGCTCGACAACGAATACGGGGGAATCTACCAGATTGCCCGACCGCTGGTCAACATGTGCGCTCCGCCCCTGCAATGGCAAACCTATGATATCGACTTTGCGGCCGCCAGATTCGACGCCGAAGGAAAGAAAGTCCGCAACGCCGTCTTGACCCTGCGGCACAATGGAGTTACAATCCACAACAAGCTGGAAATCCCCCGTCCGACCGGTGGGGCGCTGCGCAGTGATGAACAGGCGCCAGGGGGGATCTATCTGCAGGATCACGGCAATCCCGTGCAGTTCCGCAATATTTGGATCGTGGAGAAACCGCAGGACGCTTCGAACTAATCCGTATTCGATCGTCTGGAGAATCTTGCGTTCTTCGAATCTTTGGAATGGGTAAGAGAAGGGAACCGTAGGATGATAGTGAATCGGCGAGGTCGTATGTCCCGTCGCGGATTTTTGGCCGGCGCTTCGGCTGCGGCCGCGGTGTTCACGATCGTTCCTCGTTCTGTTCTGGCCGCATCGGGTTTGAAGGCCCCCAGCGACAAGCTGAATATCGCCGGCGTCGGCGTCGGGGGCATGGGAAAGAGCAATGTCAACGAATGTTCCAGCGAGAATATCACCGCCCTTTGCGATGTGGACTGGGATTACGCCAAAGAAATTTTTCAGTCCTATCCAAACGCCCAACGGTGGAAAGATTATCGCAAGATGCTCGAGGAGCAGAAAGACATCGACGCGGTAATTATCGCCACCCCCGACCACGCTCACGCCGTAATCGCGATGGAGGCGATGCGGAGGGGCAAGCATGTCTATGTTCAAAAGCCGATGACGCATACCGTCTATGAAGCGCGGATGCTGACCGAGGCGGCCCGCACATATAAAGTCGTTACCCAGATGGGCAATCAGGGCCACTCCGGCGACGGCGTCCGCAAGATCTGCGAATGGATTTGGGCCGGCATCATCGGCGAGATCAAAGAAGTTCACGCCTGGACCAACCGTCCCGTCTGGCCGCAGGGAATCGAACGCCCGGCTGATTCGCCGTCGGTCCCGCAAAATCTCGATTGGGATCTTTGGATCGGACCGGCTCCGTTGCGGCCGTACAATCCGGCGTATCATCCTTTCAAGTGGCGCGGCTGGTGGGATTTCGGCTGCGGTGCCTTGGGGGATATGGCCTGCCATGTACTCGATCCGGTCTTTACCGCTCTCCAACTGAAATATCCGACATCGGTCGAGGCCTGTTCAACCCCGGTCAACAACGAGACATTTCCCTCGGGATCAATTATTCGTTTTGAATTTCCGGCGCGCGAGTCGATGCCTCCAGTCAAGTTGACTTGGTATGATGGCGGTCTAAAACCCGATCGCCCCGCGGAATTGGAAGAAAATCGACCGCTGGACCAGGCCGCCAGCAATGTTCTATTCATCGGTTCACAGGGTGTCTTGCGCTGTGGTGAATACGGCGATGATCCACAACTGATCCCGTATTCCCGCATGAGGGAAGTTAAGTTTCCCGAACCGACTTTGCCAAGGATTAAGACCAGCCACGAGATGAACTGGGTCGACGCCTGCAAGACAGGCGGCCAGGCCACTTCGCATTTCGACTATGCCGGCCCCTTTACCGAAGCGGTGGTGATGGGCAATCTGGCGCTCAGACGGCTGGGAAAAAAACTGCTCTGGGACGGCGAGAATATGAAGTTTACCAACGATGAGGAAGCCAACCAGTTTGTCGGCAAGCCCTATCGTGCGGGATGGAATTTGTAAAACTTGACAGAATCGGCTTCGCCGGCTCGTCTGGATCAGTGGATCGGGCGGCGGGCCGATGGATCCGTAGGCACAGAATCAAGGAGAAACGCGATGACACGATTGGCATTTATGGTGGTTACGCTGGGAACAATGACGCTATCCGTGGGGGCCGTCGAATCCGTTCATCCCGCTCGGGATGTGTATGACGGGTGGCGGGTTGGACCGATGTCCTATTCGTTCAACCGATTTACCTTCTTCGAATCCATCGACAAGGCGGCCGAACTGGGGGCCAGTTGGATGGAAGCATTTCCCGGCCAGCGAGTTAGCAAGGATTCCAACGCCGTCTTTGATCCGTCTTTGTCTGGGGACATGCGCCAGATGATCAAGCAGAAACTGGCCGAACACGGGATCAAACTGGTCGGTTATGGCGTAACCGGACTGCCTAACAACGAAGCAGAATCCCGGAAGGTGTTTGAATTCTGCAAAGATATGGGCATCGAAAACATCGCCGCCGAGCCGGACGAGGCCGCGTTTGATCTGCTGGACAAACTCGCTCAGGAATACAAGATCGGAGTGGCCATTCACAACCACCCGAATCCCTCTCACTACTGGAATCCCGACACGGTTTTGAAAGTCTGCCAGGGTCGCAGTAAATTCATCGGCGCCTGTGCCGATACGGGCCACTGGACCCGCAGCGGTGTCGATCCGGTCGAGGCGGTCAAAAAACTCAAAGACCGCATCCTGTATTTCCATTTCAAGGACCTTAACGAGTTCGGTAAGAATGAGGCTCACGATGTTCCCTGGGGGACCGGCAAGAGCAAAGCCAAAGAAGTCCTTCAATACCTTCACGAAATCGGCTGGAAGGGGTATTTTTCCAGCGAATATGAATACAACTGGGACAATTCGGTTCCGGAAATCCGGGCCTGCTTCAAATGGTTTGAAAAGACCGCCGCGGCCCTGAAGCCGACCGGCTGGAAACCTCTGCTGGCGGACGACCTGAGCAATTGTACCACCCCGGGCAACTGGACTCTCCAGGAAGATCTGCTGAATCGGGCGGATAAGGGCGGCGATCTCTGGACCAAGGACACCTACGGCAACTTTATCCTTGATTTGGAATTTAAGGTGGACAAGGGTACCAACAGCGGCGTATTTCTTCGTACGGCCGACATCGTCAACTGGCTCCATACGGGAATCGAAATCCAGATCGCCGATTCGGCGGGCCAACCGGTCGGCAAGCATATCTGCGGCGCCGTATATGACTGCCTGGAACCGACAAAAAACATGACCAAACCGGCTGGAGAATGGAATCACATGACCATCTGGGCCCAAGACAACCATATCAAGATTGCCATGAATGGCGATTGGATTATCGATATGGACTTGAATCGCTGGACCGAAGCCCACAAGAATCCGGACGGCACACCGAATAAATTTAATATCGCGTACAAGGACATGGCCAAAGTCGGCGTTCTGGGTTTTCAGGATCACGGTACGCCGATCGCCTATCGCAATATCAAAATCAAAAAGATCTGAATATGGGAGACCCACACAGTATGAAAACGCAAATCAACAGACGGGACTTCATCCATTCGACCGCAGCCATCGGAGCCGGTTTGTTCCTTTCCCCCAGCGCTTTTGGTCAGGGCGCTGCGGCGGCGGCCAAAAAGGATGTGTTGAATGTCGGGATCATCGGCGCCGGCGCCCAGGGCAATGTGCTGATCGACGCCATCACCAAGATGGGCAAGAATGCCAATGTCAGTTTTCGCGCCGTTGCGGATATCTGGGATTACAATCGTAAGCGCGTCAGCAAGATTCTCAGCGCCTACAAGCCCTACGGTCATGTCGGGACCCCTTATGCCGATTACAAAGAAATGCTCGACAAGGAACAACTGGACGCGGTAATTGTCGCATCTCCGGATTTCTGGCACGCCGAGCACGCCATTGCCGCGCTGAAGAAAGGCCTGCATGTCTATTGCGAAAAAGAGATGTCCAATGATATTGAAAAAGCCAGGCAGATGGTCCAAGCCGCCAAGGAAGCCGGCAAGCTGCTGCAGATCGGCCATCAGCGCCGCAGCAATCCGCGTTACATCCATTGCTATGAAAAAATTATGAAAGAAGCCAACCTGCTGAACCAGGTCACCCATATTTATGGACAGTGGAATCGCAGCCGGGCCGCGTGCGAAGACCAGGGAGCACCCGCGGGTTCGGAAATTCCCCAGGCCGAACTGGAAAAGTACGGATTCAAGAACATGCATCAGTTCCGAAACTGGCGCTGGTTCAAAGGTCTGGGCGGCGGCCCCATCGTCGATCTCGGTTCCCACCAGATTGATATTTACAGTTGGTTCCTCAACGAAGCCAAGCCGATATCGGTCATGGCCAGCGGAGGAGTCGATTACTGGAAAGATCACGAATGGTATGACAATGTCATCGCCATTTATGAATTCAAGACTGACAAGGGGATTGTTCGAGCGATCTATCAGACTCTTACCACTAACAGCGCCCAGGGATATTACGAGCAATTCATGGGCGACGAAGGAACTTTGGTTATCTCCGAGGCATCCAGCCGCGGTGAAATTTATCGCGAGAGCTGGGTCGAGGAAGACAAGTGGACTCCGTGGGTCAAAAAGGGATACATCAAGCAGGTTGCTGCCGCTCCCAAGGTCAAGAAAGAAGGCGAAGCGGCCGCCGATGTTCGCGAGTCCGTCCAGCCGGCCAAGTATGATCTGCCAGTCACAATGGATGTTCCATACCATCAACCGCATCTGGTCAATTTCTTTGATTCCATCCGCGGCAGCGCAAAGCTGAATTGCCCGGGTGAAGTCGCTTTTGTGACCGCCGCGATGGTTTTGAAAGTCAACGAGGCCGTTGCTGCCGGCAAGAAAATCGAATTCAAGCCGGAAGAATTCAAGGTGTAATTCCGTATGCAACCGGCGGGTATCACAACATACCCGCCGGTTTTCTTCTGTTTCGGAAAACGCAGATTCGGAAATAGAGGATTTCCGGTTTGAGAGGAAATTTCCTTTACAGGCCACCGGGTTTTCGGTCTAATATCCCCAATTCGATTGGTTCAAACGATTCTACTGCTTGGATACCAGAGAGGTATGACATTGAGACTCGTATCGATTTTCCTCATCGGACTGGCACTGGCAGCGGGGCAGGTTTTCGCCGCCGCAGATGAAATCCCTGCGGCAACCGTCGCCGAGGAAAAGATCGGCGATGGGAACGATGGAAACCGGTCATCGCCCGTGCATGTCATTGAATTGTTCGACGAAAAAGGCGACCCGATTAAGGTGGACTCGACGCGGATGAATCCCGTGTCGCTCAAAAAGACCTGCGGGAAATGCCATACTTATGAAACCATCGCCGCCGGTTGGCATTTTCATTCCGGCTCCGGGACGATTCCCTCCGGCCGGGTCGGCGAGCCGTGGGTAATCACCGATTCCGAAACGCGCACCCAGATTCCGGTATCCGACCGGGGCTGGTCGGGGACATTCTCTTTAAAAGATCTGGGAATCACCCCGTGGCAGTTTTTGCAGTATTTTGGATCCTTCTACCCCGGAGGCGCATATGGCGAAGCCGAAGCCGCCGAAGATGATCCTGTCGCCACTCTTCGCGGCGAAGTATCCGGGAAGTTCGAGGTGAATTGTCTTGCCTGTCATTCTCGCGATTATCGCCATAACCAGAGTGAAGCGGCGCTTCAAGCCGCCCGTCAGAATTACCGTTGGATCGCCACGGTGGCTTCGGGCCTGGGGATCGTCAAGGGTATGGCCTCCGAACTGGACGATTTATACGATCCCTGGACGGAGGACAAAATAAAATGTCTTTACGACAAATCCCGTTTCGATGCGGAAAATAAAGTCGCTTTTGATATCGTTCGCCAACCTCCGGCGGACCGCTGCTATTTCTGCCATTCGACGCAGGAAATGAACCAATCCGGCGACAAAGAATGGACCCGGGATCAGGATGTTCACCTTGCGGCGGGCTTAACCTGCGCTGATTGCCACCGCAATGGGGCCAACCACATGATCGTCCGAGGCATTGAAGCCGAATCGAAAGGGGGGACGGGATTCGTTTCGACCTTATCCTGTCGCGGATGTCATCTTGGAGATTCCACCGCCGAGCCTCTGGCCTCGCAAAAGGGCGGTCGCCTTGGAGCGCCGCGTCCCTTACACGCCGGCATTCCGACCATCCATTTCCAGGAACTGTCCTGTACGGCTTGCCATTCCGGCCCCATGCCCTCGGATCAGGCAACATTGGTTCGTACGGCCCGTATCCATAAGATCGGCCTTCATGGCAAACATGCCGTCAACATGAAATTACCTCATATTCAGTGGCCGGTTTTTGTCCGAGGCAAAGACAATAAGATCGCTCCGCACAAGATCCTGTGGCCTTCCTTCTGGGGTACTCTCCAAGAGAAACAATTGACTCCCATGATCCCAAAGAAGGTTATGGAATCCATTGGAGATCTTCTTAAGTCCGACCAGACGCGGATCAATGACTGGATCCCCTTACCCGAAGAAACCCTGGTGGCCGCTCTTGGCGCTTTATCCGAACAGATTGAGCAACCCAGCGAAGGCACAAAACCCCAGGCCGTCTATGTGGCCGGTGGCAAGCTCTATCAGTTATCCGATGGGCAGCTCGTCGAATCCAATTTTCCAAAGGCGGGACCTTATGCCTGGCCAATCGCACACGATGTGCGGCCCGCATCTCAATCCCTCGGACGCGATGGCCGGTGTGCCGATTGCCACTCGACAACGGCCCCGTTCTTTTTTGGAGCGGTCGCGGTGGACTCGCCGGTCAAACCCGAGACGGTACTTTTGCGTAGCCAGGTCAGTTTTCAAAAGGTATCTCCAGGGTTTGCAAAGGCCTTTGCATGGTCGTTTATGTTCAGGCCCTGGATGAAAGTAACGGTTTTGGCTTGTTGTGCGGTGATTGGCGCAGTAATTCTGGTTTTTGCACTCAGGGCCCTGGGGTGGTTCTCCCATGTGGCCGCGGAAGAAGATTAATCAGGTGGACAATTCCATGGATATGCTGTTTCGAAATTCTTTTATTGTGGGGTTCATCCTTGTTTTTGGCGCGATCCTGCTGCATTCGGTTTTATTCCCGGCCACTCGCAGATGCGATCTGGGCGTTCGTGTGGTTATTCGCAAGTTCGTATTCCTGTTTTCGATGATCCTCCTGGAACAGAAACTCGGGCCCATCGGTCGTCTCCGAAAACTGGCATGGCTTGCGGCCGCCGTCTGTTTTGTGGTCCTGTTTGTCACCGGTTTTGGTCCCCGGATTCTCTGGGGCGTTCCGTTATCCGGTTGGCTGCTGATGATTCACGCGACTTTTGCTCCGGTATTCGCCGTTTGCGTGGCGTTTCTCGCCGCGACATGGGCATGGCAGTGCTGTTTTACCAGTCGCGATTGGGATTGGGTTGTACGATTGTTCACATTCAAGTGGAACAACCTGTTGGTCGATAGCGATCTCGGTTGGAAATTATCGTTCTGGGCCATGATCCTTTTGGTCCTTCCGCTAAGTTTGTCGATCATCTCCAGTATGTATCCCATCTTTGGCACACATGGACAGGAAGTGCTCTTTGAGATTCATCGTTTCACCGCGCTGGTTTTATCCCTGATCGCCATGGCTCACCTCTACCTGGTCCTCCGGGGCCGGTGCAAGGCCGAGCAGGGGTGATCATATTCCATCCCGGCATCGTCTGACCGCAAAAAGGGGAGATACGAATGAGCGGATTGCGGGACGCAAAACGGTTCTTGTCCGGTCAACCTCAGGATTTTCTGTGCGTGCCGAAGACACGATTGCAGCCGATCCTGGCCAAGCAGGGCAAGCCGACAATCGATCTGGAAAAGCTTGACAAGTTCCTGTCCCCGATTGCCGAGGTTCTTCCCGTTATTGTCGTTCAATCCCCCGAACACTGGCGCCGTTCGGTCCTGGATCTTCCCAAAGAAGTTGATGCGATTCTGCCGGTCAGTATTCCCGCCTATCCCACTGAGGTTTGGAACTCGCATCCTCAAGCCCTGGTCCAGCGAGGGTTGCCGGTGCTCTTCTGGCCTTTGATGGCCTATGACGAGCCGGATTTCTGGCGGTGGTCCGCTCGCAATTTCCTTCGTGCTCTCGGCGTCGAAGTTTATATTGCCCGCAACGCTCGACATGGGCAGGCAATCGTGCGATCGCTGGCTATGAAACGCTTTCTTGCTTCCGCCAATATCGTCGTCTTTGGCGAACAGAATTTCCCCTGGAATGCGACCGCAATCGGACAGTTGACAACCCGTTCGCTGGGCACGCGGATTCTGGTCGAGCCACTGGATTCCATTCGCAGCGGGATGAGTCGCTTTGACGACACGCAGATTCGACAGACCTGGTCCCAGCGGCAGGGCCGCTATACAATCGGGAATGTACGCCCAGAAGCACTCGACGAGGCGGTCCGCGTGTATCTGGCAATCCGCGAAATCCTGGACCAGCACAAGGCCTGTGCCTTCGGCGTCAACTGCTTCGGCGATCTGGTCATCCGTGGTGGTCGGGATGTGCCGTGCCTGGCTCAGTGCCTGCTTCGAGAAGATGGTTTTATCGCCGCATGCGACGGCGATTTTTGCGCGATTCTGAGCATGATGCTCATTACGGGTCTGCTGGATAAACCCGCGATGATGTCCAATATGTACCCGGTTCGCTATGTCGGCGCGTTGAATGATCATTTTGGCGATCCGCTTTCGCCCGATCCCAAACGCTACCCGCGATCTTCGTGGAACAATCTGGCTCGATTGGCCCACTGTGGTTTTGTCGGCGTGATTTCGCCCGAGATGACGCCGAAGGGCAGAGCGACGCTGCGCGACTGGGGGGGGACCTATGAAATCAAGCGCGACGGTCGTGGATGCGGCATTGATGCCGACCTGGCTGCGGATATGCCGATCACCGTTGTCGAACTGTGTTTCGACGGATCCACGATTCTGCTGGCGACGGCCAAGATTTGCGAAACGACGCGGCATCCCAACATGCCCCATTGCGAATCTTCGGCCTTACTGGAGTTTCGCAATCTCGAGGCCTTTGTCGAATCGATATCGCGCGAACACACGGCCATTGTGTATGGCAACCATATCGACGAACTGCGGACGCTGGCCGAAGTCCTGAACCTCGACTGCAAAGTATTCTGACATGAATCCTCAGGAGTGTGCTCTCGGGATCGACCTCGGCACAAGCAAGGTTGCCGCCGTCATTCTCGGCGCCTCCGGGGAGATTCTGGCTTTGGCGTCTCGACTCCATCACGCGGCGATTGCCGGCCCACCCGGCCATTTCGAGCAGGATCCACTTCGACTTTATTCCGTCGCTCGGCAAGTCGTTCGAGAGTTGCCCGAACCCATTCGTGCCCAGGTTCATTCCGTGGGATTGACGGGCCAGATGCACGGCCTTCTTCTGGTGGACCATCAAAACCAACCCGTCAGTCCTCTGATTACCTGGCAGGACCAGCGGGTACTGGAGGATAATTTTTTCTCCCGTTTACAGGATCGCCTCAACAGGTGGATCTTCGTCGGCTATGGTTTTACAACCCTCGCTTATCTTTGCTCGAAACAAATTCTGCCTGGCAATTCGGCATGCGCGGCAACGATTCATGCATGGTTGGCATCTCGTCTTTGTGATCTGAAGCGGCCGGTTGTGGATCTTACAGATGCCCATTCCTGGGGACTTCTGGAAGGGCTGCTTGAAACCGACTGGGATTACTCAGAAATCTCCCTGGCCGAGATCCCGCAGGGAATTCTTCCTTCGATTGTTCCCACGGGCGTAAAAATTGGTGAACTGACCGAACCCATGGCTGCCGAATTCGGCCTACCGAGGGGAATCGCTGTTTTTGCCGCTCTCGGCGACAATCAGGCCTCCATCGTCGCTACGCTGGATCATCCCAAAACCGATTTGGGACTGACTCTCGGAACCGGAGGCCAGCTTTCGGCGATCGTTCAGATCGATCAAAAATTCGTACATGGGAGGGGTCGCCAGACATTCGAAGATCGTTATCAGGAATTAACCGGCCGACATCCCGGCAAGGCCAAATATCGAAAGTACATCTCCGAGTCGTATGAATTGCGCCCGTATCTGGGCGGCAAACAACGGCTGGCCGTGACGGCCTTGTTGTGCGGGGGTTCGGCCTGGAACTGGCTGGCGGAAACCGCCCGTCAGTGGCTGGAAGACCTGGGGATTGCACCGGCGAGTCCAACGGATCTGTTCCTCCGCCTGAATCAATTGGGTTTGAAATCCCAGTCCAAGATTTTGTTTCGTCCTCACTTTCTTGGCGAGCGATTTGATCCAAACCTTAGCGGCCGGATTGACGGTCTGAATCTCCATCCGCTCGATTTGGGTTCCCTGGCTCGAGGCGTGGCGATTGGAATTGTCGATTCTTTGCGGATCATGATGCCCTCGGCCTTTCTCAAGTCCCGAAAACGAATCATCGCCAGCGGCAACGCCCTTCGGCGTAATCCCTTACTCGTTAAAGCCGCTGAAGAGGTCTTGGGTCTGCCCGTTATTCTTTCTACGATGACCGAAGAAGCCGCTTGCGGAGCCGCCAAAATTGCTTTGGAAGCAGTTTTGTGAAGATAGAGAAGATGGATTTGGTTTCCAAGGTAATATTCTCGGTTGATTCTGCGTTTTTTTCCAGCGGGACAAAAAAATCCTTTTGATTTTCAATCGGATTCGGTAGGATGATACCTCAATCCGGAATTGGAATTGAACCTGAGGAGTCAACGGAATCACAGATACTATTAGGAGAACAAGCATGAGCAACGGATCGTTACCTGATTATCTGAAAATGGCCAAACCCAACCCGATGTCCAACCGGGCTCCGTGGTACAAGAACACCGCCCCGACTTACGCGGGAATTTTTCTTTGGTTTGTGTTCTGGGCTCCGATGATTGCTGCCGGATCGAAGACGCCATCACCTGCTGGCATTCTTTCGCAGGGTGTTGGGCCTGCGTTGCTGGGTCTTGTCATCGGCGCGTTTGTCTGCCATTTTCTGTTCTATCTTGTCCCCGGGATGATGGGTATGAAGACGGGGTTGCCGCTCTATATTGTCGGGACCTCAACCTACGGAACGCAGGGCGGATTCCTGATGCCCGGTTTTCTGATGGGGGTACTGCAGTTTGGATGGTTGGGTGTAAACGCATATTTTGCCTCCCTGGCGTTAGGTCCATGGTTTGGAAGCAGCGTGGTAGCCCAGAAGGTTGTTGCCGTTATTTGGGCGGCGGCGGCGGCGTTTGTCGGACTGAAGGGCATTCAATATGTGGCAAAGGTTGCAACTTATCTGCCGCTGATTCCGGTGGCTATTTTGTTGATTATGCTGCTTAAGACCATCGGAGGTTTGGGTTCGTTCGATCAGGCCAAAATGGTGGCGGCGGGAACGGCGGCCGGTGCAACGGGGGGGGCTATGAGTTTCTTCGATGTTCTGGCGTCGTCCGTTACCTACATTGTAGGATTCTTTGCGACAGCCGGTGCAGCGGGTGTTGATTTTGGAACCAATAGCCGCGACGCTAAAGATGTTCAGTGGGGTGGCCTGGCTGGCGTAGCGGGTGCGATCATTGTTACCGGTGGCGCGTCGATTCTCATTGCGGCCGGCGCTTTCGCGAATACGGGATCCTATGCCCTGAACACCGCCGATGCCGGTTTCATGTCCAAGGTGATGGGTTCTGAGTCAGCCGGGAAATGGATGGGGTTATTGTTGGCGATCGCGGCATTTCCGCCCGCCTGTTTTAGTTCGTTCATTGCGGCCAATAGTTTCAAGACAACCCTGCCAAAAGTAGATCCCTTTATCAGCGTCGGATTGGGCGCCGTCATCAGTATTATTCTGGCCGTGACGGGATGGGCTGGCCAAGCAAGTGATGTATTTGGTGTGATTGGCGCATCCTTCGGTCCGGTGTGCGGTGCTATGATGGTTGATTATTTCCTGGCCGGTAAGAAGTGGGCCGGACCCCGTGCCGGATGGAATATGGCTGGATGGGTTTCGTGGATAGTCGGGTTTATTGTTGGCATGTTGCCGCTAATTAAAGTTGCCAGTTACCCATTGGCCCCAGTTCTGGCTTTTGTGGTCGGGGCAGTTCTGTATTTTGTGTTGGCCTCGATGCAACCGCCTGTTGTGCCAATGGAAGGGTCAAAATAGTGTTACTTGTTCCATGTATGGTCCGGAATATGGATCATAACGATCTAAATGGATAAAACAGGGGTGTCGCAGGAGAGTTCTGCGACACCCTTTTTTGTGAGGAAGGGTTTTTTTGAGACTGTAGTTTCGATACCGGGATAATGTAAGGATGTTTTGCCAGGTTGGCCGA
>CAZXPW010000055.1:0-24405 GCA_964643355.1 uncultured Pirellulales bacterium
GAAGTTTTATCGGACAAACCGCTCGTCGTTAATCAGGTTTTGTTAGAGATCCTTAAAGGCGATAGTACAGTTTTCAATCCGTCCCGCGAAACCAAACAAAGCATTTCCTGGACAGGCACAATAACAAAGTCGATTGTCTACAATCAGACAGTGACGAACGACTCCGGACCAATATTCAATAACATGACTGCTTCCGAGGGCACAGTTACCTTGGAACAGACAATGGCTGATGGTAGCTCGACTTGAGGTGATCAAGTACCCTGACATATCTCTGAATCCGTTTACACTGCCATTGATGTCAAATCCTGCAAGGACACAATTGGGATCTTCGGTCCCCTGGAAACGGATGAGGACTTCTTGTCCTCCATCAATCGCGTCCGTTCCAATTCTTGTGGACTTTACAACAACTGGATCCATCGGATCCACGTTCCGGAGGACGATATTTTTACCCTGAATGTTGAGGTTTTCCTGATAGGTCCCCGGTTGAACAATGATCATATCCCCATGAATGGCCAGATCGATGGCCTTTTGGATCGTGGCAAGGGCCGAATCCTGAGAGAGACCATCATAATCATCACTGCCATGACTGCCATCCACATACCACACTGTGGCGCCGGATTGGGGAATAAGCCAGGATTCTTCGACGGCAAGAGCTGTTTCGTGAACCAGAAAGATCGAAACTACGATGCAGATGAGATCTTGGAGGGGATGCAAGAAAAAACCCTCTCGAATCCAAACTCTTTTACTCATGACCCAAGCTCCATTAACGAACCGATAACCAGATGTTATTACCCTCATTATACCGAATCAGATTCTGATCATCAATCCAGAATTGCTAATGCCGTGAAAAATACTCAGACCAATTCCATTCGCATCACCAATTGTTCTGTCGACCGTTCCGGATCGACGCCGAGGGTTTTCGCCCGTTTCTGGATGGTCCGAACAAAATCGTGAAACTCCTGCAGGTACGGAAACGGCTTGCGTTCGACAAGCGTAAATCCAAGCTTCTCCCAGAAGGTATACCCGGCCCCGCCACAGTAAAACTCCTCCGTCATCGGTTCGATCACAACTCCGTCCGCCATAATAACCCCCTCAAATCAAGATCAGACCTCGTTCTCCTCCGAACGATTCAGCGCCGTGGCCAGATCGCAATACCGGTATTCGAGTCCCATTTCCTGACACACGGCCTTGAACTGCCCCACGGCCCACTCGCTCAGTCCCGACTGCAATTCCGGGCTCACGCCCGAATCGCAGAAAAAGATCCGGCACCCGGCAAATCGATACCGATGCACGCTGCATCGGCCGCCATGCCGATAGGGGCATATGCCATCCCGCATAGGCCGCAACGAATCCGGCTGCATGGCCCTTCGAAAATAGACTATCTCCGGCACGGAGACAAACAGCCGATGGTCGTACGCGGCAAAGTCGCAGCATTTCCCGCAGCCGTCGCAACGGCCGCCGCGCAGCGTTCGGATCCCGTCGATCTGCCGGTCAAGTTGTTGGTAGATCGCCTCGACCCGCTCGGCCACCTCATCGGCGCCGGCCTTCCACCAGCGATCCTGTAGCCGAATGGCCTCGATCTGCTCAAAACTGTACAAGCGGCCGCGGCCGATTCCCGGGCATTTCCGTGCCGTTTGTGTCCACTCCTCGGGACTTCGCAGATTGCTTGTCCAAAACGGCCAGGTCCGGCACTGGTTCGGCCGCACGGGATAGATGCCGCAACCGCGGCCGGAGGGCGTCTTTTTGAGGAACACGCAATCGTGGTTGACGGCCCGTTCGCGGATGCTCGTCCGCGGCCCGTAACGGATCAGGTAACGGGCCGTAAGCTGTCCCACCGACAGACCCAGATGCTCGGCCACCATCTCGATCTCCGGCTTGCAGATCCAGATGTACCCCTCGTCCGGACCGGCGCAGCAGTTGCCGCACTGCACGCACTCAAACTGCAGCCCCGCCGCATACCATGCCCGTTCATCCGCCACGCTCTGCCCTTTCGATCCCGAAAAAGATGCCGAATCGAAGTATTGTACGAAATAGGCCGAAAGTCTCAAGGAAGATCCGGAACTAATAATAGATATACAGGATTGTCTATGTTTGTATATGAAAACCGGACATCGAAAATGGAGGTTAGTCCGATTGCGTAACGATCGTCGTTCCCTCCAGCGCCCAGCGAAGGGCATCCTTGGCGGGCTTAAATCGGGAATCCTGCTTGAGTGTCAGGCGGAATTGTGCCGCGGCCAGATCCTTCCGTCCCGACTGTCCAAGGGCATATCCCAGACACACTCGATACGAATAACATTTCGGAAACGCCTCGACGATCGGTATCATCAGTTCGGCCGCCTCCGGATATCGGTGAAGCTGATATAGAAGAGTCGCCAGATTGTATCTCACCATCCAATCCTGAGGATAGGCGGCGATACCCTCATGGTACTGGGCGATGACCCGATCCAGAAACGCCCCATCCACTCGCGTCATCCCCTCGGCGACGGCCCGGTCGATCCGCGATTGCCGTGCGGCATGATCGAGCTGTTCGGTAAACGGCGGCACGGCCATCGCTGCGGCCATCGCACCGGCGGTATTGAGCTCATCCCACTCGGTATAAACCAGTCGCTTGGCACATTCATCCCGCGAAGGAAGGGTCGCACACACAACGGGAGACGGAGTTCGGTCGGAACCGATCGCCTGAACGACCGCCGGAGCCAGGAGTCCGGCCAATTCGTAATCGCCATTAAACTTGAAATGGACATGATCGCTAAAGAATTCCTCCCCGGGGATCCCGTCCGCGCAACCCGGTCCGCTCGCCAGCAACGCCTCGGCATCGACCAGCATCACGCGGGAATCCTTCGACTCGTTCGTTATCCTGCGAATGATCCCATTGATCCGCGAATCGGCCCGAAATTGCATGGCGTCCCAATCCCTTGCCGCCTCAAATCGTTGACGGGCCGGATCCAATTGTCCCGCGGCCTTCAACGATCGGCCCATCCGGTAATGCAGTTCGGCATACTGATCGTCGATCGCCAGAGCCGCCCGATAGGCCTCAATCGCGGCGGGATAATCGTTTCGGGCCTCGCTTTGGATCCCTTGACGAACAAACGCCTCCCACATCTCGTTCTGTTGGGGCGTCAATCCTTTGCGATGAAGCGATCCCAGCGGCGGACAATCCTCCAGATTCGTGGCCACCGTCGAAACCAGCACGGCCGCGCCCGCCTTCCTTCCGATCCGGCAGATCGTCGATAGATTCCGTTCGAAATTGTCCCATACGGCCATCCGACGCGGATCGTCAAAGGCCACCCGGTGTCGGCGGAAGTAGTC
The DNA here is from genome assembly GCA_964643355.1 of uncultured Pirellulales bacterium. Lineage (GTDB taxonomy): Bacteria > Planctomycetota > Phycisphaerae > Sedimentisphaerales > Anaerohalosphaeraceae > FEN-1350. The sequence continues at coordinate 3,310 of CAZXPW010000055.1, forward strand.
GGCTGTCTGGATTTTCTCCTGCTGAGACTGACGGGAGGGATGCCCCTGGAAAACCAGACTGATCAACTGGCTGATCCGGAATTGACGAATCCGATGAAGGGGCTGGACCGCCCACGGATGCCGCGACAGAAAACTTTCCGGTCCATACAATCCGCAGACTTCGTTGTTGCCCATATAGATCACGAATGCGTCGGGCGAAAGGGCCGCACACTCGCCTGCAATCTCGACAATCATATGCGAATTGATCCCTCGTACCGCCGTATTGATCACCTCGACGGCCGTATCGGGATATTGTTTTTGGAGCATATACTCCAGAATCCGCGAAACCCCGAACGCCGGATCGGGCGTCCCCATGGCGGCGGATTCTCCCAGAACGAAAATCCGGATCGCATTGGTCGGTTTTTCGACCTGGACAACACTCGGATGCGGCGAACCGGGGGGGATTCGATGATAAAACCAGGTAAACCAGTCATTGGTTGTCAGCGTTCCGGGATCCTTGCCGGGAATGAAAAAAGAAGAGGGGTATCCGAATCCAACCAGCATCAGGAAAACTTCGACGAGGACCAAAAACAAAATCGGCGCGATCACCGCCGCCAGGAAACGAAAACGCCCCCTTAAGCGCCCATCCCGGGCGGTTTGCTCATCAGGCCGGATCAGCCCTCCAGCCTTTCCTGCCGGCGCAGTACAATCACACCATCGCTGCGCAGGGAAGCCAGATTGTCCTCGTACCTTCCTCACACAATTGCCCTGCTCTCTCCATCAACAACAATATTATATCAACCCTCTGTTTTGATGTCAAGCAGATGTTTGAACAAGTTTATCCCCGCATTGAACCGGAATGCTGCCGGGCATCATTGGACATATCCGATGATTTCTGATACACTGATCGATGACAGGGGCAGATATGGCGTTCTTGCTCCGCCGACAATCCGAATGAAACGAGTCGATATGCCGCCCACGCACCGCGATCGCCGCAGGATCCCTCTCGACGGATTCACCCTCGTCGAACTGCTGGTCGTCATCGCCATCATCGGGATTCTGCTGGCGGTGCTGGTCCCGGCCCTCGGCAAAGCCAAAAAGCAGGTCCGCGCCGTGGTCTGTCGCTCCAACCTCCACCAGATCGGAATGGCGGTCGCCCTCTATGCCGACGCCTACGAAAACTACATCCCCCGCGGCAACCCGGTCAACCCGTGGTTCATGCGGTTTTTGCCCTTTCTCGGCCACGACCAGCGTCAGAAAGACTACCGGGATGTCAAAATCTACAAATGCCCCGATTTTCCCCAGACCGGCGTCGGCGAAAACAACATCTCCAACGCCAAACAGACCCTGTGCTATGTCGTCAGCTCCTGGACCTTTGACAACTCAAAAGACATGACCGGCCACGAAACCCGAGAAGTGACCAAGGTATCCGAATTCCGCCACCCGGGATCAACCATCTACATGGCCGACCACGAAGCCGCCCCCTGGCGGCCGATCATCCAATCCTCCACCGATCCCGGCCTGGACCGCTGCGATATCTGGACGCCCACCCACCTGCCCACCAGTACCAACACCGATCGCTACCAGGGCCGACGCATCGCCCGCGACCGACACCGCGAGGGATGCAATGTCCTGTTCCTCGACTACCACTCCGAATATATCCCCGCCGAAAACATGACCGTCGATATGTGGCGGGATCAATAAATCTGGCACGCCTCCCGTTCATTTCGGCGTGAGCAACTCGGCGTTGTCCACCCACATCACGAAAAACGGCTGCTGGGCATCCCGCTTTTTCAGATAGATCAGAAACGGCTTGTTGAACATAAAACTCCGCCGCAGATCAGGTTTCGCAGAAGCTGATTTGGCCACTATTTTGGCCTTGGATTCCAGGATCACTCCGCTGCGATCCAGTCGGAATCGCATCGTTTGATAGGCTTCATCGATCCCATAATCCCGATTGATTGGTAAACCGATTAGTTCTGCAAATTGATGATTAATCTGCCAGAATAGTTCCGGAACCGCAAGGGACTCTCCTGGTTGTATCGACTCTCCCCGGAATTGCCGGATATTGTCCTGTACCACCTCATAGGTCTGCTGCAAGGTGGCTTTGGGTTCAACCATAGCTACAACCACCTGGTACGGCTGTGTGAATCTGCACAAATCGAGTGCGAACTCGACGATCTTTTGATTTTTATCCGCTGAATAATAAAGAAGATGGACTTGTTCCTTCAACCGAGATCGGGTCTCGCCATGACTTTTCCATATCCCGAACGATTTAACCTGTGTCTGCTTGCCGGTAGAATCGATAAAAGTCAGGGGCCAATCGACAACCTCAAACGGTTGACGGAATTTGAGATAGGCCTGCAGATAGGAATAGACAACGATATCAGGATCTTGCCGGAATTTCGGAAGCGGAACGCCTGGAAATAAACGAGCCATATCCGACAGAATCTTCTTTACAATCCCGTTCTTACCCATGTCAGCGGCAACATAATAAGACCCTTTCTCCAAGTCGGCTGAACTCTGTCCGGCCGTATTCAGCATTTGGGACAAACCCTCCGCTCCCTTGGCAACGATAGGACCCTTGAAAATGTTTTTCAACTCATTCCACGCAAGTTGAAAGCTGCTGCACCAGATGTTGTTCTTGCCGGGGACCATCGGCGAGGCAAACGCCGGCAGGATCACCGTCTGCGTCAGTTTCGTCGAATCCCCATCGAAGGTCGGGGCCTTTGAATCCCACTGTCGATCCCGGAAAACCTTCCGCAGCGGAAACACCAACACGACGGCCAGTACCACAAGAACCGCAATCCCGATCTCGACCTTCTTTGATCCCATAAAACCTCCGAAATATTCGGAAATCGTTTCCGGACCACCAGTCGGGTCGAACCAACGAGCAAGCGGCTACATCCGTTTGGCGGTCACCTTACCGTCATGCCCGCGTTTGCGGTATTGCCGAGGCGTGGCCTTGACAACCCGTTTGAACGCCCGCGTAAAATAGCTCTGGTTATTGTACCCCACCTCGTTGGCAATCTTCAGACAACTCAAGTCCGTCTCGGCAAGCAACCGCTGGGCATGTCGGATACGGACCCAGGTTAGATATTCGATCAGCGTGGTCTTGGTGTGATCCTTAAACAGATGTGCCAAACGAGACACGCTCAGCTTGGCCGTATCGGCCAGCATCTCCAATGTCAGGGATTGATCAAAATGGGCCTCCAAATACTCCACGGCTTTGCGAAGCGGTTGCAAACTTTCATCGCGCAAATCCTCATGGACCTGCAAGATCCGTTTTTCAATCCCATCCCGATTTGCAAAATGTTGTCTGGTCATCTTCGTCCTTCCCTTGACCGGGACCCGTTATTGACGCTACAAGCTGAGAAAAACGAATCCTACCAGACACCCTTGGGGCCTGCAACATAGATTTTCAAAATCTACAATTATTCTTTCTGATTTCTCGTATTACTATGTGGGAAATAAGGGTCTATCGGTATTTTTCCTAATTCAATGAGGAAATTGCTCACGCGTTCACAAACCAAGTCCAGATAGGCCTTTCCCGCTTGGGCCGTTGCCCCTGTCGGTTCGCCCGCAGCACAGTGATCGTTGAGCCGGGCAAAGCTTCGACTGGTTGTTACCCACCCCTTTCGCAACGCTTCAAAGCGAAACGGCCGAACCTTACCTTCTCCGGCCTGTCCCTCCTCCACCCACTGCGGGAACAGTTCCAGACCCACCGAAGTCTCCATCTGGCCGGCATGGTCATCGGGCAAACTAAAAAATTCGCCATAGCGATCTTTGCCCACCGTCCACCAGTTGCACACGAATACGAACACATCCAGATCGCACTGAATCTGACGAACCAGAGGCGTAAAATCGTTTCCCCCGTGACCGTTGAGGATCACGATTTTGCGAATCCCGTGCCGCCGCAGCGACACAATCACCTCTCGAACCATCGCATTCAGCGTTGCCTGCGACACATGGATCGCCATGGGAAAATCAAGCTGATTGCAATCGACTCCAAACGGGATCGTTGGAAGGCAGATGATATTCGGACTGTCCTTCCATGCCGTTTCGCAGCATCTTCGTGCAACATGAGTCGTATGCAAATAATCCTGTCCCTCCGGCAGGTGAAGGTTGTGCGCCTCGATCGCCGCCGTCGGAATCACGGCCACCTCATATGTACGCTGTCGGATTCGGTGCAGATTCGTCTGTGTCAAATCCCATTCGGCAATCGTCGTTTGTCCTTGACTCATTCGGATTCTCCCAATTCAAATCAATTCCTGACTGGATTGTACTCGTCATGGGCAGATCGGACAAGCGCGCAAATTATCGGTTTTGGGGATCACGCCCTTTTCCCCTGATCGATACGAAGGTAAAATGATGGAGTCAAACGGAAAGGAACAAATGAATTTCAGAATTCCCATCCTGTTTATGGGTTTGACCGTCGCGTTCGTCGCCGACGGCTGTCGAAAGTCCGCCCCAACCCCCGTCGATCAGGTATCCACTCCGCCGGTGTCCTTTGGTGCGGCCGATTGGCCGATCTTCCGCGGCGATCCGGCCATGACCGGAGTAGCCGCAGGCGCCTTCCCGGACAGGTTTGTTCTGGTCTGGAAATACAACACCGGCGATGTCATCAAGTCCTCCCCCGTCGTTGCCGACGGCCGCGTCTTTGTCGGCTCGCAGGACAAAAAACTGTACGCTGTTTCGCTGGACGACGGCAAACCCCTCTGGAATTTTGCCACCAAAGACGCCATCGAGGCCTCGCCCTCCGTCGCCGACGGCCTGGTCTTCGTGGGTTCCGACGACAGCTTCCTCTATGCCTTGGATGCCGCGTCAGGATCGCTGAAATGGTCCTTCGAGACTGGCAACAAGATCATCGGCTCGGTCAATCCGGTCCGTTCTGCCGACGGCAAACGCATCCTGGTTTTTGGCAGTTACGACAACAACATCTACGCCCTCGACGCCGCCGGCGGCGAGATCTGGAAATATGAAACCGGCAGTTATGTCAACGGCGCGCCCGCCGTGGATGCGGGCCTTGTGGTCGCGGGCGGGTGCGACGCGCGACTCCACATCGTGAACCTTGCCGATGGAAAATCTCCCGCCAAGATTGACCTGGGCGCCTATGTCGCATCCAGCGCCGCCATGTCGGCCGGCCGTGCCTGGCTGGGCAATTACGACGGCATGATCTTCTGCGCCGACCTGACCGCCGGCACGATCCTCTGGAAACAACAGCCCTCCCAAGCCCCAATCCTTACCAGTCCCGCCGTTTTCGAAAACCGCATCGTGTTCGGATCCGACGACAAGAATCTCTACTGCCTCGACGCCTCCGACGGAAAACAACTCTGGAAATTCGCCGCCGCCGGCGAGATCCAAAGCTCGCCGGTGATCTGCGGCGACAAGGTTCTCTTCGCCTCCTCGGACGGTCGCATCTATCTGCTGCGGTTCTCGAACGGCTCGCAGATCTGGTCCTATGAAATCGGATCCCCGATCACCGCCAGTCCAGCCGTTGCCGCCAACCGCCTCCTCGTCGCCGCCGAAGACGGATGGATTTACGCCTTCGCCGGAAAACCATAAGAATCGAAAAACATTTCGCGGAAATCCGAAAATATGCCTTTCGCACCCTTCGTAATCGCCTGGCGGGTTACCCCAGGATCTGGTCAAACTGTTCCGGACTCAGGCTGTGCCGCAGTTTCTGCAGCGCCAGCAGCTCGATTTGACGGACGCGCTCTTTGCTCAGGCCCAGTTCGTCGCCGATCTCCTTGAGCGTAAGGGCCTTGCGTCGGGGTCCCGTCTCACCCAGCGCGAAATGCTGGCGGACAATATATTGCTCTCTCTCATCCAGATTGTCGTGAATTACCTGTTCCAGACTCTGCTGGGCCCGTTCAATCGACTCGATATCCACCTCTGGAATCCGAAGGTCTTGCTCGACCTGGGACATGTCGGCCCCCACCGTGCGCTCCGGTCGCGCCGCCTGTGCGGGAATCTGCCGCGCGAAATCCTTGACGATCGCCCAGGCCGCATATGTGCTGAACCGATACCCTCGCGTATAATCGAATTTTTCCACCGCGTGCATCAGAGCCAGATTCCCCTCCCCCACCAGGTCCGCCATCGTCGCTCCGGCGCCGGAGTGCTTGCCCGCAATGCTTACCACAAGCCCCAGATTGGATTCGATCAGAAACGCCTGAATTTCGTCGGCCTGGCGAGCATGCGATTCGATGCGATCCAGCGTCTCGCTGGCCGGACTGGCCGAACCGATGCTCTGGATTTCCCGCGAGGCCAGGTATTTCAGGTAATTATAGCGGCGAAACAGACAGATTTCCTGGTCCCGTGTCAGGATTCCCGGTCCCGCCGGCACGCACACGCTGCGCCAGTCGCCCTCCAGAATGGTTCGTTCGGCGTTTGCCGCCGAAAATTCGGGGCTGTCGATATAACTGAAATTCCGCGACTGAAGCTCACGCGCCCGCCGCTTGTTCAGAATCCGATAGATCGAGCTGCGGCTGCGTCCGAATTTCTCCATCAACTGAACGACCGGCGTTCCCTGCCGAAACAGTCGATAGAGGTGAGCGGCCTCTTTAATCCCGACCGTCGGCTTGCGAAACGAAAACACCGGATCCTGCGGATTCCGTTCCTGCAAATTCTTGAGCGTGTACCGAATGGTTTCGCGACATCGGCCCGTTTTGTCGGCGATCGCCTGGATCAGCCGGGTCTGTGTTCGCACCCCTGCCAGCGACAGGGTCCGCGCCAACTCGAGGATCTGATCCCGCTGAGATGAATTCAAACGCGTAAATCGTTTGCTCCGCCGTGCCTCCGGGTGGCCGCGAAGAAACCGGCCCAGCGTGGATTGCGGATATCCCAGCCGTTTTTGTCCATCCGGATAGAGAAACATCCTCCCCACCAAACCCAGATGTCGCCATCGCTGGAGCGTCTTTCGAGTTACCTGAAATTGTTCCGTCAACTCCTCCGTCGCATAAACCTTTTGTCCGGCGTCTTTTACGGGGATCGGAACCTTGCAACTGACTTTGTAGATGAAAACCCCCAAATCGTTAAACAATTGTTCACTGCTGATCAACGGTTCAGCTTCTTCGATCTTGGGCCGATACCCGGTGATTTTGAAACAGATAAAGTCATAGGGATATGCGTTCCCCGGTTCAATAATCGTCAACAAATCTTCGGCTGCTTCCACCTGCTTGAGCTTCTGAAGCCGGGGAGCATAGCGAAGTTCCTGATACAACTGTTCCAGCCGTGAATTCGAAAATCGGATCATATTCGTCAAGACAATTATACCCGATTTTATAAGCAATATCAAGAGTTGTGAACCGAATTTCCCAAATCCCCAAATGTCGCTATCGCCTCCCGGACCACCTCTTGAAAATAGGTTCAACGCTGGAGTTTCCAACCCAAGATATTCGTCACAGGAACAGGTTCGAGGGGTTGCCCCTGATCTATTCGCGCAAACAAAAGGGAGAGCCATACGCCCTGTGGCTCTCCCGGTACGGATGCGGCCCATTTCGTTGGTCTTAGCCAATCCTCGTCGTGCCGGCCGGAATACGATCTGCCGTGCAAGTTGGACCAGTTCAAGGCACTCGTCTGGTTGGCTACCATGGCCGGACAGGTCATTAACGAGGGCCGCATGTCTGCAAGGATAAAGAGCTTCCGACAGTCTGCCGGATTGCCCACCCGCGGAAATATCTGGGGCTGTCCGCGAATGGAATCAAGAAGGAAGAAAGGTCAATTATTCGGTTGTCAATAGCCGGCCGGCAATTCGCTTGTCTTTACGATGCCGTGTTTCAGTGTTGTGCTTCGTCTTTTTACCGGCTTGGCTGTCCACGCGATATATCGTCCGGTCAGGCAAATTCGCTTTAGTTTTTTTCGGTTTTTTCCCAACCCCCTCAAAATCCAGCCGCGCACATGCTTGAAGTGGACGATTATCGGCCGTTGACAAAAAGATTCTTCAAATCGGTTAGGGCAACCACCACTTGCGCTTCTTGGTCCCCGAGGATTTTTTCGGCCGCGACAATACAAAGAACACCAGTACGGCCACAATCACCACAACCATCACTTCTTGCGGACTGAATAACACACCCAGCACGACACTCTCCTGTGCGCCCTTTGGCGCGGCGATTCTTTCTCTTGCGATCGAGCGACAATTTCTCTACAATCCAGCGTCAGACAGTATAGCCGTCGGAGGTGTACTTGACCATGAAGAAAATGCAAATCGCGATTGTTTCTGCCACCCTGTCGATAGCGGCAATCCTTTGTCTCCCGGCGGCCGCCGAACCGGTTAAGATCCTCGACCTTGGCGACGGTAAGGCCGTTTATCGCTGGCAGGGTTCGTGTGCCGTCTATGGGATTGTTGATGGCGACTCGGCCCTGGTCATTGATGCCGGAAACACGCATGTCACAAAAGACTTGAAAGACGCGAGCGTCCAATGCATCGACTGGGTCCTCTTTACCCATCATCATCGCGATCAGACTTGGTTGTATGGGCAGTGCAAAACAACCGAGACGAAACTCGCCGCACCCCAAGATGAACGGGACCTGTTCGAAAAACCGATGGATTTTCGCAAGACGATGCCCTCGCTGGGCGATCGTTTCAGCGTCTATGGCGCCAGTTTCGTCCGCCCGTGGATAAAACCGATTCCTCTGGACCGCACGCTTAAGCCAAGTGAGGTCCTCGAATGGCACAACCTGCAATTGCGCTGCATCGACTCCCGTGGCCACAGCCCCGGCGCGCTGAGTTATGCCGTGCAATCCGGCGATCAACGCATTGTCTTCAGCGGCGACACGATGCGCGACGGTTCGCAATGGGTCACCTGGTTCGACAGCGAATGGGACTATGGTTACGGCGAAGGACTCAAGGCATTGATCGAATCCGTCGGTCGCCTGATCAACGAAAAACCGACGATCCTCCTGCCGTCGCATGGGCCGATTATTGATAAAGACCCCCTCGGCCAACTGACCACCTACAAACAGCGGCTCGAAAAACTCCTCAAGCTCTATGTCCGCGGTTACGGGATCGGCACCACCGCCCCAGACGAACAGGACCTGGTCTCCAAACCAACGGCCGTCGAAGACATCGGCCAGGTCCTGCCGCATTTGTACAAGTTCAAGAAGCACAACGATTGGCCCAATTTCGGCATCCTGATCGCCGACACCGGTCGGGCTCTGGTCATCGACGCCGGCGTCGGCAAGGATCGGCTCGAAAAAACGCTCAACCAGATGAAGGAAAAATTCGGCCTTACGACCCTCGATGCGGTCCTGGTTACCCACATGCACGGCGACCATGTCACCGACGCCCTCTACCTCCGCGACACCTGGGGCGCCAAGTTGTGGACGCTGGACCGTGTCGCCAAAATCTGCGCCAATCCGCAGGACTACGACTATGCCGCGATGGTCTGTGCCTACGGCGGCATCGACAAAGTGCCCTTCGACCGCGGCTTTGCCGACGGCGAATCGTTCGAGTGGGAAGGGTACAAGTTCACGATTGACTGGATGCCCGGCCAGACGGAGTTCGGCTGCTGCATCCAGGGCAAAATCGACGGCAAGCTGGTCGCCTTCACCGGCGACAACCTGTTCGGCAATCCCGCCGACCCGTCGCAGAACGGCCACGAGGCCGTCGTCGCCCGCAACAGCGCGATCTTCGAGGAAGGGTACATCCTCGGCGCCGATTACCTCAAAAAGCTCAATCCCGACATTATCGTCGCCGGCCACTCATGGGTGATGGACAAACCCGCGGGGATGATCGAGCGATTCGCGGCATGGGCCCGCGAGATTCGCGACCACTATCAGCTTCTCTGCGGCGACGAGGATTACCGCTGGAGCTACGACCCCTACTGGGTCCGCGCCGAACCGTATCGCGTCAAACTCGAACCAGGCAAAGAAACCCAGTTTGATCTGGTGATCCGCAACTTCGAAAAGAAGCCAACAGATTTTGCGATCCGTATTCTTGGGCTTGATTCCCAGGAAATTGAATCCTGGGATTTCCACCTTAAGGTGAAACCCGAATCAACAGTCCGAATACCCCGAACAGTCACTGCTTCCCCGACCCTGAAAGAACCTCAAATCGTCTGCTTTGACATCACCCGCGATGGCCAGCATCTCGGCCCTCTCTTCGACATGATCGTCTATCCAGCAAAGTAAATCTGTAGAATGGGTTCGCCGTTGTAACATACCGATGTTGTTGGCGATTCATTGAACAATCCGTAAAATCTGCGGATCCTTTTATTTCCAGCAACGAGCAACTTGGAATTATCCCAAATCGTTGGTCAGGACGATCTTGCCGATCGCCTTGCCGGATTCGAGCTTTCGGTGGACATCGGCAACATCGCTGAACGGAAAGATATTTTCATCAAGCACCGGCCGAATTCGGCCATCGTCCACCAGCCCCGCGATCCGCCGCAGAATCTCGCCATGATGCGCCCGTCCCCGGCCGGTCAGCAACGGTAACAACATAAAAACAATATGCAGCGACAATCCCTTGCTGTGTGCCGTCGTCAGGTCGTGCGTGCCTCGCGCGGCGATACAGACCACCCGACCACCTGCCCGGGCCGCCTGAAAACTGGCCGCAAGATTGGCTCCACCGACGGTATCAAAGACCACATCGAAGCCCGTCCCGCCTGTATGTTCCCGCACATACTCCTCGACCGTCTGTTTTTTGTAGTCGATCGCGACATCGGCCCCCAGCGACTGGGCCAGTCGGCCCTTTTCTTCCGATGACACCGTCGTGTAAACTTTTGCCCCGCAGGCCTTTGCGATCTGAATCGCGATATGCCCCACGCCGCCCGCTCCGGCGTGGACCAGAACCGTCTCGCCCGGCCGGACATTCGCCCGATCCACCAGCGCCTCCCATGCCGTGATCGCCACCAGCGGCAGTGCCGCCGACTCAGCAAAATTCAGTGTCGTTGGTTTCGCCGCGACAAAATCGGCGTCGGCCGGCATGAACTCCGCCAGAGCCCCAGGATATTCCTTGAATCCGCCGCCGCAGGCATACACCTCGTCGCCCGGCGAAAATCCTTCCACTCCCGGCCCGACCGCCTCCACGATCCCCGCGACATCGCCGTGTAAAACCGCCGGAAACGCCGGTGCGATCGCCGGTACCATTCCGCTGCGGACCTTGACATCGATCGGATTGACACTCGAGGCCCGCACGCGAATCAGTACATGCCCCGCCCGAACCTCCGGCTTGGGCCGCTCGTCCAGTGTAAACACATCCGCCGCACCGAATTGTCGAATGACCATCGCCTTCATCGCAGTTGTTCCCCCATCGCCTGCACGATCGTGTTCCGCATCCGCGGCCCATCGAACTCGCAGAAATAAATCGCCTGCCAGGTCCCCAGAACCAGCCGCCCCGACTCGACGAAAACCTGCACGCTCGCCCCCACCAGCGACGATTTGACATGCGCATCGCTGTTGCCCTCATTGTGTCGATACCCCGCCCGATGGTGTGGGATCAACGCCTCCAGCGTCAGCAGGATATCGTGGACGACATCCGGATCGGCGTTCTCGTTGATCGTGATCCCCGCCGTCGTGTGCGGGCAGAAAACCGTGACCGTCCCGTCGCGGATTCCGCTTTCGGCCACGATCTTCTCCACGCGGCCGGTAATGTCGATCATTTCGCACCGCCGCGAGGTCTTGATCGAAAACGATTGTTGAACAATAGCCATCATCCCCTCACATCTGTTTTATGACTTTGATTCTCAGTAGTTTCCAAAGTCCATGCTGGATTGTTCGCGCTGTCACATAACACAGAAACAACCTTCTCGCACGAACTGATCCCTCTGCATCCAGCACCGGGCAGGCGTTATAGAAATTGCTGAACTTCTGAGCTAAATCATAGAGATATGCGGTAATGTAATTCGGTCGATAGTCTTGTACTGCCGTCCCGATTGCCTCGCCGTACCGCACGATCTGCTTGGCCAGTTCGATCTCCGCCGGTTCCTGCGGCGTGGCGTCCTGCAATCCCGCAAGTTCGGTTTTAACATTTATCCCCCGTGATTTCGCCTTGCGCCAGATTGAACGAACCCGCGCGTAGGCATACTGCATGTACGGCGCCGTGTTGCCCTCCATCGCCAGCATCTTCTCGAAGCTGAACACATAATCGCTGTCGCGGTTGTTGGAGTAGTCGGCGTACTTGACGGCCCCGATCCCCACCGCCCGCGCAATCTTTCTCTTTAGCTCCTCCGATAACTCCGGATTCTTTTGCTCGACCACCTCCCGCGCCCGCTCGACGGCCTCGTCCAACAACTCCTTGAGCTTGACCGTCTCCCCGCTTCGCGTCTTAAACGGCTTGCCGTCGGTCCCCAGCATCGTCCCAAACGACACATGCACCAGCTCGGTCGTCTCCTTCGCCCACCCCGCCTTGCGCGCCACCGCAAACAGCATCGCAAAATGCTGCGCCTGCCGCGCGTCGGTCACATAGACGATCTCGTCGGCCCCCAGTTCCGCCACGCGATACCGCAGGGCCGCCAGGTCCGTCGTCGCGTACAAAAACGCCCCGTCGGATTTCTGGATGATAAACGGCAACGGCTGACCTTCCTTGTTCTTGAACCCCTCCGGAAACACGCACACCGCCCCCTCCGACTCCACCGCCAGCCCCGCCCGCCTCAAGTCTTCGACAACCCCCGCAAGTCGTTCCGCATAAAAACTTTCGCCACGGACATGGGAATCATTCAATCGCACACCAAGCTGAGCGTACAGTTCATTGCAATGGGCCAGTGTTAGATTCCGAACAAACTGCCATGCATCATGTTCTTGTCGATTGAGTTCGCCGCCTTCCTGCAACATAACGGTGACATGTCGCGAAAGTGATTCGTACGACATCTCTCCTTTTTGGCGGGTTGGAATCTTCGATTCCAATCCGGCCATCGCATCTTCCAACACATTAACATACTGATATGCATCCAGAAATTGATTCCAGAGTTCAGGTTTAAGTTTGGTAAGGAAAGGACGGAAATATTTTTCTCCGTCTCCCCGCTCATTCAGACTGTCCTCACTCCAGTCTTGCTCATGTCGATCGCGAATCTGTCGGCACAGGGCTGCCCGATTCTCCCTGTCTTGTGAAAGGGCTACGAGTTCTGTGAGTTCCCGCCGATAGTACGCTTCACCGCGTTTTTCAGCCATACACAAATGCCATAAACCCAAGAGCACGCGGCCGAACTGCGTACCCCAGTCGCCGATATGGTTCTGGCGGATGACCTTATGCCCCAGACATTCCAGAACCCGGCAGATACAATCTCCGATGATCGTACTCCGCAGGTGACCCACATGCATCTGCTTGGCGATGTTCGGTCCCGAATAATCCACCACGACGGTCTTGGGCGTCGCGGCCCGCTCAATCCCCAGCCGCGAATCGCCCGCGATCTGGCGCATCGCCCGACCCAGAAACTCCGGCCGTAACCGAAGGTTGATAAACCCCGGCCCGGCCACCTCCGGCGGCAGACACACATCCTCCAATCCCAACTGTCCGGCCGCCTGCTCGGCCAGCTTCCGCGGCTGGGTCCCCATCTTTTTTGCCAGGGCCATCACACCGTTGGCCTGGTAGTCGCCAAAGCGCGGATCCGCCGCCGGCCGCACCATCGCCGCGCAGCCCGCCTGCCCGCTGACGCGGTCCAGCGCCGCCGACACCCGCTCTTCCAGCATGTCCCGGATCGGCCTCATTCCAGTTCCACCCGCTTGGCGTCGCCCCAGAGATTCTCCAGCTCGTAATACTCCCGGTATTCCTTGTCGAAGATGTGGACCACGACATCCACATAATCCGCCAGCACCCAACGCCCTTGTTCGTAGCCGGCCAGCCCATACCGCATCCGACCGACCTGACGGGCGTGCACCTGAACGGCGTCCACGACCGTCCGCGTTTGCCGCTGGCTGGTCCCCGTGGCGATCACATAATAATCCGTCGCGCTGCTGATTCCCTTCAGGTCCAGGATCACGATATCCGTGCAGTTGCGATCCCGCGCGATCCTCCCCGCCGCCACCGCAAATTCCCGCGTCTCATCAACCTTCTTTTTCACTCTCGGCATGGTTGCCTTTCCTTGTCATCCTCGCGGCTGGTGGCCGCAGAAAAGAAAAAGGGGACTTACACAAGCCGTGTAAATCCCCTGCATATGTCTCCAATCGTCATCATTCCTTATCGGCCTGAATCCGCATCGAGAAGAACGAACGGTGCACGAAAACCAGCGACAGAACGAAGAAAATCGCCGCCAGCGTCCATCGCGTTCCGGGCTGCAGTTCGATGGCCAGCTCGATCGCCAACAGCCCGAACAGCGTCGTGAACTTGATGATCGGGTTCAGCGCCACCGACGAGGTGTCCTTAAACGGATCGCCCACCGTGTCGCCGACGACCGATGCCGCGTGCAACTCGGTGCCTTTGGCATTGAGCTCGGTCTCCACGATCTTCTTGGTGTTGTCCCACGCGCCGCCCGTGTTGGCCATGAAGATCGCCTGGTACAACCCGAAGATCGCGATCGAGATCAGATACCCGATGAAGAAATAGTTATCCAAACATGCGAACGCCAGCGTGCTGAAGAAGATCGTCAAAAACAGGTTGATCATGCCCTTCTGGGCATACTTGGTGCAGATTTCGACCACGCGCTTGGAGTCCGTGATCGACGCCTTTTCCACGCCTTCCAGTTTGATGTTCTTCTTGATGAACTCCACCGCGTAGTAGGCGCCGGTCGTCACCGCGTTCATCGACGCGCCGGTGAACCAGTAAATCACCGCGCCGCCCGTGATCAGTCCCAGCAGAAACACCGGATTCAGAATGGACAGCTTGTCGATATTCTGCGTCAATCCGACGGTCAGAATCACGATAATCGAGAAAATCATCGTCGTGGCGCCAACCACCGCCGTGCCGATCAGCACCGGCTTGGCCGTCGCTTTGAAGGTGTTGCCCGCCCCGTCGTTCTTTTCCAGGAACGCTTTGGCATTGTCGAAATTCGGCTCGAACCCGAAGTTCTTCTGGATATCCTGCTTGATATTCGGCACATTTTCGATCAGCGACAATTCGTACACCGATTGGGCGTTGTCCGTCACCGGCCCGTACGAATCCACCGCGATCGTCACCGGACCCATGCTCAGGAATCCGAACGCCACCAGGCCGAACGCGAACACCGACGGAGCCATCATCAGAGCCCCCAGCCCCATCGTGCTGAACCAGAACGCCAGACCCATCAGGATCATGATCGCCAGACCCATCCAGTACGCGCTGAAGTTGCCCGCCACCAGGCCCGACAGAATGTTCAGCGGAGCCCCGCCCTTCTTGGAACATTCCAGAATGTTCCGAACGAATCCGCACTCGGTCGAAGTGAACCGGTTCACCAGCTCCGGAATCACCGCGCCGGCGATCGTGCCGCAGGTGATGATCGACGCCAGCTTCCACCACAGCGTCCCGTCGCCCAGCTTGGCAATCAGCAGGTAGGAGGCCAGATAAGTCAACGCAATCGACACGAACGAGGTCAGCCACACCAGCGATAGCAGCGGCGACTCAAAGTTGAAATCCTTGGATTCGCCGTACTTGCCCTTGGCAATCGTCGCGTTCAGGGCGTAGGACAGTGCGCTGGCGATGATCATCACCAAACGCATGACAAAGATCCACACCAGCAGCGACACCTGAACCGTTTGCGTCGTCGCCTCCGCGGCGGCCTTTTGCTCGGCCGTGGCCGCGGCCATCGTCACGCCCGCCGGCAGGAAGATCGCCGGGGTGATGGCCAGCAGGATAAAGCTGATCAGCGCTACCCCCGTCACGCCGTAGGTCTCAAACCCGTCGGCCGTCGGGCCCACCGAATCGCCCGCGTTGTCGCCCGTGCAGTCGGCGATCACGCCCGGATTCCGCGCGTCGTCTTCCTTGATCTTAAAGACGATCTTCATCAGATCCGAACCGATGTCGGCAATCTTGGTGAAGATACCGCCGGCGATACGCAACACCGACGCGCCCAGCGATTCGCCGATGGCGAATCCGATAAAGCACGGTCCCGCCAGATTGGGGTCGATGAACAGTAGGATGCACAACATCACGAACAGTTCGATGCTGATCAGCAACATGCCGATGCTCATGCCGGCCTTCAGCGGTATCGCATAGGTCGGGAACGGCTTTCCGCCCAAGCTGGCGAACGCCGCCCGGGAGTTGGCGAAAGTGTTGATCCGCATCCCGAACCAGGCCACCGAGTAACTGCCCAGAATCCCGATCAGGCTGCAAATCAGAATGATCGAGACCGTGCCGGCCGGTTTGCGCTGGAGCATTCCAAAATATTCCGCCATGATGATCGAGACCAGAACCCACAGAATAAAGATAAACTTGCCCTGCGTGAACAGATAGGTCTTGCAGGTCTCGTAAATCAATTCGCTGATCTCCCGCATCGCCGCATGAACCGGAAGTTTGCGGATCGAGTTATATTGGACGAATCCGAACAAGATGCCGAATGCGCAAACGGCCAGCCCCACCGTCAGAAATGTATGCCCGTCAATCCCCAGAAATGTATGCGTGCTCAGATCCGGCAACACCAGATCCGCCTCGCCCGCCATCGCCAACGGCCCGCTCAACAGCACCATCAGCCCCGCCAACGCCATCCATGTCCGGGTTCCACCGCTAAGTGCAGCATCCGCTTTCACTGTCTTTCTCCTACTTGAGATTCGCTTGACTGTCGGCGCAGACACACCGCCGCCTGTGTAAAACGCTAAATATAAAGGTCTCCCACCCCCTGTCAACCCTTTTCCCCCGAAAATTCAAAGGGGTTGGGGGCGTTGACGCCCCCAACCCCATAAAGTCGATCTGTCCCTTTTAATTTGGATCCCGGCTATTTCTGTCGTAGGGTTATTCTTCCCGTTCCGGCTCGTACGGCTTGCCGAGGACTTCGTCCAGCTTCTGACTGAGGCCTTCCAGCGTCGTCTTCTTCTTGTCGCGCGAGATATCCAGCGGATTTCCGTCGGCATCCAGAGGAATCGTGTCAAGTTTCGAGTCGTCGATGACATACGGCGTGATAAAGACCAGCAACTCGTTATTGGTGACCTCGGTCCGTTTGTGCTTGAACGCCTCGCCCAGCAGCGGAATATCGCCCAGCAGCGGGACCTTTTGTTCCACCTCTTCGTTGTTCTGATACAAAATCCCGCTGAGCATGATGGACTGACCGTCCTTGACGATCATGTGCGTGGTCGTGTCCAGGTTCTTCCGCGCCCGCTGACCGTTGACCGTCTCCAGTTCAAGCTGAGACACATTCAGGTACATAATCATGTCCACGGCCTTTTCCGGCGTGATGTTCGGCTTGACCGTCAGGGTCACACCGACCGTGTCATAATCGACCGTTTGCTGGGTCTGTCCGGTATTCTGCGTCGTACTGCCGGTCACAAAGGCAATCTTCTGACCCTTCATGAAGGTCGCTTCCTGATTATCCTTGGTCCACAGCGTCGGTTGATTGAGCACCCGTCCGTTGGCGTTTTTGACCAGCAGATCTACCAGCACATTGATATCCGCGCTGGTCACGCTGCCCAGGCCCTGGGTCGAGCCCGTCGGAGCGTTCACATACGGCGGCGCCGTCGCCGTTCCTCCCGTCAGCGTATAGTCGCGGCCGGTATTTCCGCTGGACAAACTGGTCAGCGCCGAGATGGCGTTGACGCCCAGCGTCCCGAACGCCGACGGATCCGACGCCAGTTGAACGCCGATCGAGGTCGCTTTCGACAGATTCACTTCCATGATCACCACCTTGACCATCACCTGCATGCCGGGCTTATCCAGCTCGGCGATCAGTTGTTTGAGGTCCTCCAGGTATTCTGGAGGCGACAGGATCATGATCGCCTTGCTCCGCTGCACCGGCACAAAGCGAACCTGACCGATCAGATTGCTCGTCGGCATCGCCTCGTCCGTCGTCGTCCGTTGACGGTTCCACCACGGCGTAATCATCTCGGCGTTGGTTTCCTGTCCGGATGAAATACTGCTGGTGGTTCCGGACGAAGTCGTCGCCTGCGAACTCAGGCCCCGGCTGTGTCGGCGAATCGTTGAGGTGGTCCCCGCCTCGTTCAGGATCGCGTTGAGTTGCTCGCACAGATCTTCCGCATCGGCATATTTGAGCGTCACAACCGTGGGCACCTCGGCCTTTTCTTCGCTGTCCAGCCGCATGACGAGTTTTTCGATCACATCGTACGCTTCGGGAATCTTGCTGATCACAATGACCTTTTTGGTCCCCGGAACCGCTTCGAAAGTCAGCATCCCATAGAGCGAACCGACGATCTTTTTCTTCTCGTCTTCCATCCCGCCGCCGTTGCCGAAGATCATGCGGACCAGGTTATTGCTGCTACTTCCGGTTCCGCTGTCGGCCGTGAAGAGGGTCGTTAACAAGTTCGTCATTTGTACCGGATCGGAATTCTTCAGCGTCAAAATACGGTACTGATCCTTCTCGATGTCCAGCGGGACATCCCACTGCTTCTCGATCAGGTCGGCGATCTTATTCAGATTGTCTTCCGTCGCGATCACCGTCACCTGCTTGAGCGTCGGGTAGGAAATCGTCTTGACCACCTGATCCGGAGTGGTGCCGCTGCGACCTAAACCGTAGCCACTGTACCCGAAGCTGCTCATCCCCCGAGCGCTGGAGCTGGTGGACCCGTCAAACAGCATATCAATATTCGTCTTGATTTGATCCGGATCGGCGTGCTTGAGCGTGAAAGTCCGCTGGGAATAGATATTCTGACTGGGCAG
Source organism: uncultured Pirellulales bacterium (assembly GCA_964643355.1). Taxonomy (GTDB): domain Bacteria; phylum Planctomycetota; class Phycisphaerae; order Sedimentisphaerales; family Anaerohalosphaeraceae; genus FEN-1350. Next base: position 21,962 of record CAZXPW010000055.1, read on the forward strand.
ATCCACTTCGGCGATCAGCCGTTCGACCATCTTGCGATTCTCTTCGCTGCCGAATACCACCACCTGTTTGGACTGGCTCAGCGCCTGGATCACGATATTGGCCCGCAACTCCCCCGGCATGTCCCGTAGCGCGTTTTGGACCGTGTTGGCCACTTCCCGAGCATCGACGAATTTGACCGGCACGACCGTCTGGCCTGTCGGAACCGTCTCCGGAATATCCAGTTTTTTGATCCATTCCGCGATCAGGTCGATGTCCTCGTTGGTCCCCCGCGCGATGATCCAGTTCTGCTTGGGCATCGCGATCAGCTTGATCGGAACCGAGTCCGAAGGGATCGTTACCGTCGGCGCCGGATTGGCGCTGGCGCCGGATCCGGAGCCCGGTCGCGACTGAGGAGAGCGAGACGGTTCCGGAGAACCGGAGGTCGAACCTGTGGTGCCCGTTCGGGTCCGGGTCCGACTGACATTGCGCAAATCGGACAAAATAAGCTCCAGAACCTGGACGATTTCCGTCGGATCCCCGTTGTTGATCTGGAAAACCTGTTCGACCACCTTCGCCGATTCGGGAACATCCAGTTGCTTGATGATCTGTTCGATCCGGATCAGATTCTCCACCGTGTCGATCACCACGATATCCCGCGTGTTCTCCAGCGCCGTGATGTGACCGTAATCGGCGACCAGCGGCGAAATGACTTCCACCAGACGACCGGGACTGTAACTTTGCAGTCGGAAAAATTTCTCCACAATCTGCGACTTGTCCGCGAATTTTACCAGCGGCTCGGACGCCGAGACCGTCGGGATATATCCCTGTCGCGCCTGGGCGATGGGCTTGAGAATGATCTTGTCCTCGTAATGTTCGGCGATGATCCCCCGCGACCGCAGCGCCGCATACACCAGCGACAACGCCGAACTTCGCGGCAACTGCTGGCTGGCGTAGATCGTAATCCGCTGCCGAAGGACTTCGTCATTGCTGGGAATGATCGGCTTGCCCGTCCACTCGCCCAGCTTCTGCATGATCACGCGCATCTCGACATTGTTCAGATTCACCGACTCCATCGGATCCTTGGCGTTCAGCGGCGTGATCGGAATCGATTCCAGTTCATCCAGCGACCAGGGTTTTTCATCGCCTGTCCCCGGGGCGTTCGGATCGGCCGGGGACGCTTCACCGGAACTCTCCGTCGGTTTGTTTGCGTCTCCCTCCGCGGGTTTCTCCGTCGCCGAAGGAGTTTCCGCCTTCGGCGCTTCCGCATTCGCCGTTACCGGCGCCTGGCCCGGCGCCGGCCTGGATTCCTGCGACATCACCGCCATTCCCGTGATCATCAATCCGATCCCGACCAGCGTTACCACCGTATATACCGATTTCACTGTCCGTACTCCTGAAACAAACCCGTTCTTGTCATCCGTACGATTTCAACTTCTCAATTGCGGAAATCCGCTTGATTCCGTCGTATTCAATATCCAATATTCAATAATCAATTCTTGCGTACCCCTGAACCTTCACATTCTCATCAAATCAAAAATTGAAAATGTTTACCCTCCCCGCATCCCCGGGCCGCCCATCCCCGGACCGCCCATTCCCGGTCCGCCGAAACCCATGCTGTCCCGGTTCTGCCGAAATTCCTGTCGCATCCGATCGCGCTCCTCCGGCGAGGCGTTTTCAAATCGTTCCCGCATCTGTTCCATCCTCTGTCGTGTTTCCGGAGTCATCTCAAACCGGAACCGTCCCTCCGGCGGTCCGCTCATGACCCGGCCCTCGCCGCCTTCCACCCGAACGGTCGGGGCCTGACCCGGCTGCGGCTGATTCTGACCCGGCTGCGGTTGGTCCCCGCCTCGGGGGCCTCCCTCGCCGCGCCCGCCGACCTGCGCCGTGGCGTTCTCCACCGAAAACGGAATCAGCGTCATCTCCTTGCCTTCCCACTCGATTACGACATCGGTGGGATTGATCCGGAGAATCTTGCCCCCGTTGACGCTTTCGCCCACCAGGTATCCCTTGTCGCCGAAGATCGCCATCGGCCCGAAAATGCCCACACACACCGGCGGGTTCGGCTTGGCCGCCGGCGGCGAAAACGGGTGCTTCTTCTGCAGCCCGCTGATCCGCTCCGACCCCGCCGACAACAGTTTCTTCGTCGCCGCTTCGTCCAGTTTGCTTTTCTCCACCGTGGTCTCCGTGATCGATGGAATCGATCCGTACCGCATCGCATACCGTGCACCGTTGACCACCGTTCCCGCTACCAGGACCGCCGCCGCGATCCACAGGATCCGTACCAGCCCTGATCCGACCGCCATCCGTTTGAACCAGGTTTTCATTTTTTCGCTCATGGTTTATCCCTCAATTTTCACGCGATCCCAATCTCGCACCCGGCCGCTTCGACACATCGACGGCCTGTTGTATCTCTGCTTAGAAAATCCCTTTACGCAACTTGTTCATTCGGGGTCAATATGACTTT
>CAZXPW010000056.1:0-24284 GCA_964643355.1 uncultured Pirellulales bacterium
CCAGCACCACCACCCGCATCGTCTCCGAATCCTTCTCGACCGGAAAAACAAACGGATCGAATTCCCGGGCCAAGGCAATGGGAAAGAATAACCGACTGAATCCATCGTTACTGACAAGACACCTTTCGCCTTCCACCTCCAACGGCATAACCACATGGGGGTTAAAACCGTATCCGCTGATCCGGAGAATTTCCTCTACAACAACGATCAGCGCAAAGGGAAATATCAGAACGATCGCGCGAAAAACCCGAGTTCGGAATGCGGTTCGTTGCGACTGTCGGCATTTTGAGATGCCCGAATGCATTTTTCCCGCCGAAGGGGATTGTCGTCCATCCCGACTCTTTGTCATCCTTTCTGGTCCCCATTGGCCCCGATTAAAATTCCCATTTGCTGGACAACTTGACGAATCGGTGCTGCATATACACCCCGAACAGCGTCGGAACGATCAGGGCCGCCGGCAAAAACCATTTCAAATCATGAACCCAACGGTACACTTCCGTTTGATTGGCCGCCAGATGAAGCTGATGTACTTGATATTGCTGAAGAAGACCCAAGACTCCTGTCACCAAAATGATCGTTCCACCCATGCTCGTAAACAACATCACGGCGACCTTCAACACAATAAAGGAAATCATCCCTCCAGCCACGACGCCAACCGCCGCCCCCGACCAGATATAGATCTGCGGCAGACCGAACGCATACCACAATCCCCCCGTCATCAGCCCACCGGCCGCCGCGCCCAGAATACACACGCACCAATGCATCAGCGGCACCGATATCGCCGCCAGAATCGCCAGCCCGAAGATCCCGCCCCAGATCGGATTCTGCATCTTTTCGCCGATTTGTATGCCGACAAACATTCCCACCAGTCCGAAACAAATGACCACCAAAACCCGGTAGATCCGCCAGCCGTAAAGTTGATAGACCAGTCCGAACGATACCGCCAATACCGCCTGCAACCAACTCAGCGCGGTAATCTGTTTCCAGATCTCATCGACGGGAACAATCTGTTTGTCCACGATCTGCGTAACTTGGCCCGCTTGAGCCAACAATTCCAATCCGTTCATGAGTTCATGGCCTCCGTCAACAAGGGGGACGGGTTCGGTCTTCGTTTGTGCGGGACCAGCAATCCCTGCACCAGCGTCCCGGCCGCTATCATCCCCACCAGAATTATTCCATACAGTATGGGTTTCTCTGCCTCCCATGTCTTCGGCGTCGATCGCTTGTGCAGCAGCAGCAAAATCATCCCTGTTGCAATCAAAACCGTCCCCATGGTCGAACAGGACAGCGCCGCGATCCATCGTCGAAGAACCAGGGCGGCCGCAAGAAACACGACGATCAAAACCGCCGGGATCACAAAATCCGACGGAACACGATCCTGAATCGAATTTTGGATCCGTTCGTTGATGACCAGAGCTTGTTGCCCCAAAACCCTGAGCGTCTCTTCCATTGTCAATGCCGCCGCCTGCGGCGATGCAAACGCCTCCTGTTTGGCAAGCGATTCCAGTGCACCGGCTCGAACCAGAACCCAGCCAACCGCCCCGATTCCCAGCAGGACCTCACCCATTACAATCAAGACCATCCGATGCAGAGCCATCGCCATCATCCCCGACGCCGCAGGCACGACGAGCCATGCCCACCAGGTTTCCGAAAACACAATCCACGCTACGACGGTCCCCACAATGATTCCGAACACACAAGCGATTGCCCGACTGAATGCCAGTCCCCCCAACCACAACAAAATCCCAATGGATACCATCCCAAGCCCGCCGCCCACAAGCAACAAGGTTGAATACCCCTGAGCGGCCCTTTCGAATGCCTGCAGTTCTTCCAATGCAACTCCTTTTCCGGAAACAAATTATGACCCCATACAAAAACGGGATCTTTCTTCCTATACTATCGGCCAAAAATCCGAATTTGCCTTAACCGGATCAGTTCCACTCCAAAAACAATCCATTTGCAGCTCCGTGCTAAATCCCCGTCCAATACCCCAAACCAGAGGATATTGGGCACCGAAGTTGTCGTCGTGCACTGGAGACGGCGCAAAAAAAACCCTTCCGAATGCCGGAAGGGTTGCGTCTTGTAGGAATTCAACAAACTCTTGAACTTTATTTTACCTCGCCGTTTCCGCTGGGAGGATTATCCGTTGCACCGCTCTTGGCCTTTTCGGCTTTTTCCCGCTGTATCGCCTCATACACTTCTTTCCGATGCACGGTAATGCTTTTGGGGGCATTGATGCCGAGTCGCACCTTGTCGCCGCGCACATCGACGATGGTAATCTCGACATCGTCACCGATAATGATGGATTCATCCTTTTGTCTGCTCAGGACCAACATAACTGGACTCCTTGGTTTGTCGGTCTTGCGCGTCCGCTTCCGAGCGAGTCGCGCTAAATCCTTTATCCATATCTATATACGCATCAATCTCAGTTGTATTCCGAAAAACCGAGAATAAGGCAATAGTATTTCGGCGTTTTTCGGGGGGCAAAGTAATGGTTTTTCACTGGTTTGTCATTTCGAAGACAAACGGAACCCAGACGCAATCATAAGTGCTTATCTTGGAAAGGGTTACGGGAATGAGGAATTTCCTTGTATACCCCAAAAAACTCCCCATTCAAAATCTATGAAATCTCCCAACTTCCGAGAGTACCCATTTTTGCAAAATACTTCTGAATAAGGACTTATGACGGATTTTGGCGATGATAATGGGTTTTAACGGCCAGCCAGTACCCCGCAACGGCTCCAATGGGGGCAAATGCCAGAATTTGCAGGGGCAAAATCGCGCAAATGGCGTTGGGGAAAAAAGCATTGGCTTTGGATTCTGCCATATATTGCATCTTGGCCGTATTACCGGAATACCAGGAAAAGACCAGAAACACAAGCACGGCGGCCGCAATAACTGTATATATATGTCCGATATCCAGGAAATACTTGGATCCATACGCCGCCAGTCCAAAGGCCACGATCACCGCAAAAGCGATCTGCGCTTTTCCCGGCTGGCCAATCACCGATCCGAGCTTGCTATCAAAAATCCGAACATCTTGGGCCAAAGCGATCAAAACAAAATTGGCGACAACGACGGATACGGCGATCCCCGATACAATAGTTAGCAGATTGACGGATCCCTGCCTCTCTTGCGAAAATCCGGGGATTTGAATGGGTTTTGCGTTCGAGATTCGCGCGGCAACAATCGAACCCAGCCAACCGCAGGCAACAACGGCCAGCCAGAAGAACCCCTCCCATTTCATGGCAGAATATAGCGTTTTTCGCTCGGCAAAACCGGAATTGAGAATGATGATTGAGAACATGTTGCCCGAAGTGCAGGCCCAGTAGGCCAGTCCGGCTGGTGCGGCCAAAGGCGCCAACTCACGACCAAACGGCCAAGCCAAAAAAAAGGCAATCAGCCCGCTGACAAAAGCCATTGCCAAACAAGAAGCAATCGCCATTGGCTTAATGCCTGCCTGATAGAGAGTGACGGCACTTTCTGGATCGGCCGGACGCATGACCGGTCCCGTTAAAACCCCGAGCAGAACGATTCCGACCAGCATCGCGCCGGCAATCCGAAACCGCATTTTCCATGTCATTTCCAAGGAATTCCTTTCCATTTTCGGGTAATCTTATATCATCGGCTAACGACTCGGTCAAGGGCATAACAATTTCGTTCGAACAATTTCGTTTTCGTCTTGTCCCCCCCAAACAACTTATAAAAAAATATACATACGGATAGCAGTAAGTCGATCCCGTCCAAACTCTTTGGTAGAACAACAACCAAGCAACCAGGAGAACCGACCAAGAATCATTCCGAAAGTTCGGGAAAGGCATCGGTAAAAATACCGATTTTGACCCAATTTGGGTGTGAGGGCGGAATTTCTGTAAACCTTCGCGGAGTTTTGCGTCTTATATCGTAGAGATGGACCGAAACACAGAATGAATGAGGTATAGAGCCATGGATATCAAGACCATAACTACGGAACGATTTGCGGAAGAGCTTTTCTTCATGCTGATGTCGTCCACAATACGAGATCGGGTTCAAACGCTGGGAGCCAAGTACGGACTGTCCGGGAAAGGGCTTCGAGAGGAAATCATTCTATTCGGCAAAGGGATCGGAGAACAGATTTATCTGTCGCGACGGGCCGGAACGAAAGAAACGCTTTTCAGTTAACCATTAAGGGGTCAACGAGGAAATTGAATTTGGGCGCGGAGACGCTCAAAACGGGGACGGGTATCTTTAGCGATTGGCGCAAGGTACCTGTCCCCTTGTTTTGGCGGATTCGGGCTCAGACCTTAAAGAAGATTTTGTGTCGGTAGAGGAAGTAGAGGAAGAGCCAAGAGAAAGTGATCACGCCGAGGGGCATGATGATCGGCTCCCAGGGGCCAACGGATTTGGCCAGACCAGACAGGAAGACGGCGGCGAAGTCCTCGAAGCTGACCAAGTGCTGGAGGATGTAGATGGTGATGGGGTTGACGCCGATGACGATGAAGAAGAAGGCCCACTTTTTGAATCCGAGGACATCGATAATCCAGTAGAATACGGCCAGCAACAGCAGCGACCAACCGCCGGCAAAGAGGACATAGGAGCTGGTCCAAAGAATCTTGATGATAGGGAAAATTTGGCCCCAGGCGTAACCGAGAGGCACGCAGATCAATCCCGCGACGAGCAGGCCGAGGGCCTTCTGGTGGCCGGAACGAGAGGAGCGCAGCCAGTGGCCGGCAAGCGCGCCCAGCAAGGCCGTACAGACGGCCGGGAACGAGGAGAGGAGTCCTTCGTTGTCGCCATATTTGTAATACAACTGGCCGGGGATGAGTTGTTGATCGATCCAGGAGGACAGGCATCCTTGCATCGACAGATCGCCGGCGGCATGACCGGGCGCAGGGATCAACATGGAGACACCCCAGTAGGCCAGCAGAATCGAAACGAAAATGACGGCCTGGGCCCGCCATTCGGTGAAGAAAACGATCAAGGCGGCGATTCCGTAGCACAGGCCGATCCGCTGGAGGACACCGGGCCAGCGCATGTTGGGCCAGTCGAATTTGAGCAGGCCGTTGAGAATCATGCCGATCAGGATCAGGACCGCGGCACGGTAGAGGATGTGGCAGACGACGGCCGCGCTGCCGCCCTCCTGTTTGCGACGGGCCAGGGAAAACGGAAGGACCAGACCCACAATAAACAAAAACAGGGGAAAGATCAGGTCCTCAAACCGAAAGCCCTCCCAAACGACATGTTCGAGTTGGGTCTGGATCGTTTTGAAGATCGGCTGCGGAAAGATCTCAGCCAGAGAGCCCAGCACTGTGCCGCCCCCGATAATCCAGAACATGTCAAAGCCGCGGAGGGCGTCGATGGAAACCAGACGACCGCTCGGTACTGAAGATTGAGGGATATTGGCCATAGCGTAATCCTTTCCTCGCTGAATTCGCCGCATCGGGCATCCGAACGCGAATTACCTTATCCGGATCGGAAAGAAAAATCAATCCAGGACAAATTCTTTTTCTCAACTTGTTTTTCTTTCTCAAAGAAATATACTATGGGTATGGAGAAAACGATTTATACTCGGTCCTGGGCGAAGGATCAGGCGAAGGGTTTTTCGCTGGATATGATCCGCAGTGCCCTGTTTGCCGGGGTCCTTCTGTTTGGTTTCCTGGGGTTTTATCTTTTGATGAACACCGGCGGCGAAGAGAATATCGATGCGCCGTCCCTTTCTCCCCTTGGTTTTGCGGGGCTCGCTCTGGTGTGCTTTTTGCTGCTGATGGTCTGTTGTTACATCGCGCTGTTTCTGATCGCCAATGATCGGGTCTGGGGGATCAAGGAACCCACCCTGCCGATGGTATGGGATGAGCAGGAAACCCGTTGGATCACCAGCACCGTGTCGTTTGCCCATTATCTGGAGGAAAGGGGATCGCATATCAACGCCGGCTTGATTCAATATGACGACCCGCGGGCGGTGGCGCATCGGATGATCGACAAGGTGGACGAACGGACGCTGCAGTTGTATCTTTCGCTGTTGTCGGCGGTGCAGTTGGAGCCCAATCGAGTCCGGGTAAAATCGGAGGAGGTGAAACCCAAGTCCATCGAAAGCAAACTCTCCAGCCGGGAATTCGATGGATAGGCCAATCAACCGAATCCCCATGCAAAATGAATCCCGCATTTCTGCGCCACGATATTTATGGAGCATATTCCTGTTGTGGGGGCTTGTGCCCACGCTGTTTGCCGTTGAGCTTCGAATTGATTGTTCCCGGCAAACCGGAACGATTCGGCCGCTACATGGCGTCAACAACGGGCCGGTCAACCAAGGGGAACTGGTGGATTTGTCAACCTACTACCGGGAGTTGGGATTTCCTCTGGCGCGGCTGCACGACAGCGAGTGGCCCGATCCGGAGATCGTGGATATCCACGCGATTTTTCCCGACATGTCGGCCGATCCGGAACATCCGGAAAGCTACGATTTTCGCCGGACGGATGATTACATCTCGGCGATCGTAAACGCCGGATGCGGGATCGTTTATCGGCTCGGCGAGAGCATCGAGCACACACAAAGGAAATACCGCGTTCACCCGCCGAACGATATGGACAAGTGGGCACAGATCTGTATCGGAATCATCCGGCACTATAATGAGGGGTGGGCCGGCGGTTTTCGGCACAACATCCGCTACTGGGAAATCTGGAACGAGCCGGAGAACCGACCGGCCATGTGGACGGGGACCGACGAACAGTATTTCCAGCTCTATGTGACGGCCGCAAAGACAATCAAGACGAGCTTTCCAGATCTGAAGGTCGGCGGACCGTCGATCGGAGCCATGGGGGAACTGAAAGGTAATGCCCTCAAACCGACGGAATTTGTAAAGGCCTTCCTCAAGACCTGTAAAGAACGACAGGCACCGCTGGATTTTTTTTCGTGGCATACTTATTCGCATGAGCCCTTTATCTATGCCAAAAAGGCAAACGAGATACGCAAGTTGTTAGATGAATACGGTTTTGAGACAACGGAGATTCATCTGAACGAGTGGAATTATCTTCCGGGAAACGACTGGCGACCCATGGGGCTGTCGGGACAGGGGATCGAGCGAAGGAACTGGTACGACCGGATGGGTGGGGCCGAGGGAGCGGCTTTCCTGGCCTGCGTTCTCAGTGATCTGCAGAACAGCCCCGTGGATGTCGCCAATTACTACAGCGGTGATACAAGCTTGTTCGGGTTGTTCGACCGGTATGCCGCACCCAAGAAGACTTATTATGCCATGAAGGCGTTCCGGATGTTGCTGGAAACGACCTACCGACTGGAAACAACCGGATGGACGAATGAACAGGGAACAATCCTTGCGGGAACGAACGAACAGGGAAACCAATGGACGATCCTGATCAGCTATTTTCTGAACTGGCAACAGAATCTCAATCTGGTCTTCGCTAATCTTCCCGCATCCGAGACTTATCGTTGGCGCATGTTCGTCCTGGATGCGCAACATGATTTGGAACCCTTGCAGGCGGGGCGATTGTCCAATCTTGCCGAGCTTACCGCAAAATTCCAAGGGCCTTTCGTTCTGGTGGTCCGGCTGGAACGGGAGGACCAAGGGAACGAACTGATCAATTCCCTCGGAATGACGCTGCGAAAGATCCCGCCGGGCGAATTCCAGATGGGACGAAATGGAAATGAGGCGGGTTCAGAAGGCGACGAATCTCCACGGCACAAAGTCCGACTGACAAAGGGCTTCTGGATCGGAACGATGGAGGTCACGCAGGCCGAATGGAGCGGATTGATGCGGACCCATCCGTGGGAGGAGCATTTCACCCCAAAGGAAAGCATCGGATTCTCCTCTCCGGCCGTCTGTATAACCTGGCAGCAGGCCGCGGAATTCTGTAAGCGACTCGGCGACAAGGAAGGCCGAAAGTACCGGCTGCCGACGGAGGCCGAATGGGAGTATGCCTGCCGGGCGGGATCGACGACGGCCTTCTGTTTTGGGGATGATCCCATGGGGCTGCCGGAATACGGTTGGTGCCGGACGAATACCTCGGCTCTGGGCGACAACCGTAATCATACCGTCGGCCTGAAGCGATCCAATGTATGGGGATTGTTCGACATGCATGGCAATGTCTGGGAGTGGTGCAGCGACTGGTACGATCCAAAGGCCTATCCCGATGAAGAAGCGACCGACCCGACAGGACCGGCCGAGGGCAAACAGCGAGTCATTCGCGGTGGGTCCTGGGAATATCCCAACGACGACTGCGGATCGGCCGAACGGGGAACCGCGGAACCGGAACGGGCTGCCGGCGAGATCGGGTTTCGGATCGTCATGGAAACGGAATAATGTCCCCAAAGTCGATGTCCGATTGGATTCGGTTAGGCCAGGCCGTTAATTTTTCAAGGTAGTTTTCTCTTGCTTTTTTCCGGTGCGACAGTATATTTTTCCAGCACGAAGAGCGAGAATCTTCATGCATAATGGCTCCGAATAGAACCCATAAGAAAAACGAATAAGGGTAATGGTATGGCAGTATTGGTTCAGAAATTCGGCGGGACTTCGGTGGCGGACGCTCAAAAAATCCGTCGTGCCGCCGGGCGGGCGCTTAACGCCGCCAAGCAGGGTTACCAGGTGGTCGTGGTGGCCTCGGCCCGAGGACATCAGACCGACCACCTGATCGCCGATGCGATGGAAGTCAACCCGAATCCCCCCAAACGGGAGATGGATATGCTTCTGAGCACGGGCGAGCAGCAGACCGTGTCGCTGTTTGCGATGGCGCTGGAGGCGATGGGGCAAAAGGCCATCAGCTTTACCGGCGCACAGATTCAGATGATGACAGACAATTCGTACACCAAAGCCCGCATCCAGAGCATCGGCGTGGATCGGATCTTCAACAAGCTCAACGAGGGGTACATCGTCATTGTCGCCGGATTCCAGGGAGTGGACGAGCAGGGTAACATCACGACGCTCGGTCGGGGGGGGTCGGATACCAGCGCCGTAGCTCTGGCGGCGGCTTTGAAGGCCCAGATGTGCGAGATCTATACGGATGTGGACGGGGTCTATACATCCGATCCCCGGAAGTATCCCAAGGCCGTCAAGATGGATCAGATCAGCTACGACGAGATCCTGGAACTGGCCAGTCTGGGCGCCGGCGTGATGCACAGCCGCAGCATCGAATTCGGCAAGAAGTACAATGTGGTCATTCATGTCCGCAGCAGTATGAACGATAGCAAGGGAACCATAATTACGCACGAGGTACCGCAAATGGAAGGCATATTGGTCTCGGGGGCCACGATCCAGAAGGATCTGGCCAAGATCGGAATGGTGGATGTGGATAATAAGCCCGGCAACGCAGCCAAGGTTTTTGCGGAACTGGCCGAGGCCAAGATTGTCGTCAACGACATTATTCAGACGGAAGTCAGCTCAGAAAAGGCGAATCTTTCGTTCACTTGCGCCAAGAGCGATCTGGCCGACGCCAAAAAGGTGATCGAGAAGATCCAGCCGCAGGTCAACTGCAAATCGGTGTTTGTCCGCGACGACATCGCCGAAGTTTCGGTGGTGGGCGTGGGGATGCGTTCGCACTATGGCGTAGCAACCAAGCTCTTCAAGTCGCTGGCCGACGCCAAGGTCAATATCGATTCGATCACGACCAGCGAAATTCGTATCAGTTGCATTGTCGATCTCAAAGATGGAGACAAGGCCCTGACGGTGGTCTGCGACGCGTTCGAACTGGACAAACCCGCCGACCAGCGGAAGTAAAATCGCTATTTTTGTTTGGTCCTATCAACCCGGCACCGGAATGATGTCGGGTTGTTTTTTGGATGGCAAGGGATTGAAGATTGACTACTGACGATTGACTCTTGCAGGGCATGGGACAACGAAAACGAAAGAACCGGTTCCCCACAGCGATGAGTCGCAGGCGGCGAAATCTGCTAACAATCGCCGTAATCCTTCTGCTGATCCTTCTGGGGGTAATAGACCGGCAATATGGCGGAAGTTTTCGGCAGAGTATCGCTCATTGGGGGACGGACTGGAGGGATTATACCCGTTATCATAACCGTTCTTTTTCCGTTGTGAATGTCATCGACGGAGACACGCTGGATCTTGCCGTCGCAGACGGTCCCAATCCCACCACGCGGATTCGGCTATTGGGAATCGACACGCCGGAAAAACAGATCGGAGAAACCCCCGCGATGTTTTTCGGTCCGGAGGCAACGGCATTTACAACGGACATCGCGCTGAACCAGAATATCACCGTCTTGCTGGACACGGTGGGCGATGTTCGGGATAAGTATCAGCGACTGCTGGCGTATATTCGTTTACCGGATGGAACGATTCTCAACGAACGAATTGTCGGCGAAGGGTATGGTTACGCCGATCTGCGATTTCGACATAGCCATTTCGAAAGGTATGTGGCGCTACAACAACGGTCGATGGATTCAAAGAACGGGCTTTGGGCGAAAGTCCGGCGGGATCAATTTCCACCGTGGTTACAGAGGGAACGGCCGGACCTGCTGAAGAAGTCCCGTTAACCGGCGATCACTTTTCGTTGCAGACCTGTCGAACGGCCTCGATGACGCCGGGCTTGTCGGCAACAGCTTCCCAATTATAGACGCAGATGAAACGGCACGCGGGATCGACGAAAGTTGTTTCGATCGCGGATTTCCAATCCGGCGTTTCTTCGGATTTCTGGAAGAGCCACTCGGAGGCGGCCCAGTATGGAGCATCGGATACATGGAGAACTTCCTGAATGCCCCTGTCGTTGGCGGGATTGTCGGCATAGCGGTAGAAGCTCCAACCGGGACAGGAATACCGATTCAGGGCCGTCGAATAGAGCCGTTCGCCATCCTTCCAACCGGCCGAATGCGTGAAGATTTTTTCGCGGGGGAAACCGGCCTCGGCAACGACGCAGGCAAGATCTTCGAGGTGGCGACAGACGACCTCGCAGAGATCGACCTCGGTAATACGGCCGGACGATCGGATCTCGGCCGACCGGACGGCGGCATATCCGATCTGGATCTGGCCACGGGCGAGAACATCGTCGGTGTTCAGACCGGTTTGGGGATCTTCCGAGGCCGGCCGGCTCAGAAGATCATTGCCGTTGGGGTAATACCAAGCGTTGACTCCGATAGAGCTTTCCCAACCGACATTGATTCCAACGAGCAAATTTTTTTCGTCGGGGGGAAGCGACTGCCACCAATCCCGGATGATTGGCAAAATCATCGCCATCTTTTTATGACAGACCTTGCGATATCGCGGGCTGAACAGATTCGGCGGAGGAAGGATGCGAATCTGCCGGCCCCAGTTCCGCCAGGCGATTCGAATCGCGAAATCAGGCGACCAGCCGGTCCATTCGACATTTTCACGATTGGCGGGATCGTAGCCGGATTTGGCCGGATCCCACCAATTCCACATCTCTGGAACGGCAGACCACCAGCTCTCACCGTCAAGCTTGATGAGAATCGGCGTACGAGTCCGGCGAGCGGCGTCGAGGAACCGCCGGAGGGATTCGAGCGTGTCGGCATCCGAAGTATTCAGGTACGAGAAAATGAAAGCGACGCCGACGCGACGATGGGAATCCGCCGAGACGGGAAAATTTCGAGTAATCTCAATCAATCCCTCGGGGGTGATTGACCGCGGGCTGGCCTGGTTGAAGACATGGCCCGGAGACCGGTTAAACAGGATATATTGGGTTTGATCCGGCTGAGCGGCCAAACTGGACATTAACAACCACAACCAGGGTACGACCATTCAGTAAGTTCCTTTCCCTTCCAGATATCTTCTCACAAGGGGCTCCCATTGGCAAGGATTGAGACCGATTGTGTAGCTGATCCATCCTGATATCCACCCTTCGAACGCGGAACGAAACCATTGACGATTCGTAAATCGGGAGGTAAAGTGATGGGGAATAAACATAATTGAATCTCGAAAGGAACGATGGTGGGACAAGCAAATATCAGTCTGTATTACAAGAATGTTACGGCGGAGGTTCTCGGATCGGAACACGGGATCAGCCGAGACCAATTTTCCGAAATATCCGCTAAGACGACCATGGCGATTGAGAAGGTCAACCTGGCCCGCCAGGCCGGTAATACCCCCTATCGGGATCTGCCTTACAAAACCGAATATGCCGAATCCGCCAAAAAAATCGCGGCGGAAATTGCGGGGGCCTGCGATAACTTTGTCGTGCTGGGGATCGGGGGTTCGGCCCTGGGGAATATCGCGCTGCAAACGGCGCTGAACCCGTATCTGTACAACATGGACGAAAAGCAACGCAAAGGACCTCGGTTATTTGTCTTTGACAATGTCGATCCGGCACAACTGGCGTCCTTTCTCGACTGGATCGGCGACAAACTCGATCGGACCTGGTTTAATGTCATCAGCAAGAGCGGTCGAACGGCCGAGACCGCGGCGCAATACCTGATCCTCCAGAAGGTGCTGCTGGAACGGCTTGGTCCGGCGGGATTCAAGGAGCATGTCATCGCCACGACCGATCCGAAAAAAGGCACGATGCGACAGATCACCGACAAGTACGGTTTTCGCTCGCTGGTCGTTCCCGACGGCGTGGGCGGACGGTTTAGCGTGCTGAGCCCCGTGGGTCTCTTGAGCGCTGCGGTCTGCGGGATCGACATCGATGCCCTGCTGGCCGGCGCGGCGGACATGGACCAGCGAGTCAAAGGCACAGGATTTTACGCAAATCCGGCGGCGATCCTGGCGGGAGTGAACCATCACTTTTACCAGCGGGGCAAACGAATCTCAGTGATGATGCCATACGCCTACGGCCTTAAGGACTTGTCAGACTGGTATCGCCAGCTTTGGGCGGAAAGTCTCGGCAAGGCCAAAGACACCCACGGCGCAACGGTCTTTGTCGGTCCCACGCCCGTCAAGGCACTGGGCACTACCGACCAGCACAGCCAGGTTCAGCTCTATCGCGAGGGACCCAACGATAAAATTTTCACTTTTTTGCAGGTACAGGAATTCAGCCGAGACCTGACAATCGGGCCGGCGCCGGATTGTGCGCCGGAGTTGGGATACCTGGCCGGGCAGAAGATGTCCAAGCTGCTGAACTGCGAAAAAGTGGCGACCGAATATGCCCTGGTTAAAGATCATCGGCCGTGCATGACGGTTCTATTTGAGCGAGTCGACGCACGGACGGTTGGCCAGTTTCTTTACTTGTACGAAGTGGCGACTTCTCTGGCGGGTCGGCTTTTCGAAATTGACGCCTATAACCAGCCGGCGGTTGAACTGGGCAAGGACGCCACCATGGCCCTGATGGGGCATCCGGACTATGCATCGATGGTTCCCAAGATCCAGCCAATCGCCATGATGGATCCGGCATACCGGATCTGAGGTTTGACGAATGGCCAAACAAAGTGGCTCGGAAACGAACAAGACGGATTTTGTGGTAATCATGGCCGGCGGCGCGGGTCGGCGATTGTGGCCATTGAGTCGACAGAATCGCCCCAAACATCTGTTGCCCCTGTTCAATGGGAAAAGTTTGATGCAATTGTGTTACGATCGCGTCTGCGGACTGGTTGCTCCCGAACAGATTCTCGTATTGACCAATCGTCTTTTTGTCGATGGGATCCGGCAGGCAATTCCGAATCTGCCGAAAGACAATCTCATCGCCGAGCCGGAGATTCGCGACACGGCCGCGGCGATCGGTCTGGCGGCAACGATCGTCAGCGCAGCCGAACCCGATGCGGCAATGGCAGTGGTAACCGCCGATCAACTCATTGAACCGAACGAGGACTTCCATAGGGCCGCGCGGGATGCGCTGCGATTTGTTCACGATCATCCGCAGGCCATGGTGACATTTGCCGTCAAGCCCACTTTTGCCAGTACCCAGTTCGGCTATATCAAGCTGGGACCGGCGGCACAATACGACGGCTGTGTTAATCCAGTTTCGCCGGTGGTTGCGTTTAAGGAAAAACCAAACGAGGCGACCGCCCTGCAGTATATCTCCGATGGAGGGTATGCGTGGAACAGCGGCATGTTCGTCTGGAAAGCGGCGACAATTCTGGGCCATCTGCGGGCCAATCTTCCGGCGGCCGTCGAGCCGCTGCAGGCCATCGGCAGGGCTTGGAAGGGGCGCCAGCGCAAAAAAGCCCTGCAGGAGTGGTTCGGAAAGATCCCCAAAATCAGCATCGACTATGCCGTCATGGAACGAGCCCCGGAGGTTTACGCAGTTCGGTTGGATTGTCGTTGGCATGACTTGGGTTCGTTCGCGGCGCTGGCGGAAGTGATCGAGCTTGACGGACAGCGGAACCTGGTCATCGCGGAACAGCGGGAGCTTCTGGATTGCCGCGACAACATCGTGATCAGCGATCGGCCGGATCATCTGGTGGCATGCTTGGGGATGAAAAACATGCTTGTCGTCCACAGTGACGATGCAACGCTGGTCTGTCCGATCGAGGAAACCGGCCGACTCAAGGAACTTCTCGACCGCATCCATACCAGCGCGGGAGAGAAATACTTGTAACGGGAAACCGTTTGAAGGTATTGAGTAATAGTATGAGGTATTTGGCGGTCGATTATGGTCGGAAGCGAACGGGGCTGGCCGTCTGCGACGAGGGCGAAACGATGGCATCGCCGTTGGCGGTCGTCGAAGGAACGGCCGGCCTGATCGAACGGATCAAGCAGACCCTCACCCGAGAGAAAGTTGACGCGATCGTTATCGGACTGCCGCTGAATATGGACGGCACCGAAGGTCCGCAGGCCGCGGAGGTTCGAACTTTCGGCCGTCTGTTGCAGAAAAAGCTGTGCATCTCCGTGGAATTCTTCGACGAACGGCTCAGCAGCTTTGACGCCGAAGACAAACTCGGCGCGATGGAACTGACACGGGGGAAGAAGAAAAAACGACTGGACGCGATCGCCGCCGCGGCCTTCCTGCAGGCGTTCCTCGATTCCCGCAAAAAGACCGACAGCGGCGGTTGATCGTTCTTATCTCGGCGCCGGGGCCAACTGAATCCGCCAGACATTGATGGCCTTCCATGAGGCCGGATCGGCGGCTCGAAGGACGAGATGATAGATGCCGGGTTTTTCGAAATTCAACTTGCCCAGTTCCACCCAAGCCGTCTTTTCCCACGAGCCCGTAATGGGAATACCGGCTGTGGTCGAAGGTCCGGGAAGGACCTCCACTGTAACCTTTGATGCTCCGGCAGCGGCGGCAAATTCACCGCGTATCTGATAGATTCCGGCCTGTTTGATCGAAACCAGCCAATGGGCCTTGTCGTGCGGCGAGTCCCAAAATCCGATATTCTTTTCCAGATTTCCCTTTTTTTCCGTATTGATCCGGTCTCCATCCAAAACGGCCTGTTCGGCCGTAAGTGTCACAGCTCCGGGCTGGTCATACTGGGCCGAAGGGTGCAGGGAAACTGTAAAACCCCTGAGCTGAAGGGTCCAGGCCGGACCGACCGGCCGTTGGTTCTCAGTCATTTCAGGAATAGAGATTACCAGTTGCTTGTCGGCATTGACGGCGTACTCGATCTTGCCTTCGTATCCGAGCATTCGGACTATCGCATCACTCGAAACCGCATCCACCCGTACCGACCGTAAAGTGACGGCCTTTTCCGGCCAGCCAAGAACAAATGCGTTGAGGATCGTGCCATCCTTGGACCGGGTATAGCGGATGTCCTGATTGGAGTACGCAAAATCTTCCTTGAAGTTTCCGCCGCCGGCTTTAACCGCCCCTTCCCCAAAAGTCAACCACGGCCGAGTCGCATAGATCGCCTCTCCATTGACGGCCATCCATGCGGCCACCTTCTCAAGCATCTGTTCGACTTCAGCATCCAGCGAACCATCGGGGCGCTGGACGACATTGAGCAGCAAGTTGCCGTTCTTGCTGACAATATCAATAAGCATGTGAATCGTCCAGTTGACATTGCGGAACTTCCAGTTTCGGTTGTAGTACCAGTCGCCGATGGAGGTGTCGGTCTGCCAAGGTTCATCCAAGATCCCGCTCTTGACGCCGCGTTCCAAGTCTTCGACCCACTGGCCGTCGGCCTTCTGTTTGCAGGTATAGACCGCCTGAACGACACCGTTGTTCCGCTCGGCATTTTCAGTGTACAAGTGGCCGACCAGATCGCGGCCGAATTGACCGAAGGGAATTCCGCCGTCGGTATAGAGCAGATCGGGTTGATACTTGTCCACCAGTTCCTTGATCCGTTCGAACCATTGGGCGTGCCATTTGGGATTGTTACTGTACCAGCCGTTGTCACCGGGTTCGGCGGGGAAGTGGTAGAGGTCCTGATACTTTGGATCGGCGCCGTCGTAGGGGACGCCGGCTTTGGGGCCTTCCTTGTCGGCACGGTGGCTGGCCTGGAACCAGGTAAAACTGGCTCCGAGATGTTCGGATACGCCGAAGTATAGTCCTTCCTTTTTGGCGGCCTTTTGCCAGTCGCCGACAACATCGCGTTTGGGGCCTATGTTCACGGCGTTCCATTTGTGGATTTTTGAATCCCAAAGGAAGAAATTATCGTGGTGAACGCCCATGCTGACGAAGTATTTGGCGCCGGCCTTTTTGTAGAGGGCCATCAATCGTTCGGGATCCCACTTTTCGGCCTTCCACAGCGGAATGATGTCCTTATAGCCGAATTCCGACGGATGGCCGTAATGTTCAAGATGGTATTTGTAATGTTTGTTGCCCGGTTCATACATGCCGCGGGCATACCAATCGCCGTTCATGGGCACGGCCTGCGGCCCCCAATGGGACCAGATGCCGAACTTGGCATCTCGGAACCATTCCGGGCATTTGAATTGCGAAAGGGGATCCGCGGAAGGATTTTCCGCAGCAAAACAGGATACCGACAGCAAGACCATCAATAGGACTGCCAAAGATATCGGTGTGAATGGAACGGCATTTTTCGTATTCATATTTCACATCCTTTTCTAACTTAAATTTTCAGAAACCTCGGAGATGGGTGCTGGTCCTTCGTTCCAGACCCGGTTTAGGCAGACGCTTGAGGACCACATATTCGATTCCATACTGTTTACAGAAGTCTCGTTTAATGGGTTTATCGCCGTCTTCGTTGACGGCATAGATATCCGGCCGAAGGCGAAGGACCTCGGGTTCGGCATCCATCCAGCCATGACCCGTGGAGATGACCGCCAGGTGAACAAAACGCACGGCGCCAACCATATAACGCCGGTGATCCTGATCGAAGAGCGGATGGCCGGGGCCTTTGAGTTCTCTGAGATTTTGATCATGGCCGACAACGACAATCAGATCGCCAAGTTCGGAACACTCCTCAAAGAAGCGGATATGGCCCGAATGAAACCAGTCGAAGCAGCCGGTGACCATGACTTTTTTTCGCCGGGGGGAGGAATCCAATAGCGGATATTCCCATTCAGGGAATCCGGCCAAATCCGACTCTCGGATGATACGATAATCAATCCCCTTTCCGCTACAATAGGATTGCCGGGCGAAGGAATGCTCGCCTTCGCGTACAGCCCACATAGCCGGAGTTGGCCCCGAAATTGCGGGCAATTGACTTTCGCAGGGGTCATCGACAAGATACACGGCCTGAACGCAACGGATCGACTGGACGGTATAGAACCGTTCGGCCTGGGGGAACTTCGGCGGCCGGCCGGTCCGGCTTTGGCACAAGGCATCGGACCACAGCAGGACGGTCAATGGCCCTTGCCGGGATGCCTCATGCAAAAAACGGACATCGGCCGCTCGAATGTCGTCGAACGCGCGGCATACGACTACCGTTTTGTTTGGGCCGCTCATCGTTGTTAAATCCGTATCTGAATCTGAAAGGAGCCGGGGACCGGTTTGTCTGACGCGACGAAAAGATAGCCGCCACCGCAACCGGAGTACATCGCTCCGGCATATCGTGATTGATAGGCCTTGAGCAACCGGATCAGATCCACTGTTAAGGAGGAATGGTCGACGGTATCCGGAAGGATCATTTCCCAGCAGGTCATACAGGCATTCAGAGTTTTCCCCAGCGCGACCAGGTCTCGGTTGACAATCGCGTCGAAACAGTCCCGGCCGGATTGCCCCAATCGGGCGATCCATTGGGGCGCAAGATTTTTTCGGCCCAACGGACTGTAACCGTCGGGCCTCGGGGCCACCGGCAGGATGTGCAGATGTTCCTGCAGCCACGCAATGACGGTTGAATCCTTGCTGGATTCGATGTGTCGCGGGAAGACCCCGCCTTCGAATCCAAAATCGTAATCCAAACGGTTGATTCCCGGATAGACCAGTCCGATCATATCCTGCGAACCCGACGGATCCATCCGTCCGGCATTTTCGGCCGCGTAGAGTTGTCGAACCAGATTGTCTGGATCGCCGTCCGGCAAACGGTCCTTCCAAAGCTTCATCGCAATTTCGCGGGTACTGCTGCAAATGCCGGAACGGTCCATAAAACGGAATTGCGGAACGACACCTACAACAACCATGGATCCGGGGGGATTTGGATTGTGACGGGAAACAAACGGCTGATCGATCCAACCGCCGGCCAGAGCAATACGATATGGGAATTGCCCTATGACCTCAGCAATTTCGATTGGGCTGTGAATCTTGTCCTCCATGAACGGCTTCCATTCTGATCCAATCAGCTCACGGTATGCTGACCGGATTTGCGTTGTTGATATTGCTGTTGAATCCACTTGTAGGTGGCAGTCAGGCCTTTTTCCAGAGAGGTGGAGGGTTGCCAGCCAAGAACTTTCCGGATGAAGGTGTTGTCGCTGTTGCGGCCGGCAACACCTTTGGGAGCGTCAAGATCATAATGACGCTGGAGTTTAATGCCCGCGATTTTTTCCGCGAGGGATACCAACTCATTAATCGAAACCATCTCCTGGGAACCCAGGTTGATCGGCACGGCGATCAGTTCGTCACAGTGCATGATCTGATCAATACCGAAGACACAATCGTCAATGTACATGAAACTTCGCGTCTGGTTTCCGTCCCCCCAAATGGTAATCTCATGCTTGCCGGTATCCCTGGCCTCGATAACCTTGCGGCAGATCGCCGCCGGCGCCTTTTCCCGGCCGCCGTCCCAGGTTCCCCAGGGTCCATAGACATTGTGGAAGCGGGCGATCGCAGTTTTCAGTCCCCGTTCGGCCGTGTATTCCTGGCAAAACATTTCCGACATGAGTTTTTCCCATCCGTAGCCGCGTTCGGCCATGGCCGGATAGGCGTCGCTTTCCTTCAGCGCTGGACAATTCGGATCTTCCTGCAACTTCGTGTTGTACGCGCAAGCGGAGGAGGCATAGAAATATCGCCGGGCCCCGGCCTTCCAGGCGGACTCGATCATGTGAGTATTGATGAGAATGCTTCGGAGGCACTCGACACGAAAGCGTTCGATGAAACCCATGCCGCCCATGTCCGCCGCCAGATTATACACTTCCACGGCGTCTTCACAGGCCCGTTTGCAATTGTCTTCCTCTTTGAGGTCCATGCACAGACATTCGACGCCCGGTACCCGCTGATACCATTCAGGCAACGGTTTTTTATCGATCGCACGGATCCGGGTAAACCCCTGATCGTGAAAGTACCGTGTCAGCGCCCCGGCAATGAATCCTCCGGCGCCGGTGATGACGATCTGATCCTCCTTGTTCAGCGTGGTCTGGGCCAATCGGTTGGTCCTGTGGGTATCGATTTTTTTTGCCATATTTGTCGTATCCAATGATTCGTTGGGAGCCATAGCCGTCCCTATCCAATATTGACTTTCATCTATTCACCGTATATACTATACTCATAAGAAAACCAAAGAGTAATGGCGATTATTGTCCAAGATATGGCTTTTTTTGACTTGTCGTGAAATCGGTTTCCCACATCCTGTCCCGCCCGGACCTGTTTGCGTCACAGGTGACGCAGGTCAACCGGTTTCTATTGCCGCAGGTACGATCCGATCCCAAACGGTCATCGGTGGTCTCCGGGGGCCGGGAGAAATGTCTGCCGGACTATGTGGTGGATCGCCGCGATTTTCCGTTCTACTCGATCGAGTTCGTGGCCCTCGGCCGGGGATTAGTAACCGTGGCAGGCCGCTCTCATCCATTATCTCCGGGATCGGTTTTTACCTATGGGCCCCATGTGTCGCATCGGATCTCCTCGGATCGAAAGGATTCGATGGTCAAATATTTCGTTGATTTTGTCGGAGTCCGACCGAAAGAGTGGATGACGCGTCTGGGTTTGGCCCCGGGTTCGTTTCTCCAGGTGTCCGCGATCGATGAGATTCAAAGACTCTTTGAGGATCTCATCGTCAACGGCCAATCCGGATCGCGATACAGTCCTCTTATCTGCAACGCCATCCTCGAACACCTCGGTTATACAATCGCCGAGCGGGCTCTTGACCCACAACTGGATCGGTCACGGGCCTATACAACCTACCGCCACTGTCTCCGCCACATCCATGAACATTTCATGCGATTGGATAACCTGGCCCAGATCGCCGAGGAATGTCATATCGATACGGCGTATCTTTGCCGTCTTTTCGGTCGTTTTCATGAGCACACTCCGTATCAGGTCCTGATTCGCCGAAAAATGAACTACGCTGCGGAACGGCTTGGGGATCCGGAAGTTCTGGTCAAGCAGGTCGCGCGAGAACTGGGTTTCACCGACGCATTCGCATTTTCGCGGACCTTCAAACGAATTTTCGGTCTGTCACCCGATCATTTCCGGCGACTGCGATAACGATTCCAGCAAGGATTGACGAAGCCCCGATTTTCCTCTATGATTCGGTCGTGATCCAATCGGAACGAGTTGAAAATCTGAACCCCTCGGAGCCGCAAAATCGCGAGGTTGTCCTCTATTGGATGCAGGCCTCTCAGCGGGTGGATTGTAACCATGCCCTGGAACTGGCCATTCGCACGGCCAATGAACGGAAGAAACCGCTCGTCGTTGGGTTTGGGTTGACCGACGCATTTCCAAAAGCCAATCTTCGACATTATCGTTTCATGTTGGAAGGACTGCAGGAAGTTGACGCCAATCTGGCCCAGCTCGGGATTCGATTTATCCTGCAACTCGGACAACCCGACGCCATCGCGATCGAACTGTCTCGCAGAGCCGATATCGTAATCACGGATTCCGGTCACTTGAGAATTCAGCGGCAATGGCGAAATGCCGTTGCGTCGAAGATCGATTGTCCCCTGATCGAAGTCGAAACCAATCTGGTCGTTCCGGTGCGGGTCGCCGCCGAGAAAGAAATGTACTCAGCCGGCGTGTTTCGCCCGCGAATTCAACGGTGTTTGTCCCAATTTCTTGTCCCCCTTAAAAGAGGAAAACCAAGGTGGTCATCGCTCAATCTGAAAATCCCATCGGAATCGCTTGACGACATTGATACTGTATTGGGCAGACTTAATATCGACCATTCGGTTGCTCCATCACCGTTATTGGTGGGTGGGGGAAAAAAAGCACACCGGCTTCTGGACCGCTTCATCGACGGCAAGCTGGATCACTACGACGAAGGTCACAATGATCCGACGAAGGATTTCCAATCTGAATTGAGCCCGTATCTTCATTTCGGCCAGATCAGTCCGCTGGACATCGCCCTTCGCGTCCGCGAAACGAACAAGCCGGCGGCTGACTCCTTTCTGGAACAACTGATCGTCCGGCGCGAATTATCTTTCAATTTTGTCCGCTTTAATCCCCGATACGATCAATACGACGGGCTGCCCGACTGGGCTCGCAGAACCCTGAATGCCCATCGCAAGGACAAACGAACTCATGTTTACACACGCGAGCAGATAGAAAAGGCCCATACCCATGACCCGTATTGGAACGCAGCGCAAAAACAAATGGTCCTGACCGGGAAAATGCATGGTTATATGCGAATGTACTGGGGCAAAAAGATTCTGGAATGGTCCAGGACTCCGGAGGAGGCCTTTGAGACGGCGATTTCTCTGAACGACAAGTATGAGCTCGACGGCCGCGATCCCAACGGTTTTGCCGGCGTGGCCTGGTGCTTCGGTAAACACGATCGTCCGTGGAGTGGCCGACCGATCTTCGGCAATATCCGCTATATGAATGAGACGGGCCTCAAACGGAAATTCGATGCGGATCGCTATGTGCGAACGATTCTCGACATGGAAAGGGAATTGCATGCGTAGTCTTTGGATAACTCTCGGAATCACAATTGGTGTCGTCGCACAAACCGCCTTGGCCGACTCCGCCGAACAGATCGTCCAGCCGGTCGATCACGGCAAGGCCCTGATCAATCCGGCAATGGGCTGGACACTGCACTATTATTCCAACATCATCACCAATTATGGCTCCAAGCTGGAACCCTCCGACACCGTCGATGACTATCCCGGTTTGTCGTGCGTGTATCTGCGGGTGCCCTGGTCGTTCCTGGAACCACAGGAAGGTCGGTTTAACTGGTCTCTATTGGATACCCCCGCCCAGCGATGGATCGACAAGGGTAAACAGATCGCCCTGCGGATCAGCGCCTGTGAATCCTGGACACGGTGGGCGACACCGCGATGGGTTCACGACGCCGGCGCAAAGGGATACGATTTCAAGCCCGGGACCGGTTTGGTAGAAAACGGACCCTTTTGGGAACCGGATTATAAAGATCCTATATATCTGGATAAATTAGATCGCTTTCTCGCCTCTCTGGCACGACGATACGACGGTAACCGCAATGTGGCGTTCATCGATATCGGCTCGTTCGGCGTATGGGGCGAGGGCCATACCTGGGCCAGTTCCAAACTGCCCTTCGACGAGGAAACAAAACGAATTCATGTCGATCTATACCTTAAGCATTTCAAGAAGACGCTGCTGGCGATCAGTGACGATTTCGCCGGGCCGGGAACGCCCGGCGACCATCTGCCGATCACGGATTACGCCCTTTCCAAAGGGATCACCCTTCGCGACGACAGCATCTGCGTACAGCCCCCGCCGAATTCCTGGTATCACGCCGAACTGGCCCAGGCCTTCTGGCCCAAACTGCCCGTCGTGCTCGAACATGAACATTACGGTCCTTCCAAGGAACGCAAGGCCTGGGGAGACGGCAGTCTGCTGCTTAAATCCGTCGAAGATTATCACGCCAGTTATATGTCCATTCACTGGTGGCCGCGGGAATTTCTGGAAGAAAACCGTGCCATTATCGTCCGAATCAATCGGCGTATCGGATATCGTCTGCAGCTTCGTTCGGCGATATTTCCATTTCGTATCTGCCTCGGCGAACCCTTCACCGTTAGAACCACCTGGGTCAATGCCGGCGTTGCTCCCTGCTATCCGGGCGGGGTAATCACGCTGACGATCAAAGATGCCAAGGGGGGAATTGTGTGCGTCGCGGTGGACGATTCGTTCAATGTTCGCGATCTGCCGATCGGACCGGAGGGAAAGGCACAGGCCCGTACGATCATCACAACAGCAACGGTTACGAAGAAAACTGAAGGATATGCCCCGCCCGTTCAGCCCGGACCGTGCGAAGTGTTCGTCTCCATCGGCGACGCTGACGGCACCCCGCGAATTGCCCTGCCGCATGACCCGACCGACGCGCACAAACGATTGCGCCTCGGTTCCGTGGAACTGGTTTTGCCCTGAGGGAATCTTATCTCGGCATCGGGATTCCGCGGCGACGCATAACGGTTTCAGCCACCCGACGGATGTCGGCCGAGTCTGGAGCCAACTCCATCGCTCGTCTGAATGCCTGGATCGCGTCCTGCGGACGGCCGGCTGAATCCAATAAAACCCCCAGATTGCAGAATAGGATCGCATCCTGCGGATTGGCCGTGGTCCCCTCGATGCAAACCGCAATGGCCTCGTCGATTTGACCTCGCATTTTCAGCAATTCGGCCAGCGGATTGTACACCGGCGCATACCCTGGCCGGTATCGAAGCGTTTGGCGATATTCCGCGATCGCCTCGAATGCCTGCCCCTGCTTGTGAAAAACGCGGGCGAGCTGATAATGTGGATCGTAATTATAGGGTTGCAATTCGATCGCCCGAACGAACTGGCGGATCGCCTCCTCGTTGCGTCCGAGCTGGGCCAGCATCTGTCCCCGCGCCGTCAGGGCACGATGAAACTTTGGAAACCGCGACTGGACAATCTCATATTGTCGTTCGGCAGCGGCATAGTCGGCCAGTTCTTCCGCCAATAATCTGCCGAATTTCCAGTTCAGATAAGCGTCGCCGGAATGTTCTTCGATCGCACGGCGATAGGCATGTGAACACGATGCAAGCATTTCGGGTGTTTTGGCCGATTTCATTGTCTCGAATTGTTTGCTTAACTCAGCAATCTGTTCGGCATGATAAGCCTGGGCTGTAAATGGCGGCTTGACGAGATTCTGATTGAGAATCTCATCGGTGATACGGTATTGATCATAGGGCGTAAACGCCAGCGATTCGGCACATTGCGCCTCGGTCAGCACCGGACCGGTCCGC